>NZ_JCAFRT010000001.1:0-811802 GCF_059368495.1 Stenotrophomonas sp. YJH_SMC_91 | reverse complement strand
GAAGTGCTCGACTATGGACGGTCAAACGGGCATTTTTATGGTGGTTCATCCGGGCTCTTTGGGGTCTGGAGAGGTGTGGTAACCACCATTTTCCAAAGATGTCCCGGATGAACAACGTACAGAGAGATCACAACTAACAGTTGACCCTACCCAGATGTCGCCACGAGGGGCTCCGCCGTTGGCCGGACACCCCGCGACAAACCTGCGCACGTGCGCAATCCCCACGAACGGCGGACAATGGAGATCTCAGGCGGCCCGCTGCGCCGCCCCTCCCGCTTTCCGCTGCAAGGATTCCCCCATGGCCGCCCGCAAGTCCTCCGCCCCCCTGATCGAAGTCACCGCCCGCCCCGGCCAGCCGCTGGGCATGGCGCCGGCCACCTTCCTGCGCGACTTCTGGCAGAAGCGCCCGCTGCTGATCCGCAACGCCTTCCCCGACTTCCAGACCCCGGTGCAGCCGGAAGACCTGGCCGGGCTGGCCTGCGAAGAAGGCGTGCTGGCGCGCCTGATCGAGCACGACAAGACCCAGGACGGCTGGCGCGTGCGTACCGGCCCGTTCCAGGAAGACGTGTTCCCCGCCCTGCCCGACCATGACTGGACCCTGCTGGTACAGGACGTGGACAAGTGGGACCCGGACGTGCGCGCCCTGATCGAGCACTTCAGCTTCCTGCCGCGCTGGCGCATGGATGACGTGATGATCAGCTTCGCCGCCACCGGCGGCTCGGTCGGCGCCCATGTCGACCAGTACGACGTATTCCTGCTGCAGGCCCACGGCCACCGCCGCTGGCAGATCGATGCCAGCGAATCGATCAAGGGCAGGCAGCCGCCGCTGGGCTTCCGCCCCGACGTGGAGCTGAAGCTGCTGAAGGTGTTCAAGCCCACCCACGACTGGGTGCTGGCGCCGGGCGACATGCTCTACCTGCCGCCGAACGTGCCGCACCACGGCGTCGCCGAAGACCCCTGCCTGACCTTCTCCTTCGGCATGCGCGCGCCATCGTCGGCCGAACTGATCAGCGACTACCTGGACACCCTGATTGCCGATGCCGACGAGAACATCCGCTACCAGGATGCCGACCTGAAGGTGCCGGCCGACCCGAACGAGATCGACACGGTGGCGATGGCGCGGGTGATCACCGCGCTCAACGCCATCCGTATGAACGATCCGGACAAGCTGGGCGACTGGTTCGGCCGTTTCATCACCACCTACCGTGCGGCCGGCGAAGTGATGGCTCACCAGGCCGCACCGGCACTGGAGGAAGTGGTCCAGGCCCTGGCCTCGGGCCTGCTGCTGCAGCGTCATCCGTGGGCACGCCTGGCCTGGCGCCGGGCCAAGCGCGGCGCCAGCCTGTACGTCAGTGGCCAGGACTTCGCGCTGCCGGTGAAGGACGCGCAGCGCCTGGCCGGCGCCGAGCAGCTCGATGCCGCCGCCTATCGCGGCCTGTCCGACAAGGGCCGCGCGGTGGTCCAGCAGCTGTTGGTCGGTGGCGTGTTCCAGCTGATCGATCCGAACGAGGTGTATGACGCTGAAGATGAGGATGACGGCGAAGACGCCGTGGTGCTCGGCGAAGTGGTTGAAGGCCGTGACCGTGTCGACGCGATCGACGCCGAGGCGGTGTCCGACGATGTCCACACCGTGACCGTGCACGACGACGGCATCGAGGTCATCGTCAACTTCGAGGATCACGACGAAGACGACAGCGACGACGGTCGCGCCTGAGCCCTGCCATGGTCCGGGTCCAGCAGGTCAGCCACGCCGACGCCCACGTCGCCATCCACGACGTGCGCCAACGCGTGTTCGTGCAGGAACAGGGCATCGCCGCCGAGCTGGAACGCGATGCGCTGGACCCGCTCAGCGCCCATGTGCTGGCGCTGGACAGTGACAACCAGCCGGTCGGCACCGGTCGGCTGGCCCCGGACGGCCGCATCGGCCGCATGGCGGTGCTGGCCAGCCATCGCAGCCACGGGGTCGGTGAGGCCCTGCTGGAGGCACTGGTCGAGGCCGGGCGCAGGCTCGGCCTGGCCGAGCTGCACCTGCACGCCCAGCTGCCCGCCCGCGATTTCTATGCCCGCCAGGGCTTCCTGCCGGAAGGCGAGGTATTCGAGGAGGCCGGCATCGGCCACCAGCAGATGCGACGCCGGTTGGGCGCGGCCAGTGCCATCGACAGCCGCGAGCAGGCGGTGGCCATCACCACGGCCATCGTCCACCGCGCCCGCCGCCAAGTGTGGCTGCACAGCCGTCAGCTGGACCCGGGACTGCTCGACGCGCCGCCGGTACAGGCCGCCCTGCGCCGCTTCGTCACCGCCCGCCACGACAAGCAGCTGCGGGTGATCGTGCACGACGCCGCCGCCATCGCGTCTGCCGGGGCACCGCTGCTGGCCTTGGCCCAGCGCCTGCCCAGCGTGATCCAGTTCCGCGAGGTCACCGACCCGATCGACCGTGCGTTGGCTTCGGCCTGCCTGCTCAACGACGCCGGCGACTTCTACTTTCGTCTGATCGGTCATCGCCTCGACGGCGAGGCAGGCGTCGCGCTGCCTGCACGTTCGCAGCCGTTCGAGCAGCAATTGCAGCGGGTCTGGGACCGTTCGCGCGATTGCAGCGAACTGCGTGCGCTCGGCATCTGAGTGGGTACCGCCCACTCAACCTGTCTGGAAGCGGCACCGGGGGACCCGGGATGCCCGTTCTGGTGCCCCTTCCTGTCCGGATGGGGGTACAATTTGGCTGTTTGAACGCGCCCGCGCAGGGCTATTCATCTTCCTGCCGGGTCCTTCTGAAGCCATACCCCACAAAGCGAATCAACACCCTCCATCGTGGACAATCAACTGAAGCAGTTTGCGCAATCTTCGCAGCTCGCCGGCGGCAACGCCTCCTATGTCGAGGACCTGTACGAGCAGTACCTGGTCTCCCCGGACAGTGTCGATCCCAAATGGAAGACCTACTTCGACGGCTTCAAGGGCCGCGAAGCAGGCGACATTCCGCACTCGGCCGTCATCTCCCACATTGCGGACGCGGCCAAGGAAGCGCTGAAGGCCGGCACCGGCAACGGTGCGGGCGACGAGCGTGAACGTAATGTCGGTCGTCTGATCACCGCCTACCGCTCGCGCGGCCACCTGGACGCCCGCCTCGATCCGCTGGGCCTGGCCGCGCCGGTCAACACCCCGGACCTGGGCCTGCCGTTCCACAGCCTGTCCGATGCCGACCTCAACAGCGAGTTCAGCACCGGCGGCGTCGGTGGCCAGCCGCGCATGAAGCTGCGCGACCTGCTGGCACGCCTGAAGGCGACCTACACCGGCTCGATCGGTGCGGAGTTCATGCACATCTCCGAGGTCGAGCAGCGCCAGTGGATCTACAAGAAGCTGGAAGCAGCCGGCGGCAACTACCAGCTGGACGCTGACACCCAGCGCCGCACCCTGGAGCGCCTGACCGCGGCCGAAGGCCTGGAGCGCTACCTGCACACCAAGTACGTCGGCCAGAAGCGCTTCTCGCTGGAAGGCGGCGACTCGCTGATCCCGATGATGGACACCATCATCCGCAACGCCGGCAAGGATGGCGTCAAGGACGTGGTGATCGGCATGGCCCACCGCGGCCGCCTGAACGTGCTGGTCAACACCCTCGGCAAGAACCCGCGCAAGCTGTTCGACGAGTTCGAAGGCAAGTTCGAGCACGACGAGCACGCTTCTGCCGGCGACGTGAAGTACCACATGGGCTTCTCGGCCGACGTGGCTACCGACGGCGGCCCGGTGCACCTGGCGCTGGCGTTCAACCCGTCGCACCTGGAAATCGCCGACCCGGTCGTGGCCGGTTCCGTGCGTTCGCGCCAGGAGCGCCGCAAGGACACCGCACGCAAGCAGGTCATGCCGATCCTGATCCACGGCGATGCGGCCTTCTCGGGCCAGGGCGTGGTCATGGAGCTGTTCCAGATGTCGCAGGCCCGCGGCTTCGCCGTCGGCGGCACCGTGCACATCGTGGTCAACAACCAGGTCGGCTTCACCACCTCCAACCCGCTGGACACGCGCTCCACGCGCTACGCCACCGACGTGGCGAAGATGATCGCCGCCCCGGTGCTGCACGTGAACGGCGATGATCCGGAAGCGGTGGTGTTCGCCGCGCAGCTGGCCTTCGAGTTCCGCCAGAAGTTCGCCAAGGACGTGGTCATCGACCTGATGTGCTACCGCCGTTGGGGCCACAACGAGGCCGACGAGCCGGCGATCACCCAGCCGCTGATGTACCAGGTGATCCGCAAGCACCCGACCACCCGCGAGATGTACGCCGAGCAGCTGGAAAAGGCAGGCGTGATCGCTGCCGGTGCCGGCAAGGCGATGGTCGATGCCTACCGCGAGAAGCTCGATGCCGGTGAGGTGACCACCGAGCTGGCCAAGGTCGAGAAGACCCCGCCGACCAGCCCGCTGTTCGTCGATTGGCCGAAGCTGCTGGAAGGCAAGCTGTCCGACCCGGTCTCGACCAAGGTCGAGAAGAACAAGCTGGTCGAACTGGCCAAGCTGATCAACACCATTCCCGAAGACGTGCAGCTGCACTCGCGCGTGGCCAAGGTCTATGACGACCGCCGCAAGATGGCCGCCGGCGAGATCCCGGGCGACTGGGGCTTTGCCGAGAACCTGGCCTACGCCACCCTGCTCGACGAAGGCCACGCACTGCGCCTGGTCGGCCAGGACGTCGGTCGCGGTACGTTCACCCACCGCCACGCGATCCTGCACGACCAGAAGACCGACAACTACTACATGCCGCTGCGGCAGCTGGTGGATTCGCCGGAGAAGGCCACCGTCATCGATTCGCTGCTGAGCGAAGAAGCGGTGATGGCCTACGAGTACGGCTTCTCCACCACCGATCCGAACACGCTGTGCATCTGGGAGGGCCAGTTCGGCGACTTCGCCAACGGCGCCCAGGTGGTGATCGACCAGTTCATCGCCGCCGGTGAAGCCAAGTGGGGCCGCATTTCCGGCCTGACCCTGCTGCTGCCGCATGGCTATGAAGGGCAAGGTCCGGAGCACAGCTCGGCGCGCCTGGAGCGCTTCCTGCAGCTGTGTGCACTGGAGAACATGCTGGTGGTGGTTCCGTCCACCCCGGCACAGGCCTTCCACATGCTGCGCCGCCAGCTGCACCTGACCACCCGCAAGCCGCTGGTGGTGATGTCGCCGAAGTCGCTGCTGCGCCACAAGCTGGCCGTGTCGACCCTGGACGAACTGGCCAACGGCGAGTTCCAGCACCTGATCGGCGACGCCAGTGCGGACGCCAAGAAGGTCAAGCGCGTGGTGCTGTGCTCGGGCAAGGTCTACTACGACCTGCTGGAAGACCAGACCAAGCGTGGCCAGGACGACGTGGCGATCATCCGCGTGGAGCAGCTGTATCCGTTCCCGCGTGCGCTGCTGGCTGCCGAGCTGAAGAAGTACGGCAAGGCCACCGACGTGGTGTGGACGCAGGAAGAACCGCAGAACCAGGGTGCGTGGTACCAGATCCGCCACCACCTGCAGTTCTGCCTGGCCGACGGCCAGAACCTGCACTACGCCGGTCGCGCACGTTCGGCGTCGCCGGCTGCCGGTCACATGGCTGACCACGTCCGCGAACAGCAGCAGCTGATCGCCGACGCGCTGGTCAACCCGTTCAACGACACGTTCGCTGAATAATCCTCCCCCTATTTAGAAGACAAACCAGGAAGCTCCCGCAATGGCCACCGAAGTCAAAGCCCCGGTACTGCCCGAATCCGTCGCCGACGGCACCATCGCCACCTGGCACAAGAAGGTGGGCGACGCCGTCAAGCGCGACGAAAACCTGCTTGACCTGGAAACCGACAAGGTCGTCCTGGAAGTGCCGTCGCCGGTCGACGGCGTGCTGAAGGAAATCAAGTTCGCCGAAGGCTCGACCGTGACCTCCAGCCAGGTCGTGGCGATCATCGAGGAAGGCGCCGTGGCTGCTGCCCCGGCTCCGGCTGCCGAAGCCGCTCCGGCTGCAGCCGCTGCCCCGGCCGCTGCTGCTCCGGCCGCCGCCCCGGCCCCGGCCGCCAAGTCGGCCGCCGATGCGCTGCCGCCGGGCGCCCGCTTCACCGCCATCACCGAAGGCGTGAACCCGGCCGACGTCGACGGCACCGGCCGTCGCGGCGCGGTGACCAAGGAAGACATCGTCAACTTCGCCCGCAACGGCGGCGCCGGCAAGGCCGGTGGTGCACGTCCGGAAGAGCGCGTGCCGATGACCCGCATCCGCAAGCGCATTGCCGAGCGCCTGATGGAGTCGAAGAACTCCACCGCCATGCTGACCACCTTCAACGAAGTCGACCTGTCCAAGGTGTCGGCGGCGCGCAAGGAACTGCAGGACGAGTTCGTCAAGGCCCACGGCATCAAGCTGGGCTTCATGAGCTTCTTCGTGAAGGCCGCCGCCAACGCGCTGCAGCGCTTCCCGCTGGTCAACGCCTCGATCGACGGCGACGACATCATCTACCACGGCTACTCGGACATCTCGATCGCCGTCTCGACCGAAAAGGGCCTGGTCACCCCGGTCCTGCGCAATGTCGAGCGCATGTCGTTCGCCGACATCGAGAAGACCATCGCCGACTACGCCAAGAAGGCGCGTGACGGCAAGCTGGGCCTGGATGAACTGCAGGGCGGCACCTTCACCGTGACCAACGGCGGCACCTTCGGTTCGCTGCTGTCGACCCCGATCATCAACCCGCCGCAGAGCGCCATCCTGGGCATGCACGCCATCAAGGAGCGTCCGATCGCCCAGAACGGCCAGGTCGTGATCGCGCCGATGATGTACCTGGCGCTGTCGTACGACCACCGCATCATCGACGGCAAGGATTCGGTGCAGTTCCTGGTGGACATCAAGAACCAGCTGGAAAACCCGGGCCGCATGCTGTTCGGCCTGTAAGACACCTCCCGCCCCTCCGCGCCTGCGCGGAGGGGTTCTGGTAATGCATCAAGGAATAATTCAATGGCTGAACAATTCGACGTCGTCGTCATCGGTGCCGGCCCGGCCGGTTACCACGCTGCCATCCGCGCGGCCCAGCTGGGCCTGAAGACCGCCTGCATCGACGCGGCGCTGGGCAAGGACGGCAAGCCGGCCCTCGGCGGCACCTGCCTGCGCGTGGGCTGCATCCCGTCCAAGGCGCTGCTGGATTCCTCGCGCCAGTTCTGGAACATGGGCCACATCTTTGGCGACCACGGCATCAGCTTCAAGGATGCCAAGATCGACGTCGAGGCGATGGTTGGCCGCAAGGACAAGATCGTCAAGCAGTTCACCGGCGGCATCGGCATGCTGTTCAAGGCCAACAAGGTCGCTGCCTATTATGGTTTTGGCGAACTGCAGCCGGGCAACGTGGTCAAGGTCACCCAGCATGACGGTTCCATCGTCGAGCTGAAGGGCACCAACGTCATCATCGCGGCCGGTTCGGATTCGATCGAACTGCCGTTCGCCAAGTTCGACGGCGAGACCATCGTCGACAACGTCGGCGGCCTGGACTTCACCGAAGTGCCGAACCGCCTGGCGGTGATCGGCGCCGGCGTCATCGGCCTGGAACTGGGCAGCGTGTGGAAGCGCCTGGGCGCGGAAGTCACCATCCTCGAAGCCATGCCGGAGTTCCTGGCGGCTGCCGACGCCGAAGTGGCCAAGACCGCTGCCAAGGAATTCAAGAAGCAGGGCCTGGACATCAAGCTCAATGCCAAGGTTTCCAAGACCGAGATCACCGGCAAGGGCAAGAAGAAGGAAGTCATCGTCACCTACACCGACGCTGAAGGCGAAAAGACCCTGACCGTGGACAAGCTGCTGGTGGCCGTTGGCCGTCGCGCCGCCACCAAGGGCCTGCTGGCCGAAGGCACCGGCGTCAAGATCAACGAGCGCGGCCAGATCGAAGTCGACGCGCACTGCCACACCGGCGTCAACGGCGTGTGGGCGGTCGGCGACTGCGTGCGCGGCCCGATGCTGGCGCACAAGGGCTTCGAGGAAGGCATCGCGGTGGCTGAGCTGATCGCCGGCCTGCCGGGCCACGTCAACTTCGACACCATCCCGTGGGTCATCTACACCGAGCCGGAACTGGCGTGGGTCGGCAAGACCGAAGCCCAGCTGAAGGCCGAAGGCATCCCTTACAAGGCCGGCAGCTTCCCGTTCGCCGCCAACGGCCGTGCCGTGGCGATGATCGAGCCGGCGGGCTTCGTGAAGATCCTGGCCCATGCCGAAACCGATCGCATCCTCGGCATGCACCTGGTCGGCGCCAACGTCTCCGAACTGGTGCACGAAGGCGTGCTGACCATGGAGTTCAGCGGTTCGGCCGATGACCTGGCCCGCATCTGCCACGCCCACCCGTCGCTGTCGGAAGTGATCCACGACGCGGCGATGGCGGTCAGCAAGCGCGCCATCCACAAGGCGAACTGATCGTTCGCTGGTAGTGCCGGCCGCTGGCCGGCATCACCCGGATACGAAAAACCTCGCTTCGGCGGGGTTTTTTTGTTGCCCGTTTCCCTGTAGCGCAGAGCATGGGCTCGGCGCTACACCTTTCCAGCCGGCTTCTTCGGTGGATCCTCGCAGACCCTGTGCTGCACAACCGTATCGCCGACCTTCCATTCCTTCGCGACCCTGCAGCGCTCCTTGGCTTTCGGCGCAGAGACCGCCGCAGCATTGGCCTCGTCAGCCGCAGCGGTCTGCTGGCGTTCCAGCCACACCGAAGGCGGTGCTGGAGGTGCAGCCAGTACCGGGCCCGCCAACAGGACCAGTCCGACCAGCAACACAGCCCTCATGCCGCCACCGGGCCGCCGCCGAGCAGGCGCGCGGGCAGCATGAACAGCGCGCGCAGGAACGCAAACAGCGCCGAGAAGGTGATGCCGACCAGGCGGAACGGCAGGCTCAGCAGCCACACGAACGGCCAGGCGATCAGGGCGAGGATCGCCAGCGGCCAGCACAGCACGAACAGCAGGCACCACACACCGAGCGCGAACAGGGTCTTCATCACGGTCTCCTTGTGGCGGCACCTTGCCGCCTGCGGACACCTTGGCGCCCCGCTCTGGCCGCCCGCAAACGGTTTGCGACGAAACCCGGCTCGGGGCGATGAATCCGGTGGTGGGGAAACCGAAGATTGATCAGGTTGCCGGCCAGCGGTCGGCACGACCGAACGGATTCACACCGGCACTGCGCCCGGGCGGCCGTGGGTGACCTGGAAGCGCGCCGCAGTGCGCACCGGCGCATCCGCGCGCAGCACGCTGTCGGCGAAGCGCAGCTCCGCATCCACGGTCTGCCGGTTCAGCTGCAGCTTCCACCAGCCGCGGCGGTCACCGTCGAAATAGCGGATGTGCGGGTTCTGCGCTATCGACGGCCCATAGTACGGCCCGTACGGTGTGTCGTCGCCGCCGCTGCTGATCGCCGGCGCGATGAATTCGGTGGCGACGACCGGCGCGCTGGCCGCGTCGAAATCCAGCTTCAGGTCGTTGACGAAGGTGGAATGCCAGTCACCACCGAGCACGATGGCATTGCCCTGCCCGCCTGCCTGCATCGCCTGCAGCAACCGCTTGCGTGCGGCGGGATAGCCGTCCCAGGCATCGTTCCAGAAGCGCTCTCGCGCCGTGCCGCCGTCCAGCCGCAGCTGCGCCATCAGCAGCTGCTGCACCACCACGTTCCAGCGCGTGCCGCGTGCGGCCGCCATCGACTGCGCGAACCAGGCTTCCTGGCCCACGCCCAGCATGCTCATGCGTGGATCCAACGCAGCGTCGCAGCGCGGCGACTCGCCCACCCCGCAGGGATTGGCCGGACGGAACTGGCGGCAGTCGAGCAGCGCAAGCTGTGCCAGATCGCCGTAACGCAGGCGCCGATGCACGCGCAGGCCACCGTTGCCCGCAGGCGTACTACGCATCGGCAGGTGTTCGTAGAACGCGCGGTAGGCCGCCGCGCGGCGAACGATAAAGTCCTCCGTCGAGACGCCGGGCTTCTCCGGATGGATGCCGGAGTAATCGTTCTGCACTTCGTGGTCGTCCCAGATCACCGCGAACGCGTGGGCGGCGTGCGCGGCCTGCAGATCCGGATCGAGCTTGTACAGCGCGTACTGGTCACGGTAGCGCTCCAGGCCGACGGTCTCGCCACTGAAGCGTTCCGCATCCAGCGTGAGACCACGCGCGTTCTGCAGTGGGCTGTACTCGTACAGGTAGTCACCGGCATGCAGCACCAGGTCGACATCATTCTTCGCGATATCGCGCAGCACCGGGTAGTAGCCACTGTTCCAGGCCTGGCAGGTGCACAGGGCCAGCCGCAGCTGCTGCAGCTGCGTGTCGGGCAGCGGCGCGGTGCGGAAGTGGCCGACCGCGCTTTCCTCGTCACCGTCGCAGGCAAAACGGTAGTAGTAGTCGCGGCCTGGGCGCAGGCCATTGACCTCCACGTGCACCGAATGCGCCAGCTCGGGCACCGCCGCGGCGACGCCACGCTGCACCAGCCGGCGCATGCCCGGGTCTTCGGCCACGAACCAGCGCACCGGCACCGCCCGCGATGGCATGCCGCCGCCGTTGAGCGGGTCCGGCGCCAGACGCGTCCACAGTACGGCTCCCTGCGGATCCGGATCGCCGGCGGCGACGCCCAGGGTGAACGGATCACGCCCCAACCGCGGGCGCGGGCCGGCCGTGGCCAGCCCCGGCATCGCCGCCAGTGCGATCGCCGCCCCCGTGCCCTGCCACGCCATGCGCAACAGGCGACGACGGCTTTCCGGATCGACGGGGCCGCGCATCAGAAGTGCACGGTGGCGGTGGCCATCACCTGCCGCGGCGCGCCAACCTGCATGGTCGCCAGGCTGCGGGTCGGGTCGGCGGCGTAGGTGCCGTTGGTGTTGATCGAGGACAGGTAGCGCTTGTCGGTCAGGTTGGTCAGGTTCAGCGCCACGGTCAGGTTCTGCGCCGGGCCGAGCGTGCCGAAGTCATAGGCCACCGAAGCGTTGACCAGCCAGTAGCTGGGCACCGACACGTCGTTGGTATAGGTCACGTAACGCTTGCCGACATGGTTGGCGGCCAGGCGCAGGTCCCACGGGCCCGGGGTCCAGGCCAGGGTGCTGGCGAACATCCATTCCGGGGTGTCGACGGTCTTCTTGCCGCGGGTCGGCACCACGCCGTTGTTGACGTAGTCGTTGTCGTAGGTGCTGTCATTCCACGACAGCGCGTTGGACCAGGCCAGGTCCTGCATCGGCTTCAGCTGCAGGGTCGCCTCGGCGCCGCGGCTGGTTACCGAACCGACGTTGGAGAACAGCGCCGGGCAACCGAGGATGCCCACGCACTGCGCGATGGCCAGCAGACGGTTGTCGAACTTGACGTCGTACACCGCTACCGAGGCTTCATAGCCCTGGCCGTAGCCGCGCCAGCCCAGCTCGATGGTGCGCGACTGTTCCGGCTTCAGGTTCTTCGCGCTGGCATCGAAGGCGGCCTGCGGCACGTTGAACGGGCTGCCCACGCCCAGCGCGTAGGCGGCCACGTTCTTGGCGAACGAGCCGAAGATCTCGTTGCCCTCGTTGAGCTTGAAGTTGAAGCCCGCCTGCGGGAGCAGGCCCTTCTTCGAGGTCAGGCTGCTGTTGTTGGCATAGCTGCCCAGCGGCGTGCGCACGCGGGTGCGGGTGTGCGGCGACTTCGCGCCGATGTCGATGGTCAGGCGGTCATCGAACAGGCGGAAGCGGTCCTGCACGTAGAACTGGCGGGTGATGGTGGTGTAGCGCTGGTGCCACACGCGCTGGTCCGGATTGCGCAGGAAGAAGTCGTCAGTGATCGGGCCGTCGATGTAGTAGAAGTTGCGCTGCACGCTGTGGCCGTTGTCTTCGTACCACAGGCCCGCCTCCAGTTCGTGGCCCGCCACGTTCCAGGTGAACGCCGAGGTTACGCCGGTGCGGTCGATCGCATACTCGGTGGTGCGGATCGAGATCGGGATCTCGCGGCTGGTGCCCGGGTTGGACGGATTGGACGGGCTGAACCAGTGGCCCTGGCCACGGTTGCTGTGGTTGTAGACGTTGACCTTCAGGCGCATCGACTCGTTCAGGCCGAAATCACCGGCAATGCTGGACACGTCGTCATTGCGCAGGCCGTGGCCGGAGTAATAGGCGTCCCACGGGCTGTTGACGCCACCACTGTACTTTCCGCGTGCAGCAGCCACCGCGCGATCCCAGTCCGGCGCGTAGTTGTCCCAGTCCCAGCCGAGGCGATCGATCATCTCCAGCGACAGGTCCTGGTAGTCGGCCTCGACGCGGCGCGAAGCGTTGAACAGCGCGGTGATCCTGCTGTCCGTGCCGAAGTTGTAGGTGGCCTTGCCGTTGAACTGCTTCAGTTCCTGCGAGCCCTTGCCCTTCCACTTGTCGCCTTCGGAATACACGCCGGACAGGTAAGCGGCAAAGCCCTGATGGTCGCCGGTATCGAGGCGCGCATAGCTGCGGCGCGCATTGTCGCTGCCGAAGCTCTGTGCCAGCACGACCCCATATTCGGTGGACGGATCGATCGAGTAGAACTGGAACACGCCGCCGAGGTTGCTGGTGGACGGCGTACCCAGCGCACCAATGCCGGTGGAGACCTCCGCACCGCCCAGGTTCTCGCTGATCACCGCGCGGCTGATGTGCAGGCCGTTGCTGTTGCCGTAGGCCATGTTGCCCAGCGGGATGCCATCGAGGGTGTAGCCCAGGCGATTCTGGTTGAAGCCACGCAGGCTGATGCTGGTGGACCATTCGTAGGCGCCGGTGGCATCGGCCGATTCGAAATGCACGCCCGGCTTGGCCGCCAGCAGCTTCAGCGGGTTGGCACCGGGCGGCAGGACCTTCATGTCCTCGGCGGTCACGCGCTGCACCTGGCGGGCTTCGCCGCGGCCGATCACCGAGATCGAATCGAGGGTCGTGGCCGACTGCGCGTCGGTCGCGGGGGCGGTTTCAGCGACAGCCAGCGACGGCAGCGAAGCACAGACCAGCAGGGCCAGCAGATTGCGGCGAAGCGGAGCGTGGGACGGCATGGAGGCGGATTCCTTGGGCACGCTGGACGCCGAAGGGCGGCGTCGAAGAGCAGCAGCGGCGGAATCGTAGAAGCCTCGCGTTACATGTCATTTACACGCCACGTACGGAAGATTGGCGTTCTGAATGGTTTGCAAGCCGTGGGGTGGTTGCCGGCCAGCGGCCGGCACTACGGTTATTCGAATGAGCCGACCGAGTCGTGGGCCAGGTTGTCGAAGCGGGTGTACTCACCGAAGAACTTCAGCTTGCACGATCCGGTCGGGCCACCACGGTGCTTGCCGATGATGATTTCGGCCAGGCCCTTGTCCGGCGAATTTTCCTTGTTGTAGTAATCGTCGCGGTAGATGAACACGATCATGTCCGCGTCCTGCTCGATTGCGCCCGATTCGCGAAGGTCGGCCATCACCGGGCGCTTGTCGGTACGTGTTTCCAGCGAGCGGTTGAGCTGCGACAGCGCGATCACCGGCACGTGCAGTTCCTTGGCCAGGCCCTTCAGCGAACGCGAGATCTCCGAGATTTCGGTGGCGCGGTTTTCACTGTTGCCCGGCACGCTCATCAGCTGCAGGTAGTCGATCACCACCAGGCCCAGGTCGTGCTCGCGCTTGAGCCGGCGGCACTTGGAACGCAGCACTTCCGGCGACACGCCCGGCGTATCGTCGATGAAGATCTTGGTTTCCTTCAGCATCTTGATCGCGCTGGTGACACGGCTCCAGTCTTCATCTTCCAGCTGGCCGGTACGCAGGCGCTGCGCGTTGATGCGGCCGTTGGAGGAGATCAGGCGCATCGCCAGCTGCGAGGCCGACATTTCCATCGAGAACACCGCCACGCCCTTCTTCGACTTGATCGCCGCGTACTCGGCGATGTTCAGTGCAAAAGTCGTCTTGCCCATGGCCGGGCGCGCGGCGAGGATGATCAGGTCGGTCGGCTGCAGGCCGGCAGTCATCGCATCGAAGTCGTTGTAGCCGGTCGGCAGGCCGGTGATGTTGCCGCCGTTCTCGAAGCGGTTGCGCAGTTCCTCGAAGGCATCCTTCAGCGCGCCAGGCATCGCCACGAAGTCGGTACGGCCGCGTGCACCCTGTTCAGCGATGGCGAACACGCTCTTCTCCGCAGAGGCCAGCAGCTCACTGCTGTCACGGCCCTCAGGCTGGAAGCCATCGTTGACGATGTCAGTGCCGACCTGGATCAGCTGCCGCAGCACGGCCTTGTCACGCACGATCTCGGCATAGGCCACGATGTTGGCCGCCGACGGCGTGGTGCTCGCCAGCTCGATCAGGTAGGCACCATCGCCCACCAGCTCCAGCTTGCCCTGTGATTCGAACCACTCGCCCAGGGTCACCGCGTCGAACGGCCGCTCGCGCTCGGACAGCTCACGGATCGCGCGGTAGATCATCTGGTGATCGCGGCGGTAGAAATCGCCCTCGGTCAGCTGGTCGTTGACCCGGTCGTAGGCCTCCGGCGCCAGCATCAGGCCACCCAGCACCGCCTGCTCGGCTTCCACCGAATGCGGCGGAACGCGCAACTGGTCGATACGCGATTCATCGCGATCACGATCAAAGCCATCACCGCGCTCTCTGCGGTTGGAACGGAAGCCGGAACGAGCGGACATGCTGCGGTGTTTCCTGCAAAAGTGGGCCGGACGAGTGTAGGCATGCGCCGACCCCGGCAGCCATGGACAAGCCTGTGGATAAGCCGTGGAGAAACGGGGGATATCCGCCAGTGCCTGGCCACTCTGGCGCGGGGGCGTCGCAGTGCCTGCGACGGGCGCCGTTGCGGCGCCCGGGTGGGTCATTATCGCAGATCAGGCGGCCAGGGTCGGATTCCGTGCAGCGCAAGGGCTCCGGTGCTCAGCGGAACGTGGGGCCAGGGCCCGCCGCTGCGCGCCGGGATCCGATCCGCGGCCTGGCTGCTGCTACCCCATCGGTCTCAGTCGCCCTTCACATGCACCGCGATCAGTGCCAGGAACCGGTCCACGTAGCCCTGCAGGAATTTCTGCGTGCCCTCGTTGTGGATCGTGCCGTCGGCGTCGATCAGGCCGTCCTTGAAATGGATGAACGCCTCGGGCTGGCCGAGCACGTGCATGTCCAGGAAGGCCAGGCTGTTGCGCAGGTGCTGCTGGGCCACGGCGGTGCCGATCTGGCCGATGGAGGCGCCGATCACCGCCGCCGGCTTGCCGGCAAACGCACTGTCACCGTAGGGGCGCGAGCCGACGTCGATGGCGTTCTTCAGCACGCCCGGCACCGACCGGTTGTATTCGGGGGTCACGAACAGCACCGCGTCGGCGGCGCGCACCTGATCCTTCAGCCGGGTGCCCTGAGGCGGGTACTGGCCATCGAAATCCTGGTCGTACAGCGGTAGATCACCAATCTGCACGTACTGGAAGCGCGCGCGGACGCCAGCGATCTTCTCCAGCGCATGGGCCAGCTTGCGGTTGCAGGAATCCTTGCGCAGGCTGCCGACGAACACAGCGATGGTGGGGACGGACATAGGGACATACTCCTCACGGTTCGGGAGGCCCAGCCTAGACGCCGGGCCCGTGCCGTCCGGTGAAGATCAGCCCCCGGTCACGCGGGCCCGCACCTGCCGCCAATGCGCCTGCCAGGCCTGGAACATCAGCACGTTCCACAGGTGGGTATGCCACTTGCGCTGGCCGCCCAGGAACTGCTGCCACAGCGGCTGCACCGCCGCCGCCGACAGCACGCCTTCGCGCTCCAGGCGCGCCGGCTGCAACAGATCCTCGGCCCACGGCCGCAGGTCGCCCTTCAGCCAGTCGCTGACCGGCGCGCCGAACCCGCGCTTGGGCCGGTGCACCATCGACTGCGGCACGTAGCGGCCAAGCACGCGCTTGAGCAGCACCTTGCTGGTGGTTTCGCTGCGCTTGAAGCCCAGCGGCAGCGACCAGGCGAACTCGGCCACGCGCCAGTCCAGCAGCGGCGCGCGTGCCTCCAGGCTGACCGCCATCGAGGTGCGGTCGACCTTGCAGAGCAGGTCATCCGGCAGGTAGGTCACGTAATCGGCCAGCATCATCGCGTCGGCCGGCGTGCCGGCACCGTGCAGCGGATCGGCCAGGTCGTAGAAGCTGCCGGCGGCCTGTGCGCCGGGCACTGCCGCGGCGGGGTCGCGCCAGCGCGAGATGCGGTTGCGGTACACGTCGCCAATGCCACGCGCGCCGGACTCGGCCAACAGCGCGGCCAGTCCGCCGGTCCGCGAGGCCTCGCCCTGGTGCTGCGCGCGCGCGCCCATCCAGCGTCGCAGCGGGCCCGGCACGCGGCCCAGCATCTGCCAGTTGCGCAGCGCGCGCACGTAGCGGGTATAGCCGAAGAACAGCTCATCACCGCCGTCGCCAGACAACGCCACGGTCACGCCCTGCCGCGCCAGCCGGGCGACCAGCGCGGTCGGCACCTGCGAGGCATCGGCAAAGGGTTCGTCGAACATTGCCGGCAGCTGCGGCACGACTGCCAGTGCATCCGCGCCGCTGACGTAGAGCTCGGTGTGGTCGCAGCCCAGATGCGTGGCCAGTTCCCTGGCCAGCGGTGCCTCGTCGTGGCCCGAATCGGTGAAGCCGATGCTGAAGCTGTGCACCGGCTGCCCGCTCTGCGCCTGCATCAGCGCCGCCACCAGCGACGAATCGGTACCGCCGGACAGGAACACGCCCACCGGCACGTCGGCCACCATGCGCAGCGCCACCGCGTCGCGCAGCAGCCCGTCCAGCTGCTCCTCTGCTTCCTCGATGCGGCCCTGGAAGGGCGCAGCCAGTGCCGCCTGCATGCGTGCACGCGCATCCCAGTACGGGCGCTGCGCCTGCTCCGGGCGATGCGCCGATGCACCCGCCGCTACGGCTTCGGCGTCCAGGCGCAGCACGCGGCCGGGCATCAGCTTGTAGCAGCGCTGGTGGATGCTGTGCGGGGCCGGAATGTAATCCAACCGCAGCAACAGAGTCAGCGCGTCGCGGTCGATGTCGTTGTCGAACGCCGGGTGCTGCCACAGCGCTTTCAGTTCGGAACCGAACACCAGGGTGTCACCGGCCCAGCCGTAATACAGTGGCTTCTTGCCAACGCGGTCGCGTGCCAGCCACAGGCACTGCGCCTGGCGATCCCACAGCGCGATGGCGAACATGCCGTTGCAACGCTGCAGGGTTTCTTCCATGCCCCACTGCAGGATCGCCGCGAGCAGCACTTCGGTGTCGGAATGGCCACGGAAGGCATGCCCCAGCGGCTCCAGTTCTGCACGCAGGGCGGCGAAGTTGTAGACCTCGCCGTTGTAGGCCATCACGTAGCGACCATCGGACGAGGCCATCGGCTGGTGGCCCAGCGGCGACAGATCCAGAATGCTCAGCCGACGGTGCGCCAGCGCGATGCCTGCCCCGGCATCGACCCAGCTTCCGCCATCATCCGGCCCGCGGTGGTGCAGCGCCTCGCCCATGGCCAGGACCTGCGCCTGCAGCACCTCGGCCGACGCCACCGGCGCCGGCAACAACATTCCCGCCAATCCACACATGCATCAAGGTTCCTGCGCCAGTTCAAGGGCGGCGCCAATCACCGCATTGTCGCTTGGAAGCCCGAACATTGCTGCCCCTGCCAGCGGGGTATAGGTATCGGCGCCGCAGACCCGGCGCAGCGGCAGGTGGCCGAAACCGGCCTCGACCAGTGCGGTGACCACACCCTCGCCCACCCCTCCACTGTGGCGGCCCTCGTCCAGCACCAGCACGCGCCGTGCGCTGGCGGCCTGGCTGGCGATGAAGCCGGCATCCAGCGGCACCAGCCAGCGCAGGTCGACCACCCGTACCTGCCAGCCCAGTTGCTGTTCGATGGCCCGCGCTGCGCGCAGCGCCATCGGCACGCCATTGCCGTAGGTGTAGACCACCAGGTCGCCAGCCTCCGGCCCGTAAACACGGCCTTCGCCCGGCACCAGTGCCCGGCCCTGGGCCGGGTAGTCGAACAGCCACTGGCCATCGCCCGGCTCATGCAGGTCCTTGCTCATGTACAGCGCGATCGGCTCCAGGAACACCGCCACGCGCCCATCCACCCGGGCCAGCGCCGCCAGCGTGCGCAGCATCATCACCGCATCGTCGCCGCGCGATGGGCAGCCGACCACCAGCCCGGGGATGTCGCGCAGGGCGGTGACCGAGTTGTCGTTGTGGAAATGGCCGCCGAAACCCTTCTGGTAGCCCAGCCCGGCCACCCGCACCAGCATCGGGTTGCGGTACTGGTCGTTGGAGAAGAACTGCAGCGAACAGGCTTCGCCACGCAGCTGGTCGATGGCGTTGTGCAGGTAGGCCAGGTACTGGATCTCCGGGATCGGCAGCATGCCCATGTTGGCCAGGCCCTGCGCCATGCCCAGGATCATGGTCTCGTCCAGCAGGGTGTTGAACACCCGGCGCGGCCCGAAGCGGCGCAGCAGATCCTTGGTGACGGTGTAGACACCGCCCTTCTGCGCCACGTCCTCGCCGAACAGCAGGCTCTGCGGATACTTGGCCAGCAGCTCCTGCAGACCATGGTTGATCTGGATTGCGAGATGCCGCGGCGCCTGTCGTTCCGGCAATGCCTCGGCACCGCCATAGAGTGCCTCGCGTGCTTCGGCAGCGACCTCGCGCTGCGCTTCGGCCTGCACCGCTGCAGGGGTGTACGGTGCCAGCGGCGCCATCACCTCCCGCAGCGACTGCAGCTTCGCACTGCCTTCGGCATCGGCGGCAGCGGCCATGCAGCGCGCGCGCATCGTTTCGTAGGCCACTTCGATGGCGGCCGCATCCAGCCAGCCTGATTCCAGCGCGATCTGCGCCGAGCACAGCAGCGGATCCTGCGCCTCGGCCGCGCACAGTTCCGGCAGCGCGCGCCATTCCACTTCAAAGTCGGTGCCGGCATGGCCCATCAGGCGCGTGGTGCGCAGATGCAGGAAGGTCGGCCGCCGCGTGCGCCGGCAGTGTTCCACCGCCGCCTGCACCTGGGCGTGCCCGGTGGCCAGGTCGAGGCCATCGGCAAAGAAATAGTCCAGCCCCGGCTGGTGGCTGAAGCGCTCGGCGATCCAGCCATCGGGGGTCTTCACCGAGATGCCCAGACCGTTGTCCTCGCAGACGAACAGGATCGGCGCCGGTAGTTTCTGGTAGGCCGACCACATCGCGGTATTGAAGGCGGCCTGCGCGGTGGCGTGGTTGGCCGACGCATCGCCGAACGAGCACAGCACGATGCTGTCGGTGGGAATGGGCAGCGCCTGCCCCAGCCGCTTGCCACTCTCGATGGCCAGTGCGGTGCCCAGCGCCTTGGGCAGGTGCGACGCAATCGTCGAGGTCTGCGGCAGCACCCACAATGGCTTGCTGCCCCACACCTTGTGGCGGCCACCGCTGGCCGGATCATCCGCGCTGGCGGCGAAGGACAGTGCCGCATCGCGCAGCGGGTCGATGCCCGGCACCTGCCGCGAACGCTCGGCCATGAAGGCGCCGGAACGATAGTGCAGGAAGGCAGGATCGGTGTGCCGGCAGGCCCGCGCCAGCAGCGCGTTGCCTTCATGGCCGGACGAACCGATGGTGTAGAAGACCTTGTTCTGCACGCGCAGCACGCGCGCCATCAGGTCCAGCTGGCGGCTGGCCAGCTGCGAGTCGAACAGTTCATCGAAGGCGGCAGCGGTGAGCGTACTGCCGGGCAGGATCGGAGCATCTGCCGCGGGTCGCGGGCGCGGCGTCCCGCGCCACCCGCGCACCGCCTCAAGGAAATTGACGTCGCACACCTCGGCGCGGTTGAGCCCCCGCATGCGCGCGGGAATCGGATCCGGAACCACAGCGAACATCGAACACCCTCCGTGTCGTTGTTGCGTTCCGCCCGGCAATACCGGGCGCTACCCTGTGGGCATCAGGCCGCCTCGAAGCGCGAGCGCACCTCGGCGGTCACCGCCGGCATCGGCAGGAAGCGCGGCTGCGCGCGCACCCGCTGCAGCCAAGCGCGAACTTCCGGGAACGGCTCCAGGTTGATGCCGCCCTCGCCCGCCACATCGGTATAGGCAAACAGGGCGATATCGGCAATGCCGTATCCGCTGCCGGTGAACCACTGCGCTTCGCGCAGGTGCTGCTCCATCACCGCCAACGCGGTGGCGGCACGCTCGTGCAGGCGTGGCAGTTCGGCACGGCGTGGCGAGTCGGGCGCCGTCCAGCCCCGGATGAAGCGCGCTACCGCCACGCACGGCTCGTGCGTGTACTGCTCGAAGAACATCCAGCTCAACGCCTGCGCACGCTCCCATCCATCGCTGGGCAGGTAGGGCGTGCCTTCGGCCAGCCAGAACAGGATCGCGTTGGACTCGGTCAGCACGCGGCCGTCGTCGCGGACGATCAGCGGCACCTTGGCATTCGGGTTGAGCGCCAGGAATTCGGGCGTGTGGGTCTGGCCATGGGCACTGTCCACTTCCACCCAGCGGTAACGGCTGCCGAGCTGCTCAAGCAGCAGCCGGACCTTGTGGCAATTGCCCGAGACCGACATGCCATGCACAGTCAGCGGGACGCGCTCTTCCACCATTGCCTGCTCCATCGGATCCGGCCGGCGGCCGGCTGCGTGCAGTCTGGCAAGTGCGCCAGGGAATGCCAAGCGCGGATGCAGCATGGCACCCCGGTAGTGCCGGCCGCTGGCCGGCAATCGCACGAATCCTGCTGCAACGAGGTTGCCGGCCAGCGGCCGGCACTACCGGGCCACGTTCAGCGTGCACGCTGCCGCCACTGTTCGCGCGACTGGCCCCAGATCTGCATCGGTTTGTCGTTGTACGGCGGCGGCAGTTCGCCCATCCGCAGCAACGTGCTGCCCAGCTTGCGCGCGACCGCCCGCGAGTTGTCGTTGTTCTCGGCGATGGTATGGATCACCTCGTGCCAACCCAGCGTGTCGAAGGCCCAGTCGATCGCCGCGACCGCCGCTTCCGGCGCATAGCCCCGGCCCCAGCTGGCGCGGCGGATGCCCCAGCCGACCTCGGTACCCGGCCAGTCCTGCGGTTGCCAGGGGCCCATCCGCCCGATCCAGTCCCCGCTGGATTTTTCGATCACGCTGAACATCGAGAAGCCGAACAGCTGCCAGGCGCCAGCCAGGCTGCAGAAGCCGCGCCAGGCTACCGAAGGCGGCTGCACGCCACCGAGGGTGCGCATCGTTTCCTCGTCGGCGCAGAACGCCAGATAGGGTTCGTAGTCCTCGCGCAGCAGCGGGCGCAGGATCAGGCGCTCGGTTTCCAGGCGCAGGTCGAAGATGCTCATGCCGACTCCATGTCGAAGGGGCCACCATGATGGTGGATTCCGCCTCCACACGGATGAATGCCCGCGCTCACAACGAAACGGGCCGGCATGGGCCGGCCCGTCGGGTACAGCAAGTATTCTGGATTACTGGCGCGTGGCCGCAGTGGCGCCGGCAGCAGCGGTCTGCGTGACCAGCTGGCCATCGACCACCGGCAGGCGATCGCTGGCCGGCTTGTTGTCCATGCGCACGGTCTTCTCGGCGCCGTCGTAGCGGTAGGTCACGTTGTAGCCCTTCACCACGTCATTGGTGCCCATGGCGATGCGGTTGCCCGGCTTGCTGGCCATGCGCATGGTGCCGGTGGTACCGTCCTCGTTGCGGTAGGTCACGTTGTAGCCGGTAACACGGCTCGACTCGGAGGTGGCGGTCTCGGTGTGGCACTGGCGCTCGGTGCGGTTGACCACGCGGCCACCCACGTGGCGCTTGTCGATCTGGTTGCCGATGAAGCCACCGGCCACGGCACCGGCTGCGGTCGCGGCCTTCTTGCCGTTGCCACCGCCGACCTGGTTGCCGAGCAGGCCGCCGACCACCGCGCCGACCACGGTGCCGCCGACGTTGCCGTCACGCTCCGGCAGGCGCTCCTGCACGGTCACGTCCTGGCAGACCTCGTGCGGGGTCTGGGTGGTGGAGGTCTCGCGCACGGGATCGGTGCCGATCACGGTGGCGTAGGCCTTCTGCTTCTCGGTGATCGGGTCGACCTTCAGCACGTCGGCGTATTCCAGCCCGCGCGGTGCAGACGGGTCGAGCTTGTCACCACGCGCGCCATCGTCAACGGCATTGCCGTCAACCAGCCGCGATTCACCGTTGGGGGTTCCGGCGCTGATGGAATCAGGCGACTTGTCGCCACTCTTCATGAAGGCGGCGGTGGCGATGCCACCGACCAGCAGCGCGCCCGCTGCGACCAGGACAGTTGTAGTTGTGCTTTTCATGACCTGCTCCTTGCGGACCATCCGCAACGTTCTCGGCCCAGATTGCAGCATGCACTGCCTGAACGGAATCTCCACATTTCCTGCTCATTCCTGTAACCCATTCAGCATCGGGAAATGCTGGGCCCGTGGTAGCGTTTGCATATTCCCCACGAGGATCCACGCCATGGCCAACCCGATGCTGCTGCCGGTACTGCAATGGGCCCGCCGGCTGCGCTACCCCACCCTGTTCAAGCTGACCGCCGGCCTGTTCGTGCTGACCCTGTTCATTCCCGACCCGATTCCGTTCGTCGACGAGCTGGTACTGGGCTTCGGCACCCTGCTGCTGGCCAACTGGAAGAGCCGCAATACAGTCCCGGCCCCGCCGCCGCTGGAACAGCGTTGATTCCGCTGGTCGACAGCCACTGCCATCTGGATGCCAGTGAATTCGATGCTGACCGCACGGCGGTGATCGAGCGCGCGGGCGCCGCGGGTGTGCGCGAGCAGGTGGTACCGGCCGTCACGGCCGCCAGCTGGCCGAAGCTGCGCGAGGTCTGCCGGCAGGCACCGGGGCTGTACCCGGCCTACGGCCTGCATCCGATGTTCCTGGCCGAGCACCGGCCCGACCATCTGCCGCTGCTGCGCGAATGGATCGTTCGCGAACGCCCGTGCGCGATCGGCGAATGCGGGCTGGACTTCTTCGTCGAGGGACTGGATGCAGAGGCGCAACAGGCGTACTTCATCGGCCAGCTGCAACTGGCCCGCGAGTTCGAGCTGCCGGTGATCGTGCATGCGCGACGCGCGGTGGATGCGGTCATTGCCGCGATCCGTCGCGTCGGCGGCCTGCGCGGCGTGGTGCACAGCTTTTCCGGCAGCCCGGAACAGGCCGCGCAACTACATCGGCAAGGCTTCCTGCTCGGTCTCGGTGGTCCGCTGACCTACGATCGCGCGCAACGGCTGCAGCGCCTGGTGCGCGGGATGCCGCTGGAACAGCTGCTGCTGGAGACCGACGCGCCCGACCAGCCTGACGCCGGCATCCGCGGCCAGCGCAACGAACCAGCGCGACTGGCAGTCATCGCCCGCCACGTGGCCGCACTGCGCGGGATGGAGCTGGACGCGGTGGCCCAGGCCACGACGGAGAATGCGCGGCGCCTGTTCGCGCTGCCGGCAATGTAACGGGCAGGTGCCGGCCGCTGGCCGGCACGATCCATCACACCTCGCTGGACTCGACCACTTCGGCCTTCACCTTCTTCGGCTCCAGCAGCATTTCAAGCGCCTTGCCGACCGCCGCAAAGGCGAAGGCACCGGTGATGTGGGTTGCCGCACCGAGGCCTGCGCCACAGTCCAGTTTCAATGCAGCATCCGCACCGAGGTTCGGGCGGATGCCGCAGACGCTGCCATCGGCCTGCGGATACTTCACGTTTTCCAGCGAGTACACCGCCGGTACGCCAAAATAGCGCTTGGCATTCTTCGGGAAATTGAACTCGCTGCGCAGCTTCTTGCGGATCAGCGCCAGCATGGCGTCATGCTCGGTGCGCGAGACATCGCGGATGCGCACCAGGGTCGGATCGGTGCGACCACCGGCAGCCCCCACGGTCAGCAGCGGCAGCTTGCGGCGACGGCACCAGGCGATCGTCTCGACCTTCACCCGGAAGCTGTCGCAGGCATCGATCACCAGGTCGAAGCCACGGTCCAGCAACTCGGCCATGTTCGACACGGTCAGGAATGCCTGCACGGCATCGACCTCGATGTCCGGGTTGATCGCACGGCAACGCTCGGCCATCGCCTCGGCCTTGTTGCGGCCGTAGTTGCCTTCCATCGCCGGCAGCTGCCGGTTGGTGTTGGACACGCAGATGTCATCGGCGTCGATCAGGGTCAGGTGGCCGACCGCCGAACGCGCCAGCGCTTCCACCACCCACGAGCCGACCCCGCCCATGCCCACCACCGCCACGCGGCTGCCCTGCAGGCGCTCGAGCGCACCTACGCCATACAGCCGTTCGATGCCGGCGAAGCGTTGTTTGACCTGTTCGTTCATGCGGCTATTTTAACGTGCAGGCGCCAGCGCCTACAGCGCGCCGGCATCGAACCCACCGTTGCACGCCAGGAGAGCCCGCCATGAACGCCAGCCCGCCCCGCCGCCCGTCCACTGCCCAGCGGTACCTGTTCGTGCTGTGCCTGGGCCTGCTGATCGGCCTGGTCGCCACGGTCATGGTCGGCCGCGCCCTGCAGGCCCGCCGCGACCCGTTCCCGGACAGCCTGATGCAGGTGATGGAGCGGCAAGCGCAGCTGCTGCAGCAGGCCCAGCAGCAGAACCGCTGCAGCCTGGCCGACAGCGTGCCGCGGCTGCAGGCCCTGCGCCTTCTGTCCAACGACCTCGACCTGGCCTTTCCCGGGCTGAAGGACAACGGCCGGTTCCAGCAGCACGCCAGCCAGCTGCGCGGCAACCTCAACGCCGCATTGGCGGCTCCGCCCAGTGACTGCACCGCCCTGGCCAAGGTCGTGGAAACCGTGCAGGCCGACTGCCGCGCCTGCCACCAGGACTTCCGCTGACGCGCATTCATCCTGTAGCCGGGCAAGGCACACCTGGTTGGCACCTTGTTCACGTTCGAAAGGAGAGGATTCGTCCACCCTGCTGCATGACGCAGTACCACCCAACACACCCGCCTTCACGGCCAGGAGACGCTCCATGAAGATCCAGCTCATTGCCGCCAGCGCCATCGCTACCCTCGCCCTGGCTGGCTGTGCCACCTCGCCCGGCTACGGTGGCGGTGGTTACAACAACGGCTACAACAATGGTGGCTACGGCAACAACGGCGGTTACAACCAGGGCCGTTGCGCTGACTGTGGCATCGTGACCCGCATCAACACCGTGCCGTCGGGCCGCACCGCGCCCAGCGCGACCGGCGCCATCCTCGGCGGCATCGTCGGTGCCGTGGCCGGCCATGAGATCTCCGATCACACCGGTGGCAGCCGTGGCAACAAGAACATCGCTGCGGCCGCAGGCGCGGTCGGTGGCGCGCTGGCCGGCAACCAGATCCAGAAGAACGTGACCAGCGATACCTACGACATCAGCGTGCGCATGGACGATGGCCGCACCATCGTGGTCAACCAGCGCGACCTCGGCGGCATCCGTGAAAACACCTACGTGCGCGTGGTCAACGGCAAGGTCATCCTGCGCTGACCTGCGCCGGGCCGGCGGCAAAGAAAAAGGCCCGCTTGCGCGGGCCTTTTTCATGTGACGGCTTGCAGCGCGATCAGGTCGGCTGCACGGCGTCGGCCTGCAGGCCCTTCTGGCCCTGCACGACGGTGAAGGTGACCTTCTGGCCTTCCTTCAGGCTCTTGAAGCCCTGGGTCTGGATGGCACGGAAGTGCACGAACACGTCTTCGCCGTTTTCACGGCTGATGAAGCCGAAGCCCTTTGCATCGTTGAACCACTTGACGGTACCGGTCTCGCGATCAGACATCTCACTAACTCCCTGGTGACTCTCTCTTGTTGTTGGAAACGCCTGGTGGGCGGCTGACAAGCAAGGGGGAAGCGAGGTGCATCGATGCAGCGGATCGGGAAGATCTTGCTTCATCAGGCCACGATCCACGGTGACCTTGCCAAGCTCAGCGACTGCAACTTAACCCGCCCAAAACGAAAAAGCAACTGGCAAAATCTTTCACTGTCAACCCCAAAACGGCGACCATACGGGACAGCATGGGACTCTCATTCATCTTATATCTGCTAGCGGTCATTTTTGTCCTTGTCGGCATCGCCGGAATCATCCTGCCGGCCCTGCCCGGCATCCCGCTGGTGTTCATCGGACTGCTGCTGGCGGCCTGGGCGGACGGCTTCACCCACGTCGGCTGGCCGACCCTGGTCGCGCTGGGCGTACTGACCGTCCTCTCGCTGCTGGTGGACGTGCTGGCCACGGTGGTGGGTGCGCAGCGGGTCGGTGCCAGCCGCAAGGCACTGTGGGGTACGTTCGTCGGCAGCATCGTCGGCCTGTTCTTCATGCCGATCGGCCTCTTTGCAGGCCCCCTGATCGGCGCCCTGGCCGGCGAGTACTGGCACACCCGCGAACTGGGGCGCTCGACCAAGGTAGGCCTGGCCACCTGGCTCGGTATCCTGCTCGGCCTGGCGCTGAAACTGGCCGTGGTGATCGCGATGCTCGGCCTGTTCGCCTTCGCCTGGTTCCTGTAACCCGCACTGCCTTCACGCCGCGCGCACGCGGTGCCCGTGCATAAACCGTGGGGGCTGGCCGTGAACCGGTGCAGCCGCCACACTGTGCGATTCCCGTATTCACCTAAGGGCCTGCTGCAATGACCCTGTCTCCGCTGCTTCCCCGTCTCGCGCCGCTGGCGCTGGCCCTGGCCAGTGCGCCGCTGGCCGCGCAGGAGTTCGCGCCCAGCGCCGAAGCCTCGCCGGCCGCGTGCGCGGCGATTACCACCGATGCTGCCCGCCTGGCCTGTTATGACCGCCAGTTCGGCCGTACCCCGCAGGCCACTGCCGAGGCCGACGCTGCGGCCGAGGCGGCCGCGCAGGCCCGTCGCGAAGAACGCCAGACTGCACGCGTGAGCCAGGGCGAAGAGAAGCTGCGCGAGCGGGTCAGCGATCTGTTCCGTCCAGCAGCCCCTGACAGCGCACTGGCCAATGCTGGCCGCGGTTCGTTGCTGGACAGCCGCTGGGAACTGGCCGAGGACTCCAAGCTGGGCCCGTTCCAGCTGCGCGCCTACAAACCGGTGTACCTGCTGCCGGCGTTCTGGACCAGCGATCGCAACACCACGCCGCATTCGCCGAACCCGGCCAACACGGTCACCACGCCGCAGGTGCTGGACAGTGCCGAGCTGAAGTTCCAGATCAGTTTCAAGACCAAGATCGCCGAGAACCTGTTCGGCGACAACGGCGACATCTGGGCCGGCTACACCCAGAGCTCGCGCTGGCAGGCCTACAACGGCGAGGATTCGCGCCCGTTCCGCGAAACCAATTACGAGCCGGAAGTGATGATGGTGTTCCGCAACGGCTACTCGATCGGTGGCTGGCGCGGGCGCATGACCGGCATCGCGCTGAACCACCAATCCAACGGCCGCGCCGACCCGCTTTCGCGCAGCTGGAACCGGGTGATGCTCAACATCGGCCTGGACCGCGAGAACTGGGCGCTGGTGCTGCGCCCCTGGTACCGCATTCCCGAGACCCGCAGCGACGACAACAACCCGGACATCGAGGATTACATGGGCCGCGGTGATGCGACCCTGACCTGGAACCGCAACGGCCACGAAGTCTCGCTGATGGCGCGCCATTCGCTGCGCACCGGCAGCCGCTCGCACGGTGCCCTGCAGCTGGATTACGGTTTCCCGATCAGCAACCTGCTGCGCGGGCATGTGCAGGTGTTCGACGGTTATGGCGAAAGCCTGATCGACTACAACCACAAGGCCACCTACGTGGGCGTGGGCGTGTCGCTGTTGGAGTGGTTCTGATGCCCGTGACGATCTGGCACAACCCGGCCTGCAGCAACTCGCGCGGCGCATTGAAGCTGATACGTGATGCCGGCTTTGATCCAGTGGTGATCGAGTACCTCGGCAATCCACCCGATGTGGCCACGCTGCGCCAGGTGCTGGCCGAATCAGGATTGAGCGCACGTGATCTGGTGCGCAGCAAGGAAGCGCAGTTCGCCGAACTGGGCCTGGAAGGTGCGGACGAGGCCACGCTGCTGGCCGCGATGGCCGAACACCCGCGACTGATCAACCGCCCCGTGGTGCGCACGGACAAGGGCACACGCCTGTGCCGTCCACCGGAAACAGTGCTGGAGATCCTGTAGTCCGCACCGCCGTCGCGTAGCGGAGCGTGTTGGTAGAGTCGACTGTCAGTCGACTCCCTCCCCACCCTTCATATGCATCCGCGGAAAAGCCCGCACTGCGTGCGATAGTCGACTGACAGTCGACTCTACCCCAGCGCCCTCTTCTACCCGGATGCCCTCCTCCCCGGCTGGCTTACAGCCAGTCGGTGATGCCTTCGCGGCGGTACACCTCGGCGAACGCCGGGCGCGCCTTCATCAACGTGGCGTGCGCCTTCAGTACCGGCCAGGTATCGGTAGGCCTGGGCATGTTGCGCGACCAGCGCATCAGCATCACCAGCATGTAGTCGACCACGCAGGGCGTGGCGCCCAGCAGGTAGGGGCCATGTGCATGCAGGTGCGCGGCCACATGCTGCCAGGCCGCTTCCAGGCGCTGCCGTGCCATCCCGCGGCTGGCCTCGATATTCGCCTCGCCCGCCATTTCGCGTGGATAGAACCAGGCTCGATAGGCCGGCTGCAGCGTATTGGCACACCAGAACATCCAGCGGTAGGCATCGGCGCGCTGCGGCGTGCCCAGTGCGGGCAGCAGGTTGGCGTCCGGATGGCGATCAGCCAGGTACAACGCAATGGCCGCCGCTTCAGTCAGTACCAGGCCATCGATCAGCAGGGTCGGCACCACACCGGCCGGATTCAGCGCCAGGTACTGCGCCGACTTGTGCTCGCGCGCGTCGAAATCCAGCAGCACCAGTTCATGCTCGATGCCCAGCTCGATCAGCAGCCAGTGCACCACCAGCGCGGCGGTACTGGTCGAACCATACAGCGTGGTGCTCATGCAGAAGATCCTGTACAGGTGGATCAGCCGATTATGCGCCCGCGCGCACGATCGTTGCTCAGCCGCAGCTGCTCATGCAGGAATCCCGGCGTTCGCCACAGGACATCATCGGCGCGCGCATCGTACAGTCATGCGTCTTCAGTTCGCAGGCATGGCGCAGGTCCGGGTTGTCCACGTCCTTGCAGCGCTTGTCCGGCGCCGGCACCATCCGCTGCTCGCAATTGCTCTGGCGGCTGCCGAGAGAGTCATTCTGCGCCATGCAGCTGCGATAGCCGGCCTGGCACTGCACGCGGCACTGCGCCGATGCAGGGAAATCCGCGCCTTCGTACGACGCTGGGGTGTTGCAGCCGGCCAGCGCCAGCAGCATGCCTACCACGATGAATCGATGCAGGGCCATGGACACGTCCTGTGCGAGGGTGTGCCGACCGTAGCAGAGCAAGGGCTACAGGCGCGTTAATCCCCCCCCCGGATACAACAACGGCGCCACACGGGCGCCGTTGTCTGGACCGAAGCGTGCGGGGAGTTACTCCACCACCACCGGAATCTTGCCGATGCGGGCCTGCCATTCGCGCGGGCCGGTCTTGTGCACCGATTCACCGGTGGAGTCGACTGCCACGGTCACCGGCATGTCCTGCACGGTGAACTCGTAGATCGCCTCCATGCCCAGGTCAGCGAAACCAACCACCTTGGCGGCCTTGATCGCCTTGGACACCAGGTAGGCCGAGCCACCGACGGCCATCAGGTAGGCCGACTTGTGCTTCTTGATCGCCTCGATCGCGGCCGGGCCGCGCTCGGCCTTGCCGACCATGCCCAGCAGGCCGGTCTGTGCCAGCACCTGCTCGGTGAACTTGTCCATGCGGGTGGCGGTGGTCGGGCCGGCCGGGCCCACCACTTCGTCGCGCACCGGATCGACCGGGCCGACGTAGTAGATGAAGCGGCCCTTCAGATCGACCGGCAGTTGCTCGCCCTTGTTGAGCATGTCGACCATGCGCTTGTGCGCGGCATCGCGGCCGGTCAGCAACTTGCCGTTGAGCAGCAGGGTCTGGCCCGGCTTCCAGCTGGCCACGTCTTCCGGCGTGATCGTGTCCAGGTCCACGCGGGTGCCCTTGGACGCGTCGTAGGTCAGCTTCGGCCAGTCTTCCAGCGACGGCGGGTCCAGCATCACCGGGCCGCTGCCATCGAGGGTGAAGTGCGCATGGCGGGTGGCCGCGCAGTTCGGGATCATCGCCACCGGCAGGTTGGCCGCGTGGGTCGGGTAGTCGTTGATCTTGATGTCGAGCACGGTGGTCAGGCCACCCAGGCCCTGCGCACCGATGCCCAGCGCGTTGACCTTCTCGTACAGCTCCAGGCGCAGCTCTTCGATGCGGTTGGACGCACCACGGGCCTGCAGCTCGGTGATGTCGATCGGCTCCATCAGCGCTTCCTTGGCCAGCAGCATCGCCTTCTCGGCGGTGCCACCGATGCCGATGCCGAGCATGCCCGGCGGGCACCAGCCGGCGCCCATGGTCGGCACGGTCTTCAGCACCCAGTCGACGATCGAGTCGGACGGGTTGAGCATGGCGAACTTGGTCTTCGCTTCCGAACCACCGCCCTTGGCGGCGACGATCACGTCGACCTTGTTGCCCGGCACCACCTTGACGTTGACCACGCCCGGGGTGTTGTCCTTGGTATTGATGCGCTTGCCGGCCGGATCAGCCAGCACCGAAGCGCGCAGCTTGTTGTCGGGGTGCATGTAGGCACGGCGCACGCCTTCATTGGCCATGTCTTCCACGCCCATGGTGGCGTCGTCCCAGCGCACGTCCATGCCGATTTCCAGGAACACGGTGACGATGCCGGTGTCCTGGCAGATCGGACGGTGGCCTTCGGCGCACATCCGCGAATTGATCAGGATCTGGGCCATCGCTTCCTTCGCGGCCGGCGACTCCTCGCGCTCGTAAGCGGCGGCGAGGTTCTTGATGTAGTCGACCGGGTGGTAGTACGAGATGTACTGCAGCGCGTCGGCGATGGACTGGATGAGGTCTTCCTGCTTGATCGATGTCACGTCTTGCTCGCTTGCTCGAGGCTGGCGGGGGTAATCCGCCCATTTTACCCCCTCCCCCCGGCCCCGGGGTGGTAGTGCCGGCCGCTGGCCGGCAAGATTCCCCCGACGCTCTGTCACGCCACGCGCCACTGCGGCGTCCCTGCCCACATGAACGCCGAAACCGCTTTCCAGACCCACCGCCCGCGCCTGATGGCCCTGGCCTACCGCCTGCTTGGCAGCCGCGCCGACGCCGAAGACGTGGTCCAGGATGCCTGGCTGCGCTGGTCCGGCGCCGACCCGGCGGCCATCCGCGACCCCGAAGCCTGGCTGGTCACCACCACCACCCGGCTCGGCCTGGACCGGCTGCGCGCGGCCAAGCGCGAGCGCGTGCACTACGTCGGCCCATGGCTGGCCGAGCCGCTGGCGGTCACCCTGGAGCCCGACCCGGCGCCCGGCCCGGCCCAGCTGCATGCCCTGGCCGACGACGTTTCGGTCGCCTTCCTGACCCTGCTTGAACAGCTCGGCCCCGAGGAACGCGCCGCTTTCCTGCTGAAGGAGGCCTTCGACCACGACTACCGCGAGATCGCCGAGCTGATCGGCCACAGCGAGGCCAACTGCCGGCAGCTGGTGCACCGTGCCCGGCAGCGCCTGCAGGCCGGACGGCCGCGCTTCAACGCCGATGCCAGCCAGCACCGGCAGCTGCTGGCGCGCTTCATGGATGCCTCGCAGCGCGGCGACAGCGAGGCGATCCAGGCCCTGCTGCACACCAACGCGTTGCTGGTGTCCGACGGCGGCGGCGTGGTCACCGCAGCGGTGCGCCCGCTGCTGGGCGCCGAGCGCATCGGTCGCCTGTTCTGGGCCATTGCCCGCCGCGGCGCGGTGCATCCGGCGCAGCTGGGCTACGTCAACGGCGAGCCGGCGATCCTGCGCTTTGTGGGTGATCGCTTGCACTCGGTCACCACCATCGAGGTGGTCGATGGCCGCATCGCCAACGTGTACAGCGTGTTGAATCCGGAAAAGTTGCCGAAGGTTGTCACGCGCGGCGACGCTGCGGCGTCCTGGTAGTGAAAGGCGGCCATCGTGGCCGCCGTGGAGCCCCCGATGTCCAATCACACTTCTCCCCGCGTCCCCTACACCCGCCTGGCCGCCGAGGCCTTCAAGGGCCTGCTGGCCACCAGCCAGGCGGTGCATGACAGCTCGATCGATCCGACCCTGATGGAACTGGTGTTCCTGCGCGTGTCGCAGCTCAACGGCTGCGGCTACTGCATGGACATGCACGGCACGGCGCTGCGCAAGGGCGGCATCGAGCCGCGCAAGCTGGACACACTGCCGGCATGGCACGAGAGCCGCTTCTTCGACGAACGCGAGCGCGCGGCGCTGGGCTGGGCCGAGGCACTGACCCGGCTGACCGACGGCGCGCCGTCGCAGGCGGCGTTCGATGCATTGGCGCCGCACTTCGATGAGAAGGGCATCAGTGACCTGAGCATGGGCATCGCGGTGATCAATGCCTGGAACCGCCTCGGTGCGGGGTTGCTGCCGCCGCTGCCGGCCTGACCCACCCCGCCTTCGACAGTTCATCGGTGCTGCTGGTAGGTGTCGACCTTGGTCGACACGGTAGATCCACGCCATGCGTGGATGCGGGAGAGTCGGATCCCTTCGCTTCGCGAAGGGCCCTGACCCGCTGTGGGTCGCTGGGGTCAGAGCCCTTTGCCGCGCAAAGGGATCTGACCCCGGTGCCGGCCACACGCCTGCACTGACCCCCTCTGCACGTATCAGGCGCGCACAATACGCGCATGCCTGCTACCCCCACCGCTGGCGCTGCCGCCGCGAAGAAACCCAGCCTGCGCCAGCGCTTCAGGGCGATGCGCAACCTGCCGCCGTTCCTGCGCATGGTCTGGAAGACCAGTCCCGCGCTCACCCTGGCCAGCCTCGGGCTGCGCCTGATCCGCGCGCTGCTGCCGGTGGCGATGCTGTACGTCGGCAAGCTGATCATCGACAGCGCCCTGCACCTGAGCCAGCACGACGCGGGCTTCCCGCCGCTGGGCGAAGCGCTGTCCAGCGGCGTGCTGAATCCGCTGCTGGGCCTGCTGGCGCTGGAATTCGGCCTGGCCATCGCCTCGGACCTGCTCGGCCGGCTGGTCAGCTACGCCGATGCCCTGCTCTCCGAGCTGTTCGCCAACGTCACCAGCATCCGGCTGATGGAACACGCGGCGACGCTGGATCTGGAGGACTTCGAGGGCCCGGACCTGCAGGACAAGCTGGACCGTGCGCGGCGCCAGACCATGGGCCGGATGAACCTGATGAGCCAGCTGTTCGGCCAGGTCCAGGACGCGATCACCGTGGCCAGCCTCGCCGTTGGCCTGCTGGTCTACGCACCGTGGCTGATCCTGCTGCTGGTGCTGGCACTGGTGCCGGCCTTCATCGGTGAATCGCACTTCAATGCGGCCGGTTACAGCCTCAACTTCCAGTGGACGCCCGAGCGCCGCCAGCTCGACTACCTGCGCCAGCTCGGTGCCAGCGTGGAAACGGCCAAGGAAGTGAAGATCTACAACCTGCACCGCTTCCTGGTGGAACGCTACCGGCGGCTGTCGGTGGCGCTGTTCCAGGCCAACCGTGCACTGGCCCGGCGCCGCGCGTTCTGGGGCACGCTGCTGGCTGCGCTGGGCACGCTGGGGTATTACACCGCCTACGCCTACATTGCCTGGCGCACGGTGCGCGGCGACTTTTCGATCGGCGACCTGACCTTCCTTGCCGGCAGCTTCCTGCGCCTGCGCCAGCTGCTGGAAGGCCTGCTGATCGGCTTCTCGCAGGTGGCCAGCCAGGCGCTGTACCTGGACGACCTGTTCTCGTTCTTCCAGATCGAGCCGGAAATCCACTCGCGTGAAGGCGCCATACGCGTGCCGCAGCCGATCCGCCAGGGCTTCGTGTTCGAGAACGTCGGCTTCCGCTATCCCGATGCCGAACAGTGGGCGGTGCGCCACCTCGATTTCCAGCTGCAGGCCGGCGAAGTGCTGGCCCTGGTCGGCGAGAACGGCGCGGGCAAGACCACGCTGGTGAAACTGCTGGCACGGCTGTACGAGCCGGACGAAGGCCGCATCCTGCTCGACGGCCGCGACCTGCGCGACTACGACCTGGACGACCTGCGCGCCAACCTCGGGGTGATCTTCCAGGACTTCGTGCGCTACAACCTCAGCGCCGGCGAGAACATCGGCGTCGGCCAGGTCGAGGCGATGGACGACCAGGCAAGAATCGCCGATGCCGCGCGACGAGGCATGGCCGAGGAAGTGATCGACGACCTGCCCGGCGGCTACGACCAGCTGATCGGGCGCCGCTTCAAGCAGGGCGTGGACCTGTCCGGTGGCCAGTGGCAGAAGATCGCCATTGCCCGCGCGTGGATGCGCAATGCGCAGGTGATGATCCTGGATGAGCCAACGGCAGCGCTGGACGCGCGCAGTGAGTTCGAAGTGTTCCAGCGGTTCAGGGAGCTGGCGGATAATCGTACGGCAGTGCTGATTTCCCACCGTTTCTCTTCGGTACGCATGGCCGATCGCATCCTGGTGCTGGCCGATGGCCGCATCGAGGCCAGCGGCACCCATGCGCAGCTGATGGCCCAGGGAGGACGGTACGCCGAGCTGTTCGAGCTGCAGGCGGCGGGTTACCGCTGAGAACGCCTCTCGTTCCGCCCAATGAGAACCCATCTCATTTGAGATAGAATCAACCCCGACGACTTTCGATAGATACGCCCATGTCCTCCGCTTTCGGCGCCGAAACGGTGCTTGAGGTCCGTCACTGGACCGATGCCTACTTCAGTTTCACCACTACCCGCGACAGCGGCTTCCGCTTCGAGAACGGCCAGTTCGTGATGATCGGCCTGGAAACCGAGGCACGGCCGCTGCTGCGCGCCTATTCCATCGCCAGCGCCAACTGGGAAGAGCACCTGGAGTTCTTCAGCATCAAGGTGCAGGACGGCCCGCTGACCTCGCGCCTGCAGCACATCAAGCCGGGCGACAAGGTGCTGGTCGGCAAGAAGCCCACCGGCACCCTGCTGATCAGCGACCTGCACCCGGGCAGGAACCTGTACCTGCTGGGCACGGGCACCGGCATGGCGCCGTGGCTGTCGGTCATCAAGGACCCGGAGACCTACGAGCGCTTCGAGAAGGTGATCCTCTGCCACGGCGTGCGCTACGAGAAGGATCTGGCCTACCGCGATTACTTCGAGAAGGAACTGCGTGAGCACGAGTTCCTGGGCGAGATGATCGGCGACAAGCTGCTGTACTACCCGGCCGTCACCCGCGAGCCGTTCGCCAACCAGGGCCGCCTGACCCAGCTGATGGAAAGCGGCCAGATGCAGCGCACCCTCGGCCTGCCGGAGCTGAGCCCGGAAAACGACCGCGCGATGATCTGCGGCAGCCCGCAGATGCTGGCTGATCTGCGCAGCGTGCTCGATGCCCGCGGCTTCCAGGTCTCGCCGCGCATCGGCCAGCCGGGTCACTACGTGTTCGAGCGCGCGTTCGTCGAGAAATGATCTGCAACGGCAGCCGGCCGCCGGCCGGCTCTCCGTGCGCTCCGGGATTGCCGGCCAGCGGCCGGCACTCCCCCCTTCACAGCAGCGCTTCGATCGCGCTGCGCAGCTGTTCCGGCCTGGTGGTTGGCGCAAAGCGCGCAGCCACCCGCCCTTGGCGATCGACCAGGAACTTGCTGAAATTCCACTTGATGCGGGCGCTACCCAGCAGGCCGCGCTTCTCGCGTGACAGCCATACCCACAACGGATCAGCCCCCTCGCCGTTGACCTCGATCTTCTCCGAAAGCGGGAAGCTGACCGGATAATCCAGCGAACAGAACTGGCGGATCTGCGCGGCGTCCCCCGGCTCCTGCGCGCCGAACTGGTTGCATGGGAAGCCGATCACCACCAGGCCACGCTCGCGATACTCCTGCCACAGCTGTTCCAGCCCGGTGTACTGCGGGGTGAAGCCACAGCGGCTGGCGACATTGACCAGCAACAGCGGGTGACCCCGGTACCCGGCGAGGGCCTGTGGCTGGCCGTCGAGGTCGCGGAAGCTGAAATCGTAGGCAGTGGTCATGGCGGTGAACCGTGGGCGGTGAATGCATGGTACCCGCGCCCGGCCGCGGCAACATGCCTTTTGACACAAGTGCGGGCGCCGCCGGCCGGGTTACCCTCGGGCCCTTGTTTGCCTTACCGGAGTTCCTGCCTTGACCACCCGCCTTGCCCTTGCCGTGGCCATGTCCCTCGGCCTTGCCCTGCCCGCCTTCTCGGCCGGCGCCGCCACCCCGGCCGCCAGCAGCACCGCCCAGCAGGCCAATCCGTTCTTCGCCGAAAGCCCGCTGCCGCTGCACTTCCCGCAGTTCGACAAGATCAAGGACAGCGACTTCGCCCCGGCCTTCGACGCCGGCATGGCGCAGCAGCTGAAGGAAGTGGAGGCCATCGCCAACAACAAGGCCAAGCCGACCTTCGACAACACCATCATCGCCCTGGAAAAGAGCGGTGACATCCTCGACCGCGCGACCACCGTGTTCTTCAGCCTGGTCGGTGCCGACACCAACGACACCCGCAAGAAGCTGCAGGCCGACTACTCGGCGAAGTTCGCCGCGCACAGCGATGCGATCGCGCTGAACGGCAAGCTGTTCGCCCGCATCCAGGCGCTGTACGACACCCGCAGCCAGCTGGGCCTGGACGCCGAAGGCGTGCGCCTGGTCGAGAAGTACTACGACAACTACGTGCGCGCAGGCGCCAAGCTGTCCGACGCCGACAAGGCCAAGCTGAAGGAGATGAACGCCGAGCTGGCCAACCTGGGTACCAAGTTCAGCCAGAACGTGCAGTCGGAGGTGAACGCTTCGGCGATCACCGTCGACGACGTCAAGCAACTGGACGGCCTGTCCAAGGAGCAGATCGCCGCCGCCGCCGAAGCCGCCAAGGCCCGCGGCCAGGACGGCAAGTACGTGATCACCCTGCTCAACACCACCGGCCAGCCGCCGCTGACCAACCTGGCCAACCGCGCCCTGCGCCAGAAGATCTACGAAGCATCGGTGAGCCGCGGCAGCCGCGGCGGTGAGTTCGACAACACCGCGCTGGTCTCGCGCATCATGCAGCTGCGCGCCGACAAGGCCAAGCTGATGGGCTTCCCGAACTTCGCCGCCTACAACCTGACCAACCAGACCGCCAAGACCCCCGAAGCGGTCAACGCGATGCTGGGCAAGCTGGCCCCGGCCGCGGTGGCCAACGCCAAGCGTGAAGCCGCCGACCTGCAGGCGATGATCGACCAGGAACAGAAGGCCGCTGGCAAGCCGACGTTCAAGCTGGAACCGTGGGACTGGGCCTTCTACAGCGAGAAGGTGCGCCAGGCCAAGTACAACTTCGACGAGTCGCAGCTGAAGCCGTACTTCGAAATGAAGAACGTGCTGGAGAACGGCGTGTTCTACGCCGCGGGCCAGGAATTCGGCCTGACCTTCAAGCAGCGCACCGACCTGCCGGTCTACCACGATGACGTCACCGCCTACGACGTGTTCGACGCCGACGGCAGCCAGCTGGCGATCTTCATCTTCGACCCGTATGCACGCGCCTCCAAGCGCGGTGGCGCGTGGATGAACTCCTACGTCTCGCAGTCCAAGCTGACCGGCTTCAAGCCGGTGGTCGCCAATCACCTGAACATTCCGAAGCCGCCGGCCGGCCAGCCGACCCTGCTGACCTGGGACGAGGTGAACACCACGTTCCACGAGTTCGGCCACGCCCTGCACGGCATGTTCTCCAACGTGAAGTACCCGTACTTCTCGGGCACCTCGGTGCCGCGTGACTTCGTCGAGTTCCCCTCGCAGGTCAACGAGATGTGGGCCGACAACCCGGTCATCCTGAAGAACTACGCCAAGCACTACCAGAATGGTTCGGCGATGCCGCAGGCACTGCTGGACAAGGTGCTGGCGGCAGCCAAGTTCAACCAGGGCTTCGCTACCACCGAGTACCTGGGTGCGGCCATGCTGGACCAGCGCTGGCACCAGATCGGCGCCGACCAGGTGCCGGCCGCCAAGGACGTGATGGCCTTCGAGCGCGCCGCGCTGGAGAAGGACGGCATCTACTACGCGCCGGTGCCGCCGCGCTACAAGACCCCGTACTTCAGCCACATCATGGGCGGCTACTCGGCCGGTTACTACGCCTACATCTGGTCGGAAGTGCTCGACGCCAACACCCAGAAGTGGTTCAAGGACAACGGCGGCCTGAGCCGCAAGAACGGCGACCACTTCCGCGCCACCCTGCTGTCCAAGGGCGGCAGCGTCGACGCGATGCAGCTGTTCCGCGATTTCGCCGGCCACGAGCCGCAGATCGAACCGCTGCTGGAAAAGCGTGGCCTGACCGGCGCCGGCAACTGATCGCCCGCGCAGTAGCCTGAAACGAAAAACCGCCCGGGAAACCGGGCGGTTTTTTTGTTGGGACATCCACGCATGGCGTGGATCTACTGGTGGGTGCCGACCGTTGGTCGGCACGATCCATTCGCGCCACGAACCCCGGCATCATCGATCCACACATGACGCACTCCAGTAGATCCGCGCCATGCGTGGATGCGCTTCCAGATCAGCGCCGAAACAGTCGCTCCCACCACCGTCGTTTCGGCGCACCGGGCGCGGCAGCGGCAGTCGATGCGATATCCGGGTGCGCTGCCACGAACTCCGCCAGCTGGGCCGCCGCGGCTTCCGCATAAAGGATCGCGCCATCCGGCGCGCAGTTCAGCAGATTGCTCAAGCTGGTCGATGCATTGAGATCCATCGGGTTCGGCTCGACCACCTCGCTGGCCTCCAGCAATCCGCATCCGCTGGCGATCGCTTCATCGACAACACGCCAGAAAACGACCAGGCGTCCATCGGAGAACAGCTCCTCCAGGCGCGCAGCAAGTGCGCTGTCCACTGCATAATCAGCGCGTAATTGCTTCAGCCGGGCATGCGTGATGAACACGCCACCACCATAGTTTTCACGTAGATGGTTGCCGGCGGCAGCATCCGCCCACTGCAACGGCACCAGTTGCCGCCAGTCCGCGAAATACCGGGCGACCACCGGATCGTCGATGAAAAACGAAAGGGCGCTCCCGCGGAGATAGTGATACCGCCGAAGGTGGCCGGCCACGATCGCCAGGTACAAAGCGTGCCCCTTCTCGAAAGGCACGTCGGCGCTGATCGAGCGAGCCTCGTCGATGCGTTCCTGCAACTGCTCCATGTAGAACGGCTCGATCCGGAACCGCTGTTGCAGCGCCTCGACCAGCGTCACGTCCTCCAGAGCACGGAAATAGATGTCACGGATCTCCGAATCCGCGACTGGATGGTAGGTGATGTCCCAACCCATGCTGCAACGCCTTCAGGAATGCGGTAACCCCGCCGACCCAACAGCGTAGCGTCGACGACGCCCACGCGCGGAGCTGACCGTGCAACACACGGATTTGGCGTCAGTAAGTATCGCATCCGGCCTGATCTACCCCTGCGCACCCTCAGCGTGGCGCCACGTACCCACCCGGTACGCCTTCCGGCGACAGCACCAGCTGCCACAGCTGCGCGTGCCGGCAGCGGAAGGTGGCCATCGATCCGGCCAGGTAGAACCGCCACATGCGGCGGAAATGCTCGTCGTAGCGCGCGTCCAGCTGCGGCCACGCCGCTTCCACGTTGCGTCGCCAAGCCTGCAGGGTGAGGTCGTAGTCGGTGCCGAAGTTGTGCCAGTCCTCCAGCACGAAGCGCCCTTCGAACGCCTTGCTGATCTGCACCGCCGACGGCAGCATTGAATTGGGGAAGATGTAGCGCGCGATCCACGGATCGGTGCGATGCCGCGAGATGTTGGTGCCGATGGTGTGCAGCAGCAGCAACCCGCGCGAAGACAGGCAGCGCCTGGCCACCTCGAAGAAACTGGCGTAGTTCTTGTCGCCGACATGCTCGAACATGCCGATCGAGAAGATCGCATCGAACGGCTCATCCAGTTCGCGATAGTCCTGCAGGCGGATCTCGATCGGCAGGCCGGCGCACAGTTCGCGTGCGAACCCGGCCTGTTCCTGCGAAATGGTCACGCCGACGCCGGTGACGCCGTAGCGCTCTGCTGCGAACTTCAGGGCTTCACCCCAGCCACAGCCGATGTCCAGCACACGCTGCCCGGGGCGCAGCCCCAGCTTGCGGCAGACCAGGTCCAGCTTGGCCTCCTGCGCGGCATCGAGATCACCGGCATTGCGCCAGTAGCCGCAGCTGTACACCAGGCGTTGGCCGAGCATGGCCTGGTAGAGGTCGTTGCCAAGATCGTAGTGGCGGCGGCCCACTTCGTAGCTGCCCTGCCCGACCTGCAGGTTGAACAGGCGCGCCTTCAGCGCATCGGCCACTTCGCGCCAACCGTGCACCCGTTCATCCAGGTGTGCCTGCATCAGGTGGACGAGGAATTCATCGAGGACGTTGGCATCCCACCAACCGTCCATGTAGCTCTCGCCGAGGCCAAGCGAGCCGTGCGCCATGACCCGCGCGAAAAAGCGCGGGTCATGCACCTGGATGTCCTGTGGCTGGGTGCCGCCGATGCGGACCCCGGCTTCCTGCAGCAGGCCGGCGACCCGCTCCTGCAACCCTGTATCCACGCCACCTCCTCGACTGCGGTCAACCGCGTGCGAACAGCTCCACGTAGTCCTTGGCCACGTGCGGCAACAGCACCGCCGCCGGTACGTCGGCGGTCTGGGTGCCGTCCGAGTATGGACCCACCTGGTACGGCGGGAAAACAAAGCGCAGCGCGGTGATCTGCCCCTTGTCGTTGGTCAGCGGCTGGAACTGGCTGAAATTGTCGGCCTGGGGGCCGGTACCGTCGGCGATCATGCGCGATGCGTTACGCAGCGATTCCTGCAGCTGGGCCGGGTCCATGTCCTCGCCACTGAGGCGGGTGGCCACGCGTTCGCGCAGCTGGTCGGCGACGAAATCACTGATCGCCTTCCAGCCCTTGGCATCGGCCACCAGCTTGTCGGCACTGAGCATCTGCTGCTGCGCCGGCAGCCACACGAAACGCGCCACCAGCGGCTCGCCGTGGGCGCCACCGGTATAGCGGCTGCCATCGGCACTGACCACCACCAGCTGCGGCGTTTCCAGCAGCTTCTCGAAGCTCAGCGACAGTTCGTAGGGCATGGTCGGCTTGTCATTGCCGAGCCCGTCCAGTGCCTGCTGCAGGTCGCTGCGTGCGCTGGTTGCGTAGTTCTGCAGCGCGCGCGCCAGGCCCGGGTAGCGATCGATGCCGGCCGGGTAGCTGATGCCCACCACTTCGCGCTCGTTGTTCTCGATCACGTCGCGCAGGTCCAGCGGCGCTTCCGTGGCCGGCGTTTCACCTGCGGCAGTGGCCTCGGCGGCGGGGGCCGCGTCGGTCGCCGGTGCCGGCTCGCTTTCACGCTGGCAACCGGCCAGCAACAGCACGCCCACCACGCCGGCCAGCACGCTGCCGTGCAATGGCCGGTTGTTTCCAATCTTCATCGGGATCCCCTGTTCATGTTTGTACATCATCGCCTGCCATGGCTGAAGCGTGGCCCGCTGGCATTCAGCCAGCGAGCAGGTCGTGGTACTCCTCGTGCCGCTGCAGGAAGGCTTCGGCGTAGGAACATGCCGGCACCACCTTGTACTTCTGCTCGCGGGCAAAGCGCAGTGCCACGCGGGTCAGCTCACCTGCGATGCCACGGCCGGCAATCGGCTCGGGTACCTCGGTGTGGGTGATGACCATGCGCCTGCGTTTGATCTGGTAATCGAGCACCGCCAGCTGTCCCCGCACACGGGCGGTGAAGCGATGGTTGGCCAGGTCGTGTTCGACCTCGTAGGCCAGACCGGGGGGCGTGACCGAAGCCATGGAACTGTCTCCTGCGGCGACTGCGTGGATGGTGCGCAGCCGGGCGCCATGATCGCGTGAAGCCTGAACAGGGGCAAGTCCAATCCATTCACGTCAGTTTTCGACCCTCAAGCTGGAGCGAGGACGGCCGCTATCGCCTGTGGAGGGGTACGGCCATGCTGGCACGGCCCTTGCGACCGTTGATCATGCGCACCACCGCGGAGGCTCCGATGCACCCCAGCGATTCCCATTCCGACACCGACCGCGCCCTGCTGGAGGGCCTGCTGCAGCTGGCGGTGGAAGGGCAGACCGAAGATCAGGATTTCCAGCGCATCGGCGAAGAGGTATTCGCCCGCCTGCTGGACACCTACGGTCAGCAGACCCGCGCCTGACCAGGAGCGGGTCCCTGCCCCCGGGGTCGGATCCAGTGGATCCGACCCCAGCCCCTCAACCGCCGCCGAGACGGAAGGTCGGGTTGGAAAGCTCGCGCAGGAAGTGGGTGAAGATGCTCGGCTGCATGGCCAGCATGAAGATCACACCGAACGCCGCGCCCGCCAGGTGGGCGCTGTGGTTGATGCGATCACCACCGCGCTTGTCCATCCAGATGCTGTAGCCCACGTAGAACGCGGCATAGACAATGGCCGGTGCCGGGATGAAGAACACCAGGATGATCGACCACGGCTTGATCAGGATGAAGGCGAACAACACCGCCGACACCGCTCCGGACGCGCCCAGGCTGAGGTAGTTCGGGTTCTTCTGGTTCTTCAGGTAGCTGGGCAGGATCGAGACCAGCAGCGCACCGATGTAGAACGCCGGGTAGGTCAGGTAGCTGCCGGTCAGCTGCACCATCACGCTCTCGATGAATCCCCCGAAGAAGAACAGGGTGATCATGTTGAAGATCAGGTGCGACCAGTCGGCGTGGATGAAGCCATAGGTCACCAGCCGGTCGTACTGGCGGTGACGGTCGATGGCCGGCGGCCACAGGATCAGGCGGTCGGCCAGCTTGCGGTTGTTGAACGCCATCCACGACAGGAGGGCGGTGATGGCGATCAACAGCAGATTGACGGGGGTCATGTCAGGCTCAGGCGCTACGGTAGTTGTCGACCATACGATAGCGTTTCGCGTACCAACCGAAGGCCAACGCCGCGACGAAGGCGAAACCGGCGAAGAAGAACATCAGGAATGCCGCCTCGCTCAGGCCCGTACTGGCGATCTTGTGGGTCACCGCATCGTTGCGCACAGCAGCGTTGGACAGCAGCACCCACAGGTTGCCGATGGTGGTGGTCAGGTTCCAGAAGCTCATCACCACGCCCTTCATCGCCTGCGGCGCCTGGCTGTAGGCGAACTCCAGGCCGGTGGCCGAGACCAGCACCTCACCGAAGGTCAGCAGCGCATACGGCAGCATCTGCCAGAAGATCGACATGGCATTGCCACCGTCCATCACCACCTGGATGCCGCCGACCACGATCCAGGCCAGGCCGCTGAAGGCGATGCCGGCGGTCATGCGGCGCAGCGCGGTCGGCTCGAAGCCGAAGCGGCGCAGGGCCGGGTACAGCACCAGGTTGTTGAACGGAATCAGGATCATCACCAGCAGCGGGTTCAGCGCCTGCATCTGCGAGGCGGTGAACCAGCTCGGCATCTGCATCTGCTGGCCCTGCAGGACCCAGGTCGAGGCCTTCTGGTCGAACAGCGAGAAGAACGGCGTGGTCAGCGCGAAGATCACCAGCACGCGCAGCACCGAGCGCACGCCTTCAACCGCTTCGGCCGGATGCTGGCCACGGGCGCGATCGAGCTGCAGCCAGGTGCCACCGCCGATGCCCGCCAGGATCGACACCAGCGCCAGGCACAGGCAGATGACGATGCCCAGCGAGCCGACCAGGCCGAACGAGGCCGCTGCCAGCACCAGGCCGAGCACGGCGATCACCAGGCCCGGACGGCCCTGGCCGGCCACGCGCGTGGTCAGCGCGGTACGCACCACGTTGGCGAACGAATGCGGGTCCTTCGGCGGCAGCGGTACCAGCACGTAGCGCTTGCGACCCAGCCAGAACACGAAAGTGGCGATGAACATCAGGATGCCCGGGATGCCGAACGCCCACTGCGGGCCCCAGTTCTTCAGCACCAGCGGGATCAGCAGCGAGGCGAACAGCGAGCCGAAGTTGATGATCCAGTAGAAGGCGTCGAAAACGATCTTGGCCAGGTGCTTGTTGCTCTGGTCGAACTGGTCGCCCATGAACGAGGCCACCAGCGGCTTGATGCCACCGGCACCCAGCGCGATCAGGCCCAGGCCGAGGAAGAAGCCCTCGCGGCTGTTCTCGAACAGCGCCAGGCACAGATGGCCGGCACAGTAGACCAGGCTGAACCAGAGAATGGTGTGGTACTTGCCGAAGAACCTGTCGGCCAGCCAGCCTCCGAGCAGCGGGAAGAAATACACGCCGATCATGAAGCTGTGCATGATGTCCTTGGCTTCACCGGCACGGCCTTCCGCAGTGATTTCCTGCAGCAGCAGCGAGGTGATCAGGAACTGCACCAGGATGTTGCGCATCCCGTAGAAACTGAACCGCTCGCAGGCCTCATTGCCGATGATGTACGGGATCTGGCGCGGCATCTTTCCCTGGCCGGCGATGGGGGCAACTGCGTCGTGGCTCATCCTGTAAGGCAATCCTGCAAAGCGAAAGGCGCAAGGTTACCGGAAGCGGGGCTTGCGAAGCACGCTGCAGGGCTGCATGACAACGGTGCCAATCCGTGGCAGGCAACGTCACTACATGCCGGAAGTCACGGCACCTGCACGACAAAAGCGTAAACTTATCGTTATGCGCCCCCTCGCCCACGCCCGTCTCCTGCTCAGCTGTCTCGTGCTGCTGCTGGCGTTGCAGGCACAGGCGCGGCCGCAGGCACCGGCCGCCGCCAGCGGTGAGGCCGAGCCCCGGCAGCTGACCGTGGCCGCGCTGGAATTGCCCAGCCGCGATGATGCGCAGTGGAAGCAGCGCCGCGAACAGGTGGCGCACCTGCTCACCGAGCTGCAGCCGGACGTGATCTCCGTACAGCATGTGCTGCAGCAGCAGGGCCGCAATCCGGCCTGCTGGCTGGCCAGCCGGCTGCGCTACAGCTGCGACTTCGTTACCGCCGATCCGCCCAGCCAGCCGCTGCGGCACGGCAACGCGATGCTGACCCGGCTGCCGGTCAGCGAGGATGGCGTGACCCTGCTGCACCCACCCGGCACCTTCAGCGCCGCCGGCATGATGCGGCTGAAGCTGGGCCAGGCGCTGGTAAACATCTATGTGGCACGGCTGCGCCCGGACCCGGACGAGGCCACTGCCCGCCAGCACCAGACCAGCGACCTGATGACCTGGATCGGCGCCACCGCCGAGGGCATGCCCAGCCTGATCGCCGGTGATTTCTCGGCAACCACCGTCGAGCTCGTGCGCAGTACCCCGGGGTTCCAGCCGGCCCGGCGCAATCCGGGTGGCCGCCCCGAGCCGCCGGCGGCCAGCGGCGGTGGCGCCAGTGGTCATGGCCTGGACGTGCTGTTCCAGGTCAAGCACTTCGGCGGCATCCGCCAGCAGCCGATCCTGCTGCCGGCCGACGGCGACCTGCCGGGCCTGCGTCTGGGCGTAATGGCCACCCTGCGCCTGCAGGGCGATGCGGCCACGGCCGAATAGGTAGTGCCGGCCGCTGGCCGGCATTCCAGGGCTGCCGGCCAGCGGCCGGCACTACCAATGCGGAAAACAAAAAGGCCGGGGTTTCCCCCGGCCTTTTCTGTTCATCCTGTTACCACGATCAGGCAATCGCTTCCTGGTAACGGCGCTCGACTTCGTTCCAGTCGATGACGTTGAAGAACGCGCCGATGTATTCCGGGCGGCGGTTCTGGTACTTCAGGTAGTACGCGTGTTCCCACACGTCCAGGCCGAGGATGGGGGTGTTGCCTTCCATCAGCGGGCTGTCCTGGTTGCCGGTGCTCTCGACCACCACCTTCTTGTCCGGAGTCACGCTCAGCCAGGCCCAGCCGCTGCCGAAACGGGTCAGCGCTGCCTTGGTGAAGGCGTCCTTGAACTTGTCGAAGCCGCCTAGGTCCTTGTCGATGGCCTTGGCCACGTCGCCCACCGGGTTACCGCCCGCGTTCGGTGCCATCACGGTCCAGAACAGCGAGTGGTTGGCATGGCCGCCACCGTTGTTGCGCACCGGACCCTGCAGGTTCTCCGGCAGCGACTTGAGCTTCTTCACCAGTTCTTCGACCGGCAGGTCAGCGTACTCGGTGCCTTCCAGCGCCGCGTTGACGTTGTTGATGTAGGTCTGGTGATGCTTGGTGTGATGGATTTCCATCGTCGCCGCATCGATATGCGGTTCCAGCGCGTCGTAGGCGTAGGACAGCTTGGGCAGGGTATAGGCCATGATGCATCTCCTGATTGCGAGGGCACCCGACGGTGTCGGGCGTTGCGCGGTGAATGATGGGGACAGACCGCCAGATTACCAAGGGGGATGTAAAGGAAATTGCGTCCTGCCGGTGAGCACGACGGCAATTGTTACGCAGCGGTGACGCGGCGCCGTCCTCATGCACCGTGCAGCGCGCAGGCGCTACAGTGCGAGCACCACCCTCGCCCGCTTCCTTGCCCATGCGCAACCCCCGGCTGCTGATCACCGCCATCGCCCTGCTGCTGCTCGGCCTGGTCGTCAACCATTTCATGCAGCGCCCGCCGGCGCCGCAGTTCGCGCCGGACCTGCAGGGTGCGACTGCCGCGCGCGCACCGGCCACGGCCACGCCCGGCAAGGGCAACGGTCTGCCCGCCTTCCTGCCCGCCGAAGCCCTGCAGACGATCGCGCTGATCCAGCGCGGCGGGCCGTTCCCGCACCGCCAGGATGGCAGCACCTTCGGTAACCGCGAACAGCAGCTGCCGCAGCGTCCGCGCGGTTACTACCGCGAATACACCGTGGACACCCCCGGCGCGCGCACCCGTGGCACGCGCCGCATCGTCACCGGCGGCGATCCGCCGGAGGCGTGGTACTACACCGACGACCACTACGAATCGTTCCGCAGCTTCACCGTACCGGCCCAGGGAGCGCAGTGATGAGCCACGATGATTTCGGCCTCGGCCTGCATGACATCAACAATGCCGGCGTCTACGCCATCGACAGCGACGACATCGGCGCACTGGCCGCAGCGATGCGCGATGCCGGCCTGAAGGTGATCCGCATCGACCTGGAAGGCGTCGCCGACAAACGCACCCTGCTCGCCCGGCTGGCGGCGCAGCTGGATTTCCCGGCTGGCTTCGGCGGCAACTGGGATGCACTGTCGGACAACCTTCGTGATCTGCAATGGCTGCCGGCCGACGGTTACGCGCTGTTCCTGGCCGACGTGGATACGTTGCGCGCCTCCACACAGAAGGATTTCGACACGTTGCTGGACGTGATGGACGAAGCCAGCCGCGACTGGGTCGGCCGCGACGTGCCGTTCTGGGTGTTCCTGTCGCAGAGCGCGTAGGGCAATGCCCTGGTAGAGGCCGACCTTGGTCGGCGTTCCTGTGCCAACCAAGGTTGGCACCTACCCAAGCGCGAGCCGGCCAGCGTGTGGCGCGCGCGCCTTGCCTAGCGGCTCCCGTTATCTTCCTGCAGCTCTTTCTTGAACGGAATGTCCGGCGGCGGCCGTGCCACCGCCGGCTGGTCCTGCATGTTCGGATTGGTGAGGCCGCAGCCGCCACCCGCCTGCAGGATCGAGATCACGCAGGAGATCTTCGTACCGGTGCCCGGCAACGGAATCTCCATCGACTTGATGCCCTTGCGCACCCATTCGGCCAGCAGTGATTCCTGCGGCACCCAATACTTGTCGAACGAAGTCGGCGTGTAATCGTACGGCGGTCGCTTCAACCAGGTGCCAGACTGCGCGATGCGCTCCTTGCTCCAGCCATCGTTGGCGCCACCGGGGGCACCACGTTCGGCGTGACCGCCGCCTTCCTGCCCCGGCACGCGCACGCTGCCGTCGGCATTGAACAGGCCATTGCCCTTGCCGGCGGCACTGGCCTGGCTTGCGCCCCTGCTGGCGCCGTCGTGGTTGCGGCTCGACGCGCCCCAGTCGTCGCCCTTGGCAGGCGTAGCCCAGTTGCCCGGGTTGGGAGCCGGACGCGCGCCGGCCTGGGCCGGTGTCGTGCTGGAGGCGGATGGCCGTGGCGTGCTGCTGTTGGCCTGGGTTGCAGTGCTCCTGGCCGCAGGCGCGGGCGTTGCCGCTGGCGCGCTGCCACTGGACGTTGAAGGCGCCGCCGCGGGTGCCGACGCAACTTCGCGCTCGCGCACCTGCAGGTCACGGCCTGCCGGCGCACGCACGGTCGGCTCGCGCCCGGCCACAGCAGCCATCCGTACCTGCGGATCGACCACGGCCTGCACTTCGCGCTCGCGCACCTGCACATCGCGCTGCGGCACACGGACCTGTACATCGGCTGTGCGCAGCGGCTGCGATATCGCCGGTGCATCGACCGTACTGATTTCACGCTCCTGCACCGGGATGTCACGCAGCTGCGGCGTCCGCACCGCGATCTCCGGCGCACGCAGTGCGGCCGGGGCCGGCGGCGCCTGCACCGGCTGCACGCTGCGCTCGCGCACCGTCGGTACCGTGTCGCGCGGCACGATGCTGATCTCCGTGCGCGGCACGCTGACAGGTGGCACCACGAAATCCGTACTGGCCTCGGCTACTTCGGTGGCCTGCACCGGAGACGGCGGCGGTGCCGCGACCGGCGCCGGCTCGGATTCGGCGGGCGGCGGCGGCACGCTGGCCACTGCAGCCGGAGCGGGTGCGGACGCAGCTGCCGACGCGGACGCCGGACGCGGCTCAGGTGCCGTTGCGGCCCCTGCGTTCTGGCCAGCTGCAACCTGGCCCGGCGGTGCAGCGGCCGCCGCTTCCGCACCTGGCTGATCGCCGCCGCCCTCCCGGGTAGCGCGACCGACGAACTCCACCTGCACGCGCTCGCCCTCGGCGCCTTGTTCTTCCGGTGCCGAGGTGCGGATCACTGCCACCCATAGCAGCAGCATGAAGAACAGCAGATGCAGCAGCGCACTGGCCAAGGCCGAGACCCAACGCATCCAGCGCTGGTCGCGCGGCGCAGCATCCCAGTCCTGCCAGAACAGACGGCGCATCGCTTGCCAGGGTGACAACCGGGGCAACTGCCCGGGTGGCCCTGGCAGCGGACGCGGCAGCAGCACCGAGATCAACTCGCTGGCGTGCAGCGGCCGCGGCAACGGACCGAGCGAGCGCAGCCACAGCGCCCAGCCATACGGCAGGCGCGTGGTTTTCTCGAGGACGGCCCTGGGCTGCTGGCGGGCCAGCAGCAGGTCGATGAACTGCTCGGCCCGGGTCAGAGGCACGCGTCAGCGATCAGGCGGCGTTGCCGCGAGGGATATACGGCGCGTGGCCACTGTCGTGGTCGGTCGCGTCGCGCACGGCGGTCACGCCCGGCACGCGGCCCATCAGGGTCTTTTCAATGCCCTGCTTGAGGGTCACGTCGGCCATGCCGCAGCCCTGGCAACCGCCACCGAAGCGCAGCAGCACCACGCCTTCGGCCGAAACTTCCTGCACGGCCACCTTGCCGCCATGCGAGGCCAGCTGCGGATTGATTTCGTTTTCCACCACCCAGTGCACGCGCTCGACCAGCGAAGCGGCATCGCCGGGCGCTTCGCCCTTGATGCGCGGCGCCTTGATGGTCAGCTGCTGGGTACCGGCACTGCCGGCGACGATGTCGATCTCGGCGCCATCGAGCCAACCGACGCTGCCGGCATCAACGTAAAGCGTGAAACCATCGCAGTCCACCGCCCACTCGTCGCCGAGCAGGTCGGTCGGTTCGGCGAACTCCAGCCGGGCGTCGGCGCGCGGGGTGCCGGGATCGACCGCGCTCAAGCGCACACCCATGCCGGGCACGCCCTCGCGTTCGATCAGCTTGCGGAAATGGGTCTGGGCAGTGTCGGAGATCTGGATCATCAGGCTATTCTAGCCAAGTAAGCGTCAGCCGCTCATTCGATTTATACACCGTCCGGCGCATTGTTCAGTCAACACGAGGTGGAGATTCCCATGGCCGACCTGATTCCACTGGCCCAGGCCCGTTGCGTGCCGCGCAAAGGCAGCGACCACAAGCTCGGCGAAGCCCGCCTGGCCGAACTGCTGCCGCAGATTCCCGGCTGGGAGCTGAGCGAGGGCGGACAGGCCCTGACGCGCACCTTCCGCTTCAAGGATTACTACGCCACCATGGCCTTCGTGAACGCGCTGGCCTGGATTGCCCACCGCGAGGACCACCATCCGGACCTGGGCGTGCACTACGACCGCGCCGTGGTGCGCTTTTCCACCCACGACGTGGGCGGCCTGAGCGAGAACGACTTCATCTGCGCTGCGAAGACTTCGGCCCTGACGGAGCAACTGCCATGAACGTACGCTTGCTGAGCCTGTCCCTGATTGCTGCGACCGGCCTGGCCGGTTGTGGCCCGTCGGAACCGCCGGCACCACCGCCGCCGCCGCCGACCGAAGTGGCCGCGGTGAAGACGCCGCCACCGCAGTACCCGCTTGAACTGGCCTGCATGGGCGTAGGCGGCACCAGCACCTTCAAGGTGACCATCGGCACCGACGGCAAGCCAAGCGAGGTCGCCCTGCTGACCGGCGCCGGCAACCCGCAGCTGGACGAACTGGCCAAAACGGCCGTTCAGGGCTGGCAGTTCAAGGCCGCCACCCGCAATGGCGCTGCCGTGCCGGCCACCATCCAGGTGCCGGTCAGCTTCAACCCGCCGCAGCCGAAGCCCGATCAGTGCTTCGCCATCGAAGAACGCCTGCGCCGCGGCGGCTGATCGCGCGCGCCCCGACGAGGCCAGCCGACGCCCGCCTCGCCCTCCCCGCCCCGGGCTCATCCGGGGCGGCTGTCTGTTGACCAGGACCGCGTCGGTACATGCTGCAGATTCCCCCCGAAAATGTCTGGATCGCACTGGCGGTCACCCTCGCGGCCGGTCTGGCCACTGCCATCGGCAGCCTGCTGGTGCTGTTCTCGCGCCGCCCCAATCCGCGCCTGCTGGCGTTCGGCCTGGCCTTCGCCGGCGGCGCGATGGTCTACGTGTCGCTATCGGAGATCCTCAACAAGTCCATCGCATCGTTCGCCCTGGCCTATGGCGAGCGCACCGGCTTCACCTACGGCACCTTGGCCTTCCTGGCCGGCGTGATCGTGATCGTGCTGATCGACCACTTCATTCCCAACCCGCATGACAGCCTGGACAAACAGGACCCTGCGTTCCGCGAAAACAGTCGCGAGTACCTGAAGCGGGTCGCGCTGCTGACCTCGGTGGCGATCACCGCGCACAATTTCCCGGAAGGCCTGGCGACCTTCTTCGCTACGCTGGAAAGCCCGTCGGTGGGCATGCCGCTGGCCTTCGCCATCGCCATCCACAACATTCCCGAGGGCATCGCGATCGCGGTGCCGGTGTACTTCGCCACCCAGAACAAGTTCTATGCGTTCAGCGCCAGCCTGCTGTCGGGACTGGCCGAACCGGTCGGCGCGGCACTTGGCTACTGGCTGCTGTCCGGATCACTGTCGCACGCCACCTTCGGCTGGGTGTTCGGACTGATCGCTGGCGTGATGGTATTCCTGGCGCTGGACGAGCTGCTGCCGGCAGCCAAGCGCTATGCCAAGGGCCACGAGACGGTATATGGCCTGGTGGCCGGCATGGGCACCCTGGCGATCAGCCTGGTGCTGTTCAAGTGGTGAGGGGTTCCCGGCCAACGGGCTGAGCCCCCTCGCGGCTGGCACGTTCCGCAGTATCGAGAGGTCACGGGCGGGGTCGGCTTGCAGGGGACGCCGTGAACCCGTCCATGGGGGCTTGTCCGCGGCATCCATGCCGCAGACACCCCTGCAAGCCGGCCCCGCCCGTGCCCCGTCATTCTTCCGTGCACGCCAGCCGCGCGATGAAAAGATTGAAGAGCGAAGCGCGCGCTGCGCGCGTGAGTCGAGTACGACTCGAGTCTACAAAGGCTGCGTGCGGGTATGGGCCTACGCTGCGGATGTCCGGGTCCGCCTTGTAGCGAGCCGAGCACCGCAGGTCCGGCGAGGGCGAAGAGGCGCGGGTGTCTGAGCGCTGCGAATGGCGCCGACCAAGCGCCCGGCGCCGCCGAACTGCCGTCAGCGCAGGCGGTCCAACGCCTCGACCAGCTCATCGGCCAGCGGCGCGTTCAGCACATACGGGCTCTTGCCGTCGTCCAGCGCGAACTCCAGCGAGGCCGCGTGCAGGAACAGACGCTTCAGCCCGATCTGCTCACGAAGCCGCTTGTTGACCGCCGGATCGCCGTATTTGTCGTCGCCGGCCACCGGATGCCCCAGGTGCTGGGCATGCACGCGGATCTGGTGGGTACGGCCGGTCTCGATGCGCACCTCGCAATAGGAATGGCCGCCGCGGCGCTCCAGCACCCGGAAGTGGCTGATCGATTCCTTGCCGATCGCGTTGACCTGCACATGGCGCTCGCCGCCCTGGCGCAGGCCGACATGCAGCGGCGCATCGACCGTCATCACCCCGTCGGGCATGCGCCCGGACAGCAGGGTCAGGTAGCGCTTGCGGATGCCGGCGCCGTGGTCTTCACGCAGCAGCGCCTGCAGTTCGCTCAGCGCCGAGCGCTTCTTGGCCACGATCAGCAGGCCCGAGGTGTCGCGATCCAGCCGGTGGACCAGCTCCAGGGTCTGCCCCGGGCGCAGCGCGCGCAGGGTCTCGATGGCGCCGAAGCTGATGCCGCTGCCGCCGTGGCTGGCCACGCCGGTGGGCTTGTTCAGGGCCAGCAGGCGCGCGTCCTCGAAGACGATGGCCTGCTCCAGCCGGCGCATGAATGCCTCCGGGGGACCCACCTTGTCTCCCTCTTCGGTGAGACGAACCGGCGGCACGCGCACTTCGTCGCCCGCCTCCAGCTTGCGCTCGGCCTTGGCGCGGCCGCCGTTCACCCGTACCTGGCCACTGCGCACCAGCTTGTAGACCAGGCTGCGCGGGGCGCCCTTCAGCTGGCCGAGCAGGAAGTTGTCCAGGCGCTGGCCGGCGCGGTCGGCGGGAACGGTGATCATGCGCACGGAAGGCTTGTCGCCAGCGGGCTTGGTGGGGTCTTGGGCGGTCATCAGGCTGTTTATTCTGTTACACTCGGGGGGCGAGATAAGGGATTGATTTCGTTGGAAGTTACTCAGGGCCAGAAGCCCAGCTTCCGACGAATCCGGCACAGTGCGCGACCACCGCCCGCGGGGCGGCCATGTTAGCGGCTCACCGGCCTTCCCGGCCATCGCCGGATGCCTGACACGCAACCGTGCTGAACATGTCCCGCGTGGCGCTCCAGCCTGGCTGACAGCTGCCTGCGGCCCTGCAACACCCAAAAACCATAAGAGTGAAGCGCTCCCGCGGCCTGCCGTGGTGTCGTAGCGCTGGAAACCCAAGCCGCCCTCCCCGCGCTTGCGCGAATGGGCGGCGAGCCGTGTCCAGAGGCGAAACCCCATGGCGTTCCGCGCGGTAGCCGCTTGCGAGGAACGCAACAATGAAGCGAATGCTGATCAACGCCACGCAGGCTGAAGAGCTGCGTGTTGCCATCGTGGATGGCCAGTCGTTGTATGACATCGACATCGAACAGCCGTCGAAGGAACAGAAGAAGTCCAACATCTACAAGGGCCGGATCTTCCGCATCGAGCCCTCGCTGGAAGCGGCCTTCGTCGAGTACGGCGGTGGCCGCCATGGCTTCCTGCCGCTGAAGGAAATCTCCCGCGACTACTTCCAGGCCGGTGTCGACCACAACAAGGCCGGCATCCGCGAGCTGCTGAAAGAAGGCCAGGAGATAGTCGTCCAGGTCGACAAGGAAGAGCGTGGCAACAAGGGCGCCGCCCTGACCACGTTCATTTCGCTGGCCGGCCGCTACATGGTGCTGATGCCGAACTCACCCAGCGCCGGCGGCGTGTCGCGCCGCATCGAGGGCGAAGACCGGGCCGCACTGAAGGACGCCCTGGACAAGCTGAACATCCCCGACGACATGGGCGTGATCATCCGTACCGCCGGCGTCGGCCGCGATGCGGAAGAACTGCAGTGGGATCTGGACTACCTGCTCAATGTCTGGCGCGCCATTGCCGAAGCGGCACTGAGCAAGCCCGCCCCGTTCCTGATCTACCAGGAATCGCGCCTGATCGTGCGCGCCCTGCGTGACTACCTGCGCGCCGACATCGGCGAGATCCTGGTGGACACCGAGGAAATGTACGAGCACGCCCGCGAATTCATGCAGCAGGTGATGCCGCAGACCCTGCGCAAGCTCAAGCACTACAAGGACGACATCCCGCTGTTCAACCGCTTCCAGATCGAATCGCAGATCGAAGGCGCCTACGAGCGCAACGTGCGCCTGCCGTCGGGCGGCTCGATCGTGGTCGACCAGACTGAAGCGCTGACCGCCGTCGACGTCAACTCCTCGCGCGCCACCAAGGGCAGCGACATCGAGGACACCGCGTTCCAGACCAACCTGGAAGCGGCCGAGGAAGTGGCCCGCCAGCTGCGCCTGCGTGACCTGGGCGGCCTGGTGGTGATCGACTTCATCGACATGGCGTCCAACAAGCACCAGCGCGAAGTCGAGAACCGCCTCGCCAACGCGCTGAAGTACGACCGCGCGCGCGTGCAGGTCGGCCGCATCTCGCGCTTCGGCCTGCTGGAAATGAGCCGCCAGCGCCTGCGCCCGAGCCTGGGCGAGTCCAGCCAGATCGTCTGCCCGCGTTGTGACGGCCACGGCCGCATGCGCAGCGTCGAGTCGCTGTCGCTGTCGATCATCCGCGTGGCTGAAGAGCATGCGATGAAGGAGAACACCGGGCAGGTGCTGGTGCAGGCCCCGGTGGAGATCGCCAATTACCTGCTGAACGAGAAGCGCAGCGCCCTGCGCGAGATCGAACAGCGCCACGAGGCGCCGATCGTGATCGTCGCCGACGAGCAGCTGCACACCCCGCACTACACCGTGACCCGCCTGCGCGAGAACGAGCTGGGTGAAGAAAGCAGCAAGCCCAGCTACCAGCGCGGCACCCCGCGCAAGCTGCCGGTGCACGCGCTGACCAAGGGCCAGCTGAACATCCCGCCGCCGGCGGTGACCCAGGTCAAGCACACCTCCCCGGCCCCGGTGCGCGAGGAAGTGGAGCCGGCCGCGGCCGCTCCGGCCCCGGTCGCTGCAGCCCCTGTTGCGCCGGCCCCGGCGGGCGGCGTGATCGGTTGGCTCAAGCGCGTGTTCGGTGGCGAACCGGCGCCCGCGCCGGCACCGGCCGCCCCGGCTGCACGCCAGCAGCAGGACGGCGGTCGCAAGGACCGCAACAAGGATCGCAACAAGGACCGCAAGGACCGTCGCGACGACAATCGTGGCAATGGCAACGCGCAGCAGCAGAAGGATGGCGGCAACCGCAAGGACCGCGGCGAGCAGCGCAAGGACGGCCGCAACGGCAATAACGGCAATGCGCAGCAGCAGCAGCCGCAGCAGGGCAAGCAGAAGGAGCCGCAGCACAAGGATGGCCAGCAGCCGCCGCAGCAGCAGAACAAGCCGCGCAACGAGCAGCAGGGCCAGAACCAGAACCAGCAACCGAAGCTGAAGCAGCCCAAGCAGCCGCGCCCGCAGCAGCAGGACGGTGACAAGCCGGCCGAGAAGCCGCAGCGCAATGCCGCCGAAGCACCTGCCGAAGCCGTGACCGCAGCTGCAGCCGTAGCCGCTACGGCCGTCGCCGCCAATGGGGTGAACGCGCAGGAAGCCACCGCGCCTGTCGCCCCAGTCGCCCCGGTGGAAGCGGCCGCACCGGTCGACACCGCTGCCAATGCGGCCAGTGCGACCGACGTGGTTGCAGTTGCCGGTGAAGAGGCTGCAACCGACGCCAATGGCGAGCAGGCTGGCGAAGGCGCAACCCGCCGTCGCCGTGGCCGTCGTGGTGGCCGTCGTCGTCGCCGCGGTGGCGCCGAAAACGCCGCCGGCAGCGACGCCCTGGGTGATGACCAGGACGAGGGTGATGACGGTGATGACGCCGACGGCGCCGAGCCGAACATCGACAGCACTGCCGGCACTGCGCCGGTCGCGGCTGTGCAGCCCACGCGTTCGCAGCCGGAGTTCGACTTCGATGACGAAGCCGAGCCGGTCGCTGTCGAAGCCGAGAAGCCAGCCCGTGCTGCAGCCGCTGTTGTCGCCGCGCCGGTTGCCGTGGTGAGCAGCGCTGTGGTCGAAGCCGCCACCCCGGTCGTGGCTGAAGTGCAGGCACCGGTCGAAGCTGCGAAGACCGAAGCGGTGTCCTCGCCGGTGCAGACCAGCATGCTCGATGCCATCGACGCCGCGACCCCGGTCCAGCCGGTCGCCGCTGCCGCACCGGTCGCCAACGCCACTCCGGTGGTGGACGCTGCTGCGCCGGCCATCGAAGCAAAGCCGGTTGTGGCTGAAACGGCCGCGGTGGTTGAAGCCGCTCCGGTGATCGAAGCGAAGCCGGTCGCAGTCGAGGCCGCGCCGGTCGTGGAATCGAAGCCGCAGGTGGTTGAAGCAACCCCGGTGGTTGAAACCAAGCCGGTGGCCAGTGAGAGTGCCCCGGTGGTGGAGGCCGCCCCGGCCGTTGAAGCCACGCCGGTCGTCGAGACTGCGCCGATCGTGGAACAGCCGGTCGCTCCGGTGGCGGTCGAAGCCGCACCGATCGAAGCCGCCGCCCCGAGCGCTGATGCGGTGGTGACGCCGTCGATCGATCCGGTCGCCGATGGCCATGCCGACGCTGGCGCCCAGGCTGCAGAAGCCAAGGCTGATGAAGAAGACGAAGAGGCCGCCAAGCGCACGCCGCCGGCGAACTGATCGCTCCTTGATAGCGTGAAAACGAACCGGCGGGGATCAATGATCCCCGCCGTTTTTGTTTGTGCTTCGGGCCGAACCGTGCCAACCAAGGTTGGCACCCACCAGGGCACAACCCGCGCACGGTCACCGCTTTGGTAGAGGCCAACCTTGGTTGGCGCCGTTGATTGAGTGCACGCGGACACGCCCGTGCCAACCAAGGTTGGCACCTACCTAAGCGTGTCCCGTCAGGGTTTCGGCGCGAACTGCAGGCGGGTCCACACGCCGTAGTGGTCCGAGGCCCAGCGACCGCTGTCGTCGGGCTGGTCGAACAGGATCTTCGCCTCGCGCGCGACCATCTCGTCCTGCTGGAAGAAGATGTGGTCGATCCGCGACGGCGCCTGGTAATAGTGGCGGTTGAGCGTACTGACCCCGGACAGATCGGTGTTGACGTGCACGCTGCCGTAACTGTCGCCGTAGTGGCTGCGCAGCTCGCTCAGATCGCCGGCATCCACCAGTGCATTGAAGTCACCTGCGATCACCACCGGCGCGCCCGCCGACGTCGCGCTGATGAAGCGCAGCAGGTCCTCGACCTGACTGCGACGGATGCGTTGTCCGCTCTCATCACTGCGCTCGTTCAGATGCGTGGCGTAGACGTTTACCGGCGTGCCATCGACGTCGATGCGCAGGTGGGCCACGGTGCGGTAGTCGTCCAAGGGCTGCAGCAGATGATCCCCCTGGGCAAGGATCGGCCGCCGGGTCAGAAGCGCATTGCCGTAGCGCTTGGGCGCGCCGACCGCATCGGTGGACACGAACACGTACTTGTAACCAAGTTGGCTGGCCAGCCATTGCGCCTGGTTTCGCACGTTGCGGCGTTGGATCACCTCCTGCAGGGCAACCGCATCCGGCTGCAGGCGCTTGAGTTCGGCCAGGATGGTGCGGCGCCGGCGTGGCCAGTCCTCGCGGTCATGATGCAGATTGAAGGTGACCATGCTCATGCCTGGCGCGGTGGCGACATCAGCCGCTGCCCCGGCGGCTGGATCGGCCGCCATCGCGGCGCCCGGCAGTGCCAATGCAATGGCCAGCCCCAGGGCGCGCACGATCGTGCGCACTCTTGCCCCCTGCTGCTTCATCGTTACTGCCCCTTGCGCTCGGCGCGGCGCACCGCGCTCGGTACATCGATCTCGACCCGCGCCGGCAGCTGGTGCACGTGCAGTTCCTTGTTGACCCATTCGGCCGCTTCGCCGTTGATGGTCGCCTCACCCGGATCACCGGCGTACGGCCATGGCAACACCACGCCACCGACCGGTGGCACCAGGCCCGGCTGCACCTCCAGCACCAGCTGCTTGTCGCTGCGCTGCAGGCGGTAGTTGAGCTGGCCCTGCGGCGTGCGCAGGCCCTGCACGGCGATGCCCTCGCCCTGCAGCCAGGCGCTCGGAATGCCGGCGGCCAGCACCAGCGCATCGTCCATGTCACGACTGTACGCGAACATGTCCAAGGCCGAGCGCACGAAGTCCGAGGCTACCCAGGCGTGCGGCAGGTCACCGACGAAGAACGGCTTGCGCGGCGTGCGCGAGACCACCTCGGCCCACTGGTTCCAGGCCTGCGGCGCACGGTCCTTGAAAAAGAACTCGGTGGCCTGCCAGGCGCGGTCACGCCAGCCCAGGCGTACGAACGCCGCCACGTTGCGCCACTCGTACGGGGTGTAGTCCTTCCACTCACGCTTGCCGTCGCGGCGGGCCACGAACTCCTTCCAATAGCGCTCGAAGGTCGCCTCCAGTGCCTGCTGCGGCAGTCGGCCCTGCTCGCCGCCCGGCGCCAGCGCGATGGTGGTCGAGGTCGCATCGAAATCGCCCAGCTCGGCCGAGCCCGGCAGGTAGTCGATGTCGTGCTGCTGCATCGCCGACAGCAGCGAGGCCTGCAGGTCATCACGGAACTGGTCACGCGATCCGGCGATCTGCATCGCCTCGACCTTGCCCAGCTGGGCCGCCAGCGATGCCGCGTCCTTGTAGCCGCGCAACGCCCAGAAATTATCCCAGTACGAATGCATCGGCTTGGCCGAATAGCCTTCGTGGCTGATCGAGGCCGGCATCATCCCGTAGAAGGCCGGATTGCGTGCGCGGTTCTCCTCGGTGCGCTCGCTGGCGCGCAGCTGCTCCATGTAGTTGTAGGCGCCCTGCACGTGCGGCCACATCAGCTCGGTGAACGTGCTGTCGCCGGTGTAGCGTCCATACTCGGCAATGCTGTAGATCAGTTCGCCATGGCTGTCGTTCTCCGGTACCGGGTCGCTGCCGCGCGCGTCGACGCAGCACGGCACCTTGCCGTTCTCGAACTGGTACGGCGCATACCAGTTGATGTAGTCACGCACGGCATCGCTGCGCCCCATGCGCAGCAGGCCCTCGGAAATCATCGCGCCATCGCGGATCCAGCTGCGCGCGTACGAGCGCGTGCCCGGCTGCAGGCGTGGGCCAACCCGCGAGATCAGCATGTGCGCGACGGCCGTGCGCAGGGTATCGACCAGTGCCTGGCCCGCAGCCGGCACCTGCAGCGAGACCACGCCCAGCTTCTGCCGCCATTGATCGGCCACCTGCGCCTGCGCCTTGGCCACGTCCAGCGCCTGCGGCGCCCAGCCACCGGTCTGCGGCAGCACCACCGCCACTTCGCGGCTCTGGCCGGGCTCGAGCTTGATCGTGTACATCAGCGCACCCGACGCCATGCCGGTGCTGTCCTTCACTGCGGTCGTGGCCGGGTACTTGCCGCTTTCCAGATGCATCGCATCGAGCTTGCCATCGAACGTACTGGCAAAGCGCGCATCCGGCGCCTGCAGCGGATAGATGCGCGGCTCACCGTTGACCCGAACCAGCTGTTCGCCCACATCCAGTGCATCGATGCGGCTGAAACCACCGACGGTGTTGAGGAACTGGGTGGGCGGGTTGACCTGCCACGGACGGATTGCCAGCGCCAGGGTGTACTCGTGCGCGACCTTGTCCGGATTGCTCAGCCGGTAGCGGCCGATCAGCTGCGCGCGCTCGGGCGTGCCTTGCACGAAACTGGTCACCGAAAGCCCGGCCTTCTCATGCACCCAGTCGACGGTGGCGATCGGCAGGTAGTGATCCTGCAGCGACTGGGTGATGGCGACCTTCGACCAGTCCAGCAGCTTGCCGTCCAGGCGGATGAACGGCTCGATGCTGAAGCTGCCCTTGGCCGGCTCCAGCGCGCCATCTTCGCTGATCAGCGCCTGCTCCTGGCCACCATCAAGGCCGAGCAGGGTCCAGTACGGCTGTTCGCCCACATAGGCACGCGGCAACGAGCCACGCGGCAGATCGGCGGCCACCGAGGACAGGAAGGCATTGGGCGTGGCGGCGAACGCCAGCGGCTTGAGTGCGATGTCACGGATGCCATAGCGCCAGTTCGGGCCATCGCGCAGATCGAAACGCACGTAGCGCGCGTCGGTATCCGGCAGCGCCAGCCAATCGCGCCCCCCCGCACCGCCGGTCACCTCGCGCACAGTGCGCCAGTCCCGGCCATCCTCGGACGTCCGCACGGTGTAGCGATTGGCTTCCAGGTTCGGCAGCCAATCGATCACTACACCGCCGATCTCGCGGCTCTTGTGCAGGTCCAGGCTGATGGTCTGCTGCTTGACGCCACCGCTGATCCAGAACGTGTCGCTCTTGCCGTCGATCATGCGGTCCTGCAGCGCGGTGGCCGTATCGGCAATCACCGATGGCACCAACGCGGAATCATCCTGCGGCGGCAGGCCCTGCAGGGTCAGCTTGTCGAAGCACACCGTGCCGCGGCCACCGACCTTGCTGTAGATCGTGAACTCGACGGCGGCGCTTCGTGCCATCTCCTTCTCGGGCGAGGGACCCCACGCCTTGTCGATCTGGCGGCGGCGGTACTCGACCGGCGTCCACGCCTTGGGGAAGCTGTAGCCGGGCCGGTTGACCCACCAGACGTTGTCGCCGCTGGCATCGATCAGCTTGAACTGCAGGTCGTTGCCCGGCGATTCGCCACGCAACTGGAATCCGAAGCGGTAATTGACCGGGTACTCGATGTTCAGCGCGCGGCGGATGCCGACGTAGCCGGAGACATCGTGGAAGTCATAGTCCAGGCACAGCGCGCGGCCACCACCGGCACCACTGACCGGGCGCAGCGAACCGCTGACCTGGTCGGACAGCACCAGCGTCCAGGCTGCGATGTCGTCGAAGTCGTCCAGCACCTTCGGTGCCGGCAGCGCCGGTGGTGCGGCGATCGCCAGGGAAGTCCACAACAGGCCCAGTCCAACGGCGATCGCTCGCTTCATCCCTTGACGCTCCCCAGCAACAGACCTTGGATGTAGTACCGCTGCAGCACCAGGAACAGCGCCAGCACCGGGACCACGGTGACCACCGCGCCAGCCATCATCATTTCCACGTCCATGATGTGCTCGCGCGAGAGGGTGGCCAGTGCCACCGGCAAAGTGTAGTGCTCCTGGTCGGTCAGCACGATCAATGGCCACATGAAATCGTTCCATGCGCCCATGAAGGTGAAGATCGCCAGGGTCACCAGCACCGGCTTGAGCATCGGCAGCACGATCTGGAAGAAGATGCGCAGCTCCCCTGCCCCGTCGATGCGCGCCGCTTCCAGCAGTTCGTCCGGGATGGAACGCGCGTACTGGCGTACCAGGAAGATGCCGAACACGCTGGCCAGCGCTGGCACGATCACGCCACCGAAGCTGTTGACCAGGCCCAGCTGCTTCATCAGCAGGAACAGCGGCAGCATCGCCACCTGCGCCGGAATCACCAGCGCCGCCATCAGCACCTGGAACAGGCGCTCGCGGCCGACGAAGTTGAGCTTGGCGAACGCGTAGCCGGCCATGGTGTTGAGCAGCAGCGAACCGACCGTGATGCCGAGCGACACCAGCAGGCTGTTGGCGAAGTTGCCGCCCATGCCAGTGCGCGCGAACAGCTCATGGTAGTTGTGCGTGGTGATGCTGGAAGGCAGCAGCGGCGGCGGGAAATGGCTGGCCTCGCCCTGCGGCATGAACGAGACCGAGAGCATCCACAACAGCGGTGCCAGGCTGACCAGGGCCAGCGCCAGTAACGCACCATTGATCAACCACGGGTACCAGCGCGACTGGCCGATTTCACGACTCATACCAACTGCCTCTTGCGGCCGAAACGCAGCATCACGGTGGTCACCGCCAGGATGATCAGGAACAGCAGGAACGCCACGGCGGAGGCGCGTCCCAGGTTCCACCACTTGAAGCCTTCCTCGAACATGAAATACAGCACGCTGACGGTGCTCTGCAGTGGGTCGCCGCGGGTCATCACGTAGGGTTCGGCGAACAGCTGGAAGTAGCCGGACACGGTGATCACGCCGACCACCAGCAGCACCGGGCCGAGCATCGGCAGGGTGATGTGCAGGAACTGCTTCCAGCGCGAGGCACCGTCGATGCGCGCGGCCTCGTACAGGTCATGCGGGATCGCCTGCAGGCCGGCCAGGAAGATCACCATGTTGTAGCCGAAGTTCTTCCACACCGCGAACAGCATGATGGTCGGCATCGCCCAGTTGGGATCGCCCAGCCAGTCGATCGGGCTGATGCCCAGATGGCCCAGGCCGTAGTTCACCAGGCCGTAGCTGGTATGGAACAGGTAGCGCCAGATCACCGCCACCGCCACCAGCGTGGTCACCACCGGCGCGAACAGCGCGGTGCGGAACAACGCCTTGAAGCGTGCGGCCGGCGCATTCAGCAGCATTGCCGCGCCCAGCGACACGCCGATCGACAAGGGCACACCGATCAACACGAAGTAAGTGGTATTCCACAGCGACTTCCAGAACATCGGTGTCTGCAGCAGATCGATGTAGTTGCCGAGGCCGACAAAGCGCAGGTTGCTGCTGTCAGCCAGGGCATACAGGTCGAAGTCGGTCACGCTCAGCGCCAGCGCCGAAGCCACCGGCAGGCCGAAGAACACGCCCAGCACGATCAGCGAGGGACCGGCGAAAATCCAGCCGGCGAGTGAAGTACGTTTCATTGCGCGCTCCCGGCGGCCACGGCACTGCTCGATTGCGGCGACGGAACGCGCTGCTGCAGGCGTTGTTGTTCATGCATCCAGCGGCGCTTTGCCAGCACCTTGTCCACGCGCTGGTCGAGCTCTTCGACGGCCTTGTCCTGCGGCAGGCCACCGCGCACCACCTTCTCGGTGACGATGCGCATTTCCTGCACGATGCGCTCCCATTCGAGCACCTTCGGCGTCGGCTTGACCCGCTCCAGCTGGTCACGGAACGCTGCGGCCAGCGGATCGTTGGCCAGCGACGGCGCACTCCACGTGCTGCGGCGTGGCGGCAGGTCGCCGATGATCGAATGGAAACGTGCCTGGATCTGCGGGCGCGACAGGAACTCGATCAGCTTCCACGACGCCTCCTTCTGCTGCGACTTGCGGAAGATCACCAGGCTGGTGCCACCGGCGATGCCCGCGCCCGGACCATCCGGCCCCGGCAGCGCTGCGGTGCCCCACTGCCCTTCCAGTTCCTTCGGCTGCAGCTTCTTGAACTCGCGGATGTTCCATGGGCCGGAAATGTAGAACACGTTGAAGCCGCGGAAGAACTCATCCCAGACGTTTGAGATCTGCGTCTCGGACATCTTCGGCGCCCAGCCCTGCTCGAACATGTTGGCGTAGAACGCCAGCGTGCGGCGGAAGCCGGGGCTGCTGAAGTTGCCGCGGGTGTCATCATCGCGCAGCAGCGGATCGGGCTGCTGCAGTGCCAGCGACAGCTGCTGCTCGAACTCGTTGATCGGCATCAGCACCGCATAGCGGTTCGGACCCTGCATGCGCTTGATCGCTGCCATCTGCTCATCCCACTCCTGCCACGTGCGCGGCGGGTGGTCGTAGCCGGCCTTGGCCAGCAGGTCCTTGCGGTAGTAGATCAGGCGTGTATCGACATACCACGGCACGCCCACCAGCTCGCCGTGGATCACGTTGGTGTCCCAGATGCCCTGGAAATAATCCTTCTCATCGACCACGGCAGAGCGATCGACGAACGGCTGCAACGGGGTCAGCGCATCGAGCTCGGCGAACTCCGGCACCCAGGTGTTGCCGAGCTGGCACACGTCCGGCAGGCCGTCGGCGGCGAACGCGGTCAGCAGCTTTTCGTGCGCAGCGGTCCACGGGATGTTCTGCACGTCCACCTTGATGCCCGGGTTCTCGGCTTCGAACTCATGGATCAGTTCGCTGACCACCTCGGCTTCCCGGCCCATTGCCCAGAAGCGCACAGTGGTGGTGCCCGGTTCGGTGCGGGCGCAGCCGGCCACGGCCAGTGCGGCCAGGGCTGGCAGTGTCCAGCGGCGCAGACGGTCGATCCAGTTCGGCATCGGGTTACTTGCCCTGGCCTGTGTTGCGGTTGGCATTGTTCTTCTGTTCCTGCGCGGCAGCCGCGCGTGATTCGGCGATACCCACCGCGCGTGCCGCCGCGGCCTTTTCGTCTTTCTGCAGTTCCAGCGGCTGGAACGAACCTTCCGGCGCCAGCCAGCCACCACTGAACCCCGCCCGCTCCAGGCCCTTGCGGATGTACGGGTTCTTCTTCATCACTTCCCAGACGAAATCATTGCGATAGTTGGCGATCATGGTCAGGATCGGCCCCTGGTCGATGGCGATGTAGTCGCTGGCGACCCAGCCACGATCCGGCACCACGCGGCCGGTCTTGATCGGGATGTCGTAGTTGAAGCTGGGATTGAACGAATCCAGGAAGCCGTAGCTGGAATAGATGTAATCGCCGTAGCGCTTGTGCATTTCCAGCGTGGCCGGGATCACCTGTTCCGGCGCGAACACCACCGACGCGATCGCGGCGGTCGGAGCGATGGTGCCGTCATCGAAGTTCTCGCGCAGGCCAGCGCCGCGCGAAGAGTAATGGCGGAACTGGCGCTGCTCGCCACGGTATTCCTGCGTGGTGTTCTGCGGGCCATCGCTGGCGGTCAGGCCCCAGACGTTCTCGCCGTAATCCTTCCACTGCATCGGGTTGGCGATGGCGTACTCACGCTGGGCAAGTGCAGCCGAGCGGCTGTTGAGGAAGTAGGTACTGCCGCGCTCGCGCATGTAGGCGTCCTGGATGTCGCGGAAGTCGATCCAGACGTGGCTGTACTGGTGGCCGAACAGCGGGCCGAAGGACAGGTATTCCTGGCCCTGGTAGACCCCCCAGTCGTTGTCATAGGTGCGCGTCCACACCGTCCACGCATCCGGGCTGACCGGGTGCGTCGGCGAACCCAGGGCAAGGATGTAGACCATCATCGCCTCGTTGTAGCCCATCCAGTCGTGGTCGATGAAACCGCTCTCGGGGAACCAGCCCATCGAGATCAGCGGCGCACGCTGCTGCAGCCAGGGCCAGTCGACCTTCCTGTACAACGTGTCGGCGATCTGGCGGATTTCCTTCTCGCGCGGATCGTCACCGTCGTAGTACGACTGCGCGAACAGCACCCCCATCATCAGCAGCGCGGTATCCACCGAGGACAGTTCGACCCAGCTGTCGTAGCGACGGCCTTCCTGCATGTCCAGGAAGTGGTAATAGAAGCCCTTGTAACCCGCCTTGCCGGTACGCTGCGGGCCCATCGGCACATCGCGGAAGAATTTCAGGGTAGTCAGGGTGCGGTCGATCGCCTGGTTGCGGCTGACCCAGCCGTTCTCGATGCCGATCGGATACGCGGTCAGTGCGAAGCCGACCGAGGCGATGCTGGCGAACGGCCGCGACGGATAGCGGTCCGGGGTCAGGCCATTGATCTCGTTGGTGGTATCCCAGAAGAACTGGAAGGTGCGGCGCTCGATGTCATCGAACAGCGGCGGCAGCTCAGGTTTCATCGGCCGCGGCGGTGCATCGGCCTCGATCAGGATCACCGGCGGGCGCGGCTTGGCAGGCTCCTGCTGGGCCGGCTGGCAGGCGGCCACGGCCAGGCTCAACGCTGCGGCGGACAACAGATGACGTGCCTGCATGGCGCGATTTCTCCGGTGGTCTGATCGATGGGAAAGCATACCGTCCAATGATCTGAAATCGTTTACAAGGTGCGTTCTTAAAAAACCACGAAAAACGTGGTTTGACACCGCGATCATTGCCCATGCCGATGCCCCCTGACCGGCAGCGGCATGGGCAATGGACCGGCACAGGGCCGGCCATTGCTGTTTTCACGCGCCCGATGCCGCCGGCGGAGCGGCGGCATCGGGGTCATGCATCCATCCGGGCTTAGAAGCGGAAGCCCACTTCGGCCTTGACCTGGCGCGGCGTACCGACGATGTCGCCGGTCTCGTTGTAGCTCGCGGTCAACTTGCCATTCTTGTAGTAGTTGTAGTTCGAGAAATTGTCGAAGTTGAACACGTTGATGATGTCGATACGCGCATACAGCTCGGTATCGCCCGGCATCTTGAACGTCTTCGTCGCCTGCAGGTCGACCGAGCGATAACCGAAGATCTTGCCACCCAGCAGGAACTTGCCGTTGCCACCCGGAACCGCCGCCATCGGGGTCGGCAGGTCGAAACCATTGGCCTGCGGCACGCCGTACCAGTCGTTGATCGCGGTCGGGGTGGCCAGGGTGATCTTGCCACCGAAGGTGATGCCCCAGAAGCCCGCATACGAACCGGTCACCACCAGGCGGTGACGCGGCGCGCCGTTGGAGCGGATGGTCGGGTAGTCACCGATCACGCCACGGTCGAACGCGTAGTGCTCGTTGATGTCACGGTTGTGGCGGGCGGTGGTCCAGGTATAGGCGATGGAGGTGCCCCAACCGCTTTCCTGGGTGAACGGCTTCTGCGCCGACAACAGGATCTGGGTAGCACGGGTCTTGATGCCCTGCTGGCCGATGATCAGGCTGCCGAAGCCCGGTACGTTGCAGCTCCACGCCTGGCCCAGACCGGCTTCGGTGCCACCGCACAGACGCGGATCGTCGAAGAAGTTGCCGGTCGGGTAGCGATTGCCCAGGGTGAAGGCGAAGCCGTCATAGGTGAGCGTGCGCGAGATGGTGGCGTCGGTCAGCCAGTCGCCGATCTGGTTGCTCATGCCCAGGCTGAACTGGTCAGCGTAGGGCACCTTCAGATTGTTGTTCAGCAGGTCGACTTCCAGGCCGGCATTGCTGGTCGAACCGACCAGGCTCTGGAGGTTGCCGATACCGTTGAGCAGGTTCGGGTTCCAGTCATAGCACGCGGCGTTGCCCTGGAAGCACTGACCGGTTGCCGGATTGCGGAAGTAGATCGTCGGCTGCGGCAGGGCCAGCTTGGTGGTTTCCAGCTGCAGGTAGTCGAACAGGTCGCGGTCGTAGGAACGACCGGCACCACCGTGGATCACGTGCTGCTCGTCGGCATTGATGTCATACGAGAAACCCAGACGCGGCTGCCAGGCATTCTTGAATGCCTTGCGGTTGTGGCCGTTGCTGATGTAATCGTTGATGTTCAGGCCGCTCAGCGCCAGCGTGTCGGCGTAGCTCTGGCCAGCGGCGGCACGCGGATCCTGCGCGAACAGCGCATTGACCACTTCCGGCGGGGTCACGAAGTCCAGATAGGACGGGTTCTTCTCGTAGTCCCAGCGCAGGCCGAGGTTCAGCTGCAGGTGGTCGTTGACCTGCCAGTCATCCTGGATGAACAGACCGATCTGCTTCACCTTCGAGCGCACTTCGCCGGACACGCCGGACACGCCGGTGACCGGCTTCACGAACTGGGCCTTGTACGGGATGCTGTCCGGGAAGGTCGGGTTGTCGATGGTGTAGTAGAACTGCGGATTGATCTGCGCCGCATCGGAGGCGTACAGGTCGATCTGCTTGTACTTGGCACCCATCTTGATGGTGTGGTCGCCCGCCCACTGGATGCCATCCAGGGTCAGGTTGTCTTCGATCGACCAGCCCTTCTGGCCCTTCACCTGCGACGACATTGCCGAGGAACCACCGATCGAGACGATGGCGCGCTCCTCGCTCTTGCCGTCCGGCGCGGTGTAGTTGAAACCGTTGCCCATGCTCAGCGGCTTGGGATTGTTGAACGAATCCTCGTGGGTAACCATCAGCTCGTTGTAGTAACGCTCACCGCTGTGGTTCCAGCGCAGCGCGTAACGACGGTCAGTGTTCTTGGTTTCCTTGCCGTGCATCGGCGCGGTCTGGTCCGAGAACTGCTGCTGGGTTTCATCACGGTCCTGGAAGGTCAGTTCCAGGCGATCGTTGTCGGTCGGCTCGAAGTCGACCTTGGCGAAGATCAGGTCCTGTTGGAACGGCTGGCTGGCCGGGCCCAGGCCGGCCTGGGCATCAGCCGGGACGCGGTTGGCCTTGTTGGTCACCGAACCATGCGGTGCGATGGTCACCGGCAGATCGAAGCGCTTGGCTTCATAGGTCACGAAGAAGTGGGCCTTGTCCTTGACGATCGGGCCGCCCAGGGCGAAACCGTATTCCTTCTCGGCCGAATCCTCCTTGCCCTTGCCCGGCTGACGCTCGGCCGGGGTCATCGCGCGCATGCTGTCGTTGGTATAACGGTAGAAGGTTTCACCCTTGAACTCGTTGGTACCCGACTTGGTCGCGGCCGTGACCGCTGCACTGGACACCTGGCCGTACTCGGCCTTGTAGTTGCCGGTGATGACCTTGTACTCGCCGATGGCCAGCTGCGGGAACGGGTTACCGGCACTGCCGGACTGACCGGCCACGCCGCCGCCCTTGACGTAGCTCTTCTGGCCCACACCGTCGATGTAGACGTTGGTGCCGTCGGAGTTGGTGGCACCGCCGCGCAGCGAGGTGTTGCCCTTGGCGTCGCGGGTGAAGATCATGCCCGGCACCGCGTCGGCGAACTCCAGGAAGTTGCGCGAGACCTGCGGGGTGGTCTGGATCTGCTGCAGGCTGACGGTCTTGCCGACTTCGGACGTGCGCACTTCCTGCAGCAGGGTCGGCGCGACGACGTTGACAGTGTCCAGGTTGGTGGCTGCGGTCGTACCCGGGGTGCTGCTGGCAGCGCCGGCAAAGTTCAGGGTAGCGGTCGAGGCCACGGTGACGGTGACCTTCTGCGACTGGCCGTTGGCGACCACGTCATAGGTGCCCGGGTCCAGGCCCATCAGCGAGTAGCTTCCATCGGCACGGACGGTACCGCGACGGACGGTGCCGGTGGCCACGTTGGTGGCGGTCACCTCGGCGCCGGCCTGCGCGCCGGAAACCTGGCCGCGCAGGCTGGCATTGGCCGACTGCGCCATGACGTTCGGAGCAGCAGCCAGCATCAGGCAGCTGACCAGTGCGGTGCTCAGCAGCCGGCGCGCCGGCGTGCGGAAGGTGGTGTGCATCATCAACTCAATCTCCGGGTGGCGGTAACCGCTTGCGCGGTCCCTGCGATCAATCAAAAAAGAAGGAACGCCTCCGGCTTCAACGGCCGGATGGCGGAGTGGTGGAATCGCGAACTATCAAGCGGGGAACCAGGGTCTGCTTGTCCCCTGTCCCATCCGTGGAGGTGCCGTCCATCAACTGCATCAGGCGCGTCATGGCCCGATCGCCGAGTTCGGCGATGCTGACCTGCATGGTGGTCAGCGACGGGTGGACGAAACGCGCCAGTGGAATGTCATCGAAACCGGCCAGGGCGACGTCGGACGGAACGTGGACACCTGCCTGCGTGAACGCATACAGGCAACCCAGCGCCATCATGTCGTTGGCGGCGAACACGGCATCAGGCAGCGCTCCGGCTGCCAACAACTCCTGACCGGCGCGATGGCCGGAAGCTTCGTCGAAATCACCGGGCAGCTCGATGCCTTCGGCGTCACTGCCGAAAGCCGCCAACGCGTCACGGAAGCCACGCAGGCGCTCGCGCGCGTCGAAGTTGAGGTCCGGGCCAGAAATGAAAGCGATACGGCGGTGACCCGCGTCAAGCAGATGGCGGGTCATCGCCATCGCACCGGCATGGTCATCGATGCTCAGCACCGGGTGGTCCTGCCCGGGCAGATAGGTGTTGATCAGCACCGTTGGCAACGACTGCGGCAGGTTGTCGGTCAGGAAGCCCGGGCTCTCGGCATAGGGCGAGAGCACCAGCAGGCCGTCGACGCGGCCGCGCATGGCGCGCAGGGCCGCGCCCTGCTGCTCCTGGTCACCGTGGTAACTGGACACCAGCAGGTGCTGGCGGCGGTTGCGGGCGACGTTGTCGATGCCGCGCATCAGCTCGGAGAAGAATTCGCCGTACAGGTCAGGCAGTACCACGCCCACCGTATTGGTGCGACGGCTGCTGAGGCTGCGGGCGGCGGCGTGCGGGGTGTAACGCAGCCGTGCAGCCACCTCCAGCACAAGCTGGCGGACCGGTTCGGCGACATTTTCATGCCCGTTGAGCGCGCGGGAAACCGTGGCCACGGAGACCCGGGCTTCGCGAGCGACGTCTTTGATTGTGATAGCTGCCTTGTTCACGAAGCCGCCCTCCACGGCTTGGACCTACCAGCATTGGCGCGGAATGTAAGCGTTTCCATCTGGGCTTGTAAACAGTCCGTTAGGCGAATGTCCTGAAATGGACATGGAAATCTGTCTGTGGCGGGCCCGCTGACGGACCCGCCAGGACAGTGTGGGACAAGGGCTCAGCCCTGTTCTGACGGGGTCAATGCACGAATGGACAGCGCGTGGATGTCGGTCTCCATCATCGCGCCCAGCGCGGCATAGACCGCGCGATGCCGGGCCAGTGGACCCAGTCCGGCGAAGCGTTCACTGACCACATGCACGTTGAAATGACCGCGGCCATCGCGCGCACCGGCGTGGCCTGCATGACGATGACTGTCGTCTTCGATTTCCAGCACGCTCGGGGCCAGCGCCTGCTGCAGTGCGTCACGCATCCGCTCGATCCGCTCCGCGTTCACGGCAGGACCTTGCGGAACGGACGCACCTGTACATGGGTGTAGACGCCCGCGGCTACGTAAGGGTCGGCATCAGCCCAGGCCTGGGCCTGCACGAGCGACTCGAACTGCGCGATCACCACCGAACCACTGAAGCCGGCCGGGCCCGGGTCCTCGCTGTCTACTGCCGGGCACGGTCCGGCCAGCAGCAGGCGGCCTTCGTCGCGCAGCGCGTGCAGGCGCGCCAGGTGTTCCGGACGTGCCTGCAGTCGCTGTGCCAGCACGTCCTGGCCGTCATAGCCTTCAATCACATACCACACGGCATTTCCTCGCTTGCGTTGTCGGGTGCGCAGATTCTAGCCAATGCCGCCCTCGCCCCAGCCCGGCTGGACACTGGCGCGACAAAGGCTTACCCTAGACACCATTGCACGTGGCTGGATGCAGCAGCCCGTCGGTTTCTGAGGCCAACGCAGCCCCCGACGACCGTCCCGCTGCTTCGAACCGGACCACCTGGCCGGGCCACGTAGACGACCTCCCCGTAGTTCCGTCGCTGCCGTTTACTGCGGCGCGTCCTGCTGTTTGATATGTGTGGAATCGCGCCGATCCCGGCGTGTCTGGTGCCGTGGGGCGCCGTGGCGTTGGCCCGGTGAACCCGCTGCCGCGACTGGTCCGATGCAATCCTGATGTCCATTAGATGACTTCCGAACTCGCGCTCGACGCGAACCCGCCAACCCGGCCGCCCGCCCCCCAGCAGCAGGAAATGCCGCTGGCCGTGGTGCATGGGCAACCGGTCCTGCAGATTCCGCAGGACCTGTACATCCCGCCGGACGCGCTGGAAGTCATCCTGGATGCCTTCGAAGGCCCGCTGGACCTGCTGTTGTACCTGATCCGCCGCCAGAACCTGGACGTACTGGACATTCCCGTGGCCGAGATCACCCGGCAGTACGTGGAGTACATCACCGTGATGCGCGAGCTGCGCTTCGAGCTGGCCGCCGAGTACCTGGTCATGGCCGCGATCCTGGCCGAGGTGAAGTCGCGCATGCTGCTGCCGCGCCCGGTCAGCGAGGAAGGCGATGAGGCCGACCCGCGCGCCGAACTGGTGCGCCGCCTGCAGGAGTACGAACGCTTCAAGCAGGCCGCCGAGGACATCGACGCCCTGCCCCGCCAGGACCGCGACACCACGGTGGCACACGCCTTCATGCCCGAACGTGCTGCGGTGAAGCTGCCGCCGCCGGTGGACCTGAAGGAAATGCTGCTGGCCCTGCACGACGTGCTCAAGCGCGCCGAGCTGTTCAGTGGCCACGCCATCAAGCGCGAGGCGCTGAGCGTGCGGCAACGCATGGGCGAAGTGCTGGGCCGGCTTGAAGATGGCAAGTTCTACCGTTTTGAAGGGCTGTTCACTGCAGAAGAAGGCAAGCTGGGCGTGCTGGTCACGTTCCTGGCGGTGCTGGAACTGGCCAAGGAACAGCTGCTGGACATCGTCCAGGAAGAGCCGCTGGCGCCGATCTACGTGAAGTCCCTGGCCGCCGGCAACACCAATGCCCCGCTGCAGTTCAGCAGCGAGTTCGACGACAACGACGCCGCCAACGAGAACGAGTGAGCGCTGACTGCCGATGGACCAAACGCTGATCAACCGCATTGTCGAGGGTGCCCTGCTGGCCTCCAGCCAGCCGCTCACCCTGGCCCAGCTGAAAGACCTGTTCCCGGAAGAGGAGCCGGCACCGCCGGGCAGCATCGAACGTGCGCTTGAGCGCCTGCGCGAAGCCTGCGAAGGCCGTGGCGTGGAACTGGTCGAGGTCGCCTCCGGCTTCCGCTACCAGGTGACCGGCGAAGTGCATGGCTGGATCAGCCGGCTGTGGACCGAACGCAAGACCCGCTATACCCGTGCCACCCTGGAAACCCTGGCGCTGATCGCCTACCGGCAGCCGATCACCCGTGGCGAGATCGAGCAGGTGCGCGGCGTGGCGGTCAGCAGCAACATCATCCAGGCGCTGGAGGAACGCGAGTGGATCCGCGTGGTCGGCCACCGCGACGTGCCCGGCAAGCCTGCCCTGTTCGGCACCACCAAGGGCTTCCTGGACTACTTCGGCCTGAAGCGCCTGGACGAGTTGCCGCCGCTGTCGGAACTGAAGGACCTGGGCGAGCTGGAACCCCAGCTGGCCCTGGACCGCGACGCACCGGCCGCCGCCAGTGCCGAGGGTCCGGACATTTCGGCTGGCGCCGATGGCGCTGCTGCCAACGATGACGCCGGCCTGGCCGGCAGCGACACCCCCGATTCCGCCGACGCAGCGTCTGCGTCGGCTTCCGATGAGCAAGCACCTTCGCCCCTTGATGATGGGCACCCCGATTCCGCGCCGGGCGAGCGCGCGGTGCCCCTGAACGAACGCGAAGACAACGCCGTCGCGATGACGACCGTGGCTGTTGACCAAGCCGATTCCGAACCAGAGGCCGACCCCGAAACCGTCGGCCGGAGCAAAACTGATGAGTGACACCCCCCGTAACAAGCTCTCGCTCAAGCGCGAAGCCACCTCCGAACAGTTCAAGCTGGAAGAGCGCCTGCACAAGGTGCTGGCCCAGGCCGGCCTGGGTTCGCGCCGCGCGCTGGAACAGCGCATCGCCGAAGGCCTGGTCAAGGTCAACGGTGAAGTCGCGCAGACCGGCATGTCGGTCAAGAGCGGCGACAAGATCGAGCTGGATGGCCGCGGCTTCGTCGCCACCGCCCTGGCCGAACCGTCGCGCGTGCTGGTCTACAACAAGCCGGAAGGCGAAGTGACCACCCGCGAAGACCCCGAAGGCCGCCCGACCGTGTTCGAATCGCTGCCGCCGCTGAAGGGCGCGCGCTGGATCGCCATCGGCCGCCTGGACATCAACACCACCGGCCTGCTGCTGGCCACCACCGACGGTGAACTGGCCAACGCCATGATGCACCCGTCGTTCGAGGTCGAGCGCGAGTACGTGGTGCGCGTGCGCGCCCCGGAAGGCGAGGAGAAGGTCTCCGACGCCATCGTCGACCGCCTCGCACGCGGCGTGGCACTGGAAGACGGCCCGGCCAAGTTCGACGAGATCGAACGCATCGGCGGCACCGACTCGCACGACTGGTTCCGCGTCGTGGTGAAGGAAGGCCGCAACCGCGAAGTGCGCCGCCTGTGGGAGTCGCAGGGCTGCCAGGTCAGCCGCCTGAAGCGCACCCGCTACGGCAAGGTGAGCCTGCCGCGCGAACTGGCCCGTGGCCATTCGGTGGAACTGGGCACCGCCCAGGTTGAAGCCCTGCGTGCGCAGCTGAAGCTGGAAGAAGGCGCGCCGTCGGCTCTGACCCTGCAGCCGGTGATCGGCCAGCGCCGCGCCGCCAAGACCACCGTGCGCGTGCGCGAAGGTGGCCGTGGCAATGCCTACGTCAACGGCCATAACACCGCAGACGAAGGCCGCGAGCTGCGTCGCTTCGACAACGTCCGCGAAGACCGCGGCCGTGGCCGCGGCGGCAAGGGCGGCGGTTTCAAGGGTGGCCTGACGGTCAGCGGTGAAGCAGCAGCCAAGCAGTCGCAGAAGCCGTTCAAGCAGCGCACCCAGAAGAATGACCGTTCGCTGCCGGAAGGCAACCCGGCCGCGTTCCGCACCTGGTACGTGCCGGATGGCGTGAGCACGGGCCCGAGCGGCCATCGCAATGCCGGTCCGGGCGCGCGCGGCCCGGGTGCCCGTGGTCCGGGCGCAGGCGGCCAGGGCCGTCCGTACGGCAAGCCGAAGGGTCCGGGCGCCGGTGGCGGACAGGGCCGTGGCGGTTTCGGCGGTGAAGGCCGTGGCGGCGCAGGCGGCCAGGGTCGTCCGGCCGGTGCCGGCAACCGCTCGCAGGGCCAGGGCAACAAGCACCCGTATGGTCATCCGGGCAATGCCCCGAGCTTCCCGTCCGACCACGCCACGCCGGGCTTCAACCCGTATGGCAGCCCGAAGCCGGCGCAGGGCGCCCGTCCGGGCGGTCGCGGGCCGGGTGGTGGCAACCGTGGTCCGGGCGGCAATCGCGGCCCCGGCGGTCCGGGTGGCAACCGTGGCCCGGGTGGCCCCGGCGGCAACCGCGGTCCGGGCGGCCCGCGCCGCAGCGGCCCGCGCGGCGGCTGATCACCGGCACGCCTGAAATGAAAAACCCCGGCGCAGGCCGGGGTTTTTCGTTGAAAAGGGGACGGAGGGGATTAAGTCGTTTTTGCCACGGCCTGTATCAAAGGGGCGAAAGCGACTTAATCCCCTCCGTCCCCTTTTGCGTGGCGCTGGAACGCGGCGGGTGTGGTGCCGGTCATGCCGCGGAAGAAGGCGATGAACGGGCTCTCGGCGGAGAAGCCGGTGTCCTGCGCCACGTGCGCCACGCGTTGGCCCAGCAGCAGCAACTCCATGGCCCGCATCAGTCGCCATTGCTGGCGCCAGGCCTGGTAGCTCATGCCGGTATCACGCTGCATCAACCGGCCGACGGTACGCGCGCTCAGGCCCGTGCGCGCGGCCAGCTCCCCCAGTTCGGGCGGCAGCTGCTCGGCCACCGGGAGGCACCGTGCGATCCGCGGATCACGAGGCAGAGGCAGGTCCATCGGTGCCACCGGTGCAGCAGCGATCTCCAGCACGCACAACGCCAGTTGATGGCGTGCGCGCGGCGACTGCCAGTCATGGTCGAACGGCGCCTGCGCGATCGGCTCCAGCAAGGCCTGCAGCAGCGGCCCCACGCCGATGATCGCCGGCTGCCGGGGCAGTTGGGCCGACAGCGTGGCGTCGAAGTACAACGAACGGTAGTCGACCGCCTGGCGCATCTGCGCGCGATGGCGCAGCCCACCCGGAATCCACGCGGCGCGCGCGGGCGGCAGCAGGCTGATGCGATCACCGTAGGTCAGGCGCGTGCAGCCCTGCCGGGTGTACAGCAGCTGCGCGCGTGCATGCTGGTGCCAACCCGAGTCGTGATCCGCCAGTGAGGCTGCAATCCCCAGCACCGGAGCGCTCCAGGCATCGGCGTCGAAGTGCGCGTGCGGCTGCAACCAGGCCATGTCTGATTTCATACATTCGATGACAAGATAGACAGAGTGCGCCATTGCGGACGCGACCACAATGCGGGGCCCTGTTCCTGGAGCGCCCGCATGTCGCGCCGCCTGTTGTTGCTCACCATGGCACTGCTGATGTTCCCGCAGTTGGCACAGACCCTGTACAGCCCGGCCCTGGCCGATCTGGCCGAACGCTTCGCCCTGCCGCCGAGTGCCGCCAGCCAGGCCATGAGCCTGTACCTGTTCGGCTTCGCTGCAGGCGTGCTGCTGTGGGGGCGCCTGGCCGATCGTATCGGTCGTCGCCCTGCCCTGCTATGCGGCCTGGCCGTGTTCGCACTGGCCGCCTGCGGCTGCCTGCTGGCCAGCACCTTCGGCCAGGTCCTGCTGGCACAGGCACTGGCCGCGCTGGGTGCGGCGGCGGCCTCGGTGGTAACCCAGACCGTACTACGCGACCACCTGCAGGGACCCGCGTTGGCGCAGGCATTCTCCTGGATCGGCATGGCCCTGGCCCTGAGCCCGGCCATCGGCCTTGCACTGGGCACGCTGCTGGTCGCCGCCCATGGCTATGTCGGCGTACAGTCCGGCCTGCTGCTGATCGCTGCCCTGCTGGCAGTCGCATGCCTGGCGGGCCTGCGCGAAAGCCGCCCTGCACAGATCCCGCACGCGCCCATGCTGCCGCTGCTGCGGGAACTGCTGCGCGATCGCTGGATCTGGTCACACGCGTTGCTGGTGATGGCCTTCAACGTGGCGATGTACAGCTGGTATGTGCTCGGCCCCTTCGTGTTTGCGCGCCTGCACTGGCCAGCCACCTGGTTCGGCGCCAGCGGCGCGGTGCTGGCACTGGGCTCGGCACTGGGCGCGTGGGGCAATGGCCGCCTGCTGCGTGCAGGCGTTGCCGCAACCACGCGCATCCGCATCGCCGCAGGACTGGTCCTGACGGGAGGCCTGCTGGCCGCGCTGCTGCATGATCACCCTGCCCTGATCGCGGCGATGGTGCCGGTGGTGACGGGCTTCGGCCTTGCCATTCCCAATGTGCTCGGCCAGGCCCTGCGCGGCTATCCACACTGTCTCGGCAGCGCAGGCGCGCTGTTCGGCCTGCTCTACTACCTGTTGATCGGTGCGGCAATGGCGCTGGTCGGTGCAGTGCAGATGCTGGCACCGACCGTTATCGCGTGTGGCCTGCTGGCCTTGTGGCTGCAACGGCGGCGTCCCGCTGCAGCCTAGGAATTGCTGCAAAAGCAGCGCACTGTGCTGGCCTTCCGGGAACGGCTTTGATTCCCCGGCTATCGTGCGCGCGCTCCCACACAAGGCAGATGCCCATGATCACCATCACCGCCGAACAGGCCCGCGCCAACGTCGATGCCGCCAAGCGCCCGATCGAACTGTTCTACCGCGATCTCGACAACGCCATCCAGATCGGCTCGGAAAATGGCCGCCGCTACATCGTGTTCGGCTTCAGCCAGGTGATGGCCAGCGAGCAGCTCGTCGAAGACGTGGTCGCACAGCTGCTGAAGAATGGTTTCGGTGTCGAACGGTTGTTGAGCGATTCCGAACAGCACTACATCCGCATCAGCTGGGGAACTGCCGCGCCGTCGCGCCTCAGCGCCGGCTGAGGGTGAACGCGGTGCCGTCCACGCCCAGATCCCAGCCCTTGCCGGTACCGGACAGGGCCAGCGAGATGTCGCCCTTGGTCATCACCTGCGCGTTGCTGGACTTCACCGCACCGGCATGCGCGCCCACCGAGGCGTAAGTACCCAGCAGCTCGTTGACGCTGACTGCGCCGGTGAAGCTGCCACGTCCGTTGGTGATCTTCGACTTGCCGACGGTCAGGCCGCCGCCCTTCATCTGGATGCGCACCGGCATGCTGGCACCATTGCTGCAGGTGACCGTGCCATTGCCGGATGCAGTCTTGTAGATCAGCGACCAGCCAGAGAGGTTGTAGCGCAGCTCGCAGTCGAGGTTGCCAGCGGCGTGCGCGGCCGGGGCCAGCGATGCGGCAGACAGGGCAAGCAGCAGGGCGAAGGGCTTGTTCATGGCAGGACTTCCAGTTCGGTCGGACTGCCGGCGAATCTAGCAGCGCGCGCGTGCACGTTGGATGCAGGCGCACGCGCTGGTGCAGCAGTGTTCAGGCCGGTGCTCAGCCCTGTTCGTCCAGGTGGAAGGCATCGGCATCGAGCATCGCCGGGAAACGCGCGCGGTGTGCGGCCAGCGCCTCGGCCGAGATGGTGGTGGTGACCACCTGTTCGCGTTCGCGGATCTCCACCTGCGGCTGGCCGAGGAAATCCAGCACCGCGCTGTCGCCTGCGTAGTGCAGCTGGTTGCCATCGACACCGACGCGGTTCACCGCTGCCACGAAGCACAGGTTTTCAATCGCACGTGCACGCAGCAGCGTCTTCCACGCATAGGCGCGTGCCGACGGCCAGTTGGCGACGAAGATCTGCAGGTCGAAATCCAGCTGCTGCGGACGCTCCACGTTGTAGCGGTTGCGGCAGAACACCGGGAAACGCAGGTCGTAGCAGACCTGCGGATTGATCCGCCAGCCCTTCCATTCCACGCTCAGGCGCTCACGGCCGGCGGCATAGCGCTCGTGCTCGCCGCCGTAACGGAACAGGTGGCGCTTGTCGTAGTACTGCAGGTCGCCATCGGGCGTGGCGAACAGCAGGCGGTTGTAGACGCCCTCGCCGTCGCGCAGCTGCACGCTGCCGATCACCGCCGCGTTCAAGGTCCTGGCTTGTTCGCGCACCCAGGCCACGGTCGGGCCGTCCATGCCTTCGGCCTGGGCAATGGCGTCGTTGGAGAAACCACTGGTGAAGGTCTCCGGCAGGATCACCAGGTCGGTGGTGCCGGCCAGCGGTGCGAGCAGCGCACCGTAGTAGGCGCGGTTGCCGGCCGGATCGTGCCAGCGGGTGTCGCCCTGGACGAGGGAAATGCGCAGGTCCTGCATGTTCAAGCCTCGCTCAGAGCAGGCGCAGGCGTTCGATCGCCGCGTCCATCGTTGCTTCATTCTTGGCAAAGCACAGGCGCACCAGGCGCTGGCCGGCCGGCGGGTTTTCGTAGAACGGCGACAGCGGGATCGCGGTCACGCCCTTCTCGATGGTCAGCCACTTCACGAACTCATGGTCCGGCAGGTCGCTGATGGCCGAGTAGTCGACCAGCTGGAAGTAGCCGCCGGGGACCGGCAGCGCCTTCAGGCGGGTGCCGGCCAGCTGCTCGCGGAAACGGTCGCGCTTGGCCTGGTAGAACGCGCCCAGCTCCAGGTGGTGTTCGGGTTCGTCGCGGATCATCGCGGCGAAGCCGTACTGCGCCGGGCCGAAGCTGGTGAAGGTGTTGTACTGGTGCACCTTGCGGAACTCGGCGGTCAGTGCCGGCGGTGCGATCGCATAGCCGATCTTCCAGCCGGTGCAGTGATAGGTCTTGCCGAAGCTGGAGATGACGAACGCGCGCTCGCGCAGTTCCGGGTAGCGCAGCGCCGATTCATGGCGGCGGCCGTCGTAGATGATGTGTTCGTACACCTCATCGGAGATCAGGTAGATCTGCGTGCCACGCAGCAGCTCGGCCAGTGCCTGCATGTCCTGCGCCGACAGCATCGCGCCGGACGGGTTGTGCGGGGTGTTGACGATCAGCATGCGGGTGCGCGGGGTGATCGCCGCACGCACGCGGTCCCAGTCGACCGCGAAGGTCTGCGGATCCAGCGACACATGCACGGCCTTGGCACCGGCCAGGTCGATCGCCGGTTCATAGCAGTCATACGCCGGGTCGAGCACGATCACTTCCTCGCCGGCACGCACCACGGCGTGGATGGCGTTGAAGATGGCCTCGGTACCGCCACTGGTGACGGTGATCTCGCTGTCCGCATCGACCTGCGCGCCGTAGCAGTCCAGTGCCTTCTGCGCGATGGCCTGGCGCAGCGGCGCCACGCCGGTCATCGGCGGGTACTGGTTCAGCCCGGCGGCCATCGCCCTGGCGGTCTCGTCGATCAGGCGCTGCGGCGCCGAAAAGTCCGGGAAACCCTGGCCCAGGTTGACTGCGCCGTGTTCGGCGGCGAGCTGGGACATCACGGTGAAGATCGTGGTACCGACCTTGGGCAGCTTGGTGTTCGGTTGCATCGGCCTGGGCTGTGGGGGAACAGGCCTGCGAGTTTACGCAATCCGCGCGTCGGTAGTGCCGGCCGCTGGCCGGCACTCCTGGGACGATCTGCGGCGCCGGGTCGCATCTGCCGGCCAGCGGCCGGCACTACCATCGGCATTCACCGCTACAATTGCCATCGCACTCCGGCATGAAGACCCCTGCCCCTTGAACACCCCTGCATTGCTGGCCGCCAGCGGCCTGAGCTTCTCCCGCAATGACGAGCCGGTGTTCGGCCCGCTGGACTTCCATGTGGACGCCGGCGAAGCCCTGCTGGTGCAGGGCGGCAATGGCGCCGGCAAGACCACCCTGCTGCGCGTGCTGGCCGGCCTGGCCCGGCCCGGCGCCGGCCAGGTGCGGATCGACGGCAAGCCGGCGAGCAATGCCGAACGTGCACGCTACGTGGCCTACCTCAGCCATCTGCCGGCCCTGAAGCCAGACCTGGACACGCTGGAGAACCTGCACTTCCTGTGCGGCCTGCATGGACGGCGTGCGCGGCAGATGCCCGGCAACGCGCTGGCCATCGTGGGCCTGGCCGGTTATGAGGACACCCTCGTTCGGCATCTGTCCGCCGGGCAGAAGCGGCGGCTGGCACTGGCACGCATCTGGCTGTCGCCGGCGCCGCTGTGGCTGCTGGACGAGCCCTATGCCAACCTCGACCTGGAGGGCATCACCCTGGTCAACCGGATGATCTCGGCGCACCTGCGTGCCGGCGGCGCTGCGCTGGTCACCACCCATGGCGCCTATGCCGCACCGCCGGTGCGTACCCGCCAGCTCGACCTCGGCGGTGCCGCATGATCGCGCCGGGTACCGAGCCAGGCCTGTGGAAGACCGCAGGCGCCCTGCTCAAGCGCGACCTGCGCCTGCTCTGGCGCCGCCGCGGCGATGCGCTGCAACCCCTGCTGTTCGCGGTGCTGGTAGTGGTGCTGTTCGCGCTGGCCCAAGGCCGCGAACCACAGCTGCTGGCCGCCACCGCGGGCGCGGTGCTGTGGCTGGCCGTGCTGCTGGCGGGACAGCTGTCGCTGGATTCACTGTTCCGTTCCGACGCCGAAGATGGCTCGCTGGAACAGTGGCTGCTGGCGCCGGTGCCGCTGGTCTGGCTGGTGCTGGTGCGCGTGCTGCTGCACTGGGCGACCACTGCGCTGCCGCTGATCGTGGTCAGCCCGCTGTTGGCCGAAATGCTGCATCTGCCGCATGACCAGCTGCCGATGTTGCTGGCATCGTTGCTGCTGGGAACGCCGTTGCTGAGCCTGATCGGTGGCGTGGTCGCCGCACTGACCGTTGGCATCCGACGCTCTGGTATTCTCGTGGCGCTGCTGTCGCTGCCGCTGTACGTGCCGGTGCTTGTGTTCGGCGCCGGCAGCCTGGCGGCAGCCGGACGCGGGCAGGATCCGGTCGGTGCGCTGCTGATGCTGGGCGCTGGCCTGCTGCTCGCGCTGGTGCTGGCTCCGCTGGCCACTGCCGCTGCAATACGTATTTCTCTGAGTTGACCGAGCTGAGAGCCAATCCACCCCTGCTGGATAGCCGCCACGCATGAATCCGATTGTCCGCTGGTTCCACCAACTCGGTTCGCCTCCCACGTTCGACCGTTTCGCTGCCCGCTGGTCGCGGGTGTTCTACCTCGCGGCGGTGCCGGTGCTGCTGGTCGGCATGTGGCAGGCGCTGCTGGTGGTGCCGCCGGAAGCCAAGCAGCTGGACAGCTTCCGCATCCTTTACATCCACGTGCCCAGTGCCTGGATGAGCCTGTTCGTGTTCGCGCTGATGGCGCTGTATGCCGCCATCGCGCTGATCTGGCGGATCAAGGTCTGCGAGATCCTGGCCATGGCCTGTGCACCGATGGGCGCCGGTTTCACCCTGATCACCCTGCTGACCGGCAGCATCTGGGGCAAGGGCACCTGGGGCACCTGGTGGGACTGGGACCCGCGCATGACCAGCGAGCTGGTGCTGCTGTTCCTGTACCTGGGCGTGATCGGCCTCTACCACGCCATCGAGGACCGCCGCAGCGCCGCACGTGCGGCGGGACTGCTGGCCATCGTCGGCGTCAGCCTGCTGCCGGTGATCCGCTATTCGGTGGACTGGTGGGGCGGCCTGCATCAGCGCCAGTCGATCAACGTGTTCGGTGAATCAGCGATCAGCAGCGCGATGATCGCGCCGCTGTGGTGGATGGTGATCGGCACCAAGTTCTGGTTCGCCGGTTCGGTGCTGGCCAAGGCGCGCGCCGACAATCTCGACCGCGAGGCCGGCAAGGCCTGGGTCGGTGGACGCGTCGGTGCCGAACGCCCGGTCCGGGAGGCCCAGCCATGACCCACCTTCCCTATGTGATCGGCGCCTACGCCGTGTTCGTGCTGGTGCTCGGCGCCGACGCCATCGGTTCGTGGCTGCGCCTGCGCGTGGCACGCCGGCTGGCACTGGCCCGCCAGCAGCGGCAGCAGACCCGCGCCGGCAGGCAGGACGCAGCTGTGCCGCTGTCGACGGAGCTGGAACGATGACCCCGGTACAGCGTCGCCGCTTGGCATGGGTGCTGCTGGCCCTGCTCGCCTCCGGGCTGGCCACTGCGCTGGTGGCGATGGCACTGGAGCGCAACATCGCCTACCTGTACACGCCTTCGGAAGTGCTGCGCGGTGATGTCGATGCGCAGTCGCGCTTCCGCTTGGGCGGCATGGTGGTGAAAGGCTCCTTCAATCGGCCGGTCGGCTCGCTGGAAGCACGTTTCGAAGTGACCGACGGCGACGCGCAGCTGGCAGTGACCACCTCGCGGATCCTGCCGGACATGTTCGCCGAAGGCACGGCGGTGGTCGCCAGCGGCCGCCTGCAGGGCGGCACCTTCGTCGCCGACGAAGTGCTGGCCAAGCACGATGAGAAGTACGTGCCGAAGGAAGTGGCCGACAAGATGGGCGATGCCCACCGCAAGCACGATGTGCCGGTGACAGCCCCCGAGGTGCGCTGAGTGCTGCCCGAACTGGGTCAGATCCTGCTGATGTGCGCATTGCTGGCCTCGCTGCTGCAGGCCGGCCTGCCGCTGGTCGGCGCACATCGCAACAACACGGCATGGATGGCGGTCGCACGGCCAGCCGCGTTCGCGCAGCTGCTGCTGCTCGCCGGCGCGTTCGCGGTGCTGACCGCCGCATTCGTGCAGCAGGATTTCTCAGTGCGCTACGTGGCCGAGAACTCCAATTCGCTGCTGCCGATGATCTACCGCTATTCGGCGGTCTGGGGCGCGCATGAAGGCTCACTGCTGATGTGGGCGCTGGTGCTGGCATTGTGGACCGGCGCGGTGGCGCTGTTCTCCCGGCACCTGCCGGCACCGGTGCAGGCGCGCGTACTGGCGGTGATGGGCATCGTCAGCGTCGGCTTCCTCGCCTTCCTGATCTTCACTTCCAACCCGTTCCTGCGCCTGAACCCGGCGCCGCTGGAAGGGCGCGATCTCAACCCACTGCTGCAGGACCCGGGGCTGATCATCCATCCACCGATGCTGTACATCGGTTACGTGGGTTTCGCCGTTCCGTTCGCATTCGCGGTGGCGGCGCTGCTGGAAGGTCGCGTGGATGCGCGCTGGCTGCGCTGGACGCGGCCGTGGACGAACGTCGCGTGGGGCTTCCTGACCCTGGGCATCGCGCTGGGCAGCTGGTGGGCCTACTACGAGCTGGGCTGGGGTGGCTGGTGGTTCTGGGACCCGGTGGAGAACGCCAGCTTCATGCCATGGCTGGTCGGTGCGGCACTGATCCATTCGCAGGCCGTCACTGAGAAGCGCGGCACGTTCGGCAGTTGGACCCTGCTGCTGGCGATCGCGGCCTTCGCGCTGTCGCTGCTGGGCACCTTCCTGGTGCGCTCCGGTGTGCTGACCAGCGTGCATTCGTTCGCCGCCGATCCCTCGCGTGGCCTGTTCATCCTGGTGTTCCTGTCGGTGCTGGTTGGTGGCAGCCTGCTGCTGTACGCGCTGCGCGCCAGCCAGCTGAGCGTGGACGCCGACGACCCGCGCCGTGGCTTCACTGCCACCTCGCGCGAGACCCTGCTGCTGGCCAACAACCTGCTGCTGGCCACGGCCTGCGCGATGGTGCTGCTCGGCACGCTGTATCCGTTGCTGGCCGATGCGCTGTCGCTGGGCAAGATCTCGGTCGGCCCGCCCTACTTCGGCAGCCTGTTCCTGCTGCTGATGGCGCCAATGATCCTGCTGCTGCCGTTCGGCCCACTGGTGAAATGGCAGCGTGACCAGCCCTCGCGCGCCTTCGCGCTGCTGGCACCGTGGCTGGGCCTGGCGCTGCTGCTGGGCGCGCTGGCCTGGTGGCAGGCGCCGCAGAACGGCTGGAAGGCCGGCATCGGCGTGGCCGCTGCGGCCTGGGTCGCACTCGGTACCGCACGCTTCGTCTGGCAGCGACTGCGCGGCAACGGCCGCTTCACCGCCGAAATGCTCGGCATGATCGTTGCCCACGCCGGCATCGCCGTGTTCCTGGCCGGCGCGCTGCTGGTGGAAGCCTTGAACGTGCAGCGCGAAGTGGCGCTGGCCCCGGGTCAGCAGCTGGTGGTCGGTCGCTACGAAGTGCGCTTCGAGGGCGTGGACCATCGCGAGGGCCCCAATTTCATCGCCGACCGCGGTCACCTGCGGGTGTTCCGCGACGGCCGCGAACTGGCCCTGCTGCACCCGGAGAAGCGCCAGTACGCCAGCGGCGGCCAGGTGATGACCGAGGCCGGCATCGATGCACGCTTCGACGGCGATGTCTACGTGGCATTGGGCGAGCCGCTGGGCAACAATGCATGGGCGGTACGGGTGCACATCAAGCCGTTCGTGCGCTGGATCTGGCTGGGCGCGCTGTTGATGGCCCTGGGCGGATTCATCGCCGCCGCCGACCGCCGTTTCCGTCGTCCGTAGGAGTTTCCATGTCCGAGTCCCCCGCCCCGCGCCCCTCCCGCCCGCTGCCGCCGGTAGCCATCGTGATCGGCGTGCTGTTCTTCTTCGGCCTGCTCGGGCTGATGATCTACGGGGTTATGAAATCGGGTGATCCGCAGCGCGACGTGCTGCCATCGGCGCTGATCGACAAGCCGGCGCCAGCGTTCGCGCTGCCGGTGCTGCACGACCCGGAAATGATCGTGCACAGCGACGAACTGCGTGGCGCGCCGTACCTGTTGAACGTGTGGGGCAGCTGGTGCGCGGCCTGCCGCGAGGAACACCCGGTGCTGACCCGTTTCGCCGAGAGCAAGCGCGTGCGCGTGATCGGCTACAACTGGAAGGATGAACCGACCGATGCCCTGCATTGGCTGGAACAGCTGGGCAACCCGTTCATGGTCGTGCTCAGCGACGTGGAAGGCCGCACCGCGATCGACTGGGGCGTGACCGCCGCACCGGAAACCTTCCTTGTCGACGGCAGCGGCATCGTGCGCTGGAAGTACAGCGGTGCGATGACCCAGCGCGTGGTCGACGAGAAGCTGATCCCGGCGCTGGAGAAGATCGAGAAGGCCCAGGGCAATGCCGGCAGCACGTTGCACACGGCGCCCTGAGCCCATGCGCTGGCTGCTGGCGCTGCTGCTCCTGATGCTGCCGCTGGCCGCGCTGGCACAGCAGCCGCTGCATGATCCGCAGCCGCTGCAGTTCCGCGATGGCGCCGAAGAACGCCGCTTCCACGACCTGGCCGCGCAGCTGCGCTGCGTGCAGTGCCAGAACCAGTCGCTGGCCGATTCCAACGCGCAGATCGCGCAGGACCTGCGCCGCGAGGTGCTGCAGCTGATGCAGCAGGGCCACGACGACGCGCAGATCAAGCAGTTCCTGGTCGCGCGCTACGGTGAGTTCGTGCTCTATCAGCCACCGTTGCAGCCGGGCACCTGGCTGCTGTGGGGCGGTCCCCTGCTGATGCTCGGTGCGGGTGCTCTGGTGGTGCTGGGCATCGTCCGCCGCCGTGGCCGTACGGTTGGCGCCGCAGCGGCCGGCAAGGCCGATGAAGGAGACGGATGGTGAGCCATTGGCTGCCGATGCTGGCCGGTCTGGTTGCTGCGTTGATGGCAGCGCTGGTGCTGTGGCCGCTGCGCCACTCTGGCCGCCGCGGTTTCGTGGTCGGCGTGTTCGCACTGGGCGTGGCCGGTGCCTGCCTGTATCTGCTGGTCGGTGATCCGCGTGCAGCACAGGTGCAACCGACGCCTTCGGTAGCCACCCTGCGCGATGGCGTGCAGGCCCTGCAGGATGCACTGAAGCGTGACCCACAGCGGGCCGATGGCTGGGCGCTGCTGGGCCGGTCGCAAGCCGAACTGGGCAATGCCGCAGCCGCGGCGGACGCGTTCGCGCGGGCCGCCACTCTCGCCCCGGAAGACCCCGGCGTGCTGGTGGAGGCGGCGCAGGCACGTGCGCAGGCCGATGCCGGCAAGCAGTTCGATGACACGGCGATGGCCTGGCTGCAGCAGGCGCGTGCGCTGGCGCCCGATGCCGAGCGTGCCAGCTGGCTGCTGGGTATCGCCCTGCGTCAGCGCGGAAAGAATGCCGAGGCCGCAGATGTGTGGAGCGGCCTGCTGCCACGGCTTGAGCCCGGCGCCGCGCAGGCGCTGCAGGCGCAGATCGCCATCGCCCGTGAAGCCGCCGGTCAGCCGTCCGATGCAGCCGTTGCGGCGCCACCGGCGCTGTTGCAGGTGCGCGTGCAGTTGCCTGCGTTGAAGGGCACCGAGTGGCCGGCCAGCACCCAGGTATTCGTGCTGGCCCGCGCCGTGGGTGGACCGCCGATGCCGGTGGCCGCACGCAAGCTGCCCTTGGCCGGATTCCCGGCCACGGTCGGGCTGGGTGACGCTGACAGCCCGATGCCAACCGCACCGCTGTCGGCCCATCGCGAAGTGGAAGTGCTGGCACGCATCTCGCGCACCGGCAGCGCCAACCGCAGCGAAGATGACCTGCAGAGCGTGCCGGTGAAGGTGAGCCTGCCCCACGACGGTGTTGTGGAGCTGCGCTTCCCGTAACGCGCCGCGGTAGTGCCGGCCGCTGGCCGGCAACCTCATGAATCGTGATGCGCCTGCCAGGGTGCCGGGCAGCGGGCGGCACTACCTGCCTCGCCGATGGAAACCAGCGTGTCGCCAGCTCCACATGCGGCCCCGCTAGAATGCCTGCATGACCGAATTCATCCCGCCCGGCACCCGCTTCCACGCCCTGCCCTCGCCCTTCCCGTTCAAGCGCGGCGGCGCCCTGCACGGCGCGCGCGTCGCCTATGAGACCTGGGGAACACTGGCGGCCGACGCCAGCAACGCGATCCTGATCGTGACCGGCCTCTCGCCGGATGCACATGCGGCAGCCAACGACGCCAACCCGGCAGCGGGCTGGTGGGAAGGCATGGTCGGACCCGGCAAGGCGATCGATACCGACCGCTGGTTCGTGGTCTGCGTGAACTCGCTGGGCAGCTGCAAGGGCTCGACCGGTCCGGCCTCGCTCAACCCGGCCACCGGCCAACCGTATCGTCTCGACTTCCCCGAGCTGTCGATCGAAGACGGCGCGCGCGCCGCGATCGAAGTCGTGCGCGCCCTGGGCATCGAACAGCTGGCCTGCGTGGTCGGCAATTCGATGGGCGGCATGACCGCGCTGGCCGTGCTGATGCTTCACCCGGGCATCGCGCGCAGCCACGTCAACATTTCCGGCAGTGCGCAGGCGCTGCCGTTCTCCATCGCGATCCGCTCGCTGCAGCGCGAAGCGATCCGCCTTGATCCACGCTGGAATGGTGGCCACTACGACGACGACGCGTATCCCGAGTCCGGCATGCGCATGGCGCGCAAGCTGGGCGTGATCACCTACCGCTCGGCACTGGAATGGGATGGCCGCTTCGGCCGCGTGCGGCTGGATTCGGACCAGACCGACGACGATCCGTTCGGTCTGGAATTCCAGGTGGAAAGCTACCTGGAAGGCCACGCACGGCGCTTCGTGCGTTTCTTCGACCCCAACTGCTATCTGTACCTGAGCCGCTCGATGGACTGGTTCGACCTGGCCGAGTATGCCGATGGCGATGTGCTGGCCGGGCTGGCGAAGATCCGGGTGGAGAAGGCGCTGGCCATCGGCGCCAACACCGACATCCTGTTCCCGGTGCAGCAGCAGCAACAGGTCGCCGATGGCCTGCGTGCCGGAGGCGCTGACGCCCATTTCATCGGATTGGAGTCACCGCAGGGTCACGACGCCTTCCTGGTCGATTTCGAGCGTTTCGGCCCCGCCGTGCGCGGCTTCCTCGACGCGCTGTAAGTGGCGTGGCGGCGTAACCTCGCGTTGGCCGCGTTCGGCGCGTTGATCGCGCTGATGGTCAGCGGTGTGCTGCCGCTGTGGCTGGGCGGCTGGTGCATGCTGACCAGCGCGGTGTCGTTCGCGCTGTACGGCCAGGACAAGCGCGCGGCGCAGCGAAAGCAATGGCGCATTCCCGAACGCACCCTGCAACTGCTGGCCTTTGCCGGTGGCTGGCCGGGCGCGCTGCTGGGCCAGGCGCTGTTCCGACACAAGCACCGCAAGGCCGCATTCCAGTGGGTGTTCTGGTTGTGCGTGCTGGCCAACGTGGCCTCGATCGCGGTGATGCTGCGCGAGTTCTCGCGGTAACCGTTCGAATGGGTAATGCCGGCCGCTGGCCGGCAATTCCGTGTCCGTATCAGGCGCCATGAGGTTGCCGGCCAGCGGCCGGCACTACCGGTTCACGCTTCGCGGACCAGAGCCCCGTCGCGCAACCGGTACTGCGCATCGACCACGCCTTCGGGCAGGTCGTCGTGGGTGATCATCAACAGGCTGCGCCCGTCCAGCAACCCGGAAAGGTCCTGCAACAGCGCGCGTGCGGTATCCACGTCCAGGCCTTCGGTCGGTTCGTCCAGCAGCAGGATCGGCGCATTGCGCAGCAGCGCACGCGCCAGTGCCAACCGCCGCGCCTGCCCGGCCGACATCGTCGCGCCGTTCTCGCCCACCCAGGCCTGCAGGCCGCCGTTGCGCTCGGCCCATTCGCCCAGGCGCACGCGGCGCAGCACCGCCCACAAGGCGGCGTCGCTGGCATCGGGATCACCCAACCGCAGGTTCTCGGCCACGCTGCCGGCAAACACCGGCGCGTTCTGCGGCAGCCACGCCAGTTGCCGGTGCCAGTCGGCCTGGGCGAAATCACGCAGATCGCGGCCACCGTAGGTCAGCCGCCCCTGCTGCGGATCCCACAACCGCAGCAGCAGGCTCGACAGCGTGGTCTTGCCGCTGCCGCTGTCTCCACGGATGGCGATGCGTTCGCCTGGCGCCAGGGTCAGCTGCAGGCCGGACAACACCGGCCGCGCGCCGCCCGGCCACTGGAAATGCACGTCATCCCAATGCACGCGCGCAGCCGGCGGCACCACCTGTGGCGCCTGCGGATCGTCCACTGTCGGCGGTTGCTCGACGATCGCCTGCAGGCGATCGGCGGCAATGCGCCCGGACTGCAGCGACTGCCAGGCCAGGCCCATGCCGGCCCACAGCTCGATCAACGCCACGGTGAGGAACACCAAACCTGCGGCCATTTCCGGTGCGATGCGCTGCTGCTCGGCCGCGTGCAGGGCCAACGCCAGCATCGCCACCAGGCCCAGCCCGGCCACCAGGCCATGCAGGGTCGAGGCCGCGATCAGGCGCCAGCGGCGGCGGCGGTCACGCGAGGCCAGCTGCTTGGCTGCCACGCGCACCTTCAGCTGCCACGCTGCATCGGCATGCAGCGCGGCCAGGTCACCCGCACCTTCCAGCCCTTCGAATGCAGCGGTACGCAATGCGGCACGATGCGCGGCACGGTCGGCCTCTTCGTCGTCATGGCCACGCACGCCCAGCCACGGCACGCCGAAGGCGATCAGCAGCGCCAGCACCGCCAGCAGCACCGCAGCCGACGGCAGGATCAGTGCTGCCGAAACGATCGCGACCAGCGACAATCCGCCCAACGCCAGCAGCGGCCCGATCGCACGCACCAGCAGGCCGTCCACTTCACCGATGTCGCCGAGCAGGCGCGCCAGAAGGTCGCCGGTGCGCGTAGCCCCCAACCGTGCGGGTGCCAGCGGCAACGCGCGGCGGAAGAACCACACGCGCAGGTCGCGGGCGATGCGCAGCGTGGCGTCGTGGCCGACCAGCTTCTCGAAATAGCGCGACACGATGCGCGCCATCGTCAGCCCGCGTATGCCCGCGGACGGTGAGAAGAAGTTGAAGCCTTGGCCGAGGCCGGCCGCACCAGCCAACGCGGCGGCGGTGAGGAAGCCACCGGACAGGCCAAGCAATGCGGTGCCGGCCAGCATGGTGGTCCACAGCAGCAGCACGGTCAGCAGCAGGCGCGGCCGATGGCGCAGGAACACCGCGCGCAGCGAATCAGGCGAACGGCTCATGCGCGCACCGCCTGTGCCGGTTCGACCAGGCGCCCTTCCGGCAGCAGCAGGCAGCGGTCGGCCCAGGCGATCACCGCCGGGCTGTGGGTGGCGACCACCACACTGCGACCCCGCGCATAGGCAGCCAGGCTGCGCAGCAGTGCGGCCTCGGTATCGGCGTCGAGAAACGCGGTGGGTTCGTCCAGCAACAGGACCTGCGGGTCGCGCAGCAACAACCGGGCCAGGCCGATACGACGGGCTTCGCCGCCGGACAGGCCGAAGCCACGTTCGCCGATCACCGTGTCCAGGCCCTGTGGCAGGCGCTGTGCGAATTGCAGCACCTGCGCGGCCTCGGCCACCGCACGAAGACGCGCATCGCTGGCACCCGGATCGGCCAGCCGCAGGTTGTCGGCGATGCTGCCGTGGAACAGGTAGGGGCGCTGGCTGGCATAGGCCACCTGCACACCGGGACGCAGCTGCAGCTTGCCGGCGCGCGGCGGCAGCCAGCCGGCCAGCGCTTCCAGCAGGGTGCTTTTACCAGAACCGCTGGGACCAACCAGGGCCAGGCGCTGGCCCGGCTCCAGCCGCAGGTCCAGATCCCGCAGCACATCCTGCGGCGCGCCCAGCGGGCGCAGCACCAGCCCTTGTGCCTGCAGCGGCGGCAACGCGGCCTCGGCCGGCTCCACCGCCAGCGGTGCAACCTCGTTCTCGACCAGGCCCTGCTCATCGGGCAGCGACTGCAGCAGGCGCTCCACTTCGGCGGCGGCGGCCAGTGCATTGGCGCGATCATGGTAGTGCGCGGCCAGCCGTCGCAGCGGCGCATAGAATTCCGGTGCCAGCAGCAGGCAGAACAGCCCCGCACCCAGCGTCGGCACCGCTGCATGCAGCGACATCATGCCCAGATAGCTCAGGCCCAGGTACAGCGCCACCATCGCCACGCTCACCGAGGCGAAGAATTCCAGCACCGTGGACGACAGGAAGGCAATCCGCAGCACCTTCAGCGTGCGCACGCGCACGCCTTCAGCGGCAGCCTCGATACCCTCCAGCTCGGCGTCACCGCGGCCATACAGGCGTAGCAGGCCCAGGCCCTTGATGCGGTCGGCGAAATGGCCGCTCATGCGTGCCAGCTCACCCAGCTGCGCACGGCCGGCCGCTTCGGCGCCCCAGCCCACCAGCATCATGAAAAATGGCACCAGCGGCGCAGTGAACAGCAGGATCAGCGCCACCACCCAGTCGACCCAGGCGACAGCGGCCAGGATCAGCAGCGGCACCACCACCACTTCAGTGCGCACCGGTAGGAAGCCGCTGTAATAGCTCTCGATCGCATCACCGTGATGCAGCATCAGTTCGCCCAGTTCGCCGGTGCGGCGCTGCCGCAGCCACAGTGGGCCGTGGCCCAGCAGGCGTGCGAACACGCGTTCGCGCAATGCCAGGCGTGCGGCGTCGGCCACGTCACCGGCGGCGGCCTGGGTGGCGCTGCCCAGCAGGGTGCGCAGCACCAGGATCACCGCCAATCCCGCCAGCACCGGCAGGCCAGAGGCCAGCGGCACGCGCTCCACCAGCACCTGCTGTACCAGCCAGGCGATGGCGGCAGCCTGGCCGATCAACAGTGCGCCGGACAGGCTGATGCACAGCGCGGCCAGGCGCTGGCGGCCCCGGGCGGAGCGTGCCAGGTCGGCCAGCCAGGCCGTGCGCACACGCCGCTGGCGGGCGGTTTCAGCTTCCGGGGACAGGCCGTCAGGGGTCGTTTCGGCAGCGCTCAAGAGGTCTTCACGGGCAACGGAGGAGACACGGCATTGTAGGCGCAGGCAATAGCCCGCCCCTGCGGCCGGCGGTCGCAGTCTTCATCAGGTTGGCATACGATCAACCGGGGCACCTGTTCATACATTGATCTGGATCAAGGCTGTTTGAAGTAGTCGGTCACATCATTCACGTCGTAGACCACCCTTCCCGCCACCTGCAACGGCACTATCCAACGAGGTAGCCAGGCCATGATTGATCAGACAGTCGTAGAACTGTCGCGGCTGCAATTCGCGCTGACCGCGATGTACCACTTCCTATTCGTACCGCTCACCCTCGGCCTGTCCTTCATGGTGGCCATCATGGAGAGCGTGTATGTGATGACCGGCAAGGAGATCTGGCGCAGGATGACCCTGTTCTGGGGCGTCCTGTTCGGCATCAACTTCGCCATGGGCGTTGCCACCGGCATCGTCATGGAATTCCAGTTCGGCATGAACTGGTCCTACTACAGCCACTACGTGGGTGACATCTTCGGTGCGCCACTGGCCATCGAAGGCCTGATGGCGTTCTTCCTGGAAGCGACCTTCGTCGGCCTGTTCTTCTTCGGCTGGAACCGCCTGAGCAAGGTCAAGCACCTGATGGTGACCTGGCTGATGGCGCTGGGGACCAACCTGTCGGCGATCTGGATCCTGGTGGCCAATGGCTGGATGCAGAACCCGACCGGTGCGGTGTTCAACCCGGAAACCATGCGCATGGAAGTGGTCGACTTCATGGCGGTGGTGTTCAACCCGGTGGCGCAGGCCAAGTTCGTGCACACCGTCAGCGCCGGCTACGTGACCGGTGCAGTGTTCGTGATGGCGATCAGCGCGCTGTTCCTGCTGCGCAACAAGCACAGGGACCTGGCCCGTCGTTCGTTTGCGGTGGCCGCGGCGTTCGGCCTGCTGTCATCGCTGTCGGTGGTCGTGCTGGGTGACGAGAGCGGTTACGCCGCCAGCGAACACCAGAAGATGAAGCTGGCCGCGATCGAAGCGATGTGGGAGACCGAGCGTGCGCCGGCCGACTTCACCGCCTTCGGCATCCCCAACCAGGCGACCCACCAGAACGACTACGCGGTGAAGATCCCCTACCTGATGGGCCTGATCGCCACCCGCTCGTTGAACCAGCCGATTCCCGGCATCCTGGAACTGGTCGAGCGCGCCGAACACCGCGTGCGTGGCGGCCAGCTGGCCTACGGTGCATTGGAACGCCTGCGCGCCAACAAGAACGACGTTGAAGCGCGCGAGATGTTCGACCGTCACTGGCAGGACCTGGGCCACGGCCTGCTGCTCAAGCGCTATCGTGATGACATCCTCAACGCCACCCCGCAGGAAATCTCGCAGGCGGCGATGGACACGGTGCCGCGCGTGATGCCGTTGTTCTGGACCTTCCGCGTGATGGCCGGCCTCGGCTTCTACCTCATCGCTTTCTTCGCCCTGGCCTTCTACTACTCCTGCCGCAACAATTTCCAGGACAAGCGCTGGTTCCTCAAGCTGGCCCTGTGGACGCTGCCGGCACCGTGGATCGCGATCGAGTGCGGCTGGTTCGTGGCCGAGTATGGTCGCCAGCCGTGGGCGGTCGATGGCGTGCTGCCGACCTTCTATGCAGCATCGGGGCTGGCCCTGCATGAAATCGTGCTGACCCTGGCCGGCTTCACCGCCATCTACACCGCGCTGATCGTGGTCGAGATCAAGCTGATGCTCAAGGCGATCCGCAAGGGTCCGGACGAGGTGCTGCCGTCACTGCAGTCGCCCCAGCCGCATGCTTCCCACAATGCCTCGGCGCCGGCCGCCGGCCAGGCCTGAGGCAGGAGAACCAAGATGGATTTCATTCTTCTGGACTACACCACGCTGCGCGTGATCTGGTGGCTGCTGCTCGGCATCCTGCTGATCGGTTTCGCCGTGATGGATGGTTTCGACCTGGGCGTGGGCACCCTGCTGCCCTTCGTCGCCCGCAACGACGCTGAGCGCCGGCTGGTGATCAATACCATCGGTCCGGTATGGGAAGGCAACCAGGTGTGGCTGATCCTGGGCGGCGGCGCGATCTTCGCCGCATGGCCGCCGCTCTACGCGGTCAGCTTCTCCGGGTTCTACCTGGCGATGTTCGTGATCCTGTTCGCGCTGATCCTGCGACCGGTCGGCTTCAAGTTCCGCAGCAAGATGCCCAGCGAGCGCTGGCGCAACACCTGGGACTGGGCGCTGTTCATCGGTGGCTTCATCCCGGCGCTGATCATGGGCGTGGCGGTGGGCAACGTGGTGCTGGGCGTGCCGTTCCACTTCGATGACAGCATGCGCATCTTCTACACCGGCTCGTTCTTCGGCCTGCTGATGCCCTTCGCGCTGCTGGCCGGCCTGCTCAGCGTGTCGATGCTGGTCGCCCACGGTGCCGCCATGCTGGTGCTGAAGACCGACGGCCCGGTGGCCGAACGTGCGGCCCGTTTCGGCAGCATCGCCGCGATCATCGCCTTCGTGCTGTTCGCGGTGGGCGGTGCCTGGGTGGCCTTCGGCCTGCCGGGTTACCAGATCACCTCGCAGGTGGTCACCGACGGCGCCACCAATCCGCTGCTGAAGACCGCCGAACTCGGCGCCGCCGGTGGCTGGATGCGCAACTACAGCGCCATGCCGGCCACGATCCTGGCGCCGCTGCTGGGCCTGGCCGGCCTGCTGGCCAGTGCGGTACTGCTGCGGGCCCGTCGCGGCGGCCTGGCCTTCATCGCCTCCGGGGCAGCCATCGCCGGCATCATCCTGACCGTCGGCTTTGCGATCTTCCCGTTCCTGCTGCCGTCCTCGAGCCAGCCCACCTCCAGCCTGACCGTGTGGGACGCCTCGTCCAGCCACCTGACCCTGTGGATCATGCTGCTGGCCACGGCGGTATTCCTGCCGATCATCCTCGCCTACACCACCTGGGTGTACCGCGTGCTGAAGGGCAAGACCACCACCGAAGAGATGGGTAACAACCCGAACGCGTATTGATTGCTTGCACGTGTGCCGACCAACGGTCGGCACCTACCCGGAATGAAGGAGACTGATCATGTGGTATTTCGCCTGGATTCTCGGTGCCGGCCTCGCCTCGACGGTGGCCATCCTCAACGGCATGTGGTTCGAAGCCCGCGAGCAGAACCGCATCGAGAAGGAAAATCGTCGCTGAGCTGTAAAAAAGCCTTGCCGCCTTGGCCTTCACACGGTATCTTAGGCGGCTCCTTCGGGGTGTAGCTCAGTCTGGTAGAGCGCTACGTTCGGGACGTAGAGGTCGCAGGTTCGAATCCTGTCTCCCCGACCACTTCGGTGGTCGCATTGAAGCCTGGTGAAGTCGTCCAGGCTTTTTTGTTCCCTGAAGTGGCACTGCTTCGGCAGTGTGAAGAAAACAGCATTCACCCCTTGCCGCCATCGGGGTGAATCGCTAGAATAGGCGGCTCCCTTCGGGGTGTAGCTCAGTCTGGTAGAGCGCTACGTTCGGGACGTAGAGGTCGCAGGTTCGAATCCTGTCTCCCCGACCACTTCGGTGGTCACCAAGAAGCCTGGAAGACATCACTGTCCTCCGGGTTTTTTTGTATCAGGCACCTGGCCGCCCGCATGACGGGACCTTGCCGGAGCCCGCACGTACAATGGCCGCGCTGCCGGCCCGCCAGCAGCCCCTCCCCCACCTGCCGCTTCGGCGTAGACCGATGCCGGCGCTGCATGCCATTGCCCCGGCGTGCGACACCTGCAAGGACCACCGATGAGTTCCTCCACTTCCGATTCGCCGTCGCTGCTGCACGGCCGCGTCCTCGCATTCGCCGCGATCCTGCTGGCAGCGATCAACCTGCGCACCGCGGTCACCTCGATCACCCCGCTGCTGGACGTGCTCGGCCAGCAGTTCGGTTTCGGTACCACCATGACCGGCGTGCTGGGCATGCTGCCGACCGCGTCGTTCGCACTGTTCGGCGTGGCCACGCCGGCGCTGGCGCGGCGCCTGGGCCTGGAGCGCACCACGCTGCTGGCGATGGTGATGGCGATGGCCGGCCTGCTGCTGCGTTCCAGCGCCGGCAACGTCGGCACGCTGCTGTTGGGTTCGGTGGTGGCACTGGCCGGCATGGGCATCGGCAACGTGGTGGTGCCGCCGCTGGTGAAGCGCTATTTCGCCAACAAGGTCGGCACCATGAGCACGCTCTACATCAGCGTGCTGCAGCTGGGCACCATGCTGCCGGCGCTGCTGGCGGTGCCGGTGGCCAACGCCGCAGGCTGGCGCGTGTCGCTGGGCATGTGGGCACTGCTGGCACTGGCCGCAGCATTGCCGTGGCTGGTTCTGGCCAGGCGCGCACCGAAGCCGCAGGCAGATGCCACCGACCCGGCCGCACAGCCGCATGGGAAAGTCTGGCGCACCTCACTGGGCTGGAGCATGACGCTGATGTTCGGCATGACTTCGCTGATGACCTATTCGATGTTCACCTGGCTGCCACGCATCGTGGTCGAGGCCGGCGGCACACCGGCCTTTGGTGGCGTGATGGTGGCGGTGTTCTCGGCGCTCGGGCTGCTGCCGTCGCTGGTCATTCCATCCATGGCAGTTCGCATGCAGAACCCGTTCCCGCTGGTGCTGATCGGCTTCTTCTCGTTCGTGATCGCCTTCACCGGCCTGCTGCTGGCACCGATGAAGGCCCCCCTGCTGTGGGCGTGCCTGCTCGGCGTCGGTCCATCCACCTTCCCGCTGGCGCTGACCCTGATCAACCTGCGCACGCGCACCCCCACCGGCTCGGCGGCACTGTCCGGCTTCATGCAGGGCGTGGGTTACAGCTTCAGCTGCCTGGGGCCGTTCCTGGTCGGCTGGCTGCATACGGTCAGCAACGGCTGGACGCTCCCGTTCAGCTTCCTGTTCGGCTGCGCCACCCTGATGCTGTGCGCCTCCTGGGTGGCCTGCAAGCCGCGCAAGCTGGAAGACCTCTGGTAAGCCGCGCAGGGCCTCGCAACCGGCCCTACCTACCGCTCGTCAGCCCGTCTGCGCATTTTGACACCGGGCTGACAATTCCGGGCGGATAGTGCCCACGAATGCCCATCCTTGCCGCGTGCCGGCATCGGGCATGGGGGCGGCAGCGCCGCCCAGGCCGCCATTCGGTGTGCGGGGGACTCTCGTTTCAGACAAGACATTGCAGGTCGCTGTCCGGGTTTGTATCCGTCCTTGCTGGACGGGAATGCACGAAGGGAGTGACGCGGGCCACGGCCACGCCAAAAGCTGGCATGTGATGTGCGTCACATTTCTCAGGTTGTCTGGTTCGGAAGCCAAGCGGGTCCCCAATGGTTGTCCACCGCCGGCTGGCGCTCTGCGTCGGCCTTGCCTGTACCGCCCTGGCCTGGGCCAGCAGCGCTGCCTCGCCTGACCGCGAGGCGGCCCTGGCCGAGATCGGCCGCTACCGCGACCAGGCCCGCTGGCTGGATGCCCTCGGCGCGATCGAGCGCGCCAGCCAAGAGCAACCCAACGACGACCTGCTGTTCAAGCTGCGCGTACTGACCCTGGGCGACATCGGCAACGCCTGGCGCGCCTGGGAGCTGTACCAGCAGCGCCCGCAGTTGTTCGACGCTGCACAGAAGCAACGCATCGAAGGCGACTACCTGGCCAAGCTGGTGGTCTGGAGCCTGGCCTACAGCAGCAGCGAAGACAGCCGCCTGGAAGAAGCCGAATCGACCCTGGCGCGCATGCAGCGCTACCTGGGCAGCGAAGGCACCCCGCCCGCGCAGGCGCCGCTTCGCGTCCGCATGGACCGGCTGATCCTGCTCAACCGGCTGGGCCGCCATGCGCAGGTGCGCGAGGAAGCCCGCGCACTGCAGGCCGAAGGCCATGCCCTGCCCGACTATGTGCTGCCTGCGGTCGGCGATTCGCTGATGGGCACCCTGCATCCGGAAGAAGCCATACCGGTGCTGCAGGCGGCAGTGGCCGGCGACCCGACACGCGATGCCTCGCATTCGGAACTGGCCTATGCCTACCTGGAGAGCGAGCAGCAGGAAAAGGCGATCGACCTGCTGCAGGCCTGGCGTGACAAGGAGCCGGCGTGGCGCTGGAGCAACGGCAAGTCACCGTACGCGAACTGGTCACGTTACGAGGCCGACCTGAATCTGGCGATGGTACGCGCCTATAGCGGCGACCTGCGCACCGCACAGCACGACCTGGAATCGATGGTCGACATCGCACCGGGCAACGGCGGCCTGCAGAGCGCGCTGGGCAGCGTGTACATGATGCGCGGATGGCCACGCATGGCACTGCAGCGCCAGCAGATGGCACATGCGCTGGACCCTCGCGACATCGAGCCGCGGCTGGGCATGGAGGAGGCCTACGTCGCCCTGCAGCGCGATGACCTGGCAAGGCCACTGCACGACGATCTTGTCGCACGCTACCCGACCCAACCCGCCGTCGAACGCATGGACCAGGCCTGGCGCGCGCATCGCGGTTGGCAGCTGAAGGCATGGACCGACATTGGTCGCAGCTCCGGCGGTGGCGGCACCTCGCCGCTGGGCAACAACGACCGTCACTACGGCATGGAAGTGCAGACACCGGTGCTCGACGACCGCTGGCGGTTGTTCGCCTTCGCCGACAGGCGCTCGGTCGACTTCCAGGACCAGCGCATCGACCCGCTGTGGCTGGGCGCGGGCGTACGCTACCGCTTTGGCCAGCTGGATGCGGAAGCGGCGGTACTGCGCGCCAACGACCACATTGGCGATACCGGCCTGCGCATCGGCGTGGGTTGGCAGTTCAACGATTACTGGCATGCCGGGCTGGTGGCCGCACGCAATGACCCGGAAGCCTCGATGCAGGCGCGCGTGGCGGGCATCAGCGCTGACAGCGTAAGCGCGCAGGTCGACTACCGGCGCAGCGAGCTGACCCACTGGATGTTCGGCGCCAGCCGCTTCCGCTACGACGACGGCAACCACCGCGAGCTGTTCAGCACCAGCATCGAACAGCGCCTGCTGACCCGCCCGCGCTGGTTGATCGACGGCCTGGCCAGTGCCTACACCAGCCGGGGCAGCCGCGACGACGCGCCCTACTTCAACCCGAAGCGCGACCGCATGGTCGAGATCGGGCTGCGCATCGACCAGCAGCTGTGGCGGCACTACGAGCGCCACTTCCGGCACCGCCTGACGGTCTCGCTCGGTGACTACTGGCAGGACGGCTTCGGCAGCGCTCTGGTCCCTTCGGTGTCCTACATGCACGAATGGCAGCTGGGCCAGGGCCGCGTGTTCGAGTACGGCGTGCGCTGGTCGCGGCCGGTCTACGACGGCCACCGCGAGCGTCATATCGGCTTCGAAGCCGCACTGCGCTGGGGAGAGTGACATGGCCCGCATCCTGCGACTGATCGTGCTCCTGCTGCTGGCCGCCACGCCGCCGGCGTTCGCGCAGCAGGCCCTGCATCTCGATGCCACTGACAACGGCCTGCTGATCCTCAGCTACCACGACATCCGCGACCGGGTCGCGGCCAAGGGCGACGCCGATACCTACGCGGTGAGCACGCAGAACTTCGCCGCGCACCTGGATTGGCTGGGGGCACACGGCTACCACCCGGTGTCGCTGTCGCAGGTGATCGACGCCTCCCAGGGACGCGCCACGCTGCCACCGAAACCGGTACTGCTGACCTTCGATGATGGCCTGCGCAGCGTCTACGACAAGGCGTTCCCGCTGCTGCAGGCGTACCGCTACCCGGCGCTGGTGGCAGTGATCACCGATTACGTGGACATGGCGCCCGGGCGCACGATCGACTATGGCTACCGGCCGTTCGGCCACGATGACTTCGTTACCTGGGCGCAGCTGAAGCAGATGCACGACAGCGGCCTGATCGAAGTGGCCAGCCATACAGACGACCTGCACCACGGAGTGCTTGCCAATCCGCAGGGCAATTCGACGCCAGCGGTGGTCACCCGCATCTACCGGCCGGCCACGCGCAGCTACGAGAGCGAGGCGCAGTACGAGCAGCGCCTGCGCGCCGATCTCGGCCGCAGCGTGCAGCGCATCCAGCAGCATCTGGGCGTGCGCCCGCGCGCCATCGTCTGGCCGTACGCGGCCTACAACCAGTTGAGCAACGACATCGCCGAACAGCTGGGCATGCCGGTGTCCTTCGATCTGGAAGGCCGCAGCACACCAGTGGCCAGCGACCTGCATGGGCTGGCGCGCTTCCTGGTCAGCGACAACCCGACCGTGGAGGGCCTGGCCTACGAGCTGCGGCGCGACGTTGCGCTCGACGGCATCCGCGCGTTGCAGGTCGACCTGGATGATGTGTACGACCCGGACCCGGCGCAGCAAGGGCGCAACCTCGATGCGCTGATCGAGCGGGTCAAACGCATCTCGCCCACCCACGTCTACCTGCAGGCGTTCGCCGATCCCGACGGCAACAACACCGCCGATGCACTGTACTTCCCCAACCGGCACATGCCGATGCGCGCGGACCTGTTCAGCCGGGTCGCCTGGCAGCTGAAGTCGCGCGCGGGGGTGAAGGTCTACGCATGGCTGCCGGTGCTCGGCTTCGAGCTGCCCGACCCCGTGCAGCGCAAGGCACTGGCGATCCACAACGGCGATGCCGACGGCATGTACCGGCTGGACTTCACCAATCCGAAGGCACGCCAGATCATGCTCGACATCTACGAGGATCTGGCCGTCAATTCGTATTTCGAAGGCCTGCTCTTCCATGATGATGGCTACCTGCGCGACACAGAACTGCCCACGCTGGCGGCCGGCGACGATGGCAGCGCTCGCACCCGGGCGCTGATCGACTTCACCCTGGCCCTGCGCGACAGTGCGCAGCGTTGGCGGCCGAAGCTGGCCACGGTGCGCAACCTGTACGCGGAGCCGGTGCTGCGTCCGCAGAGCGAAGCCTGGTTCGCGCAGCGCCTGGACCTGTTCAACAAGGCCTACGACCAGACCGCACTGATGGCGATGCCGTGGATGGAAGGCAGCAGGCATCCGGAACGCTGGCTCGACCAGCTGCTGGCCGCGGTGCGTGCGCACGATCCCCAGTTGCAGCACACCCTGTTCGAACTGCAGACCGTCGATTGGCGCAGCGGGCAGCCGATTCCCGCCGAGCGCCTGCGCGCGCAGATCCGCCAGCTGCAGGCGCAGGGCGTGCACCACTTCGCCTGGTACCCGGACGACTTCATCGCCGGCCAGCCTTCCACCCATGATGCCCGCGCGGCGATGTCCGCCGGCAACTTCCCGTACCCGGAGAAGTGACATGGACATGCACCCGCTGCTGCAGGTCCTGTTCCAGTTCGCCTTCTACTACCCGATGGTGATGGCGTTCTTCTGGATGTCGGGCGGCCTGTATTACTACTTCCGGCGCGAACGCCATTCGCGCCCACGCAACGACCCGCCGCTGATGGTCGATCCACCGTTCGCGAGCCTGTTGATTCCCTGCCACAACGAGTCCGCGAACCTCGACGACACACTCAGCGCGGCGCTGGCACAGCGCTATCCGGCCGACTACGAGGTGATCGCCATCGACGATGGCAGCAGTGATGACACCGGCGCCCGGCTCGACGTGCTGGCGGCGAAGCATCCGCGGCTGCGCGTGCTGCACCTGGACCGCAACCTCGGCAAGGCCAACGCGCTGCGCATGGGTGCGCTGGCGGCCCGCTCGGAGTACCTGGTGTGCATCGATGGCGATGCCATGCTGGAGGAACACGCCCTGCACTGGATGGTCTGGCACCTGGTCAGCGGCAACCGCGTCGGTGCGGTCACCGGCAACCCGCGCATCCGCAACCGTTCCACCCTGCTTGGACGCCTGCAGGTGGCCGAATTCTCCTCGATCATCGGCATGATCAAGCGCGCGCAGCGCGTGTACGGGCGCATCTTCACCATCTCCGGAGTGATCGCCGGCTTTCGCCGCACCGCCCTGCACCAGGTCGGCTGGTGGTCGGACGACATGGTGACCGAGGACATCGACATCAGCTGGCGCCTGCAGCGTGCGCATTGGGACATCCGCTACGAACCCAACGCGCTGTGCTTCATCCTGATGCCGGAAACGCTGAAGGGCCTGTGGCGGCAACGGCTGCGCTGGGCGCAGGGTGGCGTGGAGGTGATGCTGCGGCATGCGCGTTCACTGCTGCACTGGAAGGAACGGCGCATGTGGGGCGTACTGCTGGAGTACGTGCTGAGCGTGATCTGGGCCTACACCATGTTGTTCATCGTGGTGCTGTGGGTGCTGGGCAAGCTCATCGACATGCCGCCGCAGCTGTACATCGGCAGCCTGCTGCCGCAATGGCATGGCGTGATCCTGGCCCTGGTCTGCCTGATGCAGTTCGCCAGCAGCCTGATCATCGACCGTCGTTACGAAACACAGATTGGACGCAACTACTTCTGGGTCATCTGGTACCCGATGGCGTACTGGCTGATCAGTCTTTCCACCACCCTGGTGGCGTTGCCGAAGACCCTGCTGCGCCGTCGCAGCAAGCGCGCCACCTGGACCAGTCCCGATCGGGGGATCCGATGAACGCACAACGCCCGTCCAACCGCTTCGACTCGCGGATGATCCGCAAGCCGCATCGCCAACCACGCTTCCAGCGCACCGCCTGGGGCTTCGTCACCCTCGCGTTCTGGGGGTTCTACTTCTACCTGTGGGCACCGTTGGTGACCCTGTTCTCGTGGCTGATCGGCGGCCAGCTGGCCTGGCAGCAGCTGTACGAACGGCAAAGCCAGTTCGACCCCTATGTGCTGGTGGCACTGCCGCTGATGCTGCTGTGTGCCAGCGTGCTGCTGATCGGCTGGGCCGAGTACAACCGCGCGCGCTTCCGTGGCCACGAGCGACGCCTGCCGCGACCGCTGGCCAGCCTCAATGAAGTCGCGGCCGATCTGGGTGCCAGCACCGGCCTTGCCGAGCGCCTGCTGGGCTGCAAGGCCGCCACGCTGCACATGGACGATCACGCGCGGCCGATCGGTATCCGCCGCGAGGTGGTGTGACGCCCCGGTAGTCGCCGACCCGGGTCGGCGCTTGCTTGGGTAGCTGCCGACCCTGGTCGGCGCTTGGGCCTGGTGGGCGCCGACCTTGGTCGGCACCGGGGTCTACCGCGAAGGGCATCCGCGCATCGCGTGGATCTACTTGCGCGTCTGCCCTTCACCGCGCACGACGAATCGTTCGACGGTGAGTGCTTCCAGGCCCATTGGGCCGTACGCATGCAGGCGCGTGGTGGAAATGCCGATCTCGCTGCCCAGGCCCAGCTGTCCACCGTCGGAGAAGCGCGACGAGGCATTGACCATCACCACCGCCGAGCGCAGTGCGTTGACGAAGCGCTCGGCATGGCCGGCGTCTTCGGTGACGATCACTTCGGTATGGTCGGAGGTATAGGCACGGATATGCGCGATGGCCGCATCGAGGTCGTCAACCACCCGCACGGCCAGCACCAGGTCGAGGAACTCGGCAGCGTAGTCGTCTTCGCTGGCGGCGGTGCTGCCCGGCAGCAGCGGCTGCGCGTTCGTGTCGGCGCGCAGCTCCACGCCACGCTCACCGAGCGCCTGCGCCACGCGCGGCAGGAAGGCTTCGGCCACATCACGATGCACCAGCAGGGTTTCCAGCGAGTTGCAGGCCGACGGACGGCTGCACTTGCCGTCCACCAGAAGGTCGATGGCTTTGCCGAGGTCGGCGCTGGCATCCACGAACAGGTGGCAGACACCCTTGTAGTGCTTGATCACCGGCACCCGCGCATGCTCGGCAACGAAGCGGATCAGGCCTTCGCCGCCGCGCGGAATCGCCAGATCGATCAGTTCATGCAGCTGCAGCAGCTCCAGCATTGCTTCGCGGCGCAGGTCGGTCAGCACGGTCACTGCCGCCGCCGGTACGCCATTGGCCTGCAGGGCGCCGGCCAGAGCCTGCGCGATGGCGGTGTTGGAGTGGATCGCTTCGGAACCACCGCGCAGGATCACGCCATTGCCGGCCTTCAGGCACAGCGCAGCCGCTTCGGCGGTCACGTTCGGGCGCGCCTCGTAGATCATCGCGATCACGCCCAGCGGCACGCGCACCTTCTGCACGCGGATGCCGTTTGGACGCACATCGTCGCGGGTGATCTGGCCGACGGGATCGGGCAGCGCGGCGACCTCACGCACGGCTTCGGCCATCGCGAACAGGCGTGCCGGGTCCAGCGCCAGGCGGTCGAGCATGGCACTGCCAATGCCTTTCTCGCGCGCAGCGGCAAGGTCGCGCGCATTACCGGCCAGGATCAGCCCGGCATTCACTTCCAGTGCCTGGGCCATTGCCAGCAGCAGCGTGCGGCGCGCCGCACTGTCGAGGCCGGCAACGATCTGGGCCGCGTCACGGCAGGCACGCGCCTGCGCTTCGATTTCGCTCATCGGGGAGTCCTTCAAACCGGTCATGGCAGCACCAGATCGTCGCGATGGACGACACTGCCACCGTAGTTGTAGCCCAGCACGGCCTCGATGTCGCGCGAATGGCGGCCGGCGATCCGGCGCACATCATCGGCCGCGTACTGGCTGACGCCGCGCGCCACGCAGACGCGGCCCTGTGGCGCGTTCCAGCACACCTGCACCATGTCGCCACGGCGGAACATGCCCTCCGCGCCGGTGATGCCGCCGGGCAGCAGCGAGGCGCCCTTCTCGCGCATCGCCTGCGCCGCGCCGGCATCGATCACGATCGCACCCTCGACCAGCGGCGCGTGCCGCAGCCAGTGCTTGCGGGCCGCCTCACGGCTGCGCGCGGCGTGGATACGGGTACCGAACAGGCGGTCCTGGGCCAGCGCGCGTACCACGTCACCGCTACGGCCATTGAACAGATAGGTTTCGATGCCGAGACGACCCGCCTTCGCTGCCGCTTCCAGCTTGGTCCGCATGCCGCCGGTACCGGCGCGCGAGCCGGCGCCGCCGGCCATCGCCAGCACCTCGTCACTCAGTTCCGGCACGTCGTGCAGCGGCCGCGCGTCGGCCACGGTGCGCGGGTCGGCGCTGTACAGGCCATCGATATCGGTGGCGATGAACAGCGCATCGGCATCGACCAGCGCCGCCACGGTGGCGGCCAGGTTGTCGTTGTCGCCGAGCTTGAGTTCGTCCACCGACACGGTGTCGTTCTCGTTGACCACCGGCAACGCGCCCAGCCGCAGCAGTTCGTTGAGCGTTGCGCGGGCGTTGAGGTAGCGGCGGCGGTTGCGCAGGTCGTCATGGGTCAGCAGCACCTGCGCCACCGGGCGCTCGAAGAAGCGCTGCCAGAGCCCGATCAGCTGGGCCTGGCCGAGCGCAGCCAGCGCCTGCCGCGCCGCCATCGCCGCGCCAGGTTCATCGGCCCGCGGCAGGATCGCGCGCCCGGCAGCGACCGCGCCGGAAGACACGATCACCACCTCGCGCCCGGCCAGGACATTGGCCGAGACGAACTGGGCCAGGCCCAGCGCGTGGCGTGGTGACAGGCCGCCGCCATCGGCTGCCAGCAGGCTGCTGCCGACTTTCAGCACCGCACGCCGCCACGGCGGCAGCGCCTGTTGCGGAAACGGCGAAGCGGCGTTGGCGGCGTGCAGGGTCATCAGTCAGTCTCTCAGCGGGTGTTCCATTCGTGCACGGTCAGCTCGGAGGCCTGCATCGTCACCAGCGGATCGGTGGCGACGATGGCCTGCGCCTGCGCCAGGCTGTCCACGTTGCACAGCACATAGGCGCCACCACTGCCGTCGGCGAAACCACCAGTCAGCTGCAGCTTGCCCTGCGCCTGCAACGCATCGAGGAAATCGCGGTGCGGCTGCACCGCTGCATCGTTGAAGTCCGGCCGGCGCATCGCCATCACCAGGTAGACAGTGCCCGCCATCAGGACAGCGCCTGCCAGCGCGCGCGCAGTTCGTCCAGGCGCAGGTCGGCGGCCGAACCCGGCGACACGCGCGCGGCGAGGCTGCCTTCCGGGGTACGCCCCTGCCCTGCACTGTCGGCACCGGCCGCAGCGGCCTTGTAAGCCTCACGGAACGGCACGCCGGCCACGGCCGCTTCCACCGCCACGTCGGTGGCATACATGCCCGAATCGATGGCCGAACGCAGCTTGTCGTCACGCCATTCCAGGTTGGCCAGCAGCGCCGGCAGCAGCTCCAGCGCGGCCAGGCCACGGCCGAAGCCGTGGAAGATGGCACCCTTGGACGACTGCAGGTCGCGGTGGTAGCCCGACGGCAGCGACAGCAGCTGCTCGATCTCGGTGCGCGCTGCGGCGACGCTGGCGTGGGTCGCACGCATCAGCTCGATCACGTCCGGGTTGCGCTTGTTGGGCATGATCGAACTGCCGGTGGTGTACTGCGCCGGCAGCGCGACGAAGCCGAACTCGGCGCTGGTGAACAGCGACAGGTCCCAGGCGATGCGGCGCAGGTCCAGCGTGGCACCACCGAGCGCTTCCAGCGCGGCCAGCTCGAATTTGCCGCGCGACAGCTGTGCGTAGATCGGCGAGATCTGCATGCGCGCAAAACCGAGCGCAGCCGTGGTGTGCTCGCGGTCCAGCGGCAGGTTCACGCCATAGCCGGCAGCCGTGCCCAGTGGATTGGCATCGACCAGCGCATGGGTGTCACGCGCGCGGATGGCATTGTCGATGAAGGCCTCGGCCCAGCCCGCCCACCACATGCCGGCCGAGGACACTACGGCGCGCTGGATGTGGGTGTAGCCGGGAATCGGCAGGTCCTTCTCGGCCTGTGCGCGGTCCAGCGCGACCTTGGCCACTTCGGCGCTGAGCTGTGCCACGCGCTGCAGCTTCTCCTTCAGCCACAGGCGGGTGGCGACCAGGATCTGGTCGTTGCGGCTGCGGCCGGTGTGGATCTTGCGGCCGGCATCGCCGAGGCGTCCGGTCAGGCGCGCTTCGATCGCCGAGTGGCCATCCTCATACTGGGTATCGAGCACGAAGCGGCCTTCGCGGAAGTCCTGCGCCAGCACCTCCAGTTCGCGCAGCAGGCCGTCCAGCTCGTCGGCACTGAGGATGCCGATGTGCTGCAGGCCTTGTGCATGTGCGGCGCTGGCGGCGATGTCATGCAGGAAGAACTCGCGGTCGAGGATCACGTCGTCGCCGGCGAGGAAGGTCTGGATCTGGGCGTCGACAGCGACGCCGGGCTTCTGCCAAAGAAGGTCTGCCATGGGGGCTCCGGAAGGCGTGTTCAGTGCGGGATGGACATCAGTTCGTCGATGCCCAGCGCGAGGTTGAGGTTCTGCATGGCCTGGGTGGCCGCGCCCTTGAGCAGGTTGTCCAGGGTCGCCACCACGACGACCCGCTTGCCGCCCGGCGCGAGCGTGAAGCCACCGACCTGGGCACCGTGTCGGCCGGCGATGCGACTGACCCACGGCGCTTCATCCACCACGTCGATCAGGGGTTCGCCGGAATAGGCCTGCTGGAAGCGCTCGACGATCTGTTCGCGGGTCTGCACGCGGTTCAGCCACAGGTTGGCGGTAAGCGTGATGCCCCGGAAATGCGGCGCGACATGTGGCATGAATTCAACAGCCACACCCAGCTGCACCGACACCTCGCGCTCGTGCACGTGGTTGGTCAGCGCGTAGGGCATCAGGTTGTCGGCCAACAGTTCGACGTTGTTCTTGTCCGACGGCGTGGTACCGGCGCCGGAGTAGCCGGAGACACCGAAGCACTGCGGCGGACCGGCCAGCAGGTCCAGCAGCGGATGCACCGCCAGCTGCATCGCCGTGGCATAGCAGCCCGGGTTGCTGATGTGCTTCTGGCCGTTGTAGCGGCCGCGGGTCAGTTCCGGCAGGCCGTAGTACCAGCTGTTGTCGAAGCGATAGTCGGCCGAGAGATCGACGATGACGGTGTCCGGCTTCGCCGCTTCCAGCGCAACCACGAACGGTGCGGCCAGGCCATTGGGCAGGGCCAGGATCACCGCGTCCACACCCTTGGCCGCCACCGCGTCGGCGTCCAGGTTCTCGTACTGCAGATCGCCCTGGAATTCCGGGTGATGGTCGGACAGGCGCTGCCCGGCGCGCTCGCGCGAGGAGACGAAAGCCAGTTCCAGCCGCGGATGGGCGGCCACCAGCTTGATCAGCTCGGCGCCGGTATGGCCGCGGGCACCGACGATGCCAAGGGTAAAGGTCGAATCGTTCATGCGTGGCTGTCCAGGCGGTACTGCAGGTGGCGCTTAACGCCCTGCCATTCCGCGTCGATGATGGAGAAGATGACGGTGTCGCGCGGCGTGCCGTCGGCATGCCGCTTGTGATTGCGCAGCACGCCGTCCTGCTTGGCGCCGAGGCGGGCGATGGCAGTGCGCGAGGTGGCGTTGAACCAGCTGGTTTCCAGCACCACGCTGATGCAGCCCAGCGTTTCGAAGGCGTGCTGCAGCAGCAACAGCTTGGCTTCGGTGTTGGCGCCGGTACGCTGCACGCGCGGCGCATACCAGGTGTAGCCGAGGCTGAGTTTCGGCACACCGGCATCCATGTCATAGAAACGGGTACTGCCGACGATTCCGCCAGCCGCATCACGGATCACGAACGGCAGCACCTTGCCTTCGCTCTGCGCCTGCAGCGCGGCCCGTACATAGGTCTCGGCCTGTTCCGGCGACGGCACCTGGGTGTACCAGAGCTGGTCCAGGCCGCTGCCTTCAAGCGCATCGCGCAGGCCGGGCACGTGTTCCATCTGCATCGGCTGCAGGGTTACGTGCTGGCCGCGCAGGGTAGGAACCGTGTTCCAGGCATCGAGGTTGCTCATTGCTCAGCCCTGCAGGCTCGGGGTGCGCTGCGCGCAATGATCGACATAGGTCTTGATCCGGTCGATGCCATCGGCACCGAACCAGAATACCTTCCAGTGGTCCTGCTTGTAGCAGCCGTCGGATTCGGCGTAGTAGAAGTGATTGATCGGGTTGCCATGGCGCGAGCGCCAGAACAGCTGCGGCGTCTCTTCCAGCATCACGTTCCAGACCGCACGGCCCAGGCCCTCGCCCTGCGCGTCGTCGAGCACGGCGAACTTGTCCAGGTACACGCCCTCTGCCTCGTCGGTGAGGATGACCGCGGTGCGGTAGTTCTCGCTGACGTAGGCACGCAACAGCTTGGTCTTCTCGAAATAGTCCGGCACCAGCGCGCGGCCGAAGCTGGATTCGATCAGGCCCTTCAGGCGCGGCAGGTCCAGTTCGTTCCAGGCGGTGGCGCGCAGCACCTTTTCACCCTTGCGCACCAGCGTGCCCGAACCCTTGTGGGTGAACAGTTCCTTGGCCAGGTCGGCCGGGCGCGTGATCGACACCGACGATTCGAGCGGCAGGCGGTCGAGCAGATCCTTGATCTGTTCGATCTTCACCTTCATGCCGCCGTGGATCCACGGCTGCGCGATCAGGTGGTCGTACTCGGTGGACAGGTTTATCGAATCGATCACGTTGCCCGCCTCGTCCAGCAGGCCGCCCGTGCCGGTCAGGAAGATGATCTTGTACGGCTGCAGTTCCTGTACCAGCTCGTTGGCGGCGAAGTCGGCGTTGACGTTGAGGATCTGGCCGCCGGCGGTCTCGCCCAGGCTGGTGATGACCGGGATCGAGCCGGCGCGCAGGCTGGCCTCGATCGGTGCCAGGTTGACCTTCTTCACTTCGCCGACCAGGCCGTAGGTATCCACATCCAGGTACTCGGCTTCGAACACGCCGCCGGTGATCGAGGTGGCGCGCGCGCCGTTCTGCTGCAGCGCCTCGACCAGCCGCAGGTTGGACTGCTGGAACACCCGGCGCACGATCGCCAGCGCTTCCGGCGAGGTCACGCGCAGGCCGTTCACGGTCTGCTTCTCGATGCCGGCGGCCGACAGTTCGGCATCCAGCTGCGGGCCGGCGCCGTGCAGCACGATCGGGGTCAGCCCGACTTCCTGCAGGAACGACAGCGAAGAGGTCAGCGCGTCGAGGTCGTCGCGCAGCACCGCGCCGCCGACCTTGACCACGGCGAAGCGCTTGGCATCCAGCTGCGAGAAGCGCTTGAGGTACTGGCTGATCTCCTTCGCGCTGGCCATGCTGGAAAGCAGGCGCACGATGGTCTGGCGGGTCTGGCGATGGGGCTGGAGGGCAGGAGGCATTTCGGTTTCGTCGGAAAGGGAAGAATCAGGCGCCGGCGGCGATGATGCGGTGCACGGCGTCGGTGTAGCGCTGCAACTGCTCCAGCGTCACGAACTCATCGGCGGTGTGGGCCTGGGCGATGTCACCCGGGCCGAACACCAGCGTGGTGTAACCACCGGCCGAGAACAGCGAGGCTTCGGTCCAGAAGTCCACCGCGTTGCCGATCGGCAGTTCCAGCGCATCGGCCACGTCACGTGCCAGCAGGCGGCGGTTCTCGGCTTCGGCGATGTCGCCGGCCGGCAGGCTGGGGCCACGGAAGGTTTCGGTGAATACCGCCGCTTCCGGCTCGGCGAAACCGGCGAAGGTGGCCAGCAACGCGTCGATGTTCATCGACGGCAGCGGACGGAAGCCGAAGCGCACTTCGGCAGCGGGTGCGATCATGTTGGCCTTGATCCCGCCTTCGACGCGGCCGATGTTGAAGCGCAGGCCCGTCAGCCCACCGAAGCGCGCCGAAGCCAGCGATTCCACATGGTCCAGCGCGCGGTTGCCCCAGCGCATCGCCTGGTGCAGCGCGCTGGCAGCCGCATCCTGCTTGCCCGAGGCGTGCCCTGCACGACCGGCGAACTGCATCAGCACCGAGCTGATGCCGCGATGCGCCAGCACCGCTTCGCTCATGGTCGGCTCGGCCACCAGCACCGCTTCGTACGGAATGCCGCGGGCCAGGAACGCGGCGATGCAGCGCGGATCGTTGGCTTCTTCATCGCTGGAGAACAGGAACGCGGCATCACCATCGCTGGCATTGGCCGCAGCCACCAGTGCAGCGGCCGCGCCCTTGATATCACACACGCCCAGGCCGACCACGCGGTCGTCCAGGCGCCGCATCACATGCGGGTCGGCACTCCAGTGCGGCGAGTCCGGCACCGTATCCAGGTGCACGTTGAACAGGTACTTCGGCGTACCACGCACGGCGTACAGGCTGACCGCGCCCGCGCCATGGTCGATCACCTCGACGTTGAAGCCGGGCAGGTTCGCGCGCAGGTAATCGAAGATGCCACCGGTGGTGATCGCACGCGGCGGGTTGCGGGTGTCGAAAGACACCAGGGCCTGCAGGTGATCGAGCGTCTGTTCAAGCATGTGTCTGAATATCCGTAGGGTTCGAAATCGGTAGTGCCGGCCGCTGGCCGGCTCCGCAATGATCCAGCCGTGCCACGAGCCGGCCAGCGGCCGGCACTACCCTCCATCGATGTTGCGAGGCGCCGGCCAGCGGCCGGCACCCCGTCACAGGTCAACCACGATTGACCTGCGCATAGACAGTGGAGCTCATCCCGAACAGCTTGATGAAGCCTTCGGCCTCCTCCACGCCCCAGTCGGCCGACTGCGCGTAGGTGGCACCCTTGGTGTTGAGCAGGTGCGGCGACTTCACCGCCACTGCATCGACGCGGCCACCGCGGGTTTCCAGCACCACTTCACCGTTCACCTTGGCCTGCGAGGACTTCAGGAAGGCTTCGATGTCGGTCTTCAGCGGGTCGTGGTAGAAGCCTTCGTACACCAGCTCCACCCACTTGCGCGCCACGTCCGGCTTGAAGCGGTTCTGCTGCTTGGTCAGCACCGCATCTTCCAGCGCGCGGTGTGCGGCCAGCAGCGAAACCAGGCCCGGGGCCTCGAACACGATGCGGCCCTTCAGGCCGATCACGGTGTCGCCGGTGTACACGCCGCGACCGACACCATACGGGGCGAACAGCTTGTTGAGCTGGGCCAGGATCTGGTCGCCCGGCAGCGCCTTGCCGTTCAGTTCAACGGCTTCGCCTTCAACGAACTTCAGGGTGACGGTCAGCGCCTGTTCCGGCCACTCGCTGCGCGGTGCGCACCAGCCACGGGCGCCCTCGCCCGGGGCTTCCCAACGGTCGATCTCGCCGCCGGACATGGTCAGGCCCAGCAGGTTCTCGTTGATGGTGTAGGCCTGCTGCTTGGCGCGCACGCCGAAGCCGCGCTCTTCCAGGTACTTCTGCTCGTAGGCGCGGGTCTGGGTGTGTTCCTTCTGGATCTCGCGGATCGGCGCCATGATCTGGTAGTCACCCAGCGCCTTCACGGCCAGGTCGAAGCGGACCTGGTCGTTGCCCATGCCGGTGCAGCCGTGGGCGATGATGTTGGTGCCCAGTTCGGCGGCACGCTTCAGCGCGGCATCGACGATCAGGTAGCGGTCCGAGACCAGCAGCGGGTACTGGCCCTGGTAGCCTTCGCCGGCCCACACGAACGGCTTGACGAAGCCTTCCCAGATCGCCGGGCCACCGTTGACGGTGACGTGGCTGGTCACGCCCAGTTCGGCGGCGCGCTTTTCGATGAAATCGCGCTCTTCATCATCCACGCCGCCGGTGTCGGCGAACACGGTGTGCACGTTGTAGCCGCGCTCCTGCAGGTACGGCACGCAGAAGCTGGTATCCAGGCCGCCGGAGAAGGCGAGAACGACGTCTTTGTTGCTCATGGGAGTCAGGTCCACTTGGGGGATGGGAATTCGGTAGAGCCGACCGTTGGTCGGCTGGAATGATGGATGCGCCGCTGCGAGAGCAGCCGACCAACGGTCGGCTCTACCCCTTGTTCGATCTAGCGCCCGGCAACCGCCGCCATGATCGCCTTCTGCACGTGCAGGCGGTTCTCGGCTTCGTTGATGGCGATGCACTGCGGCGAATCCATCACCGCGTCGGTGGCCTTCACGTTCCGGCGCAGCGGCAGGCAGTGGCTGAACACACCGTTGTTGGTCAGTGCCATCTTCCGCTCGTCCACGATGAAGTGCTTGAACTGGTCGCGGATCGGCTTCTCCGGCTCCCAGTTGCCGAAGAACGGCAGCGCGCCCCAGCTCTTGGCGTAGACCACGTCGGCGCCGGCGTAGGCGCTGTCGATGTCATGGCTGATCTTCAGCGAACCGCCGCTATCGGCCACGTTCTGCTCGGCCCAGCCCATGTAGCGATCGTCGAGGATGTAGTCGGCGGTCGGGCACAGCAGGGTCACGTCCATGCCCATGCGGGTGGCGATGGTCAGTGCCGAGTTGGCCACGGCGGTGTTCAGCGGCTTGGGGTGGTAGGTCCAGGTCAGCACGTACTTCTTGCCACGCAGGTCCTGGGTGCCGAAGTGCTCCTGCAGGGCCATGACGTGGGCCAGTTCCTGGCACGGGTGGGTGATGGTCTCCATGTTGATGACCGGCACCGGCGAATACTTGGCGAAGCTGTTGAGGACGATGTCCTGGCGGTCGTAGGCCCAGTCGATGAACTTGGGGAACGCACGCACGGCGATGATGTCGCAGTAACGGCCCAGCACCTTGGCCACTTCCGCAATGTGTTCTTCGGTATCGCCGTCCATCACCGTGCCGAGGTTGAACTCGATCGGCCACGCATCCTTGCCCGGCTGCAGCACCACCGCGTGGGCGCCGAGCTGGAACGCGCCCAGTTCGAAGCTGGTGCGGGTGCGCATGGAGGGGTTGAAGAACACCAGCGCGATCGACTTGCCCTTGAGCTGGTCGCCGAGCTTGTTGCGCTTGAACAGCGCGGCCTGGGTCAGCAGCGCGTCAAGATCGCTGCGGCTCCAGTCCTGGGTGTTCAGGAAGTGCTTGGGGGACATCATCTTTCCTTGCGTGGCGGCGCCGGGTTCGACGCGGTGGAAGGGAAAAGCAGGAAGCAAAGGTGGATCGAAAAGGTTGCAGTTGCAGCTTTCAGCACATGCATTTTTGAAGCGCGGAAACGAAAAAACCCAGCCGGCGGGCTGGGTTTTTTTCGGACGAACAGCAGAAAGCTCCGGTTACCCAGCGAGGATGTGGGGTTCCGGTCGACGCGCACGCGAGGTCATGCCCGACGCCTGTCGGGCTGCGCTGCTGTCGTGCTGGAAGTCGGTGAGCTTCATGGCCGCCAATCTTTGCATGCGGCCGGGGCCGACGCAAGGGGCCGGGGTCGCAGAATCAGGGATTACCGGCGGCGCCCTGCTCGGGGCCGACCCAGGGGGTGATCGAAACCCGGATCTTCAGCCGGTTGCCGGGGTCTTCCGGCAGGCGCGACCGGTACTTGGTGCCCTTGTAGACGTAATCCACGTCATAGGCGATCGGCCGGCGGAATTCACGCCCGACCGGCACGATGCGGCAGTCGCGGGTCAGCATCGGGCCGTTGTTGGCCGGTGCCGGGGCAGGCGTCTCGGCGGCGGTCTCCTCGGAGACCTCTTCATCGCTGCGCTTGAACATCGAGCGCACCGAGTCCCAGAAGCGGCTGATCCGGCCCTTGTCCTCGACCGGCTCTTCACCGGTGACGTTGACCGGGGCCAAGGTGCGGGTCGAGATCGGCTCGCAATGCTCCTCGGTGCGGGTCGCGCGCAGGGTCTGGAACACCGGCTCGACGTTCAGCACCTGCGCATAGTCGAACTTCACATTCTCGACGATCACCACCCGGTTGCGCGGCTCGGCCTCCTGCGCCTGGGCCACGGCGGCCGTCGCCGACAGGCAGGCCAGGGTCAGCAACGCGGTGGATTTCAGTGGCGACGGGAGCAAGGACACGGCAATAGTGTAGGCAGTGACGAGCGCAAGGGGCTGAACATTACCCGTCCACGCCGCTCCTGCCCACCCCACCTTGGGTGGAGCCGGCGTCCACCGGTGGCAATCGGCGCCCCAAAGCGGGCCGACACGTTCTAAAATCACGGGCTTGTCCCCCAGCCACAGCCCCATGACCCTGCGCCTGCACAACAACCTGACTCGCCAGCTCGAACCGTTCACCCCGCTCGATCCGGCCTGTCCGACCCTGTATGTGTGCGGCCCCACGGTCTACAACTACGTGCACATCGGCAACGCCCGTGGCCCGGTGGTGTTCGGGGTGCTGGCCGATCTGCTGCGGCGGCGTTTCGGTGGCCTGCGCTACGCGCGCAACATCACCGACGTGGACGACAAGATCAACACCGCTGCACGCGAGCAGGGGGTGCCGATCAGCACCATCACCGACAGGTTCGCCGCCGCCTACCGTGAAGACATGGCCGCGCTGGGCGTGGTGCCGCCGGACATCGAGCCGGAAGTGACTGCGCACATGCCGCAGATCATCACCATGATCGAGCAGCTGATCGCCAATGGTCATGCCTATGCCGCCGAAGGCCATGTGCTGTTCGCGGTGGCCAGCTTCGACGGCTACGGCAAGCTCTCGCGACGCGATCCGGAAGAGATGCTGGCCGGCGCCCGCGTCGATGTCGCCCCCTACAAGCGTGATCCGGGCGATTTCGTGCTGTGGAAGCCGTCCAGCGACGACCTGCCCGGCTGGGAATCGCCCTGGGGCCGCGGCCGCCCGGGCTGGCACATCGAATGCTCGGCGATGGCGGCCGCCCATCTGGGCGAGACCATCGACATCCATGCCGGCGGTGTCGACCTGCAGTTCCCGCACCACGAGAACGAGATCGCGCAGAGCGAATGCGCGCATGGCGGCAGGATCTTTGCCCGCTACTGGCTGCACAACGGCATGCTCAACTTCGGCGGCGCCAAGATGAGCAAGTCGCTGGGCAACATCGAGCGCGTACACGACCTGGTGCGCCAGCATCCGCCGGAAGCGCTGCGCCTGGCCCTGCTGTCGGCCCATTACCGGCAGCCGCTGGACTGGTCCGATGGCCTGATCGAGCAGTCGGTGCGCACCCTGGACCGCCTGTACGGCACGCTGCGCGAGCTGGCGTCGATCGAAGCCAGCGCGGTGATCCCGGCCAGCGTCGAGGCGACCCTGGATGACGACCTGAACACCCCGCAGGCACTGGCCGAAGTGGCCCGCATCGCCGCCGATGCACGCCGCGCCACCGACCCGGCCGAACAGGCACGGCTGAAGGGCGAGCTGCTCGGCGCCGGCCTGGCGCTGGGCCTGCTGCAGGCCGATCCGGCGCAGTGGTTCGGTACCGCTGCGGGCGATGACGGCGACGATGCCCGCATCCAGGGCCTGATCGACGAGCGTGCTGCGGCCAAGAAAGCGCGTGATTTCGCCCGTTCCGATGCCATCCGCGACCAGCTGGCCGCCGAAGGCATCGTGCTGGAAGACACCCCGCAGGGCGTGCGCTGGTCGCGCAAGCGCGGCTGACCTGCCCTGCCCCGTGGCCGGCCCGCCGGCCACGCCCCCACTGTAGAGACTGTTGTGACCGACTCCCCGTTCCCGCTTGAACCTACCGCCGCCGAGGCCCAGACCGCCATCGCCGAGGAATTCGGCTTCTTCGGCGACTGGTCCGAGCGCTACCAGTACCTGATCGACCTCGGCCGCAAGCTGCCCGCCTTCCCGGACGAATGGAAGACCGAAGAGCACCGCCTGCTCGGCTGCCAGTCGATGGTCTGGATCGTGCCGGAAGGCAACGCGCAGTCGCTGCGCTTCCATGCCATCAGTGATTCGGCCATCGTTTCCGGCCTGATCTTCCTGGCCCTGCGCGTGTACTCCGGGCGCTCGGCACAGGAAATCCTGGACACCGAGCCCAGCTACATCCAGGACATCGGCCTGGCCCGTCACCTCTCCCCCACCCGCAGCAACGGCGTGGCGGCGATGCTGGCCTTCATCCGCGAGACCGCGCAGGCCCAGCTGCAGCGCGACCCGTCGTGAGCGAGCCTGCCACAGCCGAAGACACCGCGCTGGGCCTGCTGTCCCGGCCCGGTTTCGCCAAGCTGCTGGCCTACCGCATCTTCGCGATGCTGTCCTACCAGGTGGTGGCGGTCACCGTCGGCTGGCACATCTACGAAGTCACCCGCAATCCGTTCTCGCTGGGCCTGGTCGGCCTGGCCGAGGTGCTGCCGTTCTTCTGCGTGGCGCCGTTCGCCGGCTATCTGGTCGACCACCTGCCGCGCCGTCGGCTGGGCATGGTCGCCTGTTCCGGGCTGATCGCCACGGCGCTGGTGCTGACCGGCGTTGCGACGGGTTGGCTGCCGTTCGAGGGCGTGTGGCCCATCTATGCGGCCATCGCCCTGACCGGCATGGTCCGTGCGTTTCTTTCGCCCATCTACAACGCACTGTTCGCCCGCGTGCTGGCCCGCGATCAGTTCGCGCGCGGCGCCGGCCTCGGCGCGGTGGTGTTCCAGGCCGGCATGGTGGCCGGCCCGGCGCTGGGCGGCGTGCTGGTTGGCTTCGGCGGCAAGGGCCTGTCCTACGCGGTGGCTACGGCCTTTGCCCTGGTGGCGATGGCCTGCCTGGCCACGCTGAAAGTGGAGGAGCCGGTGCACACCGGTCCGGCCGCGCCGATCTTCAAGAGCATCGCCGAAGGCGCGCGATTCGTGGTCGGCAACCGGATCATGGTCGGCGCGATGGCGCTGGACATGTTCTCGGTGCTGCTGGGCGGCGTGGTGGCGATGCTGCCGGCCTTCCTGCACGAAATCCTGCACCACGGTCCGGAAGGCCTGGGCATCCTGCGCGCGATGCCGGCGCTCGGTTCGGTGTGCGTGGGCCTGTGGCTGGCCCGCCACCCGCTGCACCGCAATGCCGGCCGCGTGTTGCTGTTCGCGGTGGCGGGGTTCGGCCTGTGCGTGATCGGCTTCGGCCTGTCGCAGCACTTCTGGCTGTCGGCGCTGATCCTGCTGTTCTATGGGGCCTTCGATGGCGTCTCGGTGGTGATCCGCTCGACCATCCTGCAGTTGGCCACGCCGGAAGAAATGCGCGGACGGGTGTCGTCGATCAACGGCATCTTCATCAGTTCGTCCAACGAGCTGGGCGCGTTCTATGCCGGCACGATGGCCCGTCTGCTGGGGCTGGTGCCTGCAGTGGTGCTGGGTGGGTTTGCGGTGCTGAGCGTGGCCGGGATCACCGCGTGGAAGAACCCGACGCTGCGGAAACTGAATTTGCGTGATCTGCAGTGACCCTGCGGAGAGCGCGTTCGGCGGCGCCGGGCGTTTGACTGGCCACGTTACTTTCCCTCGATGAATGGGTTTGTCACTTTCTTTGCGCGCGCAAAGAAAGTAACCAAAGAAACGCGCCGCCATCCGCGAGCCGGTGCTGCGCACCGGTGCCCTGCGCTCCTCGGTGAATCAGGGGACGGCGCCGAACTCGCTGCGCTCAAACAGCGGCGCCTCTTCGCCCCCGATTCCCCTGCGGTGCTCGGCTCGCTACAAGGCGGACCCAAGTCAACGGCCACAACTGCCCGTGCCAGCCACGGTCGCTTACCAACGATCCCCCAACAAAAAACCCAGCCGAAGCCGGGTTTTCTGCATGACCATACAACGAGCGGGAATCAGTCGCCCTGCTGCTTCTGCAGGTGCTCCCAACGCTCCTGGGCGTCGATGGTGCGTTCGGCGGTGAGGCGCGCTTCCAGGCGCTCCAGGCCGATTTCCTCGCCGGTGTCGACGCAGTAACCGTAGTCGCCCGCTTCCAGGCGCTTCAGGGTGCTGTCGATCTTGCCGATCAGCTTGCGATAGCGGTCGCGGGTACGCAGTTCCAGCGAGTTCTCGGTCTCGCGGGTCGCACGCTCGGCTTCGTCGCCGATATCACGCACTTCCTCGCGCAGGTTCTCGATGGTCTGCTTGGACTCTTCCACCAGGTCCGCGCGCCAGTTCTGCAGGCGCTGGCGGAAGTACTCCTGCTGCAGCGGGCTCATGTATTCCTCTTCCGAGGACGGCTTGTAGCCAGCCGGCAGGATCGGGCGGCCGGTGGCCTCGTCGGTCTTGTACTCGACCACCTTGTACTTGCTGCGCGGGGCCGGTGCCGCCGAGCGGGCGGCGACGGCCACGGCAACCTTGCCGACAGGGCGCGACACGGTCTTCGGGGCGGAATCGGATTTCACGGCGGTTTTGGCAGGCGATTTCGAAACGGGCACGGGATTCTTGGATTGCGGGGCCTTCGAGGCGGCAGGAGCGGCGGCCGGGGCCGGCTTGGAGGCCGGTTGGGCTGCTGCCACTTCCACGGTCTTGGCCGGGACAGGCTTGGCCGGAGCCGGCTTGGCAGCAGGCTTCGGTGCGGACTTCACTACTGGGGCCGGGGTCGGCTTTACGGCCGGCGCGGCAACATTCTTGGCAACCTTCTTTACAGCGGCAGGCGTGGCGACCGGCTTGGCCGCAGCGACCTTCTTTGCTGCGGGCTTGGCGACCGGCTTGGCTGCAGCCTTCTTCACCACCGCCTTCGGCGCCGGCTTGGTTGCTGCCTTCTTCGCCACTGGCTTGGCGGCAGCCTTCTTCACCGGCGCGGCCTTGCTGGCGGCCTTCTTCACCACCGGCGCCTTCTTGCTGGCAGCGGCAGGCTTGGCCTTGGCGGGCGCAGCAGCCTTCTTCGCCACCGGCTTGGTTGCCTTGACCGGCGTTTTCTTTGCGGTGGCCTTCCTGGCCGCCGGTTGCGAGGACGCTGCCTTGGTCGCCGGCTTGCTGGCCGGTTTCCTGGCAACGGGCTTTGCCGCCAACTTCTTCACAACAGGCTTGGCGGTTTTCTTGGCGGCCGTTGCGGCCTTCTTTGCAGTTTTTTTAGCAGCCACGAAACGCTCTTCCTTGGATTCCCCGGGGCCCGGGAAAGCGGGCCTTTATAGCCTACCCGACCCGCAGCAGCAACCTCGGCACCCTGCTCCATTCAGTCCTGGAGTCAAGGCGCCCTTGGAGGCAGTCCGACGAACACGGACCGCCTTGCGCGGTACGGAACCTGGCCAGCACCCGCAGGTGCTGGTACCGGTCGCAGGCCATCGGCGACATGCGACCAACGGCCCATCCTGCACAAATGCGGCCTTCATGCCAACTGGCATAAGATGACTGGGTGATCTCGCGCCTGCTCATTGCCCTGCTGCGCTTCTACAAGCGCTTCATCAGCCCCTTGCTGGGGCCACGCTGCCGTTTCGTGCCGAGCTGTTCTGAATACGCGATGGAAGCCATCTCGCGGCACGGCCCGCTGCGCGGCAGCTGGCTGGCTGCACGCCGGCTCGGTCGCTGCCACCCGTTCCATCCCGGCGGCTTCGACCCCGTGCCCGAGTCTCCCAACGCCCCCTCTTGCCGTTGCACAGGAAAACACTGACATGTCCTCCACCCTCATCACCAACGCCCGGATGGTCAACGAAGGCCGCACCTTCGACGGCGACCTGCGCATCGAGAACGGCCGCATCGCGCAGATCGGCAGCGGGCTGGCGCCGCGCGACGGCGAGCAGGTGGTGGATGCGGCCGGACGCTGGCTGCTGCCCGGCATGATCGATGACCAGGTGCACTTCCGCGAACCGGGCCTGACCCACAAGGGCGACATCGCCAGCGAATCGGCCGCGGCCGTGGCCGGTGGCCTGACCAGCTTCATGGACATGCCCAACACCAACCCGCCGACGCTGGATTCGACCATCCTGGAAGCCAAGTACGAGCTCGCGCGCGGCCGCGCCTGGGCCAACTATGGCTTCTACCACGGCGCCAGCAATGACAACCTCGACGCGATCCGTGCCCTGGATCCGAAGAAGGCCCCGGGCGTGAAGGTGTTCATGGGTGCTTCGACCGGCAACATGCTGGTGGACAACCCGGAAACGCTGGATGCGATCTTCCGCGAATGCCCGACCCCGATCATCACGCACTGCGAAGACACGCCGATGATCGATGCCAACCTGAAGGCCTTCCAGGAAAAGTACGGCGATGCGCTGACCCCTGACATGCATCCGGACATCCGTTCGCGCGAGGCCTGCATCAAGTCGACCCGCCTGGCGATGTCGCTGGCGCGCAAGCACGGCACCCGCCTGCATGTGCTGCACATCTCCACCGCCGACGAGCTGGCGCTGTTCGAGAAGGGCCCGCTGATCCGCGCCGACGGCAGCCGCAAGCAGATCACCGCCGAGACCTGCGTGCACTTCCTGCACTTCGCGCGCCCGGACTATGCGACCAAGGGCAACCTGATCAAGTGCAACCCGGCCATCAAGGAAGTGTCCGACCGCGAGGCGATCACCGCTGCGCTGGCCGACGACGTGCTGGACGTGCTGGCCACCGACCACGCGCCGCACACCTGGGAAGAGAAGCAGAAGCCGTACGCGCAGGCACCGTCGGGCCTGCCGCTGGTGCAGTACGCGCTGGTGGCCGCGCTGGAGCGCGTGCACGAAGGCAAGCTGACCCGCGAGCAGGTGGTGCAGAAATTCGCCCACGCGCCGGCACAGTTGTTCGACGTGGAAGAACGCGGCTTCCTGCGCGAAGGCTACTTCGCCGACCTGGTGCTTGTGGAAGACGTGCCGTTCACCGTCAAGCGCGAGGACGTGCTGTCCAAGTGCGGCTGGTCGCCGTTCGAAGGCACGACCTTCCGTTCGCGCGTGGCCTCCACCTGGGTGAACGGCCAGCTGGTGTGGGACGGCAGCAAACTGGTGGGCGAGCCCGCCGGCCAGCGCATGACCTACGACCGCTGATGCGCGCGGCTCTATTTACCGGGGCGCTGCTGCTGGCGGCCCCCCTGCTCAGCGTACCGTCGGCTCACGCGCAGGATGGCATCGGCAACCTGATCGACAGCCGCGTGGTGTTCCCGGCCAGTGCGTCGCAGGGCGCACTGGTGATCGGCAAGGTGCCCGCCGGCAGCCGCGTGCAGTACGCCGGTCGCCAGCTGCGGGTGAGCGGCTACGGCAGCGTGGTGTTCGGCATCGGCCGCGACGAGAAGGGACCATTGCGCGTGCAGGTGCAGCGCCCTGATGGCGGCAGCGAGACCGCGACCATTGCGGTGACGCCGCGCGACTGGCCCACCGAGCGGGTCAACGGCGTGCCGCCGAAGACGGTCAATCCGCCGCCGGCGATTGCCGAGCGGATCAAGCGCGAACAGGCGCAGGTGACCGCCGCGCGTGCCCGCGATGACGACCGCACCGACTTCACCCAGACCTTCATCTGGCCGGTGCAGGGCCGCATCAGCGGTCGCTTCGGCAATGCGCGCGTGTACAACGGGCAGCCCGGTGCCGGTCATTCCGGCATGGACATCGCGGTACCGACCGGCACCCCGGTGAAGGCACCGGCCGCCGGCATCGTCACCTTCGCCGGGCCGGACCTGTACCTGACCGGCGGTACGCTGCTGCTCGACCACGGTTTCGGGGTCAGCTCCAACTTCCTGCACCTGTCGCGCATCGACGTGAAGGTCGGTGACCGCGTCGAGCAGGGCCAGGTGATCGCCGCGGTCGGTGCCACCGGCCGCGCCACCGGCCCGCACCTGCACTGGGGCATGAACTGGTTCGATACCCGTATCGATCCACTACTGGTACTGGAACGCAAGTAACGCGCGCAATGCGCTTTGGTGGGTGCCAACCTTGGTCGGCACAACCTCACAGAGCGTGCGGACCAAGGTCCGCACCCACCAGAAGCAGTCAACAGCGCCGATCGATCAACCGCGCGCAGCCCACCACACGCGCAACAAGGTGCGCACCGGGGTCGCTTCAATCGGCTTGCCTGCGGCCTGCGCGGCAACGCGGGCGCGCGCCAGGCTGGACCACACACGGCGCGGGCGCGGGCCGGGCACGCGCGTGCCCCAGCCCTTCAACAGATGCTGCGCCCAGCGCTGTGCAGCCGTGCTGGCATCACCATCCAGCAGGCTGCGCGGTACACCGGCCACGCCGGCATCCTGCAGGCGCTGGGCCAGGGTCTGCAACTGCACCGCGCGACCGGCACCGGTGCGCGGCTTGTCCGCGAACAAGGCCGCCTCGACCGCAGCCACGGCTTCAGCGTAGTTGGCCAGCGCACGCTCCGCACTGACAGCGTCCAGCGCGACGGTGCGTGCTTCAACCAGATCCGGCAGCGCTTCGGCCAACTGCGCCCACGGCGCACGCACCGGCTCCAGCAGACGGCCCAGTGGATGGCGCGAACGATGCCCGGCCCAGCTGCGCAGTTCCTCGCCCCACCATGCCAGCTTGGCATCGGCCGGCAGCGGATCGCCGCCGGTATTGAGCATGTCGTCGAACTCCTGCAGCAGCGCGAACCACGCCACGGCAAGCTCGCGTTGCGATTCGGCCACGAACGGGGCGGCCACCGACCATTCCGGCCAACGGCTGCGCCACTTGTCGAGGAAACTGTCCAGCGCGGTACTGCTCACTACGTGATTCCTTACGGCTGGGCCGGGGCTGCCGGCCGGGTCGGCCAGAGACTGGCCAGTTGCAGAAGTTCGGCGTTCTCGACCAGCACGTCGGCCTGCCAGGCCAGCGGGTCGTCGCTGTGCAGGCGGTAGCCCCACAGCGCCGCCACCGACGGCATGGCGGCAGCGCGTGCGGCGATGATGTCGCGCTCGTCGTCACCCACGTACACGCAGTCTTCGGCGGCAATGCCAATGGCCTGCGCAGCGTGCAGCAGCGGCAGCGGGTGCGGCTTGCGTTCGGCCAGGCTGTCACCGCCGACCAGCACCGCGCAGCGCTGCTGCCAGCCATGCTGCGGCAGGATCAGGCGCGCCAGGTACTCGGGTTTGTTGGTGACGATGCCCCACACCGTACCGGCCTCATCCAGCGCGGCGAGCATGCCGGCCACGCCGTCGAACAGCACTGCGTGCTGGCCGATCAACGCTTCATAGCGCTGCAGGAATTCCGGGATCAGTGCATCGCGCGCAGCGGCATCCAGGTCCGGGAACGCGGCCGAGACCATTGCCCGCGAGCCCTTCGACACCACCGGGCGCAGTGCGGCCGGATCGATGGGTGCACGACCACGTTCGGCCAGCATCGCGTTGCAGGTGGCGACGAAGTCCGGCGCGCTGTCCAGCAACGTGCCATCCAGGTCGAACAGCACCGCACGCGGGAAGCGGGCGGAGGTCATGCCGGCTTGACCGCGTAGGCCAGGTAGTTGATGTCGGTGCGGCTGCTCAGGCGGGCGTGGTTGCGCCACGGCTCGTAGGCCATGCCGCTGACGTCCACCAGCTGCATGTCGGCCTCGCGCAGCCAGCGCGCCAGCTCGGCCGGCTTGATGAATTCCTGGTAGTGGTGCGTGCCCTTGGGCAGCAGCCGCGCCACGTACTCGGCACCGACAATCGCCACTGCGAAGGCGGCAGCGGTGCGGTTGATGGTCGACAGGAACAGGTGGCCGCCCGGCTTCAGCAGGCGCTTGCAGGCCTCGATGATCGCGCCCGGGTCTGGCACGTGCTCCAGCATTTCCATGCAGGTCACCACATCGAAGCTGCCCGGCTGCTCGGCGGCCAGGTCCTCGGCGGCCTGCACCCGGTAATCGACCTTGGCGCCGCTTTCCAGCGCATGCAGGCGCGCGACCTTGACCAGCTCCGGGGCCAGGTCGATGGCGGTGACGTCGGCGCCGGCCTGGGCCAGCGCTTCGCTCAACAGGCCGCCACCGCAACCGATGTCGAGTACGCGTGCGCCGCGCAGCGGAACGCGGTCGGCCACGTATTTCAGGCGCACCGGGTTCAGCGCATGCAGCGGCTTCTGCGGGCCGTCAGCGTCCCACCAGCGGTTGGCCAGCGCGGCGAACTTGTCCAGCTCGGCCTGATCGAAATTGGAGGAAGCGTGGGGGGCAGTCATGAGGGAGTCCTTGCGGCGCCGGGGTTCAGGCGCGGATATGACGGATGCGCTCGCGCCACTGGCGCGCGTTGGCGATGATGCCCGGCAGGTCCATGCCGACCAGCTCGCGCTGCACCAGCTTCGGCTTGCCGGCGATCCAGACGTCGCTGACCTGCTGGCGGCCGGTGGCGTACACCAGTTGCGACAGCACGTTGTGCAGCGGCTGGGTTTCCAGTGCGGACAGGTCGACGCAGACCAGGTCGGCCTGCTTGCCGACTTCGATCGAACCGATGCGCTCGCCGAAGCCCAGCGCGCGGGCACCGCCCAGGGTGGACGCGCGCAGCGTGGTCGCAGCGTCCAGCGCGGTGGCGTCATCGGCCACGGCCTTGGCCAGGATCGCCGCGGTGCGGTTCTCGCTGAACATGTCCAGGTCGTTGTTGCTGGCGCAGCCGTCGGTGCCGATCGCCAGGTTCACGCCGGCGCGCTGCAGGGCGCAGGCCGGACAGAAACCGGAGGCGAGCTTCAGGTTCGATTCCGGGCAATGCACCACGCTGACGCCACGCTCGGCGCACAGGTGGATTTCCGCATCGGTCAGCTGGGTCATGTGCACCGCGATCAGGCGGTCGTTGACCAGGCCGAGGCGATCCAGCCGCGCCAGCGGGCGCTGGCCGTGCAGCTTGATCGAATCGTTGATCTCCTGCGCGGTCTCGTGGGTGTGCAGGTGCACCTGCATGTCGAGCTGGTCGGACAGCATCCGCACCCGCTCGAAGTTGGCATCGTTGACCGTATACGGCGCATGCGGCGCGAACGCGGTGCCGATCAGCGGATCGGTGCGCCACTGGTCATGCAGTTCACCGGCCTTGGCGAAGTACTCGTCGTCGGTCTTGGCCCAGGCGGTGGGGAAATCGATGATGACCGCGCCGACCAGCGCGCGGAAACCATGCTTCTTGTAGACGGCGGCCTGCACATCGCCGAAGAAGTAGTTCTCGTTGGCGCAGGTGGTGCCGCCGCGCAGCATCTCGGCGATGGCCAGGGTGGTGCCGTCGGCGACGAATTCGGGGCCGATCACCGCCGCTTCCACCGGCCAGATGTGCTGCTGCAGCCAGGTCATCAGCGGCAGGTCGTCGGCGACGCCGCGCAGCAGGGTCATCGGGTTGTGCGTGTGCGCATTGACCAGGCCCGGCATCAGCGCCGCCTCGGGGCGGCTGACCACCTGGGTGGCGCGGAACCGTGCGCGCGCCTCGGCACGCGGCAGGATGGCCACGATCTCGCTGCCACGCACGGCAACGGCATGGTCTTCCAGCACCACCGCATGCGGCTCGATCGGAACGACGTAACCGGCTTCGATGAGCAGGTCGCAGGCTTCGGGGAGGTGCGGGCTATCGCTCATGCGGGCTCACTGGCTGGGGGGCGGCGAGATACTTCTGGGGACACGCCCCTGAGTCAGGGGCTGCCGCGAAGCGGCGGGGTCTGGAGACCCGTGAAGCGGGGGCCCATGATCTGCCGAAGCAGATCATGGGAGCGCCAGCGCGAATGCGATGGCGCGTATCCGGCCAGCGGCCGGCACTACCGTAATCCGGCTGCGCCGGATTACTTGACGCGTGCGGAGTATTCGCCCGAACGGGTGTCGACGCGGATCACTTCGTCCTGGTTCACGAACAGCGGCACGCGGACCACGGCGCCGGTTTCCAGGGTGGCCGGCTTGCCGCCGCCGCCCGAGGTGTCGCCACGGACGCCCGGATCGGTTTCGGTGATCTTCAGCTCGACGAAGTTCGGCGGCTGCACGAAGATCGGCTCACCGTTCCACAGGGTGACCACGCAGGACTCCTCGCCCTTCAGCCACTTCTCGGCGCCGCCCATGCCGGCCTTGGTGGCCTGGACCTGCTCGAAGGATTCCGGGTCCATGAAGTGCCAGTACTCGCCGTCGCTGTACATGAAGTTCATGTCGGTATCGACGACGTCGGCTGCATCCAGCGAGTCGGTCGACTTCATGGTCACTTCCTGGGTACGGCCGTCCTTGATCAGGCGGTACTTCACGCGGGTGAAGGCCTGGCCCTTGCCCGGCTTGACGTATTCGGTGTCGATGATGACGGCCGGTTGGTTGTTGACCAGGATCTTCATCCCGTTCTTGACGTCGTTCATGCCGTAGCTGGCCATGCGTAAACTCCTGAGTGGCAAAAACGCCGCGGGTGCGGCGAGCCGTTAGAATGGAAAGCCCACCGGGTGCCGGTGGGCGACTGTTTTTCTGCCCCCATGATAACCGCAGGCCCCCTCTCCATGCAGCTTTCCGCCTTCCCCCGGCCCCAGTCGCCAGGCGCGCCCGCGCGCTGGCAGCAGCTCTGGCGCCAGGCACTGCGCGACCCGCAGGCGCTGCTGGCCCGGCTGCAGCTGGACCCGGCGGCACTGGGCGTCTCCGAAGCGGCCATGGCCCAGTTCGCGCTGCGCGTGCCGGAGGGGTTCGTGGCCCGCATGCGCAAGGGCGATCCGGCCGATCCGCTGCTGCGGCAGGTGCTGCCGATCGACGAGGAAATGCGCCCGGCGCCCGGGTTCAGCTTCGATGCGGTGGGCGATGGCGCGGCCAAGAAGGCCACCGGCGTCATCCAGAAGTACCGAGGCCGCGCCCTGCTGGTGGCGACGGGCAGCTGTGCGATCAACTGCCGCTACTGCTTCCGCCGCCACTTCGACTATGGCGCGGAAAACGCTGCCAAGGGCGGCTGGCAGGAGGCCGTAGCCGCCATCGCCGCCGACCCGGACATCGACGAGGTGATCCTGTCCGGCGGTGACCCGCTGTCGCTGGCCACGCACAAGCTGGTCGAGCTGACCGACGCCCTGCGCGCGATCCCGCATATCCGCCGCCTGCGCATCCATACCCGGCTGCCGATCGTGCTGCCCGAGCGCGTGGACGAGGAACTGCTGGCCTGGCTGGGTGGCCTGCCGTGGCCGCTGGCCATCGTGGTCCACGCCAACCACGCCAACGAATTCGACGCCAGCGTGGACGCCGCGATGGCGCGCCTGCGCGGCATCGGCGCCCAGCTGCTGAACCAGGCGGTGCTGCTGCGCGGGGTCAACGACAGCGTGCAGGCCCTGCAGGACCTGAGCGAGCGCAGCTTCGCCGCCGGCGTGCTGCCCTACTACCTGCACCAGCTGGACCGGGTCGAGGGCGTGGCCCACTTCGAAGTGGACGACACCCGGGCCAAGGCATTGATTGCCGGGTTGACCGCGCGCCTGTCCGGCTATCTGGTCCCGAAGCTGGTGCGCGAACTGCCCGGCGACCCGAGCAAGCGCCCGGTGTAATTCCGTAGCGGGGTCAGATCCCTTTTCCTGCGGAAAAGGGATGACCCCCGGCACAACGTCAATCGGTCAAACGCCCGATTCGATCATCCGCACCACTTCGGTGGCGGTGACCGGGTGGCTCAGCCAGTAGCCCTGCCCCAGATCGCAGCCGCGCTGCGCCAGCAGTTCGAACTGCGCCTGCTGCTCGATGCCCTCGGCCACCACCGTGATGCCCAGCGCGTGGGCCATGGCGATGATCGCCGTGGTCAATGCGAGGTCGTCGGGATCACGCTGCATGTCGGCCACGAAGCTCTTGTCGATCTTCACGCCGTCCACCGGCACCTGGCGCAGATGGCTCAAGCCGGAGAATCCGGTGCCGAAGTCGTCCAGCCATACCTTCACGCCGGTGCGGTGCAGCTTGTCCAGCAGCTGCGCGGCGACCATCTCGTCACCGATCACCGCGGTCTCGGTCAGCTCCAGATGCAGGCGCGACGCTGGCAGCCCGGACTCATGCAGGCATTGCGCGACCAGCGCCGGCAGTTCGCCGCCGCGTAGCTGCCGCGGTGACACGTTCACCGACACGAACAGGTCGTCGCCGGCCGCCCCGCGCGGCCACTGCGAGGCCTCCATGCAGGCCGCACGCAGTACTTTCGGGCCGATGATCTCGATCAGACCACTCTGCTCGGCCACCTCGATGAACACCGATGGCGGAATCGTGCCCAGGGTCGGATGCTGCCAGCGCAGCAGCACTTCGACGCCGACCATGCGGCGGTCGCGCATGCGGAAGATCGGCTGGTAGGCCAGGCGCAGTTCGCCTCGCTCCCAGGCGCCGCGCAGCTCCTGTTCCATATGCACGCGACGTTCGACCGCGTGGTCCATCGCCCGGCTGTAGTAGCGATAGCAGTTCTTGCCGGCCATCTTCGCCTGGTACATGGCGATGTCGCCGTTTTTCAACAGGGTGGTCGCATCGGCCGCATCATCGGGGAACAGGGTCACGCCGATCGAGGTGCCCAGGAACAGCTCCCTGCCCTGCACCACCAGCGGCCTGCCCAGCTCGCGCACCAGCACTTCGGCCAGCAGCCGCGCGTTGGCGGCCACATCACCGTCGCCCACCAGGATCACGAACTCGTCACCGCCGAAGCGGGCCAGCAGGGCCTCGTCGCCGCCTGCCTCCGCAACGGCGCGGCCGATGCGCTGTGCGAACTGCAGCAACGCCTCGTCACCGGCCTCATGGCCAAGCGTGTCGTTGACCCGCTTGAAATCGTCGATGTCGGCGAACAGCAGGCCCAACCGGTGATTGGCGGCACGCGCGGCCATCAGCCGATGGTCCAGCGCTTCGCGGAATGCCAGCCGGTTGGTCAGCCCGGTCAGCGCGTCGGTATAGGCCGTGCGCCGCACTTCACGGTCATGGCGGGCGATCGCATCGCGCATGCGGGCGAAGCCGCGCACCAGCTCACCCACTTCGTCGTCACGGGTGTTCTCGGCCAGGGGCGTCTGGTAGTCACCGGCCTCGATGCGGCGCGCGGCCGCGGCCAGATCGCGGATCGGCGCGACCAGCGTGCGCTGCACGTACAGGATCACCACCACGCCGATCACCACCAGCAACCCCAGCATCAGCAGCAACCAACCCAGGTGGCGGCTGCCGACCAGTTGCAGGCGCTCGCCAAGGGTGGCGTTGGCCGCCTGTTCGCGTTGCTGCACTTCGTCCAGCGCCATGCCGACGCGGACGCCGCCGATGCGCTGGTTGCCGACCATGATCGGCATCGTGTTGTCCAGCACCTTCGGCGATTCCTGCACCAGCAAGGCCTGCGCCGCCGCGGCCTTGGGCGCCAGGGGATCGGCCATCGGCTGGCCGAATCCCGGGACCTCGACCGAGCCGTCGTGCACCAGCCGGCCGCGCTCGTCGAACACCAGTACATAGCGCACCACCGGCTGTCGCGCCGTGCTGCGCACCAGCACGCCGACCTGGTCCAGGTCGCGGTAATACAGCGGGTTGGCCAGCGCATCGGACAACTCGCGCGCCATCGCCTCGCCGCGGCTGCGCACGCTGCGGTCGAACAATTCATGGATGACGCCACCGCTGAGGGTGCGCACCTCGCTCTGCATCGCCGTCTGGCGCCCCAGCAGCACCGCCAGGATGGCGACCACCACGACCATCGCTCCGCCCATCGCCAGCAGGAACCGGGCCTGCATCCCCGAGCCGAGCCACTTCATTCCACTTCCATCCGCACGCGCGTCAATCCTTGTTTCAATTCATCCAACCGCTGCTGCGCATGCGCATCGACACGGTGGAAACCGGAAGTGCCAAAAAACCGATGCAACGCGCCCTGTGCCTGCGGGTCGCTGGCGGCCTGCAGCAGGACTTCCTGCAGGCGGTCGCGCACCCGGGCATCGAGGTCGGCGCGGACCATCTCCACCGCACGCGGATAGGGTTCGGTACGCAGCAGTTCGCGGAAATCGCGTCGGAATGCAGACGGCACCCGCCGCTCGTCGTTCCAGTCCACGCTGCTCACCGCCCCCACATCCGCCATCCCCTTGTGCACGTATGTCGCGATGTTCAACTCGCTGCGCGCGAACACATACCCCACGCTGTCACGCCCTGGCACGTCCCAGACCCCGGCCAGGATCTGCGGCGACAGGCCATGGTCCAGCAGGGTCATCACCGGTACCAGGTAGGCGCTGGTGGATGCCGTGTTCTGCAGGGCCAGGCGATGGCCGCGCAGATCCTGCACCCGCTGGATGGGACTGTCGCTGCGCACGAAGAACACCGTCTGGTATTCGCGCACCCCGTTGCGCTCGGTCAACAGCAGCGGCCGCGCACCACTGCGCTGGCCCAGTGCCACCGCCGTACCGGAGGTTTCCGTGACCCAGTCGACCCGTCCCCGCCGCAGATAGCTGGCCATCTGCTGCGGGTCGCGGGCCATCAGTACCCGCCCCTCCTGGATGCCGACGTCATGCATGCGCGCCACCACGTAGTCCAGCAGGGGTTGCAGCTGCTCGTAGTGAGCCTGGGGGTCATCGCTGATCCGGCCCAGCACCAGCACCGGATCCGGTGCCGCATGCACGGCTCCGGCCAGCAGGACCATGGCCAGGCTCAGCAGTCCCCCCTGCATTGCCTTTCGCAGACCCGACACAGACGTCATCCCCCCTGGGTATCCAGACAGACTACCCGAAAAAATGAGAACGTCGTCAGCTGTCCTTGCTGCCGGCCTGGGCCAGACGCGCCATGCGCTGGGTATCGGCGAGGATGCCGCGCAACAGGCGCACTTCCTGCTCGCTCGGCTCGCTGCGCAGGAACAGGCGGCGCAGCTTGCGCATCGCCGATTCCGGCGCGCGGCCCTTGTGGAAATCGATCTCGTCCAGGGTGTCGCCGAGCTGGGCGAAGAAGCTCTCCATCTGCTCATGGCTGGCGGCCTGTTCGCGGAAGCCCGGCTCGGCGTCGGCGGCCGGCTGCGCGCCCAGCAGCTGCATGCGCGTTTCGTACGCCAGCACCTGCACGGCGGCGGCCAGGTTGAGCGAGCTGAACTCCGGGTCTGACGGGATGTGCACTGCGGCGTGGCAGAGCTGCAGCTCCTCGTTGGTCAGGCCGGTACGCTCGCGGCCGAATACCAGTGCGACCTCGGCACCTTCGCCCGCCTTGGCCACCGCACGGGCGGCAGCGTCGGCCGGCAGGTATTCCTCCAGCTGGACGCGGCGGGCACGGGCCGTGCAACCCAGTACCAGGCGGCAATCCGCCACGGCCTCGGCCAGGGTGGCCACCACCGGAGCGTCCCCCAGCACGTCTTCGGCACCGGCCGAGCGGCGGAAGGCCTCCTCGTCCAGCGGCTTTTCGGGGGCGACCAGCACCAGGCGGGCCAGGCCCATGGTCTTCAGGGCGCGGGCGGCAGCCCCCATGTTGCCGGGGTGCTGGGTACCGACCAGGACGAATCGGAGGCGGGTGGCGGCGGGAAACTGGGACATGAACAGGGAAAAGGTCGAGCTGGACGATGACCAATGGTAAACTGTGCGGCCGGCCACTGCGCCGGACCCGCTCTTTTCCCCCGCCAGTCCATCTCTTCTGCCTTTCCGGGAGCCCACGCCATGCAGAAACCCGCCGTCACCGTCATGGTCAAGGCCGCCCGCCTCGCCGGCAACGTCCTGTTGCGCAACATCAACAAGCTCGAGGCACTGAACGTGGTGCAGAAGGGCCGGATGGACTACGCCAGCGAAGTGGATGCGGACGCGGAAAAGGTCATCGTCAAGGAACTCAAGCGCGCCTACCCTGATTACGGCATCTTCGGTGAAGAAGGTGGCGTGCAGGGCGAGCGCCGCCAGATGTGGGTCATCGACCCGCTGGATGGCACCAGCAACTACCTGCGCGGCGTGCCGCACTACTGCGTGTCGATCGCCCTGGTCGAGAACGGCGAGCCGACCGATGCCGTCATCTTCGATCCGCTGCGCAATGAACTGTTCACCGCCAGCCGTGGCGCCGGCGCCGTGCTGAACGACCGCCGCATCCGCGTGGCCGACCGCAAGGATCTGGAAGGCACGATGATCCACACCGGCTTCGCCCCGCGCGAACGCAGCCGCGCCAGCGCGCAGCTGAAGTCGGTCGACACCCTGCTGGTCCAGGCTGAGGACATCCGCCGCACCGGTTCGGCCGCGCTGGACCTGGCCTACGTGGCCTGCGGCCGCGCCGACGCCTATTTCGAAGCCGGCGTGAAGGCGTGGGACATCGCTGCCGGCCTGCTGCTGGTCCGCGAGGCGGGTGGCAAGGTCTGCGACTTCAAGGGCGCGACCCTGGGCCGGATGGACAACCGTGGCCCGGAGACCCACCAGATCGTTGCCGGCAACCTGAAGGTGGCCGAGTCGCTGCAGAAGGTGCTGGTGAACACTGGCTACGCGGCGGAATTCGACGCGAAGTTCTGAGGTTTCGCGTAAAGCGGTTCATGGAGACGGCACCTGCGAAGGTGCCGTTTTCGTATCCGCAGTGATCGTGCTTGTCACTTTCTTTGCTCGTGCAAAGAAAGTAACCAAAGAAACACGCCGCCAGGGCGCGAGCCGATGCTGCGCATCGGTACCCTGCGCTCCTCGGCCCGCCGAGGGACGGTGCGGGAACTCGCTGCGCTCAGACACCCGCACCTCTTCGCCCTCGCCGGACCTGCGGTGCTCGGCTCGCTCAAGGCGGGTCCCAAGGTCAAATGCCACAGCTGCACCCAGTAGATCCACGTCACGCGTGGATGCTTTTGCCGTTGAACTTGACTTCCAGTCCGCCTTGAGCGAGCCGAGCATCGCAGGGGAATCAGGGGCGGAGAGGCGCCGGTGTTTGAGCGCAGCGAGTTCGGCGCCGCCCCCTGATTCACCGAGAAGCGCAGGGTACCGGCGCGTAGCGACGGCTCGCGACCGGCGGAGCGTTTCTTTGGTTACTTTCTTTGCGCGCAAAGAAAGTGACACCCCTCCGCGGTCGCGGAAATGATCCTAGGCATCGCCTGGCGCCACCAATGCGTGCGCGCGCAAAACAAAAACGCCCGGCGCGAGGCCAGGCGTTCCTGCACTGCTTTACAAGTGAAAGCTCACGCCACCGTCGACGCCCGCAGCGCGGCGATGCGCTCTTCCAGCGGCGGATGGCTCATGAACAGCTTCTTCGCCGTCGAACCAGCAATACCGAAAGCGGCAATCTGGGTCGGCAGCGTGCTCTGGCCGTGGTTCAGCTGCAGCCGCTCCAACGCGGCGATCATCTTCTGGCGGCCGGCCAGCGAGGCACCGCCGGCGTCGGCGCGGAACTCGCGGTGGCGCGAGAACCACATCGAGATCATGGTGGCGAACAGGCCGAACACCATCTCCAGCACGAACACGATGATGTAATAGGCGAAGCCACGGCCGCCGCCTTCGCGGTTGCCCGACAGCGCGCTGTCGATGATGCCGCCGACCACGCGGGCCAGCACGATCACGAAGGTGTTCAGCACGCCCTGCAGCAGCGCCATGGTGATCATGTCACCGTTGGCGACGTGGGCGATCTCGTGGCCCAGCACCGCTTCGGCCTCGTCTTCGCTCATGTTGTGCAGCAGGCCGGTGGACACCGCCACCAGCGCGTTGTTGCGGTTGGCACCAGTGGCGAAGGCGTTGATCTCCGGGCCTTCGTACACCGCTACTTCGGGCATGCCGATACCGGCCGCCTTGGCCTGGCGCTCGACGGTGGCCAGCAGCCAGCGCTCGGTCTGGTTGCGCGGCTCGGTGATCACCACCGCACCGGTGGAGCGCTTGGCCATCCACTTGGAGAGCAGCAGCGAGATGAAGGAGCCACCGAAGCCGAAGATCGCGGCCATGACCAGCAGGCCGCTCATCTGGCTTGGATTGACCCCGAGCAACGACATCACGATGCTGGCGAGAATCAGGACCGCGAAGTTGGTCGCCAGGAACAGGGCAATGCGGGTAAACATGGGAAAATCCGGCTCGGAAGGGGTCGATACCGGTCAATTTGCGGTGTGGTCAGCTTGAATTCAAGCGCCAACCTGACCGACGATTCAGCCAGCATGACCTCCCCCATTCCCTGCGGTCGTTTCGCGCCCTCGCCGACCGGCCTGCTCCATCCCGGATCCCTGCTCGCCGCCTTCGGCAGCTGGCTGCTCGCGCGACATAACGGCGGCTTGTGGCGGCTGCGCATCGAAGACGTCGATCCACCACGCACCGTGCCCGGCGCCGCCGAGTCACAGCTGCGGGCGCTGGCCGCGTTCGGCCTGGTCCACGATGGCCCGATCCTCTGGCAGAGCACCCGCGGCGAGGCCTACCAGGCCGCGCTGGACGTGCTGCTGGCCAGCGACCAGGCCTTTGTCTGCCACTGCAGCCGCAGCGACCTGGCCGCCAACGGCGGCATCCACCCTCGTTGCGTCGCCCGGCAACCTCGACCGGACCCTGCCGTCCGCTTCCGCGTGCCACCGGGCAGCATCGTGCACTTCGACGATGGCCTGCGCGGCCCGCAGCAGCAGGACGTGCACGCCGAAGTCGGCGACTTCGTGCTGCGCCGCGCCGATGGCTGCTGGGCCTACCAGTTGGCCGTGGTGGTCGATGACGCCGCACAAGGAGTGACCGAAGTGGTGCGCGGCGCCGACCTGCTCGACTCCACCGCGCGGCAGATCCTGCTGCAGCAGGCATTGGGGCTGGCGGTGCCGCGCTACTGGCACCTGCCGCTGCTGCTGGATGCGCCGGGCCACAAACTGTCCAAGTCGCTGGCGGCGCTGCCGGTGGACAGTTCGCACCCGCTGCCCGTGCTGCGCCAGCTCTGGAAGCTGCTCGGCCAGGCACCCGGGGCGCTGGAACCTGCGCACGACCTGGATACGCTGCTGGCCACCGCTCGGCAGGCCTTCGACCCGGCACGACTGCCGCGGACCGACATCCTGTTGCCAGCCGGCGCACTTTCCGCGCCGATGTTGCAGAATCCCCCTTCCCCCACCCGACACCCGGACAACACTCCATGACATCTCGCGTCGCACTGGTCACCGGCGGAACCGGCGGCATCGGCACCGCCATCTGCCAACGCCTGGCCGACCAGGGCCACCGGGTCGCCACCAACTACCGCGACGAGGCCAAGGCCCGCGCCTGGCAGCAGGCAATGACCGAACGCGGCTACAGCGTGTCGATCTTCCCGGGCGATGTCTCCGATCCAGGCAGCGCCGAAGCGCTGGTGCGCGCCGTCGAGGCCGAGCTGGGCCCGGTCGAGATCCTGGTCAACAACGCGGGCATCACCCGCGACACCACGTTCCATCGCATGCGCGCGGACCAGTGGCACGATGTGATCAACACCAACCTCAATTCGGTGTTCAACGTCACCCGCCCGGTCATCGAGGGCATGCGCCGCCGCGGCTGGGGCCGGGTCATCCAGATCAGTTCGATCAACGGCCTGAAGGGCCAGTACGGCCAGGCCAACTACGCGGCGGCCAAGGCCGGCATGCACGGCTTCACCATCTCGCTGGCACGCGAGAACGCCGGCTTCGGCATTACCGTCAACACCATTTCGCCCGGCTACGTCGCGACCGACATGGTGATGGCGGTGCCGGAAGAAGTGCGCGCCAAGATCGTCGCCGACATTCCCACCGGGCGCCTCGGCAAGCCGGAGGAAATCGCTTACGGGGTGTCCTTCCTGGTGGCGGAGGAAGCCTCGTGGATCACCGGAAGCAACCTGGACATCAATGGCGGCCACCATATGGGTTGGTAAGCCGCGCCGGCCTCGGCGGCGCACACCCGCCGCCCCTGCCGATGGTCATGCTGCGCAGCACGCAAACCCTTGTTGCGCAACATGATCCCCTGTGAAAGCCAAGCCTGGCGGGGGCTGAGGCGGTTGCAACGGCTGCTGCACTGCGCCATGCTTCGCATCTACTGTGACGAGTGACCGCTTCAATGGCTGCGACCCGCATCATCAAGAAGTATCCGAACCGCCGTCTCTACGACACCGAGATCTCCAGCTACATCACCATCGAGGACGTGCGCCAGCTGATCCTGGACGGTGAAGACTTCGAAGTCCGTGACGCCAAGAGCGGCGACGACCTCACCCGTTCGGTCCTGCTGCAGATCATCGCCGACCAGGAACAGGACGGCGAACCGATGCTGTCCACCCAGCTGCTGAGCCAGCTGATCCGCTTCTACGGCGATTCCCTGCAGGGCTTCATGGGCAACTACCTGGAGCGCAGCATGCAGGTCTTCCTCGACCAGCAGCAGCAGTTCCGCCAGCAGATGGGCAACCTGCTGGGCCAGACCCCGTGGGCGATGATGAACCAGTTGACCGAGCGCAACCTGGAGCTGTGGCAGGAATTCCAGCGAAGCATGGGCACCGGTTTCGGTGGTCCGCGACCGGGTGGCACGGGTACCGGCACCGGTACCGGCAACAAGCCCAACGAACCCGGTACCGGCACCGGCGGCAAGACCCGCCGCTGAGCCGATGTATCGGCAGATACGAAAACGGCGCGCCCAATGGCGCGCCGCTTTGTTTTGTGCCCCGGGGGAGCATCAACGTTTCGATTTGCACCCCGTGCATACGCGTTCGACCTTGTAGCCCTTCGCCTTCAGCTTCTCGACCACGCCGTCACCGCCCAGAAGGTGCAGCGTACCGACCACCACCAGCGTGCCACCCTGCCCGGCCTGCAGGTACGGCAGCAGCTTCGGTACCCACGCATCGTTGCGCCCGGTGTTGATGCGCTGGTAAAGCTGCGGGTACTGCTGGCGCATTTCCGCGGCCATCTTCGTCCACAACACGCGCTCATCGCCTCGCCGCCAGGCATCATGCAGCTGGCGCGCCTGCTCATCGCCCTTGCCCGCCTGATCCAGCGCCTCGGACAGCATCTGTCGCTGCTCCTGCACGGTCATGCCGTCGAGCATGCCGATCTGGGTATCGATGTCTTCCAACCCAGCGGTCCTGCGGCCGGTCTTCTGCGCGCGCTCCATGAAATGACGGTCCAGGCCCAGCGCCGGGTCCAGGCCCATCTTCTGCATCTGCCCAACCGAAATGCTCAGGCCGACGAACCAGGGCTTCATGCCCTGCATCTGTGCCAACGGAAGCTTGTTCTCGGATGCGAACGCCTGCAGCTTCTGCCAGGTGGCCGCGTCGAGATCGCGCTTGAGCTCGCTGCCATCGGTGCGCACTGCAGCCTGCACCATGCGGCTGGCCAGCTGCGGCGACTGCATGTCCTCCGGCGACAGTTCGAACACGACCCGCTGCGAGGCCTCGAAGGCCTGCTCGACATCGGGCGACAGCGGGTAGTCCTGCGGTTTCAACAGGTGGAATGATCCAAGCAGGTATACGCGTGAATCACCCGGGCCGGTCACCTTCCACAGCAGCGGCACCGGCGGCTTGGCCGCCGCCGTGGCCGCGGCGTCGGTGGCCGGTGCATTGCGCGCCGGTGCCAGCGGTGCGATTGCAAACGCTGCCATCAGCAGCGTTGCACGGAACAGTCCCTTCAACGGCATCTCAGCCCTCTCCTTCAGACAGGTGGTAGGCCTTCTCGCCCGCTTCCATGCGCAGGTCCAGCCGGTTTTCCGGCGGCGCCAGCGGGCACGTGGCATAGGCGGTGAATGCACACGGCGGGTTGTAGGCATGATTGAAATCGATGCGTAGCGTGCCGTCGGCTGCCGGCGCATCGGTATCCAGGTAGCGCCCGGCCGGATAACTGCCGCGGCCACTGGTGCGGTCGGCAAAGATCAGGAACAGCGGCTGCCCGGTGGCTCCGATCGCCTCCAGCCGCCATGTACGGCCGTCGCGTTCGAATTCGACCGCGCCCGCATTGGGCATCTCGGTGGTCAGGCCGGTGATGTCGACAATGGGCAGGGTCTTGCCCGCCGGATGCGGGATGAAACGTGCCTGCACCTGCCAGTCCGGGCCACCCGGCCAGTACTCCAACCCGGCGAAATCACGGCGCGCCGGCGCATCGGCATGCTTGACCCGCAGCGCATCGCGCGGCCCGCGCCGGATGATGCTGAGCTGGCCCTTGCCACCGTCGAAGGCCAACAGGGTTGGCTGCGGATCCTTGTCGGTGTCGATGCGGATACGGCCGCGCACCGGCTGGCCATCATGGCTGACATCCACACCGGCTTCGGGCGTGAACCACCACTGGCTGCCCTCGCGACGCAGCAGGCCCAGCTTGTCCGGGCCAACCGTCAGGCGGATGCCGTTGGTGGCACCACTGCCGACGAAGTGTGATTTGTTCTGCAGCCAGTGCAGGCCGACCAAGGCCGTCCAGCCATCGGGTCGGGTCAGGTCCTGGTAGCGGGCCACCCGCCATTGCTGCTGCGCGGCCGCATAGGCCGGATCTTCGGTAACCTTCGGCGCCGGCGGTGTTGCCGGACTGCACGCGGCCAACAGCAAGGCGGCCAGCAGACCGCCCATTCCCCGATAACGCATCGATGCTCCCCTCAACGTCCGCGCAGGAACCAGCGGTCGATCTCCGCCAGCGAAAAACGGGCCCAGGTCGGCCGGCCGTGGTTGCACTGGCCAGACCGTTCGGTGATTTCCATGTCGCGCAGCAGCGCGTTCATTTCCGGCACGGTCAGGCGCCGGTTGGCACGCACCGCACCGTGACAGGCCATGGTCGACAGCAGTTCGTCACGTGCGCTGGCCACGCGGCGGCTCTGGCCGTGCTCGCGCAGGTCGGTCAGCACATCGCGCAGCAGCCCCTCCGGTTCGGCATGCGCCAACAGCGCTGGAATACTGCGCACGTGCAGCGATCCGGGACCGGCACGGGTCACCTCGAAGCCGAGCGCCGCCAACGTTTCGGCTTCACTTTCGGCGGTGTCGGCTTCGCGCTCGCCCACGGCGAGTGTGATCGGCACCAGCAGCGGCTGCGACTGCAGGCCGATACCGTCGTGCGCGTTCTTCAGGCGCTCGTAGCCGATGCGCTCGTGCGCGGCATGCATGTCGACCACGATCAGGCCTTCTGCGTTCTCGGCCAGGATGTAGATGCCGTGCAGCTGCGCGATCGCGTAGCCCAGCGGCGGTACGCCGGCGTCGGCACTGGTCACCGGCAGTCCGTTCTCGGTCGGCATCGGCGGCAGCGCAGCACCGCGTTCGGCACCGGCCGGCGCGGCATACAGCGCGGCATAGGCCGCCGGTGCATCGGCCACCTGCAGTCCAAGGGGCTGCTGCGGGCGCCAGCCGGAAAAACCACCACCACCGCCACCCGAGCCGGCACCGGGCGCAGGTCCACGCGCCAGCCCGAAACCCGATGCGCCCGCGCTCGACGTCATCGGTGCAGCAGCGGCGTCCACCGGATGCACCGGACCCGCACCGATCTCCTGCGCCGACATGCCGGCGCGGGTATCAGCCAGCGCGTCCTTCAGCGTGCGGTAGACGAAATCGTGCACCAGCCGCGAATCACGGAAGCGAACCTCGTGCTTGGCCGGGTGCACGTTGACGTCAACGCGGGTCGGGTCGAGCTCGAGGAACAGCACATAGGCTGGCTGGCGGCCGTGGTACAGCACATCGCCGTAAGCCATCTTCACCGCATGGGCGACGCTGCGGTCGCGCACCGAACGGCCGTTGACGTACAGGTACTGCTGGTCGGCGCTGGCGCGCGAATAATGCGGCTGCGCGATCCAGCCGTGCAGGCGCAGGCCGGCACCACTGTGGTCGACGCGCACGGCCTGGTTGGCGAAATCCTCGCCCAGCGTTTCGGCCAGGCGCGCATCGGAATACAGATCGCCCGGCTTGTAGCGGCGCGAGGCCTTGCCGTTGTGCGACACGCGCAGCTCGACATCCGGTCGCGCAAGCGCCAGCGAACGCAACCACTCTTCGATATGCCCCAGTTCGGTACGCTCGGCGCGCAGGAACTTGCGCCGCGCCGGTACGTTGTAGAACAGCTCGCGCACTTCCACGGTGGTGCCGGGTGCATGCGCACGGGGCGTCACTTCGCCGATCTTGCCGCCTTCGATCTGCAGTGCCGAACCGTGTTCGTCATGCGCGCGACGCGAGGACAGGGTAAAGCGGCTGACCGAGGCGATCGACGGCAGCGCTTCGCCACGGAACCCGAGCGTGGCCACCGATTCGAGGTCGTCCAGATCGGCGATCTTGCTGGTGGCGTGGCGCGAGACCGCCAGCGGCAGCTGTTCCGGCGCGATGCCACTGCCATTGTCGCGGATGCGGATCAGGCGGACACCACCCTCTTCAAGATCGATATCAACGCGGCTGGCACCGGCATCGATCGCGTTCTCGACCAGCTCCTTGACCACTGACGCAGGACGTTCGACCACTTCGCCGGCGGCGATCTGGTTGATCAGGATTTCCGGCAACGGCCGGATCGGGCGCGGTCCGGGCGCGCTCATGGGAGAGGATGGGCAGCAGACTTCATGGGTTGATGATAGCGGAGCCGCCCCGTGTAGAGTCGACTGTCAGTCGACTGCCCTCCGCCGGGCGGCGAAAACCCCGCGCTGCGCGCGTAGTCGACTGACAGTCGACTCTACAGAAAGCAGTAACCTGCCTTCGGCGGGTTACTTGCTGCCGCCGGCCATGGTCCCGGCAGCGTCGATCTCGGCCTGGGCACGGGCTGCGTACAGCGTGCCCGGCGGTGGCTGGCGGCTGAAGAAGGTGTGCACGCCATCGAGCACGGCGCCGGCGATCTTGCGCTGGTAGGCCGGGTCGATCAGGCGGCGCTCTTCGTCCGGGTTGGAGATGAACGCGGTTTCCACCAGCATCGCCGGCATGTCCGAGGTGCGCAGCACCGCGAAGTTCGCACGTTCGATGTTCGGCTTGTGGTTGTTGCCGATCCGCTTCAGGCCGCCCAGCACGTGGCCGGCGGCATCTTCAGATGCCTTCATGTAACCGCTCTGGGCAAGGTCCAACAGCACGTTGGCAAGCGTGCCTTCGGTCTGCTGCAGGCGCACGCCCCCCACCAGGTCGGCCGCGTTTTCCTTGTCCGCCAGCCAGCGGGCGCGCTGCGAAGAGGCGCCCTTGGTCGACAGCACGTATACCGACGAACCAGTGGCCGAACGGTTTTCGGCCGCGTCGGCATGGATCGAAATGAAGATGTCGGCCTTGTTTGCACGTGCCTTCTGCGCACGCATCGGCAGCGGGATGAACACGTCGCTGTCGCGGGTCAGATAGGCCTTCAGGCCCGGCGTCGCATTGACCTGGCGGGCCAGCTCACGCGCCACCGCCAGGGTGACATCCTTTTCGCGCTTGCCGGTCGGGCCGATCGCGCCGGGATCCTGGCCACCGTGGCCGGGATCGATGGCGACCACCAGATGACGCATGCCGGCCTGCATGCGGATGCGCGAGGCATCGCTGGGCATGGCCGGGCGCGGCGGTTCCACCGGCGTCGGCGCCGGTGCAGGCACGGTAGCCGGCGGCGTGGTCACCACGGCGGCGGTGCGCTGGCCGGCCAGGATCGCGGCCGGCGAGGAAGAAGGTGAGCTGCTGGCCACGGTACCGGCCGCCGCAACCTGGGCCGGCGCGGTGGACGGCGCCGGGGTCGGCGTGGCCGGTGCGGCGGCAGTGGCACTGGCCTGCTGCCGCACCTGCGCGGTCAGCAGTGCGGTCGCACGTGCGGCATCGGAACGCGACTGTGCGCTTTCAGCCGGGGTCGGCCCGGGCGTCGCCACCGGTGCCTGCGGCTGCACCGCCGGTGTCGCTGCCGGACGGCTGGCGGCCATGGCCGGGCCATCGCCCGGCCATTCGATCACCAGCTTGGATTCATTGCCCTCGCGCTGCATCTGCGGGCGGAACGGCGCCACCGATTCAGCGAGGTCGAAAACGACACGGAAGGTGCCCGGCACCGGCTGTCCGGTACGCACCGCCGTGACCACGCCCTGCGCAGCCGGCATCTTCAGGTTGCGTATGGCGCTGGAGTCAGGGAAGTCGACCACCAGACGGTTCGGACCGGCCAGAGAAAGCGTCTTGTAGCCGCCACTGCCGACCAGCGAGATCTCGGCACGGGTGCCGGTGGCGCCGGTATTCAGCAGGACCTGGCGGACTTCACCGGCCCACGCACTGACGCTCGCCAGACCCAGTCCGACGGCGGCACAGATAGCGATGAGACGGTTCCCCGGGCGCATGGCTCAGGATTCAATCACCGCGCTGAACGGAATGCAACACCTTTTTCCTTAATAATCCGTAACCTGCCGGTCTTTGTTCTCGTCAGCCGACAGAAATGGCCTGCAAGTCGCCCCCTTGGGGAAGCCGCTTCAGCCACTCATGTCCGACGTCGCTGGCTCCGGTGAGACGGACGCGGCGCCCCTGCCCCTCGATCTCCAACGCCACCACCAGGTCGGTCGGCGGCAGCGCGCCAGCGCCGCGTTCCGGCCATTCCACCAGCCACAACACCGCGCTGCCCTCGTCCAGGCCCAGGAAATCGAGTTCGCCGGCCTGGCCGATCCGGTACAGGTCCAGGTGCCAGGCCTCGCCACCGCTGGCAAGCGGATAGCGCTCGACCAGGGTGTAGGTCGGGCTGCGGATCGCGCCCTGCACGCCCAGCGCGCGCAGCAGTGCGCGTGCGGTGGTGGATTTGCCGGCGCCCAGGTCGCCGCGCAGTTCGATCAGCGCCTGCGGCGGTCGGGTTGCCGCCAGCCACTGCCCGAGCAGTTCGGTGGCATCGCTGTCGGCAAGGAAGAATTCAGTCATGAAGAGCGTTCCGGGTTGGCCAGTTGCCGCAGCGGCACCAGCAGATCAGTGGGAAGCATGCCGCGCGCGCCGTCGGCGGCCGCAGCGTCGCCGGCGAGCGCGTGCAGCAGTGCGCCAGTGGCGGCAGCGTCGAAGGCGGCCAGGCCCTGCGCGCGCAGGCTGGCAATGATGCCGGTGAGCAGGTCGCCCATGCCCCCCACGGCCATGCCGGGGTTGCCTGCAGCAATCAGCCGTGGCACCTGCCCGGGCGCCGTCACGATGCTGCCCGCGCCCTTCAGCACCACCACGGCGTGGAAGCGCTCGGCCAACGCCTGCGCACAGCGGTAGCGATCGGCCTGGATGTCAGCGGTACTGCAGTCGAGCAGGCGCGCGGCCTCGCCCGGATGTGGCGTAAGGATCGCCTCCGGCAGCGCGCGCGGATCCTGCGCCAGCAGATTCAGCGCATCGGCATCAACCACCAGCGGTTTGTCGCTGTCCAGCACCTGCGCAAACATTGCGCGTGCCCATTCGTCCTGGCCCAGGCCGGGGCCGATCGCCACCACCCTGGCCTTGTCCAGCAGCGCCGGCAGCACATCGCCATCTTCAAGCGCATGGGTCATCGCCTCGGGAAGCCGGGCCAGCAACGGGCCGACGTGATCGCGCCGGGTGGCCAGGCTCAACAGTCCCGCGCCGGCACGCAGTGCCGCTTCGGCCGCCATCGCGATGGCCCCACCGCTGCCATGGTTGCCGCCGACGCATAGCACGTGCCCGGATTCGCCCTTGTGGGTATTGACGCGGCGCGGCGGCAGCAGTGCCGGCAAGCGAGCCTGGGTCCAGTGCTCTGCGGCGGGTGACACGCCCTGCCATGCGGCCGTGGGTAGCTGCAGCGGCGCCAACGCCTTCCGCCCGCAATGATCCAGCGCATCGCCGGTATACAGCCCGCGATGCGGCACGATGAACTGCAGGGTCAAAGCAGCCTTCACCGCCTCGCCCGGTACGGCGCCCCGGTCGGCATCGACGCCACTGGGGACGTCCAGCGCCAGAACCGGTGCCGTCTGCGCGTTGAGGGCGGTGATCAGCGCCTGCGCCACACCTTCCGGCGCACGGTCGAAGCCCAGACCGAACAGGGCATCGACCCAGATATCGACCTCGGGCAGCACGCCGTCGAAATCGGTGATGGTGCCGCCGTCGGACGTGAATTCCGATGCTGCACGCTGTGCCAGCGACGTCGCCGGTGGCTTGCCCGGCAAGGCGATCACCGTCACCGCGCGCCCGGCCTTCCGTGCATGGCGGGCCAGCACCAGGCCGTCGCCACCGTTGTTGCCTGCTCCGACCACCACGCCGATCCGCTGCGCCTGCGGCCAATGCTGCAGCAGGCACTGCCAGGCGGCCTGGCCGGCCTGCGCCATCAGGCCCCAACCACTCTCGGCGGCCAGCGCCGAGGCCTGCGCATCAAGCGCACGCGCGGCAGCGGAATCGAAAAGATCGGCAAGGTTGGCCATGCGGGGATTTTATACTGGTGCACATGTCCCCCGCCCCCATCCCTGTCGATCCGGCCCAGGCCGTGCAGCGCATCCGCGAACTGGCGCGTGCGCATGGCTTCCAGCGCTGCGGTATTGCCGGCATCGAGCTGGGCGAAGATGAGGCGCACCTGGCCGACTGGCTGGGCCAGGGCCTGTACGGCACGATGGACTGGATGGCGCGCCACGGCACCCTGCGTGCGCGCCCGGCCGAACTGCTGCCCGGCACCGTACGGGTGATCTCGGTGGGCATGGACTACAGCCACAAGGACGACACCGAAGCCTGGGCAACCCTGGCCGACCCGGGCCGCGCCTACGTGGCCCGTTACGCATTGGGCCGCGACTACCACAAGCTGATGCGCAACCGCCTGCAGAAGCTGGCCACGCAGATCAACGATGAAGTGGCACCGCTGGGCTACCGCGTGTTCGTCGATTCGGCGCCCGTGCTGGAACGCGCACTGGCGCGCAATGCCGGCCTGGGCTGGATCGGCAAGCACACCTGCCTGATCGACCGCCATGGCGGCTCCTGGTTCTTCATCGGCGAGATCTACATCGATATCCCGCTGCCGATCGATGCACCGGCCACGGCACACTGCGGCACCTGCACGCGCTGCATCGATGTCTGCCCGACCCAGGCCATCACCGGCCCGCAGCGGCTGGACGCGCGGCGCTGTATTTCCTACCTGACCATCGAGCACGACGGTGCCATCCCCGAAGACATGCGGCCGTTGATCGGCAACCGCATCTACGGCTGTGACGACTGCCAGCTGGTCTGCCCCTGGAACAAGTTCGCCAAGCGTACCGACGAAGCCGATTTCCGCGCGCGCAACAACCTCGACACTGCCCGTCTGGACCAGCTGTTTGCCTGGGACGAAGCTGAATTCCTGCGCCGTACCGAAGGCAGCCCGATCCGGCGCAGCGGCCATGAACGCTGGCTGCGCAACATTGCCGTGGCACTGGGCAATGCGCCGCCCTCGGCCGAAGCGCTGGCCGCGTTGCATACCCGCGTCGATGATCCCTCGCCGCTGGTGCGTGAACACGTGCAGTGGGCGCTGGGCCAGCACACGGTACGCTGACGTGCGATCCTGAGCCCCCGTTCCGCCCGCAGCACGCCGTTCCCATGCAGCCACGCAACAACGACATCCTCACCCCCAGCCAGCTCAACACCCTGGCCCGCGACCTGCTGGAAGGCAGCTTCCCGGCGATCTGGGTCGAGGCCGAACTGGGCAGCGTGGCGCGTCCCGCCTCCGGGCATCTGTATTTCACCCTGAAGGATGCGCGTGCGCAGCTGCGCGCGGCAATGTTCCGGATGAAGGCGCAGTACCTGAAGTTCGTGCCGCGCGAAGGCATGCGCGTGCTGGTGCGCGGCAAGGTGACCCTGTACGACGCCCGTGGCGAGTACCAGATGGTGCTGGACCACATGGAGGAAGCCGGCGAAGGCGCGCTGCGCCGCGCGTTCGAAGAGCTGAAGGCACGCCTGGAGGCCGAAGGCCTGTTCGACTCGGCACGCAAACGGCCGCTGCCGGCGCACGTGCAGCGCCTGGCGGTGATCACCTCGCCCACCGGCGCCGCCGTGCGCGACGTGCTGAGCGTGCTCGGCCGCCGCTTCCCGCTGCTGGAGGTCGACCTGCTGCCGACCCTGGTGCAGGGCAGCAGCGCCGCTGCACAGATCACCCGGCTGTTGCAGGCTGCCGACGCCAGTGGCCGCTATGACGTGATCCTGTTGACCCGCGGCGGCGGCTCGCTGGAAGACCTGTGGGCGTTCAACGACGAAGCCCTGGCCCGTGCGATCGCCGCCAGCCGCACGCCGGTGGTATCGGCGGTGGGCCATGAAACCGACTTCAGCCTCAGCGACTTCGCCGCCGACCTGCGCGCACCGACGCCATCGGTGGCGGCCGAACTGCTGGTCCCGGACCAGCGCGAACTGGCGCTGCGCCTGCGCCGTACGGCCGCGCGCATGGTGCAGCTGCAACGGCATGCGATGCAGCAGGCGATGCAGCGTGCCGACCGCGCCCTGCTGCGCCTGAACGCACAGAGCCCGCAGGCGCGGCTGGACCTGTTGCGCCGCCGTCAGCTCGATCTGGGCCGGCGCCTGCATGCGGTCTTCAACCAGCAGCAGGAGCGCCGTGCTGCGCGCCTGCGCCATGCGGCGGCGATCCTGCGCGGGCACCATCCGCAACGCCAGCTCGACACGATGCAGCGCCGTCTGGCCGCCCTGCATGGGCGGCCGCAGGCCGCGATGCAGCGTCTGCTGGAGCGCGACGCACTGCGCCTGCGCGGGCTGGCGCGTTCACTGGAAGCGGTCAGCCCGCTGGCCACCGTAGCCCGCGGCTACAGCATCCTGACCCGCACTGACGATGGCACGCTGGTACGGAAGGTCGACCAGGTGCAGCCCGGTGACGCGCTGCAGGCCCGCGTTGGCGACGGCGTGATCGACGTGCAGGTCAAGTAAAGGGGTGGTCGGCAGGGCTGCGCCCTGCACCTGCAGAGGCTTCAAGCAACGGCCGAAGCAACAGCCAAAGCGGCTCTGGATTGCTGATGGTTTGGCGGGGCGGTGTGGCTGTGCAGGACACGCCGTAAACCCCGCTCCGCGGTCCGGCCCAGCCGCTGGCGGCTGTGCGTTCGGGCGCTTGCGAAGCAGTGCTTCGCAAACGAAGCGCCCTCACCCCTGGGGGCTCGATGGCGCCATCCATGGCGCCAACGGTCCTGCACAGCCACACCGCCCCACCCTCGACAGTTTCCCGATGACGGTCGGTAGATCCACGCCATGCGTGGATGAATCTCTGTCAGATATCGAATCAATTCGGGGTCAGATCCGTTTTCCTACGGAAAACGGATCTGACCCCACGCCATTCCGACAGATCGCGAGAATCTGTCGAAGGCGGGGTGGGTCCGGTTGCGGGGGCGTGAGCCGCATGGATGCGGCGACCGAGCTTACATGGACGTACTTGCAGCGGCCCCCGCAACCGGACCCACCCCGCCATCCCACGGAATGCACGCTGTTGCTGTTGCTGATGCTGTTGCTTCGGCAGGTGCAGGGCTGCAAGCCCTGCCGACCAACCCCCTACTTTGCCTGCTCGCAGAACTTCTGCCGGTACTCGAGCGCCTTCGGCATCAGCGCCTGCAGGTTCTGGATGCGGGTGCCCGGATTGGGATGGGTGGAGGCGAACTCCGGCGGCGACTGGCCGCCACTGGCCTGGCCCATGCGCTGCCACAGCGGCACCGCCTCGCGGGGATCGAAGCACGCCGCTGCGGCCAGCATCAGCCCCACTTCATCCGCCTGTGTCTCGTGGCTGCGCGCATACGGCAGCAGGTAGCCATAGCCCATCGCCGACATCATCATCTGTTGCTGCTGCGCATCCATGCCGCTGGCGGCGCCGGCCACCTGGCCGATCTGGGTCAGCTTCTGCTGGGCCATGCGCTGTGCACCATGGCGCAGCAGCGCATGGGCGATCTCATGCCCCATCACCACCGCCATCGCATCGCGGGTGCGTGCTACCGGCACCAGCCCGGTATAGACCGCCATCTTGCCGCCCGGCAGGCAGAACGCATTGGCCTGGTCGGACGGAATCACATTCACTTCCCACTGGAAATCCCGCGCGAAATGCGCCGGCTGCACGCCGTGCTCCTGGGCCAGCGCGGTCTCCACCACGTCCACCTTGGCAATCAGGCGCTGGGCGATATCGCGCACATCGCGCGCGATCGGTGCATTGGGGTCCATCGGCCGTTCCTGCGACAGGATCTGCTGGTAGGCCTGCAGCCCCAGCGCGGTTTCCTGGCGCGCGTCCAGGCTGCTGTCGATCATCACCTTCTCGCCGGTGTACGGATCGACCGTGCGGTTGGAGAACCAGTAGAACAGCGCATAGCCGGCGGCCAGCAGCAGCACCCACCAGCGGATGTTGCCGAACAGGCCACGCCGCTGTGGGCCTTGCGACGAGCGGGAGAAGGGATCGTTGCGCATCGGGGGACTTCCTGCTGGCCCCGCCGGCTGGCGGGCACGGCGCAATCTTAGTGCGCCGCTGCCCGCAGCGGGTGAAGCCGGGTGCCGCTCAGATGCCGCGCACCAGGCGGAAGCCGATGCGGGCATTGGTGGTATCCGAATCCTGGGACTGCCGCCAGGCCGCGCGGGTCTGCTCGGGGGCATTGGCCCAGTTGCCACCGCGGATCACCCGCGACCGGCAGCCCGGGTTGAACCAGGCGACGCCATCGGACGGTGCGCGGCGGTAGCTGGCATGCCAGCAGTCGGCCACCCATTCGCTGAGGTTGCCGCCCATATCGTGCAGACCAAAGGCATTGGCCTGGAAGCTGGCCACCGGCGCCGGCCCCCACCAGCCATCGCCGTACCCGATAAACGCGTTGTGCCAGTGCCGTCCCGAAGGCGAAACGTCCTTGCTGCCGGTGAAGTTGCCGCTGCCTGGCGGCGGCACGCCGGCATCGCCCCTCGGATAGCGGCCACTGCTGCCAGCGCGCAGCGCGTACTCGAACTCGGCTTCGCTGGGCAGCCGGTAGCTGCGGCCAGTCTGCTCGGACAGCCACGCCGCATAATTCTCGGCATCACGCACACTGACGTGCATCACCGGCGAGTTGCCCAGCGCGCGACCGCCGTCGTAGTCGGAACGCCAGTCCACGCCGCTGCGGCGGATGAAATTGCCGCTGCGTTCGTCGTAGACCACCGAATGGCCACGCCGGGTCGCGCGTGGACGCGCATTGGAGGCCTTCACGTAGCGCTCGAAATCGCTGACGGTGATCTCGGTAATCGCCATGGCAAAGCCGCGATCGAAGCGCACGTAGTGCGACGGACGCTCGGCATCACTCGAGCCCGGCTCGGCATCGCCTGCACCCATCTGGAAGCCACCGTGGGGCACCACCACCATCTGCGGTCCGCGCCCCCCATCGCGCATCGCATCACTGAACACCTGTCCCGGCCGGAAGCTCCCGTAATGGGTGGCCAGGTCGATGCGCTCGCGAAGCTGTCCCACCACTGCATCACCCGGCAGAGCGATGCGAAGCGCCTCGGCCAGCTTCTCGCGCGCCGGCTTCAGGCCTTGTGGCGTGGCAAGGTCACGCAGTCCGTCATCACGCAGCTGCAGCAGCGTGGCGGCGCGGATCTGCTCGATGCGTTCGAAGGCATCGGCGATCGTCGGTGACGAATCGCGCACTTTGCTGGCTTCGGCCAGCCAGGTACCCGCACTGGCAAAATCGCGCGCCCGAGCAGCCTGTTCGGCACGGCGGATCAACCCGCTCTCGGCTGCGGCCAGGCCCTGCCGTGCGCGGCTGTTGTCTTCATCCAGCGCCAGCGCTTCACGGAAGTTGCCGATGGCACCGTCGCCATCCTCACCGATACGGTCCGAGCGCAGGTCCTCCTCGCCAGCACGGTTGTAGGCCACCACCCGTTGCGCCAGCTCCACCCGCGCCTGCAGCGCACGCACCTGCTCGTCCTTCGGCGACAGGGTCAGCAACACCAGTGCCTGGCGGCTGGCCTCGGCCAGCGCCTCGCGCTGCTTCAGCGGCCGCACCAGCAGGGCATCGGCCAGCTGCTGCAGTCGCTGGCGGGCACGCTGCAGGCCCAGCCGGGCCTGGCGGTCATCCGGGTCTTCTTCCTGCACCGCCAGCCACAGCGGAATGGCGGCATCCGCATCTTCATAGAGCCGGCCTTCAGCGAACGCCTGCTCGGCGGCGCGCCGCAACTGGGCCAGGCTGCGGCCCTGGCGGTCCACCCGTGGCGGCGTCCACTGCTGTACGTCCTCGGCGGCATCTTCACCGGCGATGGTCACGCTGCCCTGCCCGGCCTGCGAACTGGCATTGGCGCCGGTGTCGGCGCCCTCGGCCGCGCGCGCCTCTTCGCTGGCGGCCCGTTCCGCCGGCGCGGACGGCGACGGCGTGCAGCCGGCCAGGGCCACGGCCAGGGCGGTGCACAGCACGGGCGACAACGGAAAACGCAAGCAGAGCCTCCTTCGGCACAGACGCGGACCGACGTTAGGCTATTCTCCCCTGCCTGAGCAAACCCGAGTAGTAGGCCCTGACCCGTGGCAACCTGGATCACCACCCCCGCCGAGCTGGAAGCGTACTTCCAGCAGCGCCCGACCCGCATCGGCCTGGACACCGAATTCATCCGTGAACGCACCTACTGGCCGCAGCTGGCCCTGGTGCAGATGGCGGTCGGGCAGGACATCCTGCTCATCGACCCGCTGATTCCCGGCATGACCGAGGCGCTTGCGCATTGGCTGGCCGATGAATCCATCACCAAGGTAATGCACAGCGCCAGCGAAGACCTGGTTGCCTTCAAGTGGGCCTGCGGCGTGCTGCCGCGACCGCTGTTCGACACCCAGATCGGGGCATCGCTGGCCGGCATCGGCGGCGGCATGGGCTACCAGAAGCTGGTGGCGGAGATCACCGGAGTGGCGCTGGCCAAGGGCGAGACCCGCTCGGACTGGATGCGCCGCCCGCTGTCCGAGTCGCAGCTGCAGTACGCCGCCGACGATGTCGAGCACCTGTTCGCGCTGCACGACGCCATTGATGCCAGGCTGCAGGCGCTCGGCCGCCAGCAGTGGTTGCACGACGATGGCGAGCGCCTGCTGGCCAGCGTCGCCAACGATGAAGATCGCTGGCCGCACCTGGCGATGCGCTCGGCACAGTTCCTTGATGACGCCGCGCAGCACCGCCTGTTGCGCCTGCTGCGCTGGCGTGATGTGCAGGCACGCAGCAGCGACCGCCCGCGAAGCTGGATCCTGGACAACGAACTGGCCGCCACTCTGGCGCGCACGCCCCCGGCCGACGAGGCAGCGCTGGGCAAGCTGTTCGAGCAGTTCCCAAAGGCACCGCGCAAACTGGCCGGCGCCGTGTGGCAGGCGCTGTCCACGCCGCTGGCCGACGAAGCCGACGCGCCGCTGGCGCTGCCGGCCAACGACAGCAACAAGCAGGCGCTGAAGAAGCTGCAGGATGCCGTGGCCGAACGCAGCCGCGAGCTGGGACTGCCAGATGGCATCCTTGCCTCGCGCAAGCACCTGGAAAGCTATCTGGAACGTCGCCAATGGCCCGCCGCACTGGCCGGCTGGCGCCAGCAGGAACTGGAGTCGCGCCTGCAGGCGCTGCTGCCGGCGAACTAGCAACCCGCATCGGCCGCCTCACGGGGCGGCCCTGCCAATGCTGGACAAGGACATTGCTGCATGCCTGCATGGCCCTCTTCCGGCATATTGCGATGGACGATCGTCACGCTGCTGGCCGGCGACACTCCTGCATGGATCGCAGCGGCCAGCTCAACGCCTACGCGGCGCTGACGGGCAGGCTGGACCTGGCCCGTTCGGTTCACTACCTCGCGCTTTCGGCACGCCTGATCGAACAGGCCCCCGCTGCCAGCGAGCAGGACAAGCTCGAACCCTGGCTGCATCCGCACGCCCTGGTGCACGGCTATTTCCCGGAATCGAGGCGTAGAGACAGGGCCAGGGCACACTCGCCTACCGGCCCGAGCTGCTGCTTGCCTTTCCGCTGCACAGGGACGATCCCAACGCGAACGCCTGTTCCGGGTGACGGGATTCACCTTCAAGCCTCCTGCTGAATGCCACCGACACGGCAGCCGCATGTCCTGCTTGCCGCCGCTGACGACCGCGCTTCTAATGTCCAGCCTCGTACTCGCTGGATTGCAGCAATGACAAACGGATTTGCAAAAGACGGGCTTTCCCCCGAAGACCTTGCCTGGCGCGTGCAGGCGCGCACTGCGCTGCAGGAACGGCGCTATGCCGAACTCGATGCGTTGCTTGCTCCACATGAGCTGGCCTGGCTGCAGGGAGAGAATGCGCTGCCCGGCATCCGCTGGCGGCTGCGCAACCTGCACGACGCCACGCTGACGCTGGAAGCCCGCCTGCAACAGGCCCAGCAGTGGGCCTCGGCCGCCCCCGGCAGCTACTACGCCTGGCTTTGCCTGGGCGCCTGCTGGCAGGACGCTGCCGGCGAACTGCGCAGCGCCGACGTTGCCGCACTGGTCGAAGACAGCCAGTGGCTGGCGGCACAGCTGGCCCGCGATCATGCCGTGCACGCCTACCTGCAGGCGATACCGCTGTCGCCACGACCTGCGTTGGCGCTGGATGGCATCAAGCGCATCACCAGCTACCTGCGCGAACCGAACTGGCTGCGTGCGCTGCAGGCCGGGCAGCCCGCCGCATCCGATGACGCCGCGCTGGCCGAGCACTACCCTCAAGCCTGGCCAAAGGCATTGCAGCTGCTGTCGCGCTTCGGTACGCCGTTGCAGACGCTGCCGGATACGCTGCCCCCATTGCTGCGCGAGCGCAGCCAGGACGATTTCGACGCACCACTGGCGTACTGGATGCGCCTGGTGCTGGAGCAGCGCCCGGACGATCTGGCCACGCTGGAAGACACCCTGTACTTCCTGTACCCGCGCTGGGGCGGCAGCCATGAGGCGATGGAGAACTTCATCGAGGGTAGCTGGTGCCGTGGCCTGGAACTGGCGCAGAGCAACGCGCTGCGGTGGCACAAGGAGCAGGACTGGATGGGCGATCTGCCCCACCGTGAGGATGCCGAGGCCGTGGCCGCGCACGAGCGCGCCTACACGCAGATCCTCGACTGGCACCTGGACCGCCACCTGCGCGCGCAGGTGCTGGCCCAGCGCGCCGGGCTGGGCTACCGTCTTGGCCGCGTTGAAAACAGCGAAGGCGTCGTGCAGTGGGATCCGGACCACATGCAGGCGGTGCTTGAAGATCTGCAGCAGGCATGGACATTGGACCGCGATGTGGTCCTGCATGAGGGGCTCAGCAACCTGGAGGCCTGCACCTGGTTCGCCCATGTCGACGGTGCCGAAGCACTGTTCGCACAGGTGGTGGACTATGCCGCGCGCGAAGGCGATTCGGCGATCGGCCTGCTCTGGGCCGCCACCGCCATCGAGCATGGCCTGCTCGGCCAGGCCAGCGACCCGACACGCGCCAGTGTCCTGCTGCAGCGCGCGTCGAAGCTTGCGCAGCAGGACGACACCTCGGCGGTGACGTTCGCCGCCAATCTGTTCTGCGATGTCTCACAGGCCGCCGGCCTGTCGCTGCTGCAGCGCATGGCGGACGATGGCGACGCCGGCGCGATGTCGGCGCTGTGCGACCTGTACAAGGGCCGCCTCGGTGGCCGCGACCAACCACAGTTCGCCGATGCGGATAAGGCCGCTTACTGGCAGGAGCGTGCGGTGGAAGGCGGCGACCTGATCGCCACCTACAACCTGGCCGTGCGCCTCGTCGCCGCAGGCGGCGCGGAGAATGAAGCGCGTGCGCGCGAGCTGTACCTGCGTTGCCTGCGCGAGGCCGACGCCGGTGAGCGCGTATGGGGCCCGACCTGCCGCAACCTGGCCTGCCTGGCCTTCGATGGACAGAACGACGCGCACAAGCGCGAGGCGGTCGAACGTGCCTTGATTCCGCTGTGGTGGCGTGGTGACGACGATGACAAGCTGTGGGCCGCCGGCTACCTGGCCGACATCTACCACTTCGGCAATGGCGTGCCGGCCAACGCCTTCCTGGCCCTGGCCTGGCTGCAGCGCGCCATCGAGATCGACCCGGAGTACGTGGACGTGGTGCGCATGGCGCCGCTGATCAATGGCGAAGGCCGCTGGTTCGGAGCCAGCCGTGCGCGCAAGCAGCAGGCGCAGGACCGCCAGCAGGTGGACAGCGCCACCTGGGCCCTGACCTTCGGCCAGCGCAGCCAGGACAGCGACCTTACCGCAGTCTGAAACAACGAAAAGGGCGGCCCGGAACTCCGGGCCGCCCTTTGCATTCCAGCGGTGCGATGACGGGGGAACCCGCCACCGCGCCAGAGCCTTACCAGTTCATGTTCAGCGAGACACCGACGGTACGCGGTTCGTTGTAGACCGCGGCCATGTAGTTCTCGATCACACCCTTGAGGTTCTTCTCGTTGGTGATGTTGCGCGCGAACAGCGCCACTTCGTAGGCACCGTAGTTGCCCGAGTAGCCGATCTTCAGGCCACCCTCGAAGTCGCCCTTGGAGTTGAACTCTTTGCTGTCGTACAGCACGAAGCTGGTGTAACCCTGCTTGTTCCAGTCGGTGGACACGAACATGGTGCCGGCATCGCTGACCGGGAAGTCGTAGCGGGCGGCCAGGTTGACGTTGTACTTCGGCGCGTTCGGCAGCGGGTTGCCGTCGATCTGGGCGAAGGTGTTGGCACCGACCTTGATGGTCGGGTCATTCACCGTGCACACCACCTGGCCGTTGAGGCCGCAGACCTGCGCATACACGCGCTTGTCCTTGATCTCGCTGTGCAGCAGGCTCAGGCCGGCGCTCAGGGTCAGGTTCGGGATCGGGCGCAGCTCCATGTCCGCTTCGAAACCGTAGGCCTTGGCCTTGTCGGCGTTGAACAGCACGCCATTGCCGTCCGAATCGTTGCCGTTGAGCTGGATGTCGTTGACGGTGTAGGTGAACGCGGTGGCGTTCAGGCGCAGGCGGTTGTCCCACAGGCTGCTCTTCACGCCCGCTTCCCAGGACAGGATCGTCTCGGAATCGGCGGTGGTGAAATCGGCATTGAACACCGCCGAACGGCCCTGGATGGTCGGGCCACGGAAGCCACGCGCGACCTTGGCGTAGACGCTCACCTCCGGCGTGATCTGATACATCGCGCTCAGATCCCAGCTCGGGGTGGTGTCGGACATCTTGACGTCGGTGCGGCCCTTGTAGGTCACCACGCCGGCGGCGGTATCGGCGGTCTTCAGCAGGCGGGTGTGCTTCTCGTCCTTGGTCTGGCGCAGGCCGGCGGTGACGGTGAACTTGTCGGTGAAGGCGTAGCTCAGCTGGCCGAAACCGGCCCACGAGGTGTTCTTGTTGCGCAGGCGCACCCAGTTGTTCGGGTTGCGGGCCGCGCCCTGCAGGAACCAGGCGCGCTGGTAGAAGTCGGTGGTGTCGCTGCCGTTGAAGTAGAACGCACCGGCCTGCCACTGCAGGGCGCTGTCATCATGGCTGGCCAGGCGGAATTCCTGGGTCCACTGGTCCAGGTCGCGGATGCGGCCCATCGACTGGCCGTAGCCGTTCGGCACGCCGTTGACCGGGAAGTTCACCGCGGCGCCGCCGTCGGTGTCGCCGCGACTGTAGCCGGAGGTGGTTTCGTAGGCGGTGATCGAGGTGAAGTCGATCGCGCCGAAGTCGTAACGCGCCTTCACCGAACCACCGTAGGTCTTGTAGGCCTGCGGGTTGTTTTCGGCTTCGTCGTAGGCGACCTTGTCGCGCGGCACGTCGGTCTTGTTCGAGCCCTTGGTCAGCGCACCGCGCAGGAACAGGGTCGAGGTGCCCTCGTAATCACGGGCGTGGGCCGAGGCCAGGATCGAGAACTGGTCGCTCGGGGTCAGCAGCAGCTGCGCGCGTACGTTGCGGTCATCGAAGCCGCCCATGGCGTTCTTCTTCGGGCTGACCGTGCCGTCCGCGCTCGGGCCGCGGTAGGTGTTGTCGACGTAGTCGTCGCGGTGCTGGTACAGGGCCGACACGCGGAACGAGGCGATGTCGTTGATCGGGCCGCCGAAGCCGCCGTCGATCGACACGCTGTTATAGGTCGCATAGCTGGCACTGACGCGGCCGGTGTAATCCTGGGTCGGCTTCAGGGTGTCGAACTTGACGATGCCGGCGGTGGTGTTGCGGCCGAACAGCGAACCCTGCGGGCCGCGCAGCACTTCCACCTGGTCCACGTCATAGACCGGGTTGGACTTCAGCACCACGTGCTCCAGCACTACGTCGTCCTGGATGATCGACACCGGCTGCGAGGCACCCAGGTAGAAGTCGATGTTGCCCAGGCCGCGGATGTAGAAGCGCGGGAAGATGCGGCCGGTGGTGGTTTCCGCATACAGGCTCGGCACGCGGCCGGACAGCGCCAGCAGGGTGTCGTCGCCGCCGGCGGTGAAGTCGCGCATGCGCTCGCCCTGCACCACACCGACCGAGACCGGCACTTCCTGCAGGTTCTGCTCGCGGTGTTCGGCGGTCACGGTGATGGTGTCCAGCCCGGTCGGGGTCGGCGCGCTGTCCTGCGCGGCGGCACCGAAGCTGCCGACCAGGGCCAGGCCGGCACAGGCCAGAGCCAGCGGGTGGCGGCGGAAGGAAACAAGGGAAGACGACAGACCCGACAGGCGGAGGGAATCGGAATGGGAGGGCATGCAATGCTCTGAGGAGGCGTCCGTGCGGCCTGCGCGGGCCGGGCGGCAAAAAGGAGGAGAACTGCGCAAGCCGCCATTATCCCCCAAATTGTTACGATTTCGTTGCGCGGCGCCCAAACCCGGCGAAACAAGCGGTTTCGGCACAGTCACCCGCTGATGTGCCTCGCGCCTCGACATGAAATTCCTTTGATCGGCTTGGCAAGCGGCAGGCGCTTGGCTAGACTGAAGCCCTGCCGTGGGGCCATAGCTCAGCTGGGAGAGCGCGTCGTTCGCAATGACGAGGTCAGGAGTTCGATCCTCCTTGGCTCCACCACTATTCAGAAGAACCCGTAGATCTCCGTGATCTGCGGGTTTTTCTTTTCAGCGCCGGCAACTCAGGCCGGCTCCTGGTCGCCGTCCTTGCGCTGCGGGCCGCGTGAGTGCGCATCGCGCACCTGTTGGTCGCGCTGCCCGGGCCGCTGCTTGGCCACATCGTCCTGCTTCCTGTCCTGGCGGCTTTCCTGGACGCCCTGCTTCGGGTCCTGATCCTTGTCTCGCTCGTTCATCGAAAACTCCCTCGTCGGCGGCAGGCCAACGCTGTGCACCACGCTAGAGGCTGGCGGGTAATCCACAGGTCAGTCCTGCGCCAACGTCATGTGCAGGCACTGGCTTGCCGCCACTGCCCCCGCGCAGCCAGAATCCGAGGAACAACGCCCACCGGTACGCCATGCCCTCTTCTGCCCAGCGCGCAGCACACGCCGTGCCGATGATCATTGATGCGACCGACGGCAGCATCCAGCTCGGCAATCTGCCGACTCTGATCGGCCCCACCCTGGCACGGGATGAGGCGCGTGTCGCCTTCGTCACGCTGATGCATGGCGAGCGCGATGTCGGCACCGGCTACGTCTGGCTCAGCCTGCACCGGCTCAGCCTGGGCGGCGCGCCCGCTGGCATCAGCCTGTGCTTCCACGGGCAACAGCTCGACATGGTGACGATGGGCGTCGATCTACCCGGTGCAACGTTGGAAGACGGCTGGCCGACCCAGGCCGCGATCGATGCCGAAGTCACCTTCATGCGCCGCACGCTGGGTGCGGCGCTGGGGCGCAAGCTGGCCGGCGGCCACGCCCGCTTCGACTGGGGCGAGGCATGGGCCCGCTTCGATCCGAAGGGCTTCATGGCCAGCAGCGGTATCCGCTACCGGCCACGTCGGTGACCGTGCTCAGGTGCGGGTGATCGATACCCCGCCCTCCACACGCATCGCGGTTCCGGTAACGAAACTGCTTTCATCGCTGGCCAGGAACAGCGCCGCGTTGGCGATCTCCTCCGGCTCGGCCATGCGCTTCAGTGCGTGCAGCGAGCGCACGAAGTCGCGGGCATCGCCGGTGGGTGCGGCCTGGCGGCCCATCTCGGTATCGGTACCACCGGGCAACAGCACGTTGCTGCGCACGCCGCGCGCACCGTATTCGGCGGCGATCACCTGGCTCAGGCCGATCACCCCGGCCTTGCTCGACGCATAGGCCGCCATGCCGGGGAAGCCCACGGTGTGGCCGACAAAAGTGCCAACGAACACCAGCGAGCCGCCGCCGCGCGCCAACAGTGCCGGCAACTGCGCGCGTGCCGCATGGAAGGCCGCATCCAGATTGGTCGCCATCACCTCGCGCCAGGCGTCCACCGGGAACTCCGCCGCCGGCACGCCCGGCCCGAGCATGCCGGCATTGTTGAGCGCGATGTCCAGGCCACCGAAGGACTGCCGGGCCAGTTCCACCAGCGCCGGGGCCGTGGCCGGATCCGCCACGTCGGCGGCATGCACCACCACCTCGCCGCCGGCGGCACGGATCTGCTCGGCCAGCGCCTGCAGCGGCTCCGGCCGCCGTGCGTTGAGCACCAGCTTCGCCCCTTCGGCGGCGAAGCGCAGCGCGCTGGCGCGGCCGATGCCGGCGCTGGCTCCGGTGATGAGGGCGATCTTGTTGTTCAGGCGCATGGTGGCAGTACCGGTTGTGAAGTGGCCGCCACGATGCCGCGCATCTCCCCTGCCGACACTCCGTTTCCGGGCCTGGCCCGTCGGTGCAGGAAACGGAGTTTCCGCAGCACCGGCACGTGCCAGAATCCGGCCATGGACAGTACCGCCACCACCGCCTTCGATGCCCGCGTCGAACGGGTCTGCCGCCACCTTCAGGCGAGCCTCGACGAGCCTTCGCTGCAGGAGCTGGCCGACATCGCCGGCTGCAGCCCGACGCGCCTGCATCGTCTGTTCAAGCAGGCCACCGGGCTGACCCCCAAGCAGTACGCCGCCGCGCTGCGCGCCGACCGCCTGCGCACCGGACTGGAACAACAGGAGCGCATCACCGATGCCTTCCACGATGCCGGCTTCGGTTCCAGTGGGCGCTTCTACGAGAACGCACCGAAGTTGCTGGGCATGACGCCCAAGCAATGGCGCGCAGGTGGCCGCGGCGAAGTCATCCACTTCGCGCTTGCCGAAAGCTCACTGGGCAGCGTGCTCGTGGCCAGCAGTGCCACCGGCGTGGTTGCGATCCTGCTCGGCGACGATCCGGAGACACTGCTGCAGTCATTGCAGCAACGCTTCCGCCAGGCCGAACTGGTCGGTGCCGACCAGGGCTATGAGCAACTGGTGGCACAGGTGGTAGGCCTGGTCGAGGATCCTTCGCGCGGCGCCACGCTGCCGCTGGATATCCGCGGCACCGCGTTCCAGCAACGGGTGTGGCAGGCACTGCAGCAGATTCCGCGCGGGCAGACCGCCTCATATGCGGATGTCGCCGCGCGCATCGGCGCCCCGCGCTCGAGCCGTGCGGTGGCCCGCGCATGCGCGAGCAACCCGCTGGCGGTGGCGGTGCCCTGCCACCGCGTGGTGCGCCGCGACGGCGACCTGTCCGGCTATGCGTGGGGCGTAGCGCGCAAGCGCGAACTGCTGCGCCGGGAAAAGGCCTCGACTGCCTGAAGCAGGTGCCGACCTTGATCGGCACGCTCAGCTTCCGGTAGGTGCCGACCTTGGTCGGCACGCCGCCAAGCCCTCAATCCAGCTTCACCACCAGCTTGCCGAAGTTGCGCCCCTGCAACAGCCCAAAGAACGCCTCCGGCGCATTCTCCAGCCCTTCCACCACATCCTCGCGGTACTGGATGCGACCTTCGCGCAGCCACTGCCGCATCTCGCGTTCGAAGTCCGGCCACAGGTGGTTGAAGTCGTGCACGATGAAACCACGCACGGTCAGGCGCTGGCGCAGGATCTGGCTGAACAGTGCGGGCAACCGGTCCGGGCCGGGCTGCTCGATGCCCCGCTCGTTGTAGGTGGCGATGGTGCCGCACACTGGAATGCGGGCGAAGTCGTTGAGCAGCGGCAGCACCGCATCCAGCACGTGCCCGCCCACGTTCTCGAAATACACGTCGATGCCCGCGGGCACCGCCGCGCGCAGCTGTTCGGCAAAGTCGGCCGCACGATGATCCAGCGCCACGTCCACGCCCAGCGTCTGCAGGTAGGCACGCTTGGCTTCGCCACCGGCGATGGCGACCACGCGCGCGCCCTGCAGCTTGGCCAGCTGGGCGACGGTCGCGCCCACCGGCCCGGTCGCGGCAGCCACCACCAGCGTCTCACCCGGCTTCAAACGGGCGATTTCGTGCAGGCTGGAATAGGCGGTGAAGCCGGGCATGCCATATACCCCCAGCGCGGTACTCAACGGCAGGCCGGCCGGATCCAGCCGACGCCCCAGCGCCTTGGCCGGCAGCACCGCATGGGTCTGCCAGCCACCCGGCGCCAGCACCAACTCACCTGTGGTTACGCCCTCGGCGTTCGACTGCAGCACCTCGGCCACGGTCTGCCCTTCCATCACCGCGCCCACCGCCACCGGCGCGGCGTACGACGGGCCCTCGTCCATGCGTCCACGCATGTACGGGTCCAGCGACAGGTAGCGGTTGCGCAGCAGCACTTCGCCATCCCCCAATGCCGGCAGCGCAGCCTGTTCCAGGCGGAAGTTGGCCGCGCTTGGTGCGCCCTGCGGACGCGAGGCCAGCACGATACGGGAGGTAGCGAGGGAATCGGACATGGTGACCGGCTCTGCTGTTGCCAGCATCAGGAAAGGAATGCCGACACTACGCCGCAACGATCGCCGGCAACGGCCATGAAAACAGCGTTCCATGGACCGGCGCGGAGCGGGTCCGGGCGCAGTCCTTGGCCTTGCAGCTTTGGCGATCGCGGCGATCTGCTGATTTCCACCGCAGACGATGATCGACTGACCACGCCCCCGTCCCACAACGGAGGATCAAGCACTTGCGAGCCCGCAGACGGCAATGTGAAGAAATCTTGGCAAAACGCTTGCCGAAGGCAGCCGACCTCCGTAATATACGCGTCCTTGGCAGCGACCTCGCTGCAACGAAACATGTGGCCGAGTAGCTCAGTTGGTAGAGCAGGGGATTGAAAATCCCCGTGTCGGCGGTTCGATTCCGTCTTCGGCCACCACTTTCGAAGGCCTGCAGAAATGCGGGTCTTTTTTTTCCGGAAACCGGGTTTGATCACGGTTGCCACACAATTTGGCCGAGTAGCTCAGTTGGTAGAGCAGGGGATTGAAAATCCCCGTGTCGGCGGTTCGATTCCGTCTTCGGCCACCATCTTCAGAGACCTGCAGAAATGCAGGTCTTTTTTTTGCGTGCGGCCTGCCATCCACGCATGGCGTGGGTCTACCTGGCGCTGGCCCCTTCCATGGCCTCGATCCATGCCGGGCCACCGCCGTCTGGTTGACGAAACATTTACACCGGTACCCGCCGCGGCACCTACGCTGCAGATTCCTGCCGGAGCCTGCCGATGCAATTGCGCCCCACCCTGCTCGCCTGCCTGCTGCTGGCCGCCGCCCCGGTGATCGCCGCCGAACCGGTGCGTGCAGTCGACACGCTGGACATCGACCGCTATGCAGGCCAATGGCACGAGATCGCTCACCTGCCGGTGTCATTCCAGAAGCAGTGCGTCGGCGAGATCACCGCCAACTACGGGCTGCGCCGCGATGGCCGCATCAGTGTCACCAATGCCTGCCGCAACGCCGACGGAGAACGCGTAATCGCCGAAGGCGTTGCACGCCCGGTGGCTGGCCATCCCGGCCAACTGCAGGTGCGCTTCGTTCCGGACTGGCTGAGCTGGGTGCCACTGGTCTGGGCCGACTACTGGGTGTTGGCGCTGGACCCGGACTACCAGTGGGCCCTGGTCGGTGAACCGGACCGTAAGTACCTGTGGATCCTCTCGCGCCTGCCGGAAATGGATCGCGCCCGGTTCGAGCAGTTGAAGGAAAAAGCCGAAGCCATGGGCTACGACCTGCGCCCGCTGCGCCTGATGGCCCCGCTTCGCGATACGCCCGCCGATTGAGCCGCAGTTCAATCCGTACGCGCACCGTGCGCCCGAAGATCCAGCGCTGCGCACGCCCCGCCGCCATTTTCACGCGCTACCCTCTGCGACGGCTCGCCACAGGCGATCCAAACGACCATACGCCGTAGTATGCTTATTCCAACGCACCGCCTCCAGAGGACCTGCGCCCATGCTCCACCGTTTCCGTATCGCCTTGATCGTCCTGAGCACCCTCGCCCTTGCCGCCTGTGGCAACGGCATCGTCAAGCGTGTTTCGGAACCGGCGGCCAGCCTGCAGCAGCTGACCGTGCGCGCCGACGGCAACTGGACCGTGGCGCTGCGCCTGCAGAACTACAGCTCCATGCCGATGACCTTCGATGACGTCTCGCTGGCACTGACCGTCGGCGACAGCGACGCCGGCACCCTGCAGGCCAAGCCCGGTATCTCCATCGGCGGCACCTCTGCGGATGTCATCAATGTCGACCTGGTGCCCAGTTCGGCCGCACGCCTGGTGGTGGCCGATGCACTGGCCGGCAACCGCACCCTGGCCTATGGCCTGAAGGGAACGGTCGCGGCCACGCCGCAGGAAAAGAAGCAGCGCAGCTTCGATATCAGCAGCCGCAGCACCCTCAACCAGGCCCCGGGCCTGCCGGGCGTGCTGCGCTGATTTCCACCTTCCGTCGCGGCGCCTGGCGCCGCTCTCCCCTGCCCTGATCAAATCGAGACGTACCGATGAGCAGCTACACCGCCCCGCTTTCCGACCTCCGTTTCGCCCTGCACGACGTGCTCAAGGTCGAACCCCTGTTCGCCCGCCTGGGCTTCACCGACGCCACCGCCGACGTGGTCGATGCCGTGCTGGAAGAAGCTGGCCGCTTCAGCGCCACCGTGCTGGCCCCGCTCAACAGCGTTGGCGATGAGATCGGCTGCGTGCTCGACCAGGCCACCGGTGAAGTGACCACCCCGCCCGGCTTCAAGCAGGCCTACGACCAGTTCGTCGATGGCGGCTGGACCGGCCTGACCGCCTCGCCGGAACTGGGTGGCCAGGGCCTGCCGCACACCCTTGGCGTGCCGCTCAACGAAATGATCAACGCCGCCAACCTGGCGTGGGGCAACTTCCCGCTGCTCTCGCACGGCGCCATCGAAGCGCTGAAGCAGCACGGCGAGGCCTGGCAGCACGAGGCCTTCCTCAAGCCGCTGATCGAGGGCCGCTGGACCGGCACCATGTGCCTGACCGAGCCGCACTGCGGTACCGACCTGGGCCTGCTGAAGACCAAGGCCGAGCCGAACGCCGATGGCAGCTACTCGATCACCGGCACCAAGATCTTCATCACCGCCGGCGAGCACGACCTGACCGAAAACATCGTGCACCTGGTGCTGGCCAAGCTGCCCGACGCCCCTCCGGGCGCCAAGGGCATCTCGCTGTTCGTCACGCCCAAGTTCAAGGTCGACCGCGATGGCAATGTCGGCGAGCGCAACGCACTGCGCTGCGGCTCGATCGAGCACAAGATGGGTATCAAGGGTTCGGTCACCTGCGTGATGAACTTCGACGGTGCGCAGGGTTACCTGGTCGGCCAGCCGCACAAGGGCCTGCAGGCCATGTTCACCATGATGAACACCGCGCGCCTGGGCGTCGGCCTTCAGGGCATCGGCCTGTCCGAGCGCGCTTACCAGAACGCACTGAAGTACAGCCGTGAACGCCTGCAGTCGCGCGCCCTGAGCGGTGCGAAATTCCCGGACAAGCCGGCCGACCCGATCCTGGTGCACCCGGATGTGCGCCGCATGCTGCTGACGGTGAAGTCGCTGGTCGAAGGCAGCCGCCTGCTGGCCCTGCACGCCGCCACCCTGATCGACGTCGCCCACCATGCCGAGGATGCCGCCGAGCGCGAGCGCGCCGACACCCTGGTGAGCTTCCTGACCCCGATCTCCAAGGCCTGCCAGACCGAATGGGGCATCGAGAACACCTACAACGCCCTGCAGTGCTTCGGTGGCCACGGCTACATCCGCGAACACGGCATGGAACAGCTGGCCCGCGATGCCCGCATCACCACGCTGTATGAAGGCACCACCGGCATCCAGGCGCTGGACCTGATCGGCCGCAAGACCGCCTCCAGCCAGGGCGCCGGCCTGAAGCTGATGCTGGCCGAGATCGAAGCCTTCGCCAAGGAGCATGAAGGCAACGAAGCGCTGGCCGAGTTCATCGGCCCGCTGCGCGCCAAGGCCGCCGAATGGGGCAAGCTGACCCTGGACGTGCTGCAGCGCGCGGCCGGCAATCCAGACGAACTGGGTGCGGCCAGCTACGACTACCTGTTCTATTCGGGCTACGTGGTACTGGCCTACTGGTGGGCCCGCAGCGTGGCCGCCGCCGACGCCAGCGCGCACGGCGCCGCCTTCGCCCAGGGCAAGCGCGAAACCGCCCGCTTCTACTTCGCCCGTGTGCTGCCGCGCACCCTCAGCCACGCCGCCGCGATCCAGGCCGGCGCCGCCCCGCTGATGGCGATGGACGACGAGCGCTTCGGCGCCTGAGCCGGCTGCCGCCCGGCACCCGCGGTAGTGCCGGCCGCTGCCCGGCAACCGCAATAGCAACAGCTGGATCCCGGTGGATGGCGGGGCGGTGTGGGCTGGCAGGACACGCCGTAAACCCCCGCTCCGCGGTCCGGCCCAGCCGCTGGCGACTGTGCGTTCGGGCGCTTGCGAAGCAGTGCTTCGCAAGCAAAGCGCCCTCACCCCTGGGGGCTCGATGGCGCCATCCATGGCGCCAACGGTCCTGCCAACCCACACCGCCCCGCCTCTGACAGTTCCCCGCGATCTGCGTAGATCCACGCCACGCGTGGATGAGAACTCCCTAAATCCCTCTGGAGAAGAGCCCCCTTTTGTTAAAGGGGGCGCGCCGACAGGCGCGGGGATTAGGAAAAATGCGCGGGCAGCCCAGCGCGCCAACGGCGGGCTGGGTTGCTAAAGGGGGCGCGCCGACAGGCGCGGGGATTAGGAAGAATGCGCGGGCAACCCAGCGCGCCAACGGCGGGCTGGGTTGCTAAAGGGGGCGCACCGACAGGTGCGGGGGATTAGGAGGAATGCGCGGACCTGAATCGTTGCGATTTGCGTATCGCCGACAGGCGATACACAAATCGTCAACATTCAGGTATAAGCTGTTCTCCCGATGGAGACAGACACTACACGCTTGGGTCTGATCGAAGCCGGAGCTCCGTTTTCTGCTCCGGGCGCCGAAGCATCGCCCAACGCCACGACGCTGCATCGCCCCGGTTCGGTCCGGCTGCTCTCGCTTGATGCCCACGGACGCGTACTGGACTGGATCACCTGGCAGGATGCGGCGTGCCTCTACGCCCGCGAAGCGGTGGCCTGGACGCTGGGCGATCCCTGCCTGCACATCCACGGCGGCACCAATCGCTTCAGCGGCCTGCAGAGCGGCATGGACCTGCACCCGATCATCGCCGCGCGCGGCCATGCCCGCTCCCGCGCGATCGACCCCACGCCGAACCTGACCAACCCGGCCCTGTTCGCCCGCGACGCCCACCTGTGCATGTACTGCGGCCAGCAGTTCAACCGCCCCACGCTCACCCGCGACCACGTCGTGCCACTGTCCAAGGGCGGCCTGGACTGCTGGGAAAACGTGGTCACCGCCTGTTTCCACTGCAACTCGCGCAAGAGCGACCGCACCCCGCAGCAGGCCGGAATGCCGCTGCTGGCCGTGCCCTACCGGCCCAGCTGGATCGAGCACCTGATCCTGTCCAACCGCAACATCCTGGCCGACCAGATGGCCTTCCTGAAGGCGCAATTGCCCAAGCGGTCGAAACTGAGCACCTGAACGCCTGAAAATGCAACCCTCACCGTCCTGTCACGGACGGCGGCGTTTGCTTGCCCCACCCCCGTTTGAGGGCGAAAATGGGCATTCAGAAAAAGTGCGAACATGATGATCGACTCTGCCCGCTATCCCCGCCTCGCGCGCATCCAGACGCCGGATGACCTGCGCACGTTCGACGAATCCGAACTGAGGGCGGTTGCCGACGAACTGCGCGCCTACCTCATCGAATCGGTGGGCAAGAGCGGTGGCCACTTCGCCGCCGGCCTGGGCGTGATCGAACTCACCGTGGCCCTGCACTACCTGTACCAGACTCCGGTCGACCAGCTGGTCTGGGACGTCGGTCACCAGACCTACCCGCACAAGATCCTGACCGGGCGCCGCGACCAGATCCACACCGTCAAGCAGAAGGACGGCGTCGCGCCATTCCCGAAGCGCGAGGAGAGCGAATACGACACCTTTGGCGTCGGCCACTCCTCCACCTCGATCTCGGCGGCACTCGGCATGGCCATTGCCCGCCAGTCCGAAGGCGACGACCGCAAGATCGTGGCGGTGATCGGTGACGGTGCGATGACCGCCGGCATGGCCTTCGAAGCGCTGATGCACGCCGGCGGCATGGACCCGGAACCGAACCTGCTGGTGATCCTCAACGACAACAACATGTCGATCTCCGAGGCGGTCGGCGGCCTGACCAAGATGCTCGGCCGTGCCACCGGCAGCCGGACGCTCAATGCGCTGCGCGAAGGCGGCAAGAAGATCCTCGGTGACAAGAAGAACAACCCGGCGCGTTTCGTGAAGCGCTGGGAAGAACACTGGAAGGGCATGTTCGTGCCGTCCACGATGTTCGAGGAGATGGGCTTCCACTACACCGGCCCGATCGACGGCCACGACATGCCCGCCCTGCTGTCCACGCTGAAGACGCTGCGCGCCTCCAAGGGCCCGAAGCTGCTGCACGTGATGACCACCAAGGGCAAGGGCTACGAGCCGGCCGAAGGCGACCAGATCGGTTACCACGCCGTGGGCCCGTTCGATCCGGACAAGGGCCTGGTGGCCAAGGCCGGTGCCAAGAAGCCGACCTATACCGATGTGTTCAGCGACTGGCTGTGCGATGCCGCCGCCGCCGAGCCCCGCCTGTACGGCATCACCCCGGCGATGCGCGAAGGCTCCGGCCTGGTGCGTTTCAGCAAGGAATACCCGCAGCGCTATTTCGACGTGGCGATTGCCGAACAGCATGCGGTCACCCTCGCCGCCGGCATGGCCACCCAGGGTGGCAAGCCGGTGGTGGCGATCTACTCGACCTTCCTGCAGCGCGCGTACGACCAGCTGGTACATGACGTGGCGATCCAGGACCTGGACGTGCTGTTCGCGATCGATCGCGCCGGCGTGGTCGGCCCGGACGGTGCGACCCATGCCGGCAACCTCGACCTGAGCTTCCTGCGCTGCGTGCCCAACCTGGTGGTGATGGCACCGTCCAACGAAGCCGAGTGCCGGCAGATGCTCAGCACCGGCCTGCAGCACCCGGGCCCGGCCGCCGTGCGCTACCCGCGCGGCACCGGCACCGGCGTTGCAGCCGGCACCGACCTGTCCACCCTGCCGATCGGCAAGGGCGAACTGCGCCTGCAGGGCAGCCGCATTGCCCTGCTCGCCTTCGGCAGCACCGTGGCCGCCGCCGAGCAGGTCGGCCGCGAACTGGGCCTGAGCGTGGTCAACATGCGTTTCATCAAGCCGCTGGACCGCGAGCTGGTGCTGGCTGTCGCCGCCCAGCACGAGGGCCTGGTGACGATCGAAGACAACGTGGTGGCCGGTGGCGCCGGTTCAGGCGTCGGCGAGCTGCTCAATGCCGAAGGCGTGCTGCGCCCGATCCTGCACCTGGGCCTGCCCGACAGCTACCAGCACCATGCCAGCCGCGAGGACCTGCTGGCCGAAGCAGGCATCGACGCCGCGGGCATCCGTGCGGCCGTGCTCAAGCGTTGGCCGCAGCTGGCCACAGGTACCCCGCCGCTGAGCGCGGCGGGCTGAGGCCGATTGCCAGCGCATGGCGTGGATAGCGGGGCCCGGAAACAGGACCTGGCCGGCCCCCCCCGCCCTCAGCCGTAGCTGACCGCTTCCACGAAGGCGCCGCTGGCTTCCACGCGCACGGCAGCGCGCTGCCCGGTATCGACAAAGTGCAGGCGCGCCAGGGTTTCAGCGAAGTCGAAGGCGCGGGCACCGTCGCGGAAATCGATCGGCTCCGGCCGGTCCGGATGCAGCACGCGCCATTGGCGCTGTTCGCATTGCAGGCGGATCAACATGCGGCTCACTCCTTGAGGCAGCGTATCGACGGTAGCGGGACATTCCTGCCGATCACGGCAGGCATCGTCGCAACAGATCAGGGACACACAGAGATGCCCTGATCGCAGAAGATACGGCAATTCAAAATGTGAGCTGTATCAGATTTTTCTGATTTTAGAGGGGCACGCTCAGTTCACCTGGAACTGTGCCCGGCAGCCGTCGCTGACCCAGATGCCACGACGATCCCAGCCCCAGGTCTGGCCCTCGATGCAGGCACTGCGCGAATCCTGGCGAACCAGGCGCACGCCGCGGCGGATGCGGGCGTCGCAGTACTCCTGGCGATGCCCATTGGAATGACAGGTGATCACCTCACCGCCGCCCCAACCGTTGCCGTTGCCGTTGCCCCAGCCCCCCCCATTGCCCCAGCCACCGCCACGACGGTACTCGCCGACGAACTCGGCGCGGCAGCCCTGGGTCACCCAGACGCCATAGCGCGACTGGCCCCAGGTCTCACCTTCCACGCACGGCGAGCCGGACAACTGGCGGATCATCCGCGCGCGGCCCTCCAGACGGCACTCGTTGCTACGGTTCTTGATCGACTCGCAGCGCACGATGCCGCTGCCTTCGCGGCCACCGTAGCGGTCGTCGTCATAGCCGTAGCCATAGCTCTGCGCCTGGGCGCCACCCGCCGCCGCCAGCATCGGCAGCAGGGTGCAGGCCAGGGTACGCCAGGTGAGTGCCTTGCCCATCGAGATCTCCAGATGAATACGATGGCGCAAGCATCCGGGATTCGCGGCACGGCGCACAGGGGGGGCGCGTGACGCCGGTTTTTCCCCATTCAAGCAACGCAACCGTAGCTGACTGCACCGCAACGACCGGCGTCAGTCTCCTACATGCAGGGCATCCACCGCGCTGCCGAGCGCCTCGACCCGCACCGTGCTGCGCTGGCCGGTGCGACGGTGGTGCTCGAGGGCCCGCGCCGCGGCGACATCGAAAGCCTCGGCGCCCCGCGCATATCGGGTTGCGTCATGCACCTGCGGATCCAGCACGGACCAGTGCCGGGCGTTGCGTTGAACGGTAATGACCATGAGGGGCTCCTGCGGATGGAAGGATGCGACGGCAGGCGGACGGTCCACGTGCCGGTACACCTTCAGGCTAGCGATCACCTCAGGGGTGGCCCATCAGATTTGTACGAAAATGCCGCGCCCTCCGGTCAGCCCTTTGCCTGCCCTCACATCCCTGAGTCCATTTAGCCTGTTCATTCCGTGATTCTTGTCACGGAGTCAGCCGGGCTTCACACTACCGTCATCAACAGGGGCCCCTTCCACATGCGCACCTTCTTCTCGCAGCAGCGTTGGACGCTGCTGAAGTTCTATTTCGTGGCCAGCTACCTCGTGCTGATCGAGGAACTGATCCGCGCCGCCATGCACTGAGCGCTTGCTGCAGGGCTATTTGCGACAGACACTGTCGCTTTAGGCACGGAGCCCGCCCGATGAAAGCGCTTCTTCTGATTCCAGCCCTGCTGGTGCTCTCCGCCTGTGCCAACCAGCATCAGGCCGCTGCGCGTGCCGATACGGCGGCCACTTCGCCCGCCACGCCGAAGGTCGGTGGCGACCGCGATGCCCACGGTTGCATCGGTTCGGCCGGCTACCAGTGGTGCGAGCACAGCCAGCGTTGCGAACGTCCGTGGGAACTGGCGCAGGCACAGGGCCTGGCCAACACCGCCGAAGCCATCGATGCCTACTGCGCGAAGCCGGCCAGCCCGGCGCGCAAGTGAGTCGCGCCGCCCATGGCTGAGCTGAGTCCGCTCCCCACCCTGGCCCCAGGCCGCTACCGCCACTTCAAGGGCGGCGAGTACGAAGTGCTCGACATCGTCCGCAGCAGCGAGACCCTGCAGCCGATGGTGCTGTACCGCGCGCTGTATGGCGAAGGTGGCCTGTGGGTACGCCCGTACGCCATGTTCGTCGAGCAGGTGCCCGGCGAGCACGGACCGCAACCGCGTTTCGCCCGCGTCGACGCATGAGGGTTCCGCTGCCGGCCATGGCCGGCAGCGCGCGGTAACGCGGCGGGCCTGCGTTACAATCGTACCGTCCAGTCGGTTTCTTCCCGCCATGTCCGCATCCCCCTCCCGTTCGCGCCGCAAGGCGCCCGACAGCGTGCGCCAGTCACTGCTGCAGGCGACCATTGAAGTGATCGGCCGTAACGGCCTGGCCGCGCTGACCGTGCAGGACGTCGCGCAGGCCGCCGGTGTCAGCAAGGGTGCGTTGTTCCATCATTTCAGCAGCAAGCAGGTGCTGGTGGATGAAGCCATCGGAGCGCTGATTGGAGAATTCGAAGCGCGCGTGCGCGCCCTGCTGCAGGAAAACCCCGAAGGCCATGGCCGTTTCAGCCGCGCCTATGTGCAGGCCAACTTCGAGCATCTGCTGCAGCAGGAGCAGGACAACGACATCGGCCTGACCTTGGGCAACCTGATGGAACCGGGCCTGCTTGCGCACTGGCGCAACTGGAAGCGCGCGATGCTGGCCGAGTTCCCTGGCGAAGCCGGCGACCCACGGCTGTACGCGGCGCGCTGCGCTGCCGATGGCTACTGGGCCACGGCCTATGGGCGTCCGCTGGACGAGGAAGAACGTGCCAATGCATTGGCCATGGCCGAGCAGGCCCTGAAACTGTGCGACCCGCAGTGAGCTGGAGCGCTCGATGAATCCCTACCTCTACCTTGCCGCTGCCATCGTGCTGGAAGTGATTGCCACATCACTGCTGAAGGCATCCGACGGCATGAGCCGGCTGGCGCCGACACTGGGCGCACTGGTCGGCTACGGGCTGTGCTTCTACCTGCTGTCGATGACCATGAAGTCGATCCCGACCGGCATCGCCTACGCAATCTGGTCCGGCGTCGGCATCGTGCTGATCTCACTGATCGGGCTGGTGGTGTTCAAGCAGCGCCTGGATGCACCGGCGTTGACCGACATCGGCCTGATCTGCGCCGGCGTACTGGTGATCAACCTGTTCTCGCGCAGCAGCGCGCACTGAGCACGCTGCTGCGCGATCAACGCTAGCTGACCTTCTTCGCTACGGTCATGCCGAGCAGGAACAGCACCACGGCGATGATGATGCCGGCCCAGAACAGGAACTTGGCGATACCGACCGCGGCACCGGCAATGCCACCGAAGCCGAGCACGCCTGCGATCACACCGATGACGGCGAAGATGATGGCCCACTTGATCATGTCAAACCTTTCCCTGCGGGGACTGCGTACTGGATGATCAGGCTAGGCCGTGGCCGATGCGGCAATCGTGAACAGGCCGCGTGCGCGGCGTGAATCAGCGCGGACGGAAGCGCAGCAGCGCGACGGCAAACGCCAGGAACACGCTGCCCACCAGGCGCTCGAACCAACGTCGCGCAAACGGCTTGGCCAACCAGCGGCGAAGGCCATGGCCACCGGCCGCATACATCACGTACCAGAACAGTTCGCACGCGGCAAAGGTGGCCACCAGCACGCTGTACTGCAGCGCCTGGCCGCGTGACGGGTCGACGAACTGCGGCAGGAACGCCGCCGCGAACAGCAGCAGCTTGCGATTGCTCAGGCCCACCAGAAGGCCACCACGGAACACCTTCCACGCGCCCAGCGAGGCCGCAACCGGCGGCGTAGCATCGACCGTCACCGGCGGTGCCGGCCGGCAACTGTCACGCCATGCCTTCAGGCCCAGCCAGGCCAGATAGGCCACGCCCAGATAACGCAGCACCTCGAACAGCATCGGCGACGAATGCAGCAGCGCACTCAGGCCTGCTGCGGAGGCCGCCAGCACCAGCAGCATCGCCAGCAGGCAGCCGGCCATCGCCGGCACACTGCCACGGAACCCCAGCCCGACGCTGCGACCGAGGATATGCAGCATGTTCGGCCCCGGCGTACCACACAGAACGAACACCGTGGCGAGGAACCACCACCAGGTATGCAGGGCCATAGCGCACATCCACTTCAGAAGATCCAACCAGCATAGAGTGCGCCGGGCCTGGCGCGGCACACACAGCGCAGCATGGATGTGGTGGTTACAGATCGCCGCCATCGGCAACCGGGCACCATCTGTGCTGCAATGAGGGCTCCTGGCACGGAGCGGCGCATGAAGACCCTTGGCCTGATTGGTGGCATGAGCTGGGAAAGCTCGGCCCAGTACTACCGGCTCATCAACGAGGAGGTACGGCGGCGGCTCGGCGGTGCGCACTCGGCACAGCTGCTGCTGTGGTCGGTGGATTTCGCCGGCATCAAGCAGCTGCAGCACGAAGGCGACTGGGACACCCTGGGTGACCACATGGTCGATGGCGCGCGGCGCCTGCAGGCGGGCGGCGCCGACCTGCTGCTGATCTGCACCAATACCATGCACAAGCTGACCGATCGCATCGGGGCGGCCTGCACGGTGCCACTGCTGCATATCGCCGACCCCACCGCCCAGGCCATCGTGCAGGCAGGCGCACGCAAGGTGGGCCTGCTCGGCACCGCCTTCACCATGGAGCAGGACTTCTACCGCGGCCGGCTGCAGGATCGTTTCGGATTGGAGGTGCTGGTCCCCGAAGCCGATGATCGTCGCAGCGTGCACGACATCATCTACCAGGAATTGATCGCTGGTGTGGTCAGCGAGCACTCACGGCAGGTCTATGCCGGCGTGATCGCGCGACTGGTGGCGCGCGGTGCCGAAGCAATCATTCTTGGCTGCACCGAGATCATGCTGCTGGTACGCCCGGAGGACAGTGCAGTGCCGCTGTTCGATACCACCGCCCTGCATGCGCGGGCCGCCGTGGACACGGCCCTGGCTTGAATCAATGCGCGCCGGAGCGCGGAATCAGTCCGCGCCCTGCACTTCCAGCGCGGTGATCAGCCACTCGACCACCGCCGGTGAATCGCACAGGAAGAAGATGGCGTCACCGGAGCGTGCTTCGGTAAGCAGCCGATAGACCGTGATCGCCACCGCCGACTGGTTGGCGATGAACACTTCCGGGCTGCGCGGCCCTTCACTATGCCCGGCAACGGCATGCAATGCCTTGCGCGCAGCCACAGTGGCAGCCGGGTCCGCGCTGCGGGTCAGTTCCGGCCCGCGCAGCCCCCAGGCAACGAACACATGCTTGCCCTTGAACGTAGTGTCCAGGACCCGCACCTCGGCGCCACCTGCGTCGGCCGAGCGATGAATGACGGTACTGCTGATCAACGCAACCCCCTGTGGTCGTCGTGGTCCGCGCATCCTCCCCCACAGGCCGCCCGCACACCAGTGACGGCAGCCACAGGCTGCGCCGACAGGCGTGGAAGACATGTAAGAAGGTGTAAACCGATGCGATCGGATGTGCAGCGATGATACGGGATGTAAGCCTCTGCATGGGCTGGTGCGCACTACTAAATCCCTCCTGAGCCGCTTCCGGAACAATGCGTTCCGACGGCCCCGTGCTGGGTCATTCTTGCCGCCCGAATCCCCGCCCGAGGCTCCCCATGACCCTTCGCCCGCTGCTGCCGATCACCAGCGCCGCCCTTGCCCTGCTGCTGGCCGCCACCGCCGTGGCCGCCCAGGACTACGACACTGATCACATTCCAGCGCTGCGCTGCGAATCCCAGTTCAACAAGACCGAGCAATGCCCCATCGAGGGACCGATGCGCCTGGCCAGGCAGCTGTCGGTGACCCGTTGCGTGGAAGACCAGAACTGGGGCCAGAGCCGGCGCATGCTGTGGGTGACCGACGGCTGCCGCGCCGAGTTCGTTGCCGACGAACACGGCCGCTGGCCGGGACGTGGCCGCAGCCGTGATCGCGACAACGAGGGCGAACGCCTGGTCTGCGAGTCCTACGAGAACAAGGACAAGGAGTGCCGGATTCGCGTGCGCCATGAGGTACGGCTGGTCAGGCAGAAATCGGTGACAGCCTGCATCGAGGACCGCAACTGGGGCTGGGACCGCCGTGGGGTGTGGGTCAGCGACGGCTGCCGTGCCGAGTTTCGTGTGTATTGACTGCCGGCCGCGCGCTGGCTGCATCGAGCAGGCGTGCGTGCCAGGTGGAGTCGATAGACTATGGCCTGCACGGCAGGGAGCACGACATGGAACGATGGTATCTGGCGACGCTGCTGGCGTTGATCCTGCATCAGATCGACGCTGCGTTCTGGCAGGAATGGGCCATGTTCCATGTCCCCGGTGGCATCCAGGGCTTCCTGCTGTTCAACCTGTTCGCAGTCGGCGCCGTGCTTTGGGGTTATCGCCAGATCGTGCTGGGCACATCCACGGCGCGCAGCTATGCACTGGCTTGCGGGGGGCTCGGCATTGGCACGGCACTGATCCATCTGGCCTTTGCCCTGTTCGGTCGCAGTGAATTCCACCTGCCGCTGTCGATTGCGGTCCTGCTCGCCTGCTTTGTGTCGGGTGGCGGCCTGTTGCTGAAGCTGCGCCCGCGATGAACCGGACGTCCTCTTCTCCGCACCTGCGCGACGGCATTCCGCAGGACGCAGATGCCTTGATCGCGCTCGACAGCGTGGCAGCCACTGATCCACGGCGGATCATGCAGATTGCCGATTGGCTGGCGCACGGCGTCGTGCAGGTCGCCGAGCAGGACGGCAAGATCGTCGGCTACCTGGTCATCCATCACCACTTCTTTGGCGAAGCCTTCATTGAAATGTTGATGGTGGCGCGCGAACAGCGCAGCCAGGGCATCGGCGCCATCCTGCTGCGGCACGCGATCACGTGGCGCGGTGGCGGCAAGCTGTTCACCTCGACCAATGCCTCCAACACGGGCATGCAACGCCTGCTCGCTGCCGCCGGCTTCGTGGGCAGCGGCATCGTGCATGGCCTGGATGAAGGCGATCCGGAACTCATCTACCGCTTCGCGGAAGACTGATCAGCATCTGCAGAACGCACAAAAAAGCCCACGCATTGCTGCGCAGGCTCCTTGATTCATCACAAGTGGTCGGGACGGCCGGATTCGAACCGACGACCCTCTGCCCCCCAGGCAGATGCGCTACCAGGCTGCGCTACGCCCCGACTGATGCTGCGATGTGCCCGCCAGTGCGGCGGGCCGTGAAGTATAGCGGATTACGATGGAAATGGGATCAGCGGCGCAACAACTGCAGCACTTCTTCCAGCTCCATGCGCACCTGCTTGATGATCTGGTTGCTCAGCGCCGATTCCTCGCGGGCATCGGGGCCATCCAGGCGCAGGCGGGCACCACCGATGGTGTAGCCCTGTTCGTACAGCAGGCTGCGGATCTGCCGCACCATCAGCACGTCATGGCGCTGGTAGTAGCGGCGGTTGCCTCGGCGCTTGGCCGGCTCAAGGCTGGGAAACTCGGTTTCCCAGTAGCGCAGGACGTGCGGCTTGACGTCGCACAGCTCGCTGACCTCACCAATGGTGAAGTAGCGCTTGGCCGGGATCGGCGGTAGTTCGCGGTTACTGCCCGGATCCAGCATAAGCCTCCACCCTCTCCTTGAGCTTCTGGCCCGGACGGAAGGTGACCACCGTACGGGCGGAAATCGGAATTTCCTCGCCGGTCTTGGGGTTGCGACCCGGGCGCTGGTTCTTGCGCCGCAGATCGAAATTACCGAAGCCCGACAGCTTCACCTGACGTCCCTGTTCCAATGCTTCACGCAGCACATCGAAAAACGCGTCGACGAATTCCTTGGCTTCACGCTTGTTCAGACCGACTTCGTCGAACAGCTTTTCCGCCATCTCCGCCTTGGTCAATGCCATTGCCTGCTACCCCCGAGTGCTGCCCGCTCAGCCGCGGATCCGGGCGTGGTGTTCACGCTCGATGGCAGTGACCGCCTCGGCCACCACCGCATCCACGTCGCGGTCCGTCAGAGTGCGCGACTTGTCCTGCAAAATCAAGCCCATAGCGAGACTCTTGAAGCCCGGCTCGACGCCCTGGCCAACATAGCGGTCGAACAGGTTCAGGTCGCGCAGCAGCGGGCCTGCGGCCTGTCGGACGGTGGCCGCCAGGTCGGCCCAGGCCACCTGCTCAGGCACCAGGAACGCCAGGTCGCGGCGCACCGCCGGGAAGCGCGACAGCTCGCCGGCACGCGGCAGGCGACGGGCGGTCAGCGGCTCCAGGTCCAGCTCGAAGGCGTACACGTCGGCCTCGATCTCCATCGCCCGCGCCAGGCGCGGATGGATCTGGCCGATCCAGCCGATGGCCACGCCATCGCGGAACACCTCGGCCGAACGCGCCGGGTGGCCGTAGGCGCGGGCCGACGGACGGAACTCCAGCTGCGCGCCACTGGCAGCCGCCAGCGATTCCAGGTCGCCCTTCAGGTCATGGAAATCGACCTTGCGGGTCGGCAGGCCCCACTGCACCGCCTGCGCCTCACCGCAGACCGCAGCGGCCACGCGCGGGGTTTCCAGCGGCGCCGGTTGGCCGTCTCCGCTCTGCTGGGCAAACACACGGCCGATCTCGAACAGGCGCACGCGGCCCAGCTGGCGCGCGGCATTGCGGCCAAGCGTGGCGACCAAGCCCGGCAGCAGCGAAGGACGCATCACCGCCAGTTCCGCCGACAGCGGGTTGGCCAGCGGCACCAGACCGTCGCGCAGCTGCCACTGGGTCAGCAGCGCGTCGTCGACGAAGGCGAAGTTGACGGTTTCCTGCTGGTCACGGGCGATCAGCTGGCGGCGCACGCTCAGCGCGTCCAGCTGGGTCTCGCTCGGCATCGCCACGCGTGAGGCACCGCCCGGCAGCGTGGTCGGGATCTGCTCGTAACCGTGGATGCGGGCCAGCTCTTCGATCAGGTCTTCTTCGATGGCGATGTCGAAGCGGCGGCTCGGCGCCGTGACCTGCCAGCCCTCGGCGGTGGCAACCACGTCCATGCCAAGCGCGCGCAGGATGCGCTCGACTTCGGCATCGTCGATGCTGATGCCGAGCACGCGGGTGATGCGGGCGCGGCGCAGCACGATGGTCGCCGGCTGCGGCAGATCGGCTTCACGCACGGCCTCGGTGACCGGTGCCGGGGTACCGCCGGCCAGGTCCAGCACCAGGCGGGTGGCGTACTCGATCGCGGTGCGCGGCAGCGCCGGATCGACGCCGCGCTCGAAGCGATGGCCGGCATCGGTGTGCAGGCCCAGCTTGCGGCCACGGCCCATGATCGCGGCCGGCGCGAAGTGCGCGGCTTCCAGGAACACGGCGGTGGTCGCGTCGGTGACGCGGGTGTCGAAGCCGCCCATCAGGCCGGCCAGGCCGACCGCACGGTCAGCATCGGTGACCACCAGGAAGCTGTCGTCCAGCGCAGCATCGCGGCCGTCCAGCAGCTTCAGCGTCTCGCCCGCGCGCGAACGGCGCACGGCGATGCTGCCCTGCAGGGTGCCCAGGTCGTAGGCGTGCATCGGCTGGCCCAGCTCCAGCATCACGTACTGGGTGATGTCGACCAGCAGCGAGACCGGACGCACGCCGCTGCGGCGCAGGCGCTCGGCCATCCACAGCGGGGTCCTGGCGGCAGCATTGACGCCTTCGATGACACGGCCCAGGTAACGCGGCGCTTCGGCGCCGGCGTCGAGCTGGATCGACAGTTCGCGGTTGCCAACCGGCACGATGGCATCGGCGGCGAAATCCAGCACTTCACTGCGGGTGGCGGCGGCGACGTCGTAGGCGATGCCGCGCAGGCTGAAGCAGTCGGCGCGGTTCGGGGTCAGCTTGATCTCGATGCTGGCGTCCGGCAGGCCCAGGTACTCGACCAGGGTCTGGCCGATCGGGGCATCGTCCGGCAGTTCCAGCAGGCCGGACGCATCGCTGTCCAGGCCCAGCTCCTTGGCCGAGCACAGCATGCCGTTGGACTCGACGCCACGCAGCTTGGCCGGCTTGATCTTCAGCTCGCCGATCTGCGCGCCAACCATCGCCAGCGGCGCGACCAGGCCCGGGCGTGCGTTCGGTGCGCCGCACACGATCTGCAGCAGTTCGCCCTGCCCGGCATCGACCCTGCACACCTGCAGGCGGTCGGCTTCCGGATGGCGCACGGCTTCAACGATGCGTGCCACGACCACGTGATCGAGGCCTTCGCCAAGCGCGGTTACTTCTTCCACTTCCAGGCCGATGGCGGTCAGCACCGCGCTCAGCTCATCGCGCGAGGCGGAGGTCGGGACGTGGCTGCGCAGCCAGTTTTCGGAGAATTTCATGGTGTCACCCTGGTGGGAGGCGGGCCTCCCGTTGCGGTTTTTGGGGTCGCCCAGCGCATGCGCAAGCAGGCGTCCATCCAGAAAGCAGCCGAGCGTGGCTCGGCTCTACACGGTTGCGGCTTACGCGAACTGCTTCAGGAACCGCACATCGTTCTCGAAGAACGCGCGCAGGTCGTTGACGCCGTAGCGCAGCATCGCAAAGCGCTCCACGCCCATGCCGAAGGCGAAGCCGGTGTAGCGCTCCGGATCGATGCCGACGTTGCGCAGCACGTTCGGATGGACCATGCCGCAACCGAGCACTTCCAGCCAGCGGGTGCTGCCATCGGGCTGCTGCCAGGCGATGTCCACTTCCGCGCCCGGTTCAACGAACGGGAAGTAGCTGGGACGGAAACGCATCTCGAAATCGCGCTCGAAGAACGCGCGCACGAACTCGGCCAACGTGCCCTTCAGGTCGGCGAAGGTCGAATGCTCGTCGACCAGCAGGCCTTCCACCTGATGGAACATCGGCGAGTGGGTCTGGTCGCTGTCGCTGCGGTACACCTTGCCGGCGGCGATCATGCGCAGCGGCGGCGCGTGGTCGCCCATGTAGCGCACCTGCACACCGGAGGTATGCGTGCGCAGGAGGCGGCCGTCGCCGAAGTAGAAGGTGTCATGCATGGCGCGCGCCGGGTGGTGCGGCGGGAAGTTCAGCGCCTCGAAGTTGTGCCAGTCGTCCTCGATCTCCGGCCCTTCCGACAGCTCGTAGCCCAGCCGGCCGAAGATGCCGGTGATGCGCTCCAGGGTGCGGGTGATCGGGTGCAGGCCGGCACGGTCGCCATTGCGGCCCGGCAGGGTGATGTCGATGGCTTCGGCGGCCAGGCGCGCATCCAGTGCCGCGTCTTCCAGCAGCGCCTTGCGCTCGCCCAGCGCGCGGGTCAGCACGTCGCGGGCCTGGTTGATCGCTTCACCGGCGGCCTTGCGCTCGTCGGCCGGCAGGGCACCGAGCTGCTTGAGCTGCGAGGTGATGCTGCCGCTCTTGCCAAGCAGGGCCACGCGCAGCTGCTCCAGCACGTCGGGGCTCTGTGCGGCGGCCACATCGGCCAGCGCCTGAGTGGTGAGGGATTGGATGTCGCTCATGGGGGGCTGGAACTCCAGTCGATCTGCCATCGCGATGCGCGAAGGGCCGACCCCTGTCGCCACCGCCGTCCCCGCGCTGCCGTCGTGGCCTCGCCGGGACCCAAAAAAGAATGGGGAAGGACTTGCGCCCTTCCCCATGCATTGCCTTGACCTGACACCGTCCGAGTGAACGGTTACGGCATCGGGAAGGACTTATGCCGCCAGCGCGCCCTTGGCCTTTTCGGCCAGCGCAGCAAAACCGGCTGCGTCGTGCACGGCGATGTCAGCCAGGACCTTGCGATCCAGGGTGATGCCGGCCTTCAGCAGACCGTTCATGAAGCGGCTGTAGCTCAGGCCGTTGATGCGGGCAGCCGCATTGATACGGGTGATCCACAGCGAACGGAAGTTGCGCTTCTTCTGCTTACGGCCGATGTAGGCGTACTGCTGTGCCTTGATGACCGCCTGCTTGGCGACGCGGAAGACCTTACGGCGGGCGTTGTAATAGCCCTTGGCGAGATCCAGGATTTTCTTGTGGCGGCGACGCGCCTGTACGCCACGCTTAACTCGTGCCATTTTTCAGTTCCTCAGAGGTAAGGGAGCATGCGGTCCAGACGGCCTGCGTCTTCTGCACGGACATGGCCCGTCTGACGCAGATTACGCTTACGCTTGGTCGCTTTCTTCGTGAGGATGTGGCTACGGTTGGCGTGGCCGCACTTGTACTTGCCCGAGGCGGTCTTGCGGAAACGCTTGGCCGCTGCCCGGTTGGTCTTGATCTTGGGCATTGCAATGTCCTTGATGGGATATGACCCTGGTTTCTGACTGATCTGGCGGCGGCCTGGGCCGCTCTTTCCGTCCTGCCATGATCGGCGTACGACCCGTCCTGGGTGGGTCGAGCCGGGCATGATACAGGCAAAACCGCCCTGCCACCAGCCCCTGCAACCCTTTACCGGCGATTCACCGGCGTCCTGCAAAAGCAAAGGGACGCCAGCGGCGCCCCCTTACCCTGAACCCTTCAGCCAGGCGCCCCGGAAGGCGGCCCGTCAGGCCTCAGGTCTTCTTCTTCGGCGCGATCATCATGACCATCTGACGCCCTTCCAGGCGCGGACGGGATTCAATGACGATGTCCTCGCCCAGATCGGTCTCGATCCGGTTGGCCATTTCGCGGCCCAGTTCCTGGTGGCTCATTTCACGGCCACGGAAACGGATGTTGACCTTGATCTTGTCGCCATCTTCGAGGAACCCGCGCATCTTGCGCAGCTTGATCTGGTAGTCGCCCTCGTCCGTGACCGGACGGAACTTCACTTCCTTGATCTCGACCTGCTTGGTCTTCTTCTTGGCCTCGCTGGCCTTCTTCTGCGCTTCGAACTTGAACTTGCCGAAGTCCATGATCTTGCAGACCGGCGGATCGGCCTGCGGCTGGATCTCGACCAGGTCCAGGCCTTCATCTTCGGCCATGGACAGCGCTTCGTCGCGCGACAACACGCCGATCATTTCTCCGTCACTGCCGATCACGCGGACGCGCGGCACACGGATTTCCTGATTCTTGCGGTTCTGTTTGTTGTCAGGGGTGCTGATATTACGTTCTCCCAAGGGTATCGAACCGGTCCGGGTGCCTGTGCGCCCGGACCGGACCTTTGCTTACGCGCCCTCGGCGTGGAGCCGCTCGATGAAGGCCTGCAGGCTCATGCTGCCAAGGTCTTCGCCAGAACGCGTACGCACCGCCACAGCCCCATTTTCCTTCTCGCGGTCACCGATGACCAGCAGGTAGGGCACGCGCTGCAACGTATGCTCGCGGATTTTATAGCCGATCTTCTCGTTACGCAAATCCGAGCTGACGCGGAAGCCTTGCTCCGCAAGGGTTTTGGTCACGCCCGAGACGTAGTCGGCCTGGGCGTCGGTGATGTTGGCCACCACCACCTGGGTCGGCGCCAGCCAGGCCGGGAACTGGCCGGCATGGTGCTCGATCAGGATGCCCAGGAAGCGCTCCATCGAGCCGACGATGGCGCGGTGCAGCATGACCGGGTGCTTCTTCTGGCTGTTCTCGTCCACGTACTCGGCGCCCAGGCGGCCCGGCATCATGAAGTCGACCTGCATGGTGCCCAGCTGCCAGGTACGGCCGATGGCATCCTTCAGGTGGTACTCGATCTTCGGGCCGTAGAAGGCGCCCTCGCCCGGCAGCTCCTGCCATTCCACGCCACAGGCGGTCAGCGCCGAGCGCAGCGCGCCTTCGGCCTTGTCCCAGGTGGCGTCGTCGCCCAGGCGCGATTCCGGGCGCAGCGCGATCTTGATCTGGATCTCGTCGAAACCGAAGTGCTGGTAGACCGCCAGCGCCTGCTGGTGGAAGGCCGTCACTTCCGACTCGATCTGGTTTTCCGTGCAGAACACGTGGCCGTCGTCCTGGGTGAAGCCACGCACGCGCAGGATGCCGTGCAGCGCGCCGGACGGCTCGTTGCGATGGCACGAACCGAACTCACCATAGCGGATCGGCAGGTCGCGGTAGCTGTGCAGGCCCTGGTTGAACACCTGGATGTGGCCCGGGCAGTTCATCGGCTTGACCGCGTACGTGCGCTTCTCCGATTCGGTGAAGAACATGTTGTCCTGGTAGTTGTCCCAGTGACCGGACTTCTTCCACAGGCTCACGTCCAGGATCTGCGGGCAGCGCACTTCGCCATAGCCGCTGTTGCGGTAGACCTTGCGCATGTACTGCTCGACCACCTGCCACAGCGCCCAGCCCTTCGGGTGCCAGAACACCAGGCCCGGTGCTTCTTCCTGCAGGTGGAACAGGTCCTGCTGCTTGCCGATGCGGCGGTGGTCGCGCATTTCAGCTTCTTCGATGCGCTTGATGTACGCCTCGAGCTGCTTCTTGTCGGCCCAGGCGGTGCCGTAGATGCGCTGCAGCTGCTCGTTCTGCGCGTCGCCGCGCCAGTAGGCGCCGGAGATGCGGGTCAGCTTGAAGGCCTTCAGGAAGCGCGTGTTCGGCACGTGCGGGCCACGGCACATGTCCACGTATTCCTGGTGGTAGTACATGCCCATCGCCTGGATGTCGTCGGACATGTCCTCGATCAGGCGCAGCTTGTAGTCCTCGCCACGGGCCTTGAAGATCTCGATCACTTCGGCGCGCGGGGTCATCTTCTTGATGACGTCGTAGTCCTGGGCGATCAGCTCGCCCATGCGCTTCTCGATCGCGGCCATGTCGTCCGGGGTGAACGGGCGCTCGGAGTAGATGTCGTAATAGAAGCCTTCGGCGATCACCGGGCCGATCACCATCTTCACGTCCGGGTAGAGCTGCTTGACGGCGTGGCCGACCAGGTGGGCGCAGGAGTGGCGGATGATCTCCACGCCCTCCTCGTCCTTGGCGGTGATGATGCGCAGGCTGGCATCGTGGTCGATGACGTCGCTGGCATCGACCAGCACGCCATCCACGGCACCGGCGATGGTGGCCTTGGCCAGGCCGGCGCCGATCGACTGGGCGACCTCCATGACGCTGACGGGGTTTTCAAATTCGCGGCGGCTGCCGTCGGGAAGAGTAATGTTGATCATCGCAGTGGCTTCGTGCGGGGCCCGCTGGGCGGGCTGGAAAGCGTTCCCGGGGCGGCGCCCGGGCAATAAAAAAGCGCCGCGAGGGCGCCTGGAACACAGGGCCTTCGGGGGCAGGTCAACAGTGGGCGGTGGTAGTGCTCATGTCGCACGCTCGGCCGGCGCTGGGCGCGGGCCACCTTGTTCCAGTCAGGGTTCTACGATGATCTTAAACCAGCGCACGGGAAAGCCCAAGGGCTACCGTACGGTCGGCTGAATGTGCCTCGCTGGCGGCGTGAAATCGCAATGATTACCATGTCGGCGCAGGCCGCTCCGTGCCAGCCTGCCCGCTTTCCCCCAGGACCCCGTGATGCGCCACCCGCTCCGACCGGCTTCCGCCGGCCCCGTCCGTGCCCCGCGTTCGCCGGCCCGCTGCCGCGCCGGCCGCCCGCAATGATCACCGTCGGCCTTTCCACGCTCGGCTTCTGCAGCCTGGGCATGCTGGCAGCGATGTTCTCGGCGCTGGCCTTCTATGCCGCTTCGCCGCATTGCCGCTGGCCGCGCCTGCGCCGCGCCGGCCGCCTGGGCCGCCAGATCGGCCTGGTCGCCGCTGCCGCCGCGCTGTGGCTGTGGATGGCCGAGCTCGGCTTTGCCGCCGGCCTGGTGGCGATGTTGTGCACCTGGATGCTGGCCGCGATGCTGTTGCCGGCGCTGGCCGCCTGGCACCGTCCCGGCACGGAGTCGCCCTGATGTGGCCGCGCGCCTTCGCTGGCACCGTGGCCGGCTTCCTCCTGGCCGCGGCCGCGACCGGCCTGCTGGCATGGGTACCGCCCGGCCCCTGGCAGCGGGCGCTGGTGCCGACCCTGATCGCTTTCATCCCGCTGTGGATGCTGGCCGCCCTGTGGGCGTTCAGTTTCCGCAGCGCGCTGCGCGCCTGGCTGGTGCTGGGTGGCAGCGCCGCCGCCGGCTTCGCCATGCTCGGGCTGCTGCGCCTGACCGGCGCAGTGCAATGAGACCTCTCCCATGAAGTTCAGTTCGCAGACCCTGCGCACGTTCACCACCCTGCATACCTGGGTCGGCCTGGTGGCCGGCTTCGGCCTGTTCGTGGCCTTCTACGCAGGTGCGCTGACCCTGTTCCATCACGACCTGCCACTGTGGCAGACCCCGGGAGCCGCCACCGCACTGCCCGCCGGGCTGGACGATGCGCAGTACCTGCTGGAAGACGTGCTGGCTGCGCATCCGGAGGCACGCCGCCACGTCGGCATGACCTTCCCCGGCGCCGAACACCCGCAGCCGCTTGCGTACTGGCAGGCCGATGACGGCAGCTGGCGCTATGCCTGGCCCGGCCAGATCGCCGGCAGCCCCACACCACCGCAGACCGGACTGGCCGAACTGGTCAACGAGCTCCATTACAGCCTCGGCCTGCCCGTGGCCGGGATCTACGTGATGGGCATTGTCAGCCTGCTGTACGGCATGGCACTGCTCAGCGGCCTGGTGATCCATCTGCCGAAGCTGCTCGGCGACCTGTTCGCGCTGCGTCCGGGCCGCAACCTGAAGCAGCTGTGGCAGGACGCGCACAACGTGATCGGCGTGCTCAGCCTGCCTTTCCACCTGATGTTCGCGGTGACCGGTGCCCTGCTCTGCCTGGTGTTCGTGCAGATGGCCCTGCTCAACCCGTTGATCTACGACGGCAAGGCGCTGCAGGCGGTGCCGACGGCGATGGACACCGCGCCCGTGCGCGATGCCAGTGGCATTCCGGCACCGCCGGGCAGCCTGCGCGTGCTGCATGCGCGCGCGCTTGAAGTCGCCCGCGCACAGGGCGTGGCCAACTTCGAACCGGCCTACCTGAAGCTGGCCAATGCCGGCGATGCCAATGCCACCATCGAGATCACCGGCGAATCCACCGGCACGCTCGGCCCGCTTGGCGCGGTGGCGCTGGACGTGGCCACCGGCGACGTTCTGGCCTCGCAGCTGCCGGGCCAGCGCGACGCCAACCACGCCACGCTCAGCGCCGCCTACGCGCTGCACTTCGGCGAATTCGGCAACGGCGTGGTGGTCTGGCTGTACTTCCTGCTCGGCCTTGGCGGTGCGTTCCTGTTCTATTCGGGCAACCTGCTGTGGATCGAGTCGCGGCGCAAGCGTCGCCAGCCGCAGCAGCCGCGCGCCGGGGTGAACATGGCGCGGGCGACGGTCGGCGTGTGCATCGGCCTGTGCGTGGCGATCTCGGTCGCGTTCGTCACCGCGCTGGTGCTGGAGCGGCTGGCGCCGACAGCGGTCGATCGCGGCATCCGCTGGGCCTGCTTCGGCAGTTGGGCGGCCTGTGCGCTGTGGGCCGCGCTGCGACGCCCGGCGCAGGCCGCACGCGAGTTGCTGTGGGCGGCGGCGATCAGTACCGCGCTGGTACCGGTGCTGCACGGCGCACTCAATGGTGACTGGCTGTGGCGCGCCGCCGCGCGTGGCCACTGGCCGCTGTTCTGGGTCGACGCCATCGCGCTGGCCATGGCCTTCGGCTTTGCCCGCCTGGCAGTGGCCAGCCAGCGCCGCGCCCGCAACGGCGATCCCAACAGCGTCTGGGCCAACTGAACCTTCGCCCGGCATGCCCCGGCGCTACCTGCCATTGCGCGCAACGCCCCCTGTAGCGTCGAGCTTGCTCGACAGCTGTTGATTTCGCGCCAAGCACCGTCGAGCAAGCTCGACGCTACCCGAGCAGGATCATGCCTCGCCGGGGTAACGACTCACTTCGATCAGGTTGCCATCCGGGTCGCGGAAATACACCGATTCGATCGGCCCCAGCGCACCGGTGCGCGCAACCGGCCCCTCCTCCACTGCAACGGACTGCGCCTGCAGGTGGGACAGCACATCGACTGTCGCCATGCGCGTGACCAGGCACAGGTCGGCACTGCCCGGCGTGGGCCGCAGCGCATGCGGCTGCAGCGGGGCACTGGCCGCATGCAGATTGATCTTCTGCTGGCCGAACTGCAACGCGGTACGACCCGCGCCGAAGCGCACGACCTGCATGCCGAGCACGCGCTGGTAGAAATCACAGCTGCGGTCGATGTCGGCGACGGTGAGGACCAGGTGGTCCAGGCGTTCAAGATGGATCATGCCCGCAGCGTAACGCTGCGGGCGTGGCCATGCTGTGCGGGGTTGGGCCAATGGCGTTGCGGCATTGCGCCGGGCATCGCCTGATGCAGCTCAATCGCCGATGCGCGCCTTCTGCCACGGGCCCAGCATGGCGTTGAGCAGGCTGGCCTGTTCGTCGTCGCCGGTCAGCTCCCACATGAACACCCCGGCCAGGCCCTGCTCGCGGGCGAACTGCGCACGCAGGCCGATCGAGCGCGGGTCTTCATAGCTGATGAAGATCTTCTGCCCGGCGTTGTACAGCCACGGGCTCTGCGCCTGCGGCTGCCAGTGTTTCGTCCAACCCGGCTGATCGAGATAGCGCGCCTTGATCACCCGCCAGTCGCCGGCATCGGCCGGCGCACTGTAGGACTGGTACAGACCATCCGCTGCATCGCCGGTGACCTTGAAGCCGCGCCCGTAGAACGGTACGCCCAGCACCAGCTTCTCGGCCGGCACGCCGTGCTCGCGGTAGTACTGCACCGCGCCGGCCACGTTGTTCCAGCGCCGCAGCTCCGGGGCCAGCGGATCGGCCGGCACTTCATGCAGCGGCGCATTGAAGGTCGACACCGCAGAGAAACCGGTGCCCATGTCGTAGCTCATCAGGTTGATGAAATCGAACACCTTGGCCAACGCCGGCAGGTCGTAGCTGGCGGCCGGATCGTAGGGGCCATCGGTCTGCAGGCGACCGGCGGCCAGTGCGGCGGTCAGCAGCATCGGCTGTCGCTCCTTGCGCCCGTGCGCGTCGAGTGCCACGCGGAACGCCTGCGCGAGCCGGGTCAGATTGGCGCGATCCTGCGGGCGGTGCGCCAGCTCCTTCGGGCCGCCACTGACAGGAAATTCCCAGTCGATATCCACGCCATCGAAGCTGCCGGCATGGCGATCGAAGAACAGTGCCATGCACGAGTCGACCAGGCGCTTGCGGCTGGCCTCGGTCAGCGCTGCATCGGAGAACCCACCTGCGCCCCATCCGCCAATTGAGATCAGCGTGCGCAGATGCGGGTGCGCCTTCTTCAGCTCGGCCAGCGCCGCGAAATTCTTCGGCGCTTCGGCACCGATCGTGCAGCGCCCGTCCTCGATGGTGGAGAACGCGTAGAACAGATGGGTGAGGCGCTCGGCCGGAATGCTCGACACCGGGTAGCGCTCGGCCGAACCACCGGGGTAGTAGGCACCGAAGATCGGTGGCTGCGCGGGCGCCGCATGCACGGCAATGGGCAAGGCACCGGCAATCAGCACGGCAAGGACAGCCACGGTCTGGCGGAACATGGGATCTCCCGGTTCGAAGGCGCAGCCACGTTAGCAAACGGATGGGGCTGTGGGACGGTTGTCGCGGCATGTCGTCCAGTGGACAGGCACGCCGCATCCCTTGACGACATCGGGGCAGACATGCGATTGCCGTCATGCACTGCAGCAGGACACACACCGACGCCGGTCTCCCATGCATCGGCTAAGGTAGCCGCGGACCTCCAACCGTGCATGGACATGAGCACCGACCACAACGACATTGACGACGGCGACCTGCTGGACGACGAAATCCTCGACGAACACCAGGCACTGGAGGCACGCGCCTACGCCGTTTTCCGCGAGGGCGACCTGCAGCAGGCAGTGGCGCTGTTCGGCGAGCTGATCGCACTCGCTCCCGAAGTGCCGTATCTGCATTACATGCGCGGATTGGCGCACAAATACCTGCGCGACTGGGCTGCCTCGCTGCAGGACAACCGGCAATCAGAACAGCTGCGCGGCGAGTTCGATGAAGCCACCGCGTGGAATGCCGGTATCGCCGCCACCGGCGCCGGTGACTGGGCCGAAGCGCGCCGCCAATGGGCCCGCTGTGGCATCACCCTGCCCGAGGGCGAAGGTCCGATCGAGGGCAACTTCGGCGTGGCCTGTGTGCGCTTGGCACCGTGGTCCGATGCCGAAGTGGTGTATATGAGCCGCATTGATCCGGTGCGTGCACGCATCGACAACGTACCGCTGCCCGAAAGCGGCTTCCGCTTCGGCGACATCGTGCTGCACGACGGCGCATCAACCGGCCATCGCACCTACGGCGAGCGCCAGGTGCCGGTGTTCAACGCGATACAGCGCCTGCAGGCATCGGACATGACGACCTTCACCGTGTTCGTGCAGTGTGATTCGGCCGATGACATCGCTGCCCTGGAGGCCATCACGCTGCCAGGCATCGGCATGGTCGAGGACTGGACGGCCACCGTGCGCCGGCTGTGCCGCCGCTGCAGCTACGGCACGCCGCACCAGCATGGTGATGAGGCGCCAGATGAAGACCAATGGAGACGCGAACGTGACCTCGGCGTGGCCGCACAGGGCCGGGCTGCGGTGGAAAAGCTCATGGCGGTGTGGGGCGCTGCAGCCCCCAGCCGGGTGCTGGAGGCCATCGAACAGCGCGAGCACCCGATGAGCGCCCCGGAGCCAGGCCAGGTCTGGTGGCTGGGGGAGGACGAAGAAGGCGCGTAAGTGCAAGGACCAACGGTCCTCATCCACAGGATTCCAGGCAAAGAAAAAGCGGGCCGAAGCCCGCTTTTTCATTTGCGAAAGCGTGAGGACCAACGGTCCTCACCCACCGCACAATCAGCAATACCGATTATTCGGCGCTGGCGGCGTCGCCTTCTTCCACGGCCTTCATCGACAGGCGGATACGGCCCTGCTTGTCGACTTCCAGCACCTTGACCTTGACCACATCGCCTTCCTTCAGCACGTCGCCGACCTTCTCGACGCGATCGCTGGAGATCTGCGACACGTGGACCAGACCGTCCTTGCCCGGCAGGATGGTGACGAACGCACCGAAGTCCATGATCTTGGCGACCTTGCCTTCATAGATGCGGCCCGGTTCGACGTCCGAGGTGATCTGCTCGATGCGGGCCTTGGCGGCCTGCGCAGCGATGGCGTTGACCGAAGCGATGACGATGGTGCCGTCGTCCTGGATGTCGATCTGGGTGCCGGTTTCCTTGGTGATGGCCTGGATGGTCGAACCACCCTTGCCGATCACTTCGCGGATCTTGTCCGGGTGGATCTTGATGGTCAGCAGGCGCGGCGCGTAGTCCGACAGCTCTTCACGCGGAGCGGTCAGGCCGTGGGCCATTTCGCCCAGGATGTGCAGACGGCCAGCCTTCGCCTGCTGCAGGGCCTGCTTCATGATCTCTTCGGTGATGCCTTCGATCTTGATGTCCATCTGCAGGGCGGAAATGCCCTCAGCGGTACCGGCGACCTTGAAGTCCATGTCGCCCAGGTGATCTTCGTCACCCAGGATGTCGGACAGGACGACGAAGCGCTCGCCTTCCTTGACCAGGCCCATGGCGATACCGGCCACCGGAGCCTTCACCGGCACGCCGGCGTCCATCAGGGCCAGCGACGAGCCGCAGACCGAGGCCATCGACGAGGAACCGTTCGACTCGGTGATTTCCGAGACGACGCGGATGGTGTACGGGAAGGCTTCCAGCGACGGCATGACAGCCAGCACGCCGCGCTTGGCCAGGCGACCGTGGCCGATTTCGCGGCGCTTCGGGCCCATCATGCGGCCGCACTCACCCACCGAGAACGGGGGGAAGTTGTAGTGGAACAGGAAGTTTTCCTTGTACTCACCGGCAACGGCGTCAATGACCTGGCCGTCACGGGCGGTGCCCAGGGTGATGGTCACGATGGCCTGGGTTTCGCCACGGGTGAACAGCGAGGAACCGTGGGTACGCGGCAGCACGCCGGTCTTCACGGCGATCGGGCGGACGGTGTCCAGCGCACGGCCGTCGATACGGACCTTGGTGTCCAGCACCGAGTCACGCATGGTGCGGTATTCCAGCTCGCCGAATTCCTTCGACAGCTCGGCCGGGTTCCAGCCTTCGGCGGCCACGCGGCCAGCCAGGGTTTCGAACACGTCCTTCTTGATTGCCGAGATGGCGTCACGGCGCTGCAGCTTGTCACGCACCTGGAAGGCTTCGCCCAGGCGCGGGCCGATGGCTTCCTTCAGGGCGGAGATCAGCGCGTCGTTCTTGGCCGGGGCTTCCCAGGTCGACGGCTTGGTGCCGGCTTCGACGGTCAGCTCGTTGATCGCGTTGATGACCTTCTGCATTTCGCGGTGACCGAAGGTCACGGCGCCCAGCATCACTTCTTCGGACAGCAGCGCGGCTTCGGATTCAACCATCAGCACGGCGTTGGAGGTACCGGCGACGACCAGTTCCAGCTGCGAGTCAGCCAGTTCGCTGACGGTCGGGTTCAGGATGTACTCGCCGTTCTTGTAACCGACCTTGGCGGCGCCGATCGGACCCATGAACGGGGTGCCGGCCAGGGCCAGGGCAGCCGAGGCACCGATCAGGGCCGGGATGTCGCCGTCCACGTCCGGGTTCAACGACATGACCGTGGCGATGATCTGCACTTCGTTCTTGTAGTCTTCCGGGAACAGCGGACGGATCGGACGGTCGATCAGACGCGAGATCAGGGTTTCCTTCTCGGTCGCACGGCCTTCACGCTTGAAGAAACCACCCGGGATACGGCCGCCGGCGTAGAACTTTTCCTGATAATCGACGGTCAGCGGGAAGAAGTCCTGGCCTTCGCGCGCGCTCTTGGCGGCGACGGCGGTGACCAGCAGTACGGTGTCGTCCATCTTGACGATGACGGCGCCGCTGGCCTGACGGGCAACTTCGCCGGTCTCAAGCGTGACGGTGTGCTTGCCGTACTGGAAGGTTTTGGTGATTTTTGCCACGGAGGGTGTCCTTGGGGATGCTGTCTGCGAATTTGGACCGTCGGCGACCCTTGCCGCCAGCGGGTGGCCGGATCGTTCCGGCCTGAATCGGGGATTGCGGTACTACAAAACAAAACCGCGGCGCATCGCTGCGCCGCGGGGGATTCGTTGCTTAGCGACGCAGGCCAAGCTTCTCGATCAGGGCCTTGTAGCGCTCGACGTCCTTCTTCTTCAGGTAGTCGAGCAGGCTGCGACGGCGGTTGACCATCTGCAGCAGGCCGCGGCGGCTGTGGTGGTCCTTCTTGTGGGTCTTGAAGTGGCCGGTCAGCAGTTCGATGCGGGCGGTCAGCAGCGCAACCTGGACTTCCGGGGAGCCGGTGTCAGCCGAGCTGCGCTTGTTGTCTTCAATGACCTTCTGGGTGTCGATCGACATTTCTTTTTCTCTGTGATGCGTGGCCGGCAGGAACGCGCTTCGCGCACCGCCAGGCTCGCCGTGGACTACGAGGATGAAACCTGCGCCAGGCAGGCTGCCGGAAAACGGCCGCGAAATTGTAACGGTCGGGGGCTTCCGGGACAAGGACCGGGGCTGAACCGCCCGGGCCCGGTCAGAGGTTGAAACGACGCTGCGGGGCCAGCAGGCCGCTTTCGTCGACCTGGCCCAGGCCCTGGACAGCGTCGTCCGGACCAAACACCGCCACCAGGCCACGCGGCCAGGACAGATCGCGCTGGCGCTGGCCGACGCAGAAGCGGTGGGCCTGGTCGGCATCCAGGTCGACCCGCGGGTACTCGGCCAGGCCGGCCGCCAGCGGCAGCAGCAGCGCGTCCATGCCCGCCTCGTCACCCGCCTCGACCATCGCCCGCAGCTGGTCCAGGGTGACCATCACCGGCTCACGGAACGGCTCGACCCAGAGCCGACGCAGTGCGCTGATGTGGGCACCACAGCCCAGCGCCTCGCCCAGGTCGCGGGCCAGGCTGCGGATGTAGGTGCCGGAGCCGCAGGTCACGCGCAGCCGCAACCGTTCCGGCTGCTGCTCCAGCACCTCGATGGCATGTACCTGCACCTCGCGTTCGGGCGCTTCGATGACATCGCCGCGGCGGGCCTTCACATACAGCGGCTCACCGCCCTGCTTCAGCGCCGAATAGATCGGGGCACGCTGGCGGATGTTGCCGGTCAGCGCCGCCAGTGCGGCCTGCAGCGCTTCGGCACTGATGGCCGGCACCGGGCGCTGCAGCAGCACCTGGCCTTCGGCATCGTCGGTATCGGTGGTCTGGCCCAGAACGATCTCGGCGTCGTAGGCCTTGGCCGAGCCGAGCAGCAGGCCGGCGATCTTGGTTGCCTCGCCGAAGCACAGCGGCAGCAGGCCGGTGGCCAGCGGGTCAAGGCTGCCGGTGTGCCCCCCTTTCTCGGCGCGGAACAGGCGGCGGGCTACCTGCAGGGCGGCGTTGGAACTCATGCCGGTCGACTTGTCGAGCAGCAGGATGCCATCCAGGCGGCGGAACTGAATTCGGGTCATGGCAGAATTTTGTAGGGTCGAGCCATGCTCGACTGCCGCAGCGCGGTCTGCATCAGACATCGCGCAGCCGGAATGCAACAACGCCGGGCATGCCCGGCGCCACGCGGTTATTCTTCGTCGCTCTCGCGACGCTTCTCCGCGGCCAGCGTATCGGGCAGGTCGCGCAGGATGTTGTCGATGTGCTCACCACGGTCGACCGAGTCGTCGTAGTGGAAATGCAGCTCCGGCACGTGGCGCAGCTTCATCGCGCGTGCCAGGTCCATGCGCAGGCGGTAGCCCAGCTCCTTCAGGCCGGCCACGGCTTCGGCCGAACGTTCCGGCATCAGCGCGGTGACGAACACCTTGGCATGGGCCATGTCGCGGGTGATTTCCACGTCGGACACGCTCACCGAGGGCAACCCATGCTCGCGCACGGCGTTGTGCACCAGGGTGCCGAGTTCACGGCGCAGCTGGGCGGAGACACGGTCGGTTCGATGGAAAGTCTTGGGCACGAGGAGCTCTTCGTTCAGTTGTCGCCCGACCAACGGTCGGGCGCTACCTTTGATTCGATTGTCGCCCGACCAACCGTCGGGCGCTACAGGTCCATGGTGGGGCCCGACCGTTGGTCGGGCCACCTTGCAGCATTACAGGGTGCGCGGCACTTCGATACGCTCGAAGCACTCGATCTGGTCACCCGGCTTGACGTCGTTGTAGGCCTTCACCGCGATACCGCACTCGGTACCGTTGCGGACTTCCTCGACGTTCTCCTTGAAGCGACGCAGCGATTCCAGCTCGCCCTCGAAGATCACCACGCTGTCGCGCAGCACGCGGATCGGCTTGTTGCGCCTGACCACGCCCTCGATGACCATCGAGCCGGCAACGGCGCCCAGCTTGGAGCTGCGGAACACGTCGCGGACCTCGGCGATACCGATGATCTCTTCGCGGATCTCCACGCCCAGCAGACCGGAGGCCACCTGCTTCACCTGATCGATCACGTCATAGATGATCGAGAAGTAGCGCAGGTCCACGCCGTTGGATTCGATGATGCGACGGGCCGAAGCATCCGCACGCACGTTGAAGCCGATGACGGTGGCCTTCGAAGCGGCCGCCGAGTTGGCGTCCGATTCGGTGATGCCGCCCACGCCGGAGTGGATCACGTTGATGCGGATGTCTTCGTTGGACAGCGCCACCAGCGCCTGGCTGAGGGCCTGCACCGAACCCTGCACGTCGGCCTTGATGACCAGGTTGAGGACCTGCTGGCCCTCGCCCTTGCCCAGGGTCGCCATGATGTCTTCCATGCGGCTGCCGGCGGTGGCGACCAGGCGCGATTCACGGCGCTTGGTCTCACGCTGCTGGGCAACGTCCTTGGCCAGGCGCTCGTCCTCAACGACCACGAAGTCGTCACCGGCTTCCGGCACGCCGGACAGACCCAGGACCTGCACCGGGATGGACGGGCCGGCGAATTCCGGCTGCTTGCCGGTTTCGTCGAACAGCGCACGCACGCGGCCGTACTGGATGCCGCACACCAGGTAGTCGCCCTTCTTCAGGCGGCCCTGCTGCACCAGCACGGTAGCGACCGGGCCGCGGCCCTTGTCCAGCGACGATTCGATCACCACGCCCGAGGCGCGGCCTTCGTCGACGGCCTTCAGTTCCAGCAGTTCGGCCTGGATCGAGATGGCGTCCAGCAGATCGTCGATGCCCAGGCCGGTCTTGGCCGAGATCTCCACCATCTGGGTATCACCACCGAAATCTTCGGCCACGACCTGCTCGGACAGCAGTTCGTTCTTGACCCGCATCGGGTCGGCGTCGGACTTGTCGATCTTGTTGATCGCCACGATCAGCGGCACACCCGCCGAACGGGCGTGCTGGATCGCTTCCTTGGTCTGCGGCATGACGCCGTCATCGGCGGCCACGACCAGCACCACGATATCGGTCAGCTTGGCGCCGCGGGCACGCATCGAGGTGAAGGCAGCATGGCCCGGGGTATCCAGGAAGCTGATCACGCCCTTCGGCGTATCCACGTGGTAGGCACCGATGTGCTGGGTGATGCCGCCGGCTTCGCCGGTGGCGACCTTGGTGCGGCGGATGTAATCCAGCAGCGAGGTCTTGCCGTGATCGACGTGGCCCATGATGGTGACCACCGGCGGGCGCTGGGTGGCTTCGCCCTGGTTTTCACCGGTCGAGGCCAGCAGTGCGTCTTCGGCGTCGTTGTCGTTGGCACGGATCGCCTTGTGGCCGAGCTCTTCGGTCACCAGCGCGGCGGTGTCGTGGTCGATGGACTGGGTGATGGTGGCCATCACGCCCATCTTGAACAGCGCCTTGACCACCTCGCCGCCCTTCAGCGCGAGCTTCTGCGCCAGGTCGGCCACGGTGATCGTGTCGCCGATCGCCACTTCACGCACCACCGGCGCGGTCGGACGCTCGAAGGCGTGCGGGCCGGCATTGTTGCCACCGCGCGACATGTCGCGACGGCCACCGGCCTGGTTACGGCCGCCCGGCCGACCACGGGTGTTGCTGTTGTTGCTGTTGCCACGACGCGCACGGTCGGCAGCCGACAGGTGCATCTGGCCGGCGAAACGGTCGCCCGGGCCACGCTCGTTGCGCGGCGCGCTGCGGTTGTTGCGGTCGTCGTTGCGCGGCGGCGGCGGCGCACTGCGCGGCGCAGCCGGAGCGGCGGCCGGCGTGCGCGGCGGACGCGGCGCGGTTTCATCGATCGGAGCGCGCTTGGGCTTGGCGGCCGCCAGTGCCTCGGCAGCCTTGGCGGCGGCCGCAGCTTCCTCGGCAGCCTTCTTCTCGGCCTCTGCGCGTTCCTTGGCCGCAATCTCTTCCTCACGGGCACGGACGATGGCTTCGTCGCGCAGACGATCCTTCTCGGCCAGGGCCTGCTGTTCGGCGAGGTTGCGGGCGCGCGACTCTTCCAGCTTGCGCAGGATGTCGGCGCGCTCTTCGTCCGGCGTCATGGCGCGCGCACCATCCTTGACGTAGGTGCGCTTCTGGCGCACCTCGACATTCACGGTCGTCTTGCTGCGACCGGAATTGACCGTCACTTCCTGCTGCTTCCGGCGGTTGAGCGTGATCTTCTTTGCAGACTGATCGCTCTCTTCCGGGGCCTGCTCGGGCTTGCCGTGCGAACGACGAAGGAAGCCCAGGAGCTTCACCTTCTCGGAGCTGGTCACGACCTGGTCGGGACCGCTGAACTTCATGCCGGCACCGGCCAGCTGTTCCAGCAGTTTTTCGACCGGCGTGTTGACCAGTTCGGCAAGCTTGCGGATGGTGGTTTGCTGCGACATTCGGATCCTATGATCTTGTGGGCGCCCCCCCGCATCTGGAGGCGGCGCGGATTCTACGCCCTGAGCGGCTCAGGGCCCTGTTCATTGCCGGCTCATTCGCCGCGTTCCAGTCGGGCGATCTCTTCGGCACGGGCGGCCAGGATCAGCGCAGCGGCGCGCGCCTGATCCAGTCCTTCGATGCCGAAGTCCATGACCTCGTCGGCGGCCAGGTCGGACAGGTCCTCGCTGGTACGCACGCCGTGGCCGGCCAGCGCATATGCGGTGGCTTCGTCCATGCCCTTCAGGGACAGCAGGTCCTGCGCCGGCTGGCCGTCTTCAAGGCCTTCTTCGACTGCCAGGGCCTCATTGAGCAGCGCATCGCGGGCACGAGCGCGCAGCTCTTCGACGATGTCTTCGTCGAAACCTTCCACGGCCAGCAGTTCGCCGACCGGGACATACGCGATTTCCTCGACGGTGCCGAAGCCTTCGCTGACCAGGATGCCGGCGATTTCCTCGTCCACTTCCAGCTTGTCCATGAACAGCTGGCGGGCCGAAGCCTGCTCGGCCTCCGACTTGGCGGTGACCTGGTCCTGGGTCATCACGTTGAGCTGCCAGCCGGTCAGGCGGCTGGCCAGGCGCACGTTCTGGCCGCCCTTGCCGATCGCCTGGGCCAGGCGGTCTTCGGCAACGGCCAGGTCCATCGAGTGCTTGTCTTCATCGACGATGATCGACTGCACTTCGGCCGGCGCCATCGCGTTGATGACGAAGTTGGCCGGGTTGTCGTTCCACAGCACGATGTCCACGCGCTCGCCATTGAGCTCGTTGGACACGGCCTGCACGCGCGAACCGCGCATGCCGATGCAGGCACCGATCGGATCGGTGCGCTGGTCGTGGGCGAGCACGGCGATCTTGGCGCGGTCGCCCGGATCACGGGCGCAGGCCTTGATTTCCACCAGGCCCTGGCCGACTTCCGGCACTTCCAGCTTGAACAGCTCGATCATGAATTCCGGGGCGGCGCGGCTGATGAACAGCTGCGGGCCACGGGGTTCCGAACGGACTTCGGCCAGGTAGCCGCGCACGCGGTCACCGGCGCGCAGCACGTCGCGCGGAATGCCCTTGTCCTTCGGAATGAAGCCTTCGGCATTGCCACCGAGGTCGACATAGATGTTGCCGCGCTCGGCGCGCTTGACCACACCGGTGATCAGTTCGCCGACGCGATCCTTCCACGCATCCACGACCTGCTGGCGCTCGGCTTCGCGCACGCGCTGGACGATGACCTGCTTGGCGGCCTGGGCGGCGATGCGGCCGAAGTCCGGGTTCTCGATCTGCTCTTCGATGTAGTCGCCGACGTCCACGCCTTCGGCTTCGTCGACGGCGTCCATCAGGCGGATCTGGCGGTCCGGCGATTCCATGACCACGTCGTCGGCCACCACTTCCCAGCGGCGGAAGGTTTCGTAGCTGCCATCCTTGTGGTCGATGACCACGCGGGTCAGCACTTCCTCGTCGGGATAGCGCTTCTTCGCTGCCGAGGCCAGGGCGGCCTCGATGGCATCGAAGATCACTTCACGCGGCACGCCCTTCTCGTTGGCGACCGCGTCGACTACCAGCAACAGTTCCTTGCTCATTGGCTCACTCCGCGCGCGGCTTCTTTGCCGCCGGCTCGTTGGAAGAAGAATTCGTGTTCGGCTTCGGACGCTTCGGCGCCGGACCGGTCGGCTTGCTCGGGGCCAGCCCCAGCGCCACCCAGTCGGGCATGATCCGTGCCTTGTCGATGTTGTCGGCCGACACCACCACTTCGGTCTTGTCGACGATGAAGGTGATGGTGCCTGCGGCCTCGTCGGTTGCCTCGATACGGCCCTGCAGGCGACGACGGTTGTCCTGCGGCAGCTTCAGCGTGACCTTGGCCGATTCACCCTGGTGGCGAGCGAACTGCTCCAGGTTGAACAGCGGGCGATCCACGCCCGGCGAGGACACTTCCAGCGTGTAATTGCCGCTGATCGGGTCTTCGACGTCCAGCTGCGCCGACACTTCGCGGCTGACCCGCTCGCAGTCGTCGACATTGATGATGCGCTCGGGCTGTTCAGCCAGCGGCACGTCGATGTAAAGGCGCAGGGTCGCACCGCCGGGGGCCGGCAGATACTCAACGCCCAGCAGCTCCAGGCCCAGCGACACAACGGTCGGGGCGAGCAGATTCGCGATGTCGGTTGCCTTGTCGCTCACAGCCTGCCTTGATCTCTTGGTTGGGTGCCGGCTTTGGCCGGCGTGAAAACATGACGCCCCGGAAACGACAAAGGGCCCGCTGGGCCCCTTTTCCGGAAAGACTCCGGTGACTGGATTCCGGTTGCAACCTGCAGTGCCTGCCGGTTGCGGCCCTCCTTCCGGGTCCGGACTCCCGCCGGGAGGCCGCCTTCAGGGGTACTGCTAGGCCGCTGATGATAGCGGCTGCACCGCGCTGGTGCAAGGTGCGGACCTGGGGTCAGATCCCTTTCCCGCGGAAAAGGGATCTGACCCCGATCACGCAGAAACGACGCAGCCACCCAAAGAAAAACGCCTTCGAAGCAGGACTTCGAAGGCGATCTCTTTACTTGGTAGCGGGGGCAGGATTTGAACCTGCGACCTTCGGGTTATGAGCCCGACGAGCTGCCAGACTGCTCCACCCCGCATCAGAAGCGGAATTATGAGCGTTGGCTCCAAAAAATGCAAGCTTTCCCTCATTCATCAAACCGGTTGGCGCCGATCTGAAGCTGGTAGCGGGGGCAGGATTTGAACCTGCGACCTTCGGGTTATGAGCCCGACGAGCTGCCAGACTGCTCCACCCCGCACCGGAAGTGTTTGAACTGTTGCCCTACTCTCTTTCGAGGAGGGCTACCGCAACGATGTTCTGGCTGAACCGCTGCAGTGACAACTCAGGCTGCGCATATTACACGAATCGCGCAGCTTTGTGTCAACTTTTATGCAAGATGCGCAAATGCCTGCTGGCACCAGACCATGATCGGGTTCCAGGCCAGGCCCAGCGCCAGCAGCGCCAGCGCGTTCACGCCCAGCACCAGGCCCAGCACGCGGTCGTTGCTGCGCGGCATGGCCTCGCCCACCGGCTCATCGAAGTACATGACCTTGATGACGCGCAGGTAGTAGAAGCAGCCGACCACTGCACACAGCACGCCGAGGATGGCCAGCCACAGCAGGCCCCCGTTGACGGCCGCGCCCAGCACCGCCAGCTTGGTCCAGAAGCCCAGGAACGGCGGAATGCCGGCCAGCGACGCCATGATGCACAGCACCAGGCCGGCCATCCACGGGTTGCGGGCATTGAGGCCCTTGAAGTCCTCGATGTTCTCGGCTTCGAAACCGGCACGCGACAGCGCGATGATCGCGCCGAAGGCGGCGGTGGACATGATGGCGTAGGCCAGTGCGTAGAACAGCGCGGCGGCATAGCCCTGCGCGCCACCACCGGCGATGCCCATCAGCAGGAAGCCGATGTGCGAGACGGTGGAGAACGCCAGCATGCGCTTGAGGTTGCTCTGCGCGATGGCCATCAGGTTGCCGATGACCAGCGAGACCGCGGCCAGGCCGGCGATCAGCAGCTGCAGTTCAGTCGACAGCGGACCCACGCCCATTTCCAGCAGGCGGTAGGCCATGCCGAAGGCGGCCAGCTTCGGCGCCGAGCTGATGAACAGCGCGATCGGTGCCGGGGCACCCTGGTACACGTCCGGCAGCCACATGTGGAACGGTGCGGCACCCAGCTTGAAGGCGACGCCGGCGATCATGAACACCGCACCGGTGATCAGCAGCACGCGCTCTTCCGAGTGCGGGATGGCGTCACGGATGACGTCCAGGTGCAGGCTGCCGGTGGAGCCGTAGATCAGCGACATGCCGTACAGCAGCAGGCCCGAGGCCAGCGAACCCAGCACGATGTACTTCATCGCCGCTTCCGAGGCCAGACCGTTCTCACGGTTGCTGGCAACCAGTGCGTAGGAGCACAGCGCCAGCAGTTCCAGGCCCAGGTAGACCATCAGCAGGCTGCCGGCCGAGACCAGAATCATCATGCCGGCGGTGCCGAACAGGATCAGCACCGGGATCTCGCCCTGGAACAGGTTGCGGTCACGCAGGTAGCGCCAGCCGTAGACCAGGGTCAGGCCGCTGAGCAGCACGATCCCGGTCTTCATCACGTCCGCGGCGGTATCGCGCACGAACATGCCATGGAAGACCTCGCCCTGCCCGCCCACGCCGGTGGCCAGCATGAACAGCACCACGGCCAGCGCAGCGAGCGAGAACAGGTGGGTGAAGATCTTGTTCCGGTTGCTGACGAACAGGTCGAGGATCATCAGGGCGAAGGCGCTGCCGATCAGCACCAGCTCGGGAGCGAGCGGTGGCAGGTCAGCGGCGGTCAATGGCAGCAGCGGCGAGGTGGTCATCATCAAATCCTGGAATTACAGCAGCTTGCTGGATGCGATCTGCATCGCCAGCTTCGCGATCGAGGGCTCCATCAGGTCGGTCAGCGGCTTGGGGTAGATGCCCAGGGCCAGCACGCCGATGGCGAACACGCCCAGCACCAGCCATTCGCGGCCGTTGATGTCCTTCAGTTCGGCCACGTGGCTATTGGCCACTTCGCCGAAGAAGATGCGCTTGTATAGCCACAGGGTGTAGGCGGCGCCGATGATCAGGGTGGTGGCCGCGCCCAGTGCGATCCACGGATTACGCTGGAAGGCCGACAGGATGACCATGAACTCGCCGACGAAACCGCTGGTGCCCGGCAGGCCCGCATTGGCCATGAAGAACAGCATGGCGAAGGTGGCGAACCACGGCATCACATTGACCACGCCGCCGTAATCGGCGATGCGGCGGCTGTGCATGCGGTCGTACAGCACGCCGACACAGGAGAACATCGCACCGGACACGAAGCCGTGCGAGATCATCTGCACCATGGCGCCCTGCAGGCCCAGGCGGGCAGCATCGGCGTTGCCGGCTTCACGCACCAGCCACAGGGCGATGAAGGTGCCCAGGGTGACGAAGCCCATGTGCGCGATCGACGAATAGGCGATCAGCTTCTTCATGTCGTCCTGCACCAGGGCGACCAGGCCGACGTAGATCACCGCGATCAGCGACAGCGCGATCACCAGCCAGGCCCATTCCTGCGACGCGTCCGGGACGATCGGCAGGTTGAAGCGCAGGAAGCCGTAGCCACCGATCTTCAGGGCGATGGCGGCCAGGATCACCGAACCGGCGGTCGGCGCTTCCACGTGGGCGTCCGGCAGCCAGGTGTGGACCGGGAACATCGGCACCTTGACCGCGAAGGCGATCAGGAAGGCGAAGAAGATCCAGGTCTGTTCTTTGGCCGACAGCGGCAGCGCGTACAGGTCGGCCAGCTGGAAGCTGCCGCCCTTCATGTACAGGTAGATCAGCGCCACCAGCATCAGCACCGAGCCGAGGAAGGTGTACAGGAAGAACTTCAGTGCTGCGTAGATGCGGCGCGGGCCACCCCAGACACCGATGATCAGGAACATCGGGATCAGCATGGCTTCGAAGAACACGTAGAACAGCATCGCGTCCGTCGCGGCGAAGATGCCGACGGTGACGCCTTCCAGGATCAGGAAGGCCGCCACGTACTGGTTGACGCGCTTGTCGATGGCGCTCCAGGCGCCGATCAGGGCAAGCACGCTGACCAGGGTGGTCAGCAGGATCAGCGCCACGGCAATGCCGTCCACGCCCAGGTTGTAGCCGATCTTGTACGCCGGGATCCAGGCATGGGTCTCGACGAACTGCAGGCCGTCGATGCCCGCGTTGTAGCCGCTCAGCAGCGAGAGGCTTGCAACGAAGGTGAGCACCGCGACGCCCAGCGACGCCCAGCGGGCAGTCTGTGCATCACGGATCGCAAGGATCAGGGCGCCACCGATGATCGGCAGCCAGATGAGGACACTGAGTAGAGGCCAGTTCGACACGTCTTCTTATTCCGTACAGGTCATCAACGCAGGTAATGCATCAGCACGCCCAGCAGGGCAATCAGGCCGATGATCATCGCGAAGGCGTAGTGATAGAGGAAACCGGATTGGGTACGACGCAGCACGCCGGCTGCAACGTCCACAACACGTGCCGAGAGATTGACCACACCGTCGACGATGTTGCTGTCGATCCAGCGCGAGACCTTGCCCATCTTGACGCTGCCACCGGCAAAGCCATCGATCCACAGCTTGTCGAAGCCGTACTTGTTTTCCAGCACCGAAACGATCGGGGCGAAGGTCTTGCGTGCCTTGCCCGAGAGGTCCGGCTTCCACAGGTAGAACAGCGCAGCCAGCAGGAAGCCCGCCAAGGTCAGCCAGAACGGCGGCAGCATCATGCCGTGCAGCGCGAACGCGACCGGGCCATGGAACTCTTCACCCAGGAACGCGACGGTGTTCTTGGCCGGATCGTAGAAGTCGACGATGCCGGTGAAGAACGTCTGTGCCTGGCCCTTGATCGCCTCGTGCGCATGGTGGCCGGCCCAGTCGGTGCCGTGCAGCATCGGACCGATGCTGAAGAAACCGATGGCGATCGACGGGATGGCCAGCAGGATCAGCGGCAGGGTCACCACCCACGGGGTTTCATGCGGCTCATGCGGACCGTGGCCATGGCCGTGGTCGTCATGGGCATCGCCATGGTGGGCATCGCCGGCGTGGTGATCGTCATGGCCGTGGCCATGATCGTCGTGCGCGTCGCGGAAACGCTCCTTGCCGTGGAAGGTCATGAACAGCAGGCGGAAGCTGTAGAAGCTGGTCACCAGCACGCCACCCAGCACCGCCCAGTAGCCATAGGTGGCCACCCAGCTGTTCTGCATGTGGGCGTGGATCTCGGCCGCCTCGATGATGGTGTCCTTCGAGTAGAAGCCGGAGAAGAACGGCGTACCAACCAGGGCCAGCGTACCGATCCACATGGTGATGAAGGTGATCGGCATGTACTTGCGCAGGCCGCCCATCTTGCGCATGTCCTGCTCGTGGTGCATCGCGATGATGACCGAGCCGGCGCCCAGGAACAGCAGGGCCTTGAAGAAGGCGTGGGTCATCAGGTGGAACACGGCGGCCGAGTAGGCCGACACGCCCAGGGCGACGGTCATGTAGCCCAGCTGCGACAGCGTGGAGTACGCGACGACGCGCTTGATGTCGTTCTGCACGATGCCGATCAGGCCGGTGAAGAACGCGGTGGTGGCACCGATGAACAGCACGAAGTTCAGCGCCGTCTGCGACAGCTCGAACAGCGGCGACATGCGGGTGACCATGAAGATACCGGCGGTCACCATCGTCGCGGCGTGGATCAGTGCCGAGATCGGGGTCGGGCCTTCCATCGAGTCCGGCAGCCACACGTGCAGCGGGACCTGGGCCGACTTGCCCATGGCGCCGATGAACAGGCAGATGCAGATGACGGTGGCGATCGACCAGATCACCGGCTCGTTCAGCAGCTGCATGCCCAGGATCGTGCCGTCCCAGATCTGCAGCTGGGCGCGCGGGTCAGCCAGCATGCCGGCCTGCGAGAACACCTGCGAGTAGTCCAGGGTGCCGAACACCCACAGCACGCCGGCGATACCCAGCAGGAAGCCGAAGTCACCGACGCGGTTGACCAGGAACGCCTTCATGTTGGCGAAGATCGCGGTCGGGCGCTTGAACCAGAAGCCGATCAGCAGGTACGACACCAGGCCCACCGCTTCCCAGCCGAAGAACAGCTGCAGGAAGTTGTTGCTCATCACCAGGGTGAGCATCGAGAAGGTGAACAGCGAGATGTAGCTGAAGAACCGCTGGTAACCCGGGTCGTCCTGCATGTAGCCGATCGTGTAGATGTGGACCAGCAGCGACACGAAGGTCACCACCACCATCATCATCGCGGTCAGCTTGTCGACCATGAAGCCGACGTGCGCCGAATACTGGCCGACTTCGAAGAACGTGTAGATGTTCTGGTTGAACGGCTGCGCGCCGCCCCACATCAGCTGGTAGAACGTGTACATCGACAGGCCGCAGGCTACCGCGACGCCGAGGATGGTGATGGTCTGCGCGCCGAAGCGCTTGACCTGGCGACCGAACAGGCCGGCGATGATGCTGCCGAACAGCGGTGCAAGCACCACTGCGATCAACAGACTCTTGGAGAGAGTGATTTCCATCTGTGGATCAGCCCTTCAACGAATCGACTTCGCCGACATTGATCGTGCGGCGGGTACGGAACAGGGTCACCAGGATCGCCAGGCCGATGGCGGCTTCCGCGGCGGCGACGGTCAGGATGAAGAACACGAACAGCTGGCCGGACGGATCGCCCAGCTGACGCGAGAAGCCGACGAAGTTGATGTTCACCGACAGCAGCATCAGCTCGATCGACATCAGCAGGACGATGACGTTCTTCCGGTTGAGGAAGATGCCGGCCAGGCTGATGGCGAACAGCACCGCGCCAAGCGCAAGCATGTGGCCAAGGGTAATCACGGCTGGGTCTCCTCGCCGGTGGCCGGCTTGCTGTTGCTGTGCACGACCGGTGCTTCGGCGCCCATCTTGACCATACGCAGGCGCTGGCCGGCCTTGACCATGGTCTGCTCACCCGGGTTCTGGCTCTTCACGCCGGTACGGCGACGCAGGGTCAGCATCACGGCGGCGACCACGGCCACGGTCAGGATGACGGCGGCGAACTCGAACGGCAGCAGGTATTCGGTGAACAGCGTGCGCGCCAGCCAGGTGACGTTGGAGCTGTCGGCAGCGACCGCAGCGGCGTTGTCGGCCGGGAACGGAGTGACCGCCCTGCCCTTCACGCCGATCAGGATCAGCATCTGCACCAGCATCGCCACTGCCACGATCAGGCCGACCGGCAGGTAGCGCACCCAGCCCTCACGCATCTTGGTGGGATCGATGTCCAGCATCATCACCACGAACAGGAACAGCACCATCACCGCGCCGACGTAGACCAACACCAGCGCCACGCCGAGGAACTCGGCGCCCACCAGCAGCCACACGCAGGCAATGGAGAAGAAGGTCAGCACCAGGCACAGCACTGCATGCACCGGGTTGCGCACGCTGATCACCGCACCGGCCGAAACCGTTGCCGCGATGGCGAACACCCAGAAAGCGATATTTACCCAATCCATCTCTCGACCTCAGCGGTAAGCGGCATCGGCGGCACGACGCTCGGCGATCTCGTTTTCGAGACGATCGCCAAGGGCCAGCAGCTGCGGCTTGGTAACGATGTTTTCGCCACGGTTCTCGAAGTGGTACTCGAGGATGTGGGTTTCGACGATCGAGTCCACCGGGCAGCTTTCTTCGCAGAAGCCGCAGAAGATGCACTTGAACAGGTCGATGTCGTAGCGGGTGGTGCGGCGGGTGCCGTCCTCGCGCTTGGCCGAGTCGATGGTGATGGCCAGGGCCGGGCACACCGCTTCGCACAGCTTGCAGGCAATGCAGCGCTCTTCGCCGTTGGGGTAACGGCGCAGCGCGTGCAGGCCACGGAAGCGCGGCGACTGCGGGAACTTCTCCATCGGGTACATCATCGTGTACTTCGGCTTGAAGCTGTACTTCAGCGTCAGCCAGAGGCCCGCCAGCAGTTCGAGCAGCAGCAGGCTCTTGAAGTAATGGGTAATCCTGTTCATCACTTTAGACGCCCTTTTGAATCACGCCGAAGAACACCATGACGGCGGTAACCGCGATCCACAGAATGGCCAGCGGGATGAAGACCTTCCAGCCCAGGCGCATGATCTGGTCGTAGCGGAAGCGCGGGAAGCTGGCACGGAACCAGATGTAGGCACTGGCGAAGAAGAACACCTTGACGAACAGCCACGGTGCGCCGCCCTTCCAGATCCAGTCGACCAGCGGCGAGACATCGCCGAAGTTGACCCAGCCCTGGACCGGGCTCAGCCAGCCGCCGAGGAAGAAGATCGAGATCAGGAAGCTGATCAGGATCATGTTCGCGTATTCGGCCAGGAAGAACAGCGCGAAGGCACCGCCGGAGTATTCGACCATGTGGCCGGCGACGATTTCCGATTCGCCTTCCACCACGTCGAACGGCGCGCGGTTGGTTTCAGCCACGCCCGACACCCAGTAGATGACGAACAGCGGGAACAGCGGCAGCAGGAACCAGTCGAAGAAGCCGGAGCTGCCGGCCTGCGCCATCACGATATTGCTCAGGTTCAGGCTGCCAGCGGCGATCATCACGCCGACCAGGGCGAAGCCCATGGCGATTTCGTAGCTGATCATCTGCGCCGAGGCGCGCATGGCACCCAGGAACGCGTACTTCGAGTTGGACGCCCAACCGGCCAGGATGATGCCGTAGATGCCCAGCGAGGTCATCGCCAGCAGGTACAGCAGGCCGGCGTTGGCATTGGACAGCACGATCTGCGAATCGAAGGGGACCACCGACCAGGCCGCGAAGGCCGGGGCCAGGGTGATCAGCGGTGCCAGCAGGTAGATCGCCTTGTTGGCGCTGCTCGGCTGGACCACTTCCTTGAACAGCAGCTTGAAGACGTCGGCGAAGGCCTGGAAGATGCCCATGCCCACGTACATCGGGCCGTGGCGGACGTGCATCCAGCCGATCAGCTTGCGTTCCCAGACCACGTAGAAGGCCACCGAGATGATCACCGGAACGGTGATCACCAGGATCTTCAGGATGATCCAGATCAGCGCGCCGATGTCACCGAGGCCCAGCAGCCACTGGTGCAGCGGGTCGACCGCGTTCAACAGCAATTCGTTCATGCAGCCACCACCGTTACGCGAGCGGCACCCAGCGGCGCGGTCGCGCCGTGGCCCGATTCAATCCAGACCGAACCCGCAGCGACGCGGGCGTCGACCACCACCGGCAGGGTGGCCTTGCCGGCATCGGTGCCGACCTTGGCCATCTGCCCTTCCTGCAGCTGCAGGCGTGCGGCATCTTCAGCGTTCAGCACGATGCGCGGGGCGTTGTTGAGCGGATGCGACTGCAGTGCCGGGGCGCGACGGACCACCGCATCGGTGCGGTAGATCGCGGCGGTCGAAGCCACTTCCAGGCCTTCGCCGGCAACCACCGGCTGCGCCGAAGCGGCAACGGCGACCGACACCGGGGCCAGGCTGGCACGCAGGCCGGCCAGGTCGGTGAAGTCGAAACCGGCCAGCGCCATGTCGCCGCCCAGTGCGCGCAGCACGCGCCAGCCTTCACGGGCCTCGCCCAGCAGCTTGCCGCCGGCACGGGCCGACTGCTCGCGACCATCGAGGTTGGTCAGGGTGGCGTCGATTTCCGGCAGCGCACCGATCGGCAGGATCACGTCGGCGACGTCGCGGGTCGAGGCACAGGCGAACTGGCTGAAGGCCACCACCTGGGCACCGGCCAGCGCCTTGCGCGCGGCAGGTGCATCGGCGAAATCCAGGCCCGGCTCCAGGCCGTACACCACGTAGGCCTGGCGCGGCTGCGCCAGCATCGCGGCGACGTCCTTGCCGGCCGGCAGCACGCCAGCGCGGGTCAGGCCCACGGCGTTGGCGCCCTGCGGGATGCGGCACAGCTTGGCACCGGTGGCGGCGGCGAAGTCACGCGCGGCGGCGCGGATGGCGGCAGCCTGCGGGTGGTTCTCGGCGATGCCACCAACGATCAGCACGGTGTTGTTGCCGCCCTGCACGGCCGAACGCAGCTCGGCGTTGGCCAGCGCGTCGACGAACTTCGACGGTGCAACGATCTGCTTGCCGGCAATGCTGAAGGCGAAGTCGAAGTCCACCGGATTGACGACGTGGATCTTCGCGCCCTTGGTGGTCTGCGCCTTGCGCAGGCGGGCGTGCAGCAGCGGCAGTTCGTGGCGGATGTTGCTGCCCAGAACGACGATGCGGTCGGCGCCTTCGATCTCGGCCAGCGGCAGGCCGAACACTTCGGCGGTTGCGGCGTCGGAGAAATCGCGGTTGTTGATGCGGTGGTCGATGTTGCTCGAGCCCAGGCCCTTGGCCAGGCGGGCCAGCAGCGCGCCCTCCTCGTTCGAGGTGGACGGGTGCACCAGCACGCCCAGGTTGTCGCCCTGGTTGGCCTTGAGGATCTCGGCGGCCGCAGCCAGGCCTTCGGCCCAGCTCACTTCCTTCCACTCGCCATTGAGCTTGCGCAGCGGCTTGACCGCACGGTCTTCGCTGTACAGGCCTTGGTGCGAGTAGCGGTCACGGTCGGACAGCCAGCACTCGTTCACCGCTTCGTTGTCGCGCGGCACGGTGCGCAGCACTTCGCCGCGACGCACGTGCAGGAACAGGTTCGAACCCATCGCGTCGTGGTAACCCAGCGACTCGCGCGCGGTCAGTTCCCACGGGCGGGCGCGGAACTGGAACACCTTGTTGGTCAGCGCGCCGACCGGGCAGACGTCGACGACGTTGCCGGACAGCTCGGTGGTCAGCGGCTTGCCGTCGAAGGTGCCGATCTGCAGGTTCTCACCGCGGTACATGCCACCCAGCTCGTAGGTACCGGCAACGTCAGCGGTGAAGCGGACGCAGCGGGTGCACTGGATGCAGCGGGTCATCTCGGTGGCGACCAGCGGACCCATGTCCTCGTCCGGCACCACGCGCTTGCGCTCGTTGAAGCGGCTGACCGAACGGCCATAGCCCAGCGACACGTCCTGCAGCTCGCACTCGCCGCCCTGATCGCAGATCGGGCAGTCGAGGGGGTGGTTGATGAGCAGGAACTCCATCACCGAGCGCTGGAACTTCAGTGCCTTCTCGCTGCGGGTGGCAACCTTCATGCCATCCATCACCGGAGTGGCGCAGGCCGGCGCCGGCTTCGGCGACTTTTCCACGTCCACCAGGCACATGCGGCAGTTGGCGGCGATCGGCAGCTTCTCGTGGTAGCAGAAGCGCGGAATCGCAATGCCGGCCTTGTCGGCCGCCTGGATGATCATCGAACCCTTGGGCACGACCAGCGACTTGCCATCGATTTCGATGGTCACGTGATCCGGTGGCACGTTCGGGTTTACGGGTTGCGCGCTCATGCGGCGGCTGCCTCCACCTTCTTGCCGTCAACCATCGAATGACCGTTGACGATGTAGTACTCGAATTCGTCCCAGAACTGGCGCAGGAAGCCCTGGATGGGCCATGCAGCCGCTTCACCGAACGCACAGATGGTGTGGCCTTCGATCTGGCCGGCCACCGCCTTCAGCTGGTGCAGGTCTTCCATCGTGGCCTTGCCGGCGACGATGCGCTCCAGCACGCGGTGCATCCAGCCGGTGCCTTCACGGCACGGGGTGCACTGGCCGCAGGATTCCTTGTGGAAGAACTGGCTGATGCGGCAGGCGAACTTGACGCAGCAGACGCTGTCGTCGAGCACCACGATCGCACCCGAACCCAGGCCGGAGCCCAGCGCACGGATGGTGTCGTAGTCCATCGGCAGGTCCTTCAGCTCGGCCGCGGTCAGCACCGGCATCGACACGCCGCCCGGGATCGCGCCCTTCAGCGTGCGGCCCGGACGCAGGCCACCGGCCATTTCCAGCAGGTCGTGGAATTTGGTGCCGAGCGGCACTTCGAAGTTGCCGCCATTCTGCACGCAGCCGGACACCGAGAAGCACTTCGGACCGCCGTTGGCGGTCAGGCTCAGGCCCTTGAACCACTCCGGACCGTTGCGGATGATCGCCGGCACCGAACCATAGGTTTCGGTGTTGTTGATCGTCGACGGCTTGCCATACAGGCCGAAATTGGCCGGGAACGGCGGCTTGTAGCGCGGCTGGCCCTTCTTGCCCTCCAGCGATTCCATCAGCGCGGTTTCTTCGCCGCAGATGTACGCGCCGGCGCCCAGCGCCCCGTAGATGTCGATGTCCACGCCGCTGCCGAGGATGTTCTTGCCCAGCCAGCCGTTCGCATAGGCGTCGGCCAGGGCCTGCTCGAAGTGCTCGAACGGCTCGTGGTGGAACTCACCGCGCAGGTAGTTGTAACCCACGGTCGAACCGGTGGCGTAGCAGGCGATCGCCATGCCTTCCACCACCGAATGCGGGTTGTAGCGCAGGATGTCGCGGTCCTTGCAGGTGCCCGGCTCGGATTCGTCCGAGTTGCAGAGGATGTACTTCTGCATGTTGCCCTTGGGCATGAAGGACCACTTCAGGCCGGTCGGGAAGCCTGCGCCACCGCGGCCGCGCAGGCCCGAGGCCTTGACCATCTCGATGACCTGCTCCGGCGGGATCTTCTCTTCGAGGATCTTGCGCAGGGCGGCGTAGCCACCGGTCTTCAGGTAGCTTTCGTACGACCACGGGGTGTCGTAATGCAGGGTGGTGTAGACCACCTGGTGCGGCAGCGGCGCGGGGCCGACTGGACCCTTGGATTCGTGGTGATGTGCCATGCCCTTACTCCAGCCCGTCCAGCAGCTCGTCGACCTTTTCCAGGGTCAGACGCTCATGGTAGTGACCGTTGATGACCATCATCGGCGCGCCACCGCAACCGGCCAGGCACTCTTCCTCGCGCTTGAGGTAGACGCGGCCGTCCGGGGTCGATTCACCGTGCTTGATGCCCAGCTTCTTCTCGCAATGGCGCACGATGTCCTCGGCACCATTGAGCCAGCAGCTGATGTTGGTGCAGATGGCCACGTTGTTGCGGCCGACCTTCTCGGTCTCGAACATCGAGTAGAAGCTGGCGACCTCGTAGGCCCACACCGGCGGCAGGTCCAGGTACTTGGCCACGCCGGCGATCAGCTCGTCGGTCAGCCAGCCCTGGTTCTGCTCCTGGGCCGCATGCAGGCCCTGCAGCACGGCAGAGCGCTTGCGGTCCGGCGGGAACTTGGACAGCCAGTGATCGATGTGAGCGCGGGTCTTGTCGCTCAGCACCACCATCGGGTCGACGTCGCGCGCCGCCTCGAAATTACCTGTCGCCTTCATCGGCCGACCTCAGCGAAATGCATAACGTGAAATTCCAGAAACTGCGGCGCCGGCTTGCGCCGGCTGCCTGCAGCGGGCGTTGGCGTGGCGGACGGCATTACCGGTCAACCTCGCCGAACACCAGGTCGTAGGTACCGATCATCGCCACCACGTCGGCCAGCATGTGGCCGCGCACGATCGAATCGATCGAGGACAGGTGGGCGAAGCCCGGCGCACGCAGGTGCACGCGGAACGGCTTGTTGGCGCCATCGGAGACCAGGTAGCAGCCGAATTCGCCCTTCGGGGCTTCCACCGCCGAGTAGGTCTCGCCGGCCGGCACGCAGTAGCCTTCGCTGAACAGCTTGAAGTGGTGGATCAGCGCTTCCATGTCGTCCTTCATGTCCTCGCGCTTGGGCGGAGCGACCTTGAAGTTCTTCACCATCACCGGGCCCGGGTTGGCCTTCAGCCACGCCACGCACTGCTTGATGATGCGGTTGGACTCGCGCATTTCGGCAACGCGGACCAGGTAGCGGTCGTAGCAGTCGCCTTCCTTGCCCAGCGGGATGTCGAAATCGACGGCATCGTACTTGGCGTACGGGCGCTTCTTGCGCAGGTCCCAGGCGACGCCCGAGCCACGCAGCATCACGCCGGTCATGCCCCACTGGTGCGCCAGTTCCGGCGTCACCACGCCGATGCCGACGGTACGCTGCTTCCAGATACGGTTGTCGGTCAGCAGGGTTTCGTATTCGTCGATGCGCTTGGGGAACTCGACGGTGAAGTTCTCCAGGAAGTCCAGCAGCGAGCCCTCGCGCGAAGCATTGAGCTGCTTCAGCGCCTTGCCCTTGTGCCAGCGCGACTCCTTGTACTTCGGCATGTGGTCCGGCAGGTCGCGGTAGACACCGCCCGGACGGTAGTACGCCGCGTGCATGCGTGCGCCGGAGACTGCTTCATAGCAGTCCATCAGCTCTTCGCGCTCGCGGAAGGCGTACAGCATCACCGCCATCGCACCCAGGTCGAGCGCGTTGGAGCCCAGCCACATCAGGTGGTTGAGGATGCGGGTGATCTCGTCGTACATGGTGCGGATGTACTGCGCACGCTCCGGCGCCTCGATGCCCATCAGGGTCTCGATCGCGCGCACGTAGGCGTGCTCGTTGCACATCATCGACACGTAATCCAGTCGATCCATGTAGCCGATCGACTGGTTGAACGGCTTGGACTCGGCCAGCTTTTCGGTACCACGGTGCAGCAGACCCACGTGCGGGTCGGCGCGCATGATGGTTTCACCGTCCATTTCCAGGATCAGGCGCAGCACACCGTGAGCGGCCGGATGCTGCGGGCCGAAGTTCATGGTGTAGTTGCGGATTTCCTGCCGGCTTTCGGCGGCGTTGCTGGCGAATGCTTCGCCGGCCTGGTGTACGTGGCTCACTTCACTGCCTCCTGCGCGCGCTCACCTTCTGCGGTCTGCAGACGGGCGTCGTCGCGGATCACGCGCGGCACGCCGACACGCGGCTCCACCGAGGTGACCGGTTCGTAGATCACGCGCTTCTTTTCTTCGTCGTAGCGGACTTCGACATTGCCGATCAGCGGGAAGTCCTTGCGGAACGGATGGCCGACGAAACCGTAGTCGGTCAGGATCCGGCGCAGGTCCGGGTGGCCTTCGAAGATCACGCCGTACAGGTCGAACGCTTCGCGCTCGAACCAGTTCAGGCCCGGCCAGATGCCGGTCAGCGAGGACACCACCGGCAGTGCTTCGTCAGGGGCGAAGCAGCGCAGGTGCATCATCAGGTTGTGCTGGTACGAGCGCAGCTGGGCGACCACGGCGAAACGCTGGGTCGGCATGTGCTGCGGGCGGGCACCGTCGGCACCGTTTTCCTCGGTGGGGAACTCACCCCACGCGAAACGGCCCTGGGCCTTGCCTTCGACGCCACGGCTGAAGCCCTGCGAGGACACGTCGGCGGTGTCCCATTCGTCGGAGCCATAACCCAGGTAATCGACGCCGCAGAGATCCACGGCCTGCTCGAAACCAAACTCGTCACGCAGCGCCAGGGCGGTGGCGTGCCACTCGGCGGCAGGCACTTCCAGCGTCACTTCGCCGCGGGGTTCGACCACGATGACCTTCGCACCAGCGAAACGTGCGGAGAGTCGGTCGATGAAGGATGCTTGCTCTGCCATGGGGGCTTGGCGCGCTCTTGTCAGGTGAAGGGGTCAGCGGGCGATGGTCTGTGTACGCCAGATCTTCTTCTGCAGCTGCAGGATCCCGTACACCAGCGCCTCGGCGGTCGGCGGGCAACCCGGGACGTAGACGTCCACCGGCACCACGCGATCACAGCCGCGCACGACAGAATAGGAGTAGTGGTAATAGCCGCCACCATTGGCGCAGCTACCCATCGAGATGACCCACTTCGGGTCCGGCATCTGGTCGTAGACCTTGCGCAGCGCCGGGGCCATCTTGTTGACCAGGGTACCGGCCACGATCATCACGTCGGACTGGCGCGGCGACGGGCGGAACACCACGCCGTAGCGGTCAAGGTCCAGGCGCGCGGCGCCGGCGTGCATCATCTCGACCGCGCAGCAGGCCAGACCAAAGGTCATCGGCCACATCGAGCCGGTGCGCGCCCAGTTCAGCAGTGCATCGACGCTGGTGGTGACGAAGCCCTTTTCCAGCAGCGGGTTGTCGCCTTCCGGCCGCAGGATGTCATCAACCCGGCCTTCCGGCGTGGGGTTGTTCATGAGGCCATCGAGAGTCTGAATCACTCCCATTCCAGCGCTCCCTTCTTCCAGACGTAAATGAAACCGAGGAACAGCATGCCGACGAACAGGCCCATGGTGACGAGCGAACGCGCGCCCAGCTCCATGAAGACCTGGGTCCACGGCACGATGAAGATGATTTCCAGGTCGAAGACGATGAACTGGATCGCGATCAGGTAGTAGCGCACGTCGAACTTCATGCGCGCGTCTTCGAAGGCCTCGAAGCCGCACTCGTACGGCGACAGCTTTTCCAGATCGGGGCGGCGGGGACCGAGGAATCGACCAACCAGCATCAGCGTAATGCCGATACCGGTGGCAACGATCAGAAACAGCAGAGACGGCAAATATTCGGCCAGCACAGCGATTCTCTCTTGCCTCTGCCGCTGCGCCTGCAGGCGCTTTGGCATGGGGGAGTGGACGGGAATCTACCTGGCGCCTTGCGCGCCAGGCGAACCCGCTTTACTTACAAATGGTGCCCAAGAGGGGACTCGAACCCCTACGACCTAAGTCGCTACCACCTCAAGGTAGTGCGTCTACCAATTCCGCCACCTGGGCAAACGATCACATCAGACTATCTTCCCGATGCGCCGCGTATTGTAACCGGCTTCAGTGTTTCTGGGAGCCTTCCGAAGGCTTTTCTTCACCAGAAACCGAAGATTCCGCCTGAGCCGGCACATTCGCGGCCGGAACCGGGGCGGCCGGGACCGCATCAGCCTTCGGAACGGCCGGCAATTCGCCTGCCGGAGCCGCCGGAGCGACCGCCGCCGGGGCGGACATCAAGCCCAGATCCTGGTCGGCCGCCGGACGACTGCCATGACCGGCATACCAGGCCATGAAGAGGCTGATGCCGAAGAACACGACGGCCAGCCACTTGGTCGACTTGGACAGGAAGTTCGAGGCGCCACGCGCACCGAACACCGTACCCGAGGCGCCGGCACCAAAGCCCGAACCCGCCGCCGCACCCGAGCCACGCTGCATCAGGATCAGCGCGATCATGGCCACAGCGACCAGCACGTAGACGACATTGAGGATCAACATCAGCATTGGAAACCGCCCTCGGACAATACTTCTAGGATTAGTTCGCGGCCGCCGCCCTTGCGATGGCCAGGAAGTCCGCAGCCACCAGGGAGGCGCCGCCGACCAGCCCACCATCGACATCCGGCTGCGCGAACAGTTCCCCGGCATTGTCGGGCTTCACGCTACCGCCGTAAACAATGGGCAGTGAATCAGCGATTCTAGCATCGATACGCGCGACTTCGCCACGGATGAACGCGTGCACCTGCTGTGCCTGCTCCTTGGTGGCGGTACGGCCGGTACCGATGGCCCAGACCGGCTCATAGGCGACCACAGCCTGGGCGAAACCGGCCGCGCCAACCAGCTCCAGCACCGGTGCCAGCTGGCTGGCGATGACCGCTTCGGTCTGCCCGGCCTCGCGCTGTTCCAGGGTCTCGCCCACGCACAGCACCGGCACCAGGCCGGCGTGCTGGGCGGCGGCGAACTTGCGCGCGACCAGCTCGCTGCTCTCGTGGTGGTACTGGCGGCGCTCGGAATGGCCGACCAGGCCATAGCGGGCCCCGACCTCGACCAGCATGGCCGCGCAGACCTCGCCGGTGTAGGCGCCCTTCTCGTTGCTGCTCACGTCCTGCGCGCCAAAGGCCAGGCCGGTCTCGCCGAAGTCCTCGACCAGCTCGCCCAGGTACGGCAGCGGCGGCAGGATCACCACGTCCACCCCCTCCAGCGGCAGCCCGGCAGCCACCTGCCCCAGCAGTTCATTGGCGAATTGACGGCTGCCATGCAGCTTCCAGTTTCCGGCGACGATCTTGCGGCGCATGAGCGGGTGGCTCCTGTGTGAAGTCAGCCGGTCATGATACCCGCTGCGGCAAAAATCCGTTTCCTTGTAAGCGGTTACATGGATTTTCAGCCAACGGCGCAGCCCCTCGTGGCGGGGGGCGGGTTGGTCGCGTATCACCGGTTGGATTGGTGAGATTGGCCGGGCGGGTGAGGATGCCGGGGGACGCCGTAAACCCGTCCCTGGGGGCTTGGCCGCGGCATCCATGCCGCGGACACCCCCGCCATCCCCACCCGCCCGGCCTCTGACACAGTCCGGCGGTTCCGCCCGCCACGGAAAGAAAAAAGAAGAGCAGGAGCAAAGGCAAAAGCTGCATTCCGGGTTGCTGCCGGCTGGACCAACCCCTACCCCACTTCGATCCGACAGATCTCATCCACGCAAGGCGTGGATCTACCGTGTCGACCAAGGTCGACACCCACCAACCGTCACCGGGAAACTGTCGAAGGCGGGGAGGTGTGGGTTGGCAGGACCGTTGGCGCCATGGATGGCGCCATCGAGCCCCCAGGGGTGAGGGCGCTTTGCTTGCGAAGCACTGCTTCGCAAGCGCCCGAACGCACAGCCGCCAGCGGCTGGGCCGGTCTGGGGGTTCACGGCGTGTCCTGCCAACCCACACCGCCCCGCCCAACACGCAGAAACCCAGAGCCGCTTTGGCTTTGGACTTGCCGGCCAGCGGCCGGCACTACCGCGGGTGCAGGGTGCAACCCTGCAAAGACAAAGGCCGCCTTTCGGCGGCCTCACTTTTCTTTACTTCAGCTTGATCTCGCGCAGGCGCTCCTCGAGGAAGCCGTGGGCGGTGATCGGCTCCGGGTACCGGCTCGGGTTCTCCGGGGTGATGCACGAGGGCAGCACGTCGATCAGGAAATCCGGGTTCGGGTGCAGGAAGAACGGCACCGAGTAACGCGGCTGGCGGGCCAGCTCGCCCGGGGGGTTGACCACGCGATGGATCGTCGACGGGTACACATGGTTGGTCAGGCGCTGCAGCATGTCGCCGATGTTGACCACGATGGTGTCCGCGTCCGAGGTGAACGGCACCCACTCGCCCTCATGCGACTGCACCTCCAGGCCCGCGGCGCTGGCGCCGACCAGCAGGGTGATGAAGTTGATGTCGCCATGCGCGCCGGCACGCACGTTCGGGATGTCGTCGGTGGTGATCGGCGGGTAGTGGATCGGGCGCAGGATCGAGTTGCCGAAGTTGGTCTTGTCGGCGAAGAAGTCTTCCGGCAGGCCGATGTGCAGGGCCAGCGCGGACAGCACGCGCGAACCCAGGTTGTCCAGCGCCTGGTACAGGCCGTAGCCGCGCTCACGGAAGCCCTCGACCTCGGTCGGCCACAGGTTCGGTGCCATCACGTCGCGGTACTTGGAGTCGTCGGCGATTTCACGACCGATGTGCCAGAACTCCTTCAGGTCGAAGTGCTTGGAGCCCTTGGCGGTTTCCACGCCGAAGGGAGTATAGCCGCGGGCGCCGCCGCTGCCGGCCACGTGGTACTTGCGCTTGACCTCTTCCGGCAGGGCGAAGAAGGCCTTGAAGGCATCGTAGGCCGCGTCGATGTCGGCCTGCGGAATGCCGTGGTTGCGGATGCCCGCGAATCCCCATTGGCGGTAGGCCGCGCCCAGCTCGGCCACGAAGGCCTCGCGGTCGCTGTCGAAACGGGTGATGTCGAGGGTGGGGATCTGGCTCACAGCAATTCCTGGCTTGTCATTGGGTCTGGGGGGCCTGCGCATTCATGGCCCGCCTGAACATTGTGACAGATCACCCGGCGGACGCTACTCGATCCTCGGAAACAAATCGATACAATGCGCGACCTGCGCACAATTTAACGAATCCATCACGTTGGCAGCGCAAGCCCCGACCGCGCCTCCCCGACCGCGCCTCCCCGACCCGACGCACCATGCCCGACGCCCCAGCCGCCATCGCCCTTCCCTCTGCGGGCCCTGCCCTTCGCTGGCGCCGGCTTGCGTGGTGGTCCCTGTTCGTCCTGGGCAATGCGCTGCTGGCGACGATGATCACCCTCGGCAACGTGCCGCTGTACGACAACCCGGGCGGCCACCAGGGCCTGGCCTATCTCGCGATTGCCCTGCCCGGGCACCTGCTCGCCTTCGGCGCGCTGGCCGGCGCGCTGCCACTGCTGCTGGGCCTGTGGCCGCGCAGCGCGCGCACGCTGAGCATCAGTGCGGTACTGCTGCAGGGCTTGTGGTTGTGCCTGCTGCTGGTCGACGCCAAGGTGTTCACCCTGTACCGCTTCCACCTCAATGCCATGGTCCTGAACATGGTGTTCGGCGGCGCCCTGCAGGACCAGGTTGCGTTGTCGTGGAAGACCTGGGTACAGGTCGGCCTGCTGGTGGCGGCCATTTTCACCGCCGAGGGCATCCTGGCCTGGGCGTGCTGGAAGCTGCTGCCGGCCGCGCCCCGCCGGCGCAGGGTGCTGCAGGCCTGGGCGGTGGTCGCCCTGCTGATGGCGAGCGGCCAGGTGGCCACCGTCTACTACGACGCACGCGGCGACCGTGACGTGATTGCCCAGTGGAACTACCTGCCCTGGGCCCAGCCGATCACCGCCAAGAGCTTCATGCGCAGGCTGGGCGTGGTCAGTGAACAGCAGGTCGGCCTGCCCGATCCTCGCCATGCGCAGCTGCTGTATCCGCTGCAGCCACTGCGCTGCCAGAGCCCACAGCGGCCCAATGTACTGATGGTCGTGCTGGAATCGCTGCGCCACGATGCGCTTACCCCGCAGACCATGCCGAACACCTCGGCACTGGCGGCCTCCGCTCGTGTCTACGACCGCCATTTCAGCACGGGCAACGCCACCCGCTATGGCCTGTTCGGCCTGCTCTACGGCCTGCCGGGCGGCTACTGGCAAAGCATGCTTGACGAACAGCGCGGCTCACAGCTGTTCAAGGTGCTGGGCCAGCAGGGGTACGACCTGCATCTGTACGGCAGCGCGCCGATGTACAGCCCGGAATTCGACCGCACTGCATTTGCGGACGTCCGCGACCAGCTGCACCAGGGCCCGCCCGGCCTGGGTTCGGAAGGCCGTGACAGCAGCATCGTAGCCTCGCTTCAGAAGGACATCCGTGCAAGCCAGGCAGCGCACACGCCGTGGTTCGGCTTCGTCTTCCTCGATTCCACCCATGCGCCCTACCACATGCCCGCAGGCTACCCGCCGCTGGCGACCCCGATGGCGCAGGAAATCGACTTCCTCAGGTTCGGTCCGGACCACGACCCGGCCCCGGAACTGAACCGTTACCGGACCGCCGTGCATTACGCCGACAGCCTCGTCGGCACCCTGCTGGACGATCTGCGCGCGCAGGGCCTGGATCAGAACACCATCGTCCTGGTCACCGGCGACCACGCCGAGGAGTTCAACGACCTGAAGCTGAACTACTGGGGCCACAACGGCAACTTCTCCGACTACCAGCTGCAGGTACCGTTCGTGCTGCACTGGCCCGGCCAGGCCAGCGGCCATGAGACACGCACCAGTTCACATGAGGACTGGGTGCCGACGTTGATGCGCCACGCCCTGGGCTGCGAGAACGCACTGAGCGACTTCAGCACCGGCCAGGATCTGCTGGCCGAACCCGCAGGCGAGCGCGCACTGGTGGTGGAAAGCTGGTCACAACGCGCCGTCCGCCATGGCAATGGCATCTACGTGTTCGACAAGTTCGGCAATGCGACGGCGCTTGACCTGCATTACCGCCCGCTGCCGCGCCAGGCCCCGGATGCCGGCGCCGTCCGTACCGCATGGGAAGCGCTGACCCGCTTCCGCAACCGCTGACCACAGAGGATGGATTCCATGAAACGCTCGCTGCGGATCCTGCATACCGAAGCTGCCCGGGGAATGGGCGGCCAGGAGATCTACATCTTCCGCCACATGCAGGTGATGCGTGCGCGAGGGCACCAGGTGTCCCTGCTGTGCCAGCCCGATGCCCGCCTGGCCCAGCTCGCGCGCGACGATGGCTTCACCGTGCATACCCTGCGCATGGGCGGCCTGGCACGGCTGCTGCGCGGCATCTGGTCGGTGTCACGCCTGGTACGCCGCGAGCGCTACGACGTGGTCAACACCACCAGCCGCCGCGACGCACTGATCGCCGCGGCCGGCGCACGCCTGGGCGGCACGCCACTGGTGGTGCGCTCGCGCCACCTGATGAGTCCGGTCAATTCGTTGCTGACCTATACCGGTCTTCCGCACCGGATCATCACCGTCAGCGATTTCGTCAAGCGGCTGCTGGTCGACCGCGGCATTGCCGCCGAGCGCATCGGCATCGTGCCCCCCATGGCGACGCCGCCGCGCTGGGGCATGACCGAGCAGGGCGATCCCTGGGAGAACCTGCAGGCCACCCGCGCACAGGTCCGCGCCGAACTCGGTTTCGCCGAGCGCGACATCGTGGTCGGCTGCGTGGCCGTGCTGCGCGAGCCCAAGGGCCATGCCGAGCTGCTGCGCGCCATGGCGCCACTATGCAAGACCAATCCCGACCTGCACCTGGCCGTGGTCGGCGACGGCGAGCCGGTCATGGGCCGCCTGCAGGCCCTGCGCAGCGAACTCGGGCTGGAGCGCCAGGTGCACCTGCTCGGCTTCCGCAGCGACGCACACCGGCTGATGGCCGGTTTCGACATCTTCGCCCTGGCCACCCACAAGGAAGCCTCGGGGACCGTGTTCCTCGAGGCGGCGCAGGCGGCACTGCCGATCGTCTCGCATCGCGTTGGCGGCGTGCCTGAAATGCTGGTGGAAGGCAGCAACGCCATCCTCACCCGGCTGGGTGATGACGCCGCCCTCACTGGTGCGTTGCGGCTGCTGGTGGATGATCAGGAACGTCGCCGGCAGATGGGCCGCGCCGGTTGGGACTGGATCCGCAGCGCCAAGCAGTTCAGCGCGGCCGGCCACGGAGAGGCCACTGAAAACTACTACCTCCAATGGTTGAAGGAGCTGGGTCATGGCTAACGCCAGAACCGTACCGGTGCTGATGCACCACCATGTCAGCAACTCGCCGGGAATGATCACCGTATCCCCGGAGAACTTCGAGAGCCAGATCGCCTGGCTCGCACGGACCGGCTGGACCTCGCTGACGCTGGACCAGTACGCCGGCTTTCTCGCCGGGAAGCCGGTGCCGCGCAAATCGATCGTGATCACGTTCGACGACGGCTACCTGGACAACTGGGTCTACGCCCATCCGATCCTGCAGAAATACGGCATGCATGCGGTGGTCTTCGTGGTCACCGGCTGGATGCACGAAGGTCCGATCCGCCCGCATGCAGGCATCGAAGGCGCCGAGCTGCCGGCCACGCCGGAACATCGCGCCTGCGAGGACCTGATCTACAAGCAGGGCCGCAGCGACGAAGTGATGATGCGCTGGAGCGAAGCGCGTGCGGCAATCGAAGCCGGCACGTTCGAGGTCCACTGCCATACCCACAGCCACACCCGTTGGCTCAAGCGCGATGACCTGGACCGTGCGCAGCGCCGCGAAGGCATCAGCGGCGACCTGGCCATGGCGAAGCAGACGCTGCTGGAGAAGCTCGGCGAAGTCTCCGATACGCTGTGCTGGCCCTATGGTGACTTCGACGATGACTACATCGAAGTGGCACGCGAACAGGGCTTCCGCTACCTGCACACCACCCATCCCTTCGGCCGCAACGTGATTGGCGGCGATCCGGAGCGGATCTATCGCTTCGCGATCCGCAACCGGCCGGCCAGCTGGCTGCGCAAGCGCATCGCATGGAGCTACAACCCGTTGATCGCGCCGATCTTCAACGGCTTCAAGGCGCGGCAGAAGAAGATGGTGCCTGGCCCGTAGGAGGCCACGTTCATCTTGATCGCGGCAACACCCGGTTTTCGAATGGACTCAAAGGGACAGTGAAGGCAATGAACGTACTGGTGACCGGCGGTGCTGGCTACATCGGCTCGCATGCATGCGTGGAGCTGCAGCAGCAGGGGCACGGCGTGGTCATCGTGGACTCGCTGTGCAACAGCGACGCCAGCGTGGTCGAGCGCATCGGACGGATCACCGGCACTGCACCGGTGTTCGTGCAGGCTGACATCCGGGACCGGCCGCGCATGGCCGCCTTGATGCAGGAGCACGCGATCGATGCCGTACTGCACTTCGCAGCGCTCAAGTCCGTGGGCGAATCCCAGAAGATTCCACTGCAGTACTTCGACAGCAACATCAGCGGTTCGATTGCCCTGCTCGGTGCCATGCAGGATGCAGGCGTGCAGTTGCTGGTCTTCAGCTCTTCGGCAACGGTGTACGGCAACCAGGACCACTGCCCGGTGGCCGAGACCGCTTCAACCTGTGCGATGACGCCCTATGGGCGCACCAAGCTGGTGGTCGAGCAGCTGCTTGCCGACCTGGCGGCAACGGGCCAGGACCTGCATATCGCGACGCTGCGCTACTTCAACCCGGTCGGCGCCCACGCCAGCGCGCTGATCGGCGAGCTGCCGCATGGCACGCCGAGCAACCTGATGCCCTACATCGCGCAGGTCGCCGCCGGGCTGCTGCCGGAGGTCCAGGTCTTCGGGGACGACTATCCGACCCATGATGGTACCGGCGTGCGCGACTACATCCATGTGCAGGACGTTGCCAGCGCCCACGTGCTGGCCCTGCAGTTCCTTCGCGACCAGCGGCGCAGCATCACCCTCAACCTTGGCACCGGCCAGGGCCACAGCGTGCTGGAACTGATCCAGGCCTTCGAGCTCACCACCGGCGTACGGGTTCCGTTCCGCATCGTACCGCGGCGCGATGGCGACATCGCGGTCAGCTTCGCCGATGCCTCGCTGGCGCTGCGCGAGCTGGGCTGGAAGGCGCGTCACGATCTCACCGACATGTGCCGGGACACCTGGAAGTGGCAGCGGGCGATGTCACGCGCCGCACAAGGTGCAGTGCGAGAGCACCTGCCCGCGCGCTGATGCGGGCAGGACCCAGCGGTCGGAAACGCCCGTACACGACGCGTCACAAGGTGCGCAGCCGCAGCTGAACGCGATCGCGGGTCGCGCACGGTTGAGTCCCCCTCCCAGAAAAAAACATGGCCGCATACGCGGCCATGTCGGGTGCAACACGCGGGATTGCCACGCTGCTCAGGCAGCGGCTTCGCGCACCGCAGCGGACAAGCGATCGAGTGTCTCCTGCATCAGCGTGGCGTCATCGGCTTCGACGGTAACCCGCACCACCGGCTCGGTACCCGACGGGCGCAGGAACGCGCGACCGCGGCCGGCCACCGACTGCTGCGCGGCCGCCAGCGCGGCCTGCACACTGTCGGCCTGCACCGTGGCCTTGGCCGAGACATTGCCCAACCGCACGTTGACCGTTTTCTGCGGCACCCGCTCCAAACCCTTCAGCGCCTGGCGCAGGGTCTGGCCGCCGTTGCGCAGTGCCACCAGTACCTGCAGGGCACTGACAATACCGTCGCCGGTGGTCGCCCGGTCCAGGCACAGCAGGTGGCCCGAGGCCTCACCGCCAAGCACGCCCCCGCCTTCGACCAGCGCCTGGTGCACGTATCGATCACCAACGTTGCTGCGCACGAACGGGATCTGCAGATCGGCGAAAGCTTTCTCCACGCCGTAGTTGCTCATCAGCGTGCCGACCACCGGGCCGCGCAGGCGGCCTTCGTCCTTCCAGGCGCGGGCCAGGATGTACAGCAGGTCGTCACCGTCGACCGGGTTGCCCTGGTCGTCGGCCATCAGCACACGGTCGCCATCACCATCGAAGGCGATGCCGAGATCGGCGCGGGTCTCGCGGACCTTGGCCGCCAGGTTGTCGATATGGGTGGAACCCACACCGGCGTTGATGTTGACGCCGTTGGGCTCGGCACCGATGCCGATCACCTCGGCGCCCAGTTCGCGGAACAGCAGCGGTGCGATCTGGTAGGTGGCGCCGTGTGCGCAATCCAGCACCAGGCGCACGCCACGCAGGTCGAACGCGCGCGGCACGCTGGCCTTGCAGAACTCGATGTAGCGGCCGACCGCTTCGCGCGCGCGCGACGCCTTGCCCAGCTTCTCCGATTCGGCGGTGGTGAACGGAACGTCCAGCGCCGCTTCCAGGGCCAGTTCGGTGGCGTCGTCGAGCTTCTCGCCCTGGGCGGAGAAGAACTTGATGCCGTTGTCGTAATGCGGGTTGTGCGAAGCGCTGATGACGATGCCGGCGTCCACGCCCAGCGTGCGGGTCAGGAACGCCACCGCCGGGGTCGGCATCGGCCCCAGCAGCTGTACGTCGGCGCCGGCAGCGACCAGGCCGGCCTCCAGCGCCGCTTCGAACATGTAGCCGGAAATGCGGGTGTCCTTGCCGATCACCACGATCGGCCGGCGCCCGTCCTGGCCGCGCTGGGCGACCAGGACACGGCCCAGGGCGTTGCCCAGGCGCAGCACGAAATCGGCCGAGATCACGCCTTGGCCGACCCGCCCACGGATGCCGTCAGTACCGAAGTACTTGCGGCCTCCCATCAAGCCACCTCCGGGGCCGGCTGACGGCCCAGCATTGCCAGCAGATCGGACAGGCGGTCGCGCATCTCGCGGCGGTCACAGATCTGGTCAATGGCACCGTGTTCCAGCAGGAACTCCGAACGCTGGAAGCCTTCCGGCAGCTTCTCGCGCACGGTCTGCTCGATCACGCGCGGGCCGGCGAAGCCGATCAGCGCCTGCGGCTCGGCGATGTTGATGTCGCCCAGCATCGCGAACGAGGCCGACACGCCACCGGTGGTCGGGTGGGTCAGCACCGAGATGTACGGCAGGCCCGCTTCACGCAGCTTGCCCAGTGCGGCCGAGGTCTTGGCCATCTGCATCAGCGAGAACAGGCCTTCCTGCATGCGCGCGCCGCCACTCTGCGAGAAGCACACGTAGGGGGCACCGATTTCGACTGCGGTTTCGGCGGCCAGCGCGAAACGCTCACCCACCACCGAGCCCATCGAGCCGCCCATGAAGGCGAAGTCGAACGACGAGGCCACCAGTGCACGGCCCTTGAGCAGACCGCGCATGGCGATCAGCGCGTCGTACTCACCCGTGTTCTTCTGCGCGATCTTGATGCGCTCGCTGTACTTCTTCTGGTCCTTGAACTTGAGCAGGTCGGTCGGCCCCAGGCGCGCACCGATCTCGGTGGTGCTGTCGGCGTCGAACAGGGCGGCCAGGCGCGCACGCGCGCGGATCGCCATGTGGTGGCCGCACTTCGGGCAGACCTCCAGGTTCTCTTCCAGTTCCGGACGGTACAACGCGCTGCCGCAGTTGCTGCACTTTTCCCACAGGCCCTCGGGGACACTGCGCTTCTTGCTGGGGGTGTTGTCGGTGCGGATGCCGGACGGCATCAACTTGCTGAGCCAACTCATGCGGGAGGACACTTCCGTTCAGGGCGGCCCGAGGGCCGCAAAGGCGGACAGTCTAGCTCCGCTTTCCCTGCCCGTGCACCCCCTTGCCGGCCACGGAGCCGCCGGAAAAAACCATGCTGGGACGTACGTTTAGGTGCTGGGTCATGCCGGCCGCTGGCCGGCAGCCCCTACGTGCAGACCCATGGGTAGTGCCGGCCGCTGGCCGGCAGCCCCTACGTGCAGACCCATGGGTAGTGCCGGCCGCTGGCCGGCAGCCCCCACGTGCAGATCCATGGGTAGTGCCGGCCGCTGGCCGGCAGCCCCTTACGTGCAGACCCAGGGGTAGTGCCGGCCGCTGGCCGGCAGCACTTGCATGTGGCCGTCAGGAAGATGCCGGCCGGCGGCCGGCACGACCGTTACGCGTCCAGCGCCTGCCGCAGCGGGGCCAGGAAAGCTCCAGCGCGCTGCGCGGCCTCTTCAGCCGAGCCCGCTTCGGCCAGCACCGCCACCAGTGCACTGCCAACCACCACGCCATCGGCCTGGCGCGCCATCGCCGCCGCACTGGCGGCGTCCTTGATGCCGAAGCCAGCAACCACCGGCACTGAAGCGCGCGCGCGCAGGGCCTGCAGGCGGGCACTGGCGGCATCGCTGTCCAGGCGTTCGGACGCGCCGGTGACACCGGCAAAGCTGACGTAGTAGAGATAGCCACGGGCCAGCGCCAGCAGCTTGTCGGCCCGCGCTTCGCTGGTGGTCGGCGACGCCAGCAGGACCAGTGCCAGGCCGGCTGCATCGAAGGCCTGCTGCGCTTCACCCGCTTCTTCCGGCGGCAGGTCGACCAGCAGTACGCCGTCCACGCCTGCGTCGACGGCGGCCTTGGCGAAGGCCGCGTAGCCATGGATCTCCACCGGGTTGAGGTAGCCCATCAGCACCACCGGGGTCTGCGCGTCGCGCTCGCGGAACTGCGCCACGGCCTGCAGGACGTAGCGGCTGCCAGCCCCCCGTGCCAGCGCGCGCTCGGAGCTGCGCTGGATGGTCGGGCCATCGGCCATCGGGTCGGAGAACGGCACGCCCAGCTCGATCACATCGGCACCGGCATCGACCAGCGCGTGCATGACCGGCACCGTGGCCTCCAGCGAGGGATCACCGGCGGTGACGAAGGGGATAAGTGCCTTGCGCTGCTGCTCGCGCAGGCGCTGGAAACAGGCATCGAGTCGGGATACGGGCATCTCAGGCACATCCTTCAATCAGTTCAATCGCATCGCTGGTCCCCCAGTACATCCGGGTGACCTTCCCTTCATAGAGTTCCAGGCGGATGCCCAGGTCCGAGCCCGGGTCCTGCCAGGTGAGGTACTCGCCCTGGTCGCCGTCATAGGCATGCGGACTGGACACCGGCGGATTCGGAAACTGCGCCATGGCCTGTGCGCGGGTCATGCCGACGCGCAGGCCAAACGGACCGGGCTGCTCAACCGGCAGCTCCGGGTCGTCACCCGGCTTCAGATCGAAACGCACCACGCGCTCGTCATCGGTCATCATCGACACGCCGGCCGGCAGCGCCTTGCCATCGTAGTACTCGCAGTCGCCTTCGAAGAACTCCTTCGCGCCCTGCGCTTTCCAGGGACCCAGGGCCTTCAGGTCACTCATGTGCTGGCCGACCAGCACCTCGCCGGCATGATCCAGCGCCACCGAGGCCACTGCAGGCACGTCGTCGCTGTCCGCGCCTTGCGCAGACGGTGGATCGACGATCGGCGTACGCGCCATCGGGTCGAGGTCATCATTGGCGGTCGGCTGCTGGGCCGGCTGCGTGGTGGCCTTGGCGGCCGGTGCCAGCACCGGCGGTTCCGGCGGCTGGCACGCGGCCAGGCCCAACGCCAGCAGAAGCACGCCGCTGTTGCGCAGCAGCGCGCTCACAGGACCAGCCCTTCGCGCGCGGCGATGGTGTGCACGTCCTTGTCACCGCGGCCGGATAGATTGCAGAGGACGATCTGGTCACGCGGTCGCTCACGCGCCAGCTTGATCGCCTGCGCCAACGCATGGCTGGACTCCAGTGCCGGCAGGATGCCTTCGGTATGCGCCAGCAGATGGAAAGCCTGCAGCGCTTCCTCGTCGGTGATGCCGAGGTACCGTGCGCGACCGGTATCGGCCAGGAATGCGTGCTCCGGGCCGACGCCCGGATAGTCCAGGCCGGCTGATACCGAGTGGGTCTCGATGATCTGGCCGTCGTCGTCGCACAGCACATAGGTGCGGTTGCCGTGCAGCACACCCGGGCGACCGGCAGCGATCGAAGCGGCGTGACGGCCGGTGTTGATGCCGTCACCGGCGGCTTCGGCGCCGACGATCTCGACCTGGCGGTCGTTGAGGAAGGCATGGAACAGGCCGATGGCATTGCTGCCGCCGCCCACGCAGGCGGTGATCGCATCGGGCAGGCGGCCGTACTCGGCCAGCATCTGCTCGCGCGCCTCACGGCCGACGATGGCATTGAAGTCACGAACCATGCGCGGATACGGATCCGGGCCGGCCACGGTGCCGATGATGTAGAAGGTGTCCTGCACGTTGGTCACCCAGTCGCGCATGGCTTCGTTGAGTGCGTCCTTCAGGGTGGCCGAGCCGGAAGTGACCGGCACCACCGTCGCGCCCAGCAGCTTCATGCGGTAAACATTGATCTTCTGCCGCTCGATGTCGGTGGCGCCCATGTACACCACGCATTCCAGGCCCAGCCGCGCGGCAACCGTGGCACTGGCCACGCCATGCTGGCCGGCACCGGTCTCGGCAATGATGCGCTTCTTGCCCATCCGCGCGGCCAGCAAGGCCTGGCCGATGGTGTTGTTGATCTTGTGCGCGCCGGTGTGGTTCAGGTCCTCGCGCTTGAGCAGGATCTGCGCGCCACCGACGTGATCGCTCAGGCGCTGGGCGTGATAGATCGGGCTCGGCCGGCCCACGTAGTGCGCCAGATCGCGGTCATAGGCCAGCTGGAATGCGGGATCCTGGCGCGCCTGGTCATAGGCCTGGGCCAGTTCCTGCAGCGGGCCGACCAGGGTTTCGGCAACGAAACTGCCGCCATAGCGGCCGAAGTGGCCCTGGGCATCCGGGAAGGCGTGATAGTCGGCAATGGGGGAGGCAGACATGGATACGACCGGTGGTTCAGACAGGTGGATACTCTAGCGCACGGGTCATGACCGGAAAATGGATATTATCTGGCGCATATCGTCAGGAAATCTCACATGAGCCGTTCCCTGCTGCCTCCCCTCAATGCGCTGCGCGCGTTCGAAGCGACGGCCCGCCTTGGCGGCGTTGGGCGCGCCGCGCAGGACCTGCACGTCACCCACGGCGCGGTCAGCCGGCAGTTGAAGCTGCTGGAGGATCACCTTGGCCTGGCGTTGTTCCAGCGGGCCGGCCGTGGCCTGCGCCTGACCGCTGCGGGCACGCGGCTGCAGGCAGCATGCAGCGAGGCCTTCAGCGGCATCGAAGACTGCGTGCGCGAACTGCGGCGGCCGACAGCAGCCCCGGCGCTGGTACTGGGCTGCAGTGGCAGCGTGCTGGCGCGCTGGATGATTCCACGACTGCCAGCATTGCAGGCTGCCCTGCCCGACGTGCGCCTGCAGTGGTCGGCACTGGATGGCAGTTTCACCGAAGCGCAGGCGGCGCTGGACGCCGTGCTGCTGCTGGCGCAGGCCCCGTGGCCACGGGGCTGGCAGGTATGCGAGCTGGCGCCGGAACGGGTCGGCGTGGTGGTGGCGCCATCGCATCCGGCCGCGCAGCGTCTGCGGCATGCACCGCCGTCGGCGCTGTTGCAGGAGACGCTCCTGCACACCAGCTCACGGCCGCAGGCATGGCCGGCATGGGCACAGGCGCACGATCTGGACGTGTCGAAGCTGCAGCTGGGCACCGCCTTCGAGCACCTGTACTACCTGCTGGAAGCCGCGGTGGCCGGGCTGGGCCCGGCGATCGCACCGGAACCGCTGGTGGCCGAAGATCTGGCAGCAGGCCGGCTGGTCGCACCGTGGGGATTTACCGCCACCGGCGGCTTCTGGGTGCTGGCGCGGCCGGATGGCCCGGCCGATGCACGGGTGGACGCCCTGGCCGACTGGGCAGCAGCACAGCTGCGATGAGACAAGGCTCCGGGTGGCGTTCGCCCCCGAAGCCGGCAACACAAGCCTCAGCGACCGCCCATCGCGACCCGCTGCTGCTCCTCATGCACCTGCTGCTGGTGCGACGGATCTGCCAGCAGCTTGGCACTGGTCTGCTCCATCGGCGGTGGCGCCTGAGCCAGATCGATGGCGGTGCGGAAGCCCGGCGTCGTGCCCATCACGAACGCCTTGCCATCCTGCACCGTGATGCTCTGCAGCTTGTCGGCCGCATCGATACCGTGATTACATTCCGTTGGAAAACACGTCGAGCACGTCCGCCCTGACCCAGCCCTGCGCGCAGTTCCCGGCGTAATGTCCCGGCGCCGCCACATGGCAGGCCTCGCCCCCCGTGTTCGCCAGGCCAGTGATCGGCCTGTCGCCATAGGTGTCACACAACGAGTTGCCCTTGCACTTGCCGACCGTTGCTGCGGGAACCGCCACGACGTAATAGAACAGCGGATTCTGTCCGGTACGCCCGATGCCCTGCACGCAGACCAGCTGCCCCTTCGACAGCTTTGCGGTCACGCTGGCCTTGCTGCCGGTGGATCGCACCGCATTCAACGTCTCCACGCCCTTGGCGTCGGCTACGTCCGCGAAGAAGCCCTGGTCACCACAGTCCGGCGACAGTTCGACATCGTAGAAATCACCGCTGTCCACATCGCCGGCCGTGCAGCCGCTGCCCGTATTGGCGTTGCTGCATTTCACGCCACTGGCCTGGATCAGCGCCGCCAGGCCGTCGGCAGCCGGTGCTGCCGCCGGAACCGTCGCCGGTGCTGTGGCGGCTGCGCCTGCCGGTGTGGCAGCGGCCGGTGCCGATGCAGTCGGGGCGGACGAGTCACCGCCCGCACACGCGCCCAATGCAAGCAGCAGGCCGGGCATGATCGTCAGGCGGGCCAGGCGGATACGGTGGGAAGAGAGATGGCGCATATCCATTGCGTCCTCGTTCGAAAGCCAAGGCGTATCTCATGGGTGCGGCCAGCGACACGCACACCGCATCGCACCCAGCCAGGTCAGGCTGGGCCCATGGTGTCCGATCAGATGCTCGGGGGGTGTCGACTTCCTGGCGCTGGATCCTGAATTACCCGAAAGTGGGATGCTCACCGCATTCAGTAGACGTCCGCCTTCATGGCACGGCACGCGACAGGCAAGAACACAGACCCGGCGGAATGCACCGTCGGCGATGACGTTCCGGGTGCGCCCTCAGGGGGCGCGGATCACTCCAGGACCGTGCAGTCCGCGCGGCGCACTTCCTCGACGAAGGTGCGCATCCTGTAACCGTCCTTGATGCCCGGCTCCAGTTCGATGCCGCTGGACACGTCCACGCCCCAGGGAAGCGTGGCCAGCACAGCGTCGTAGACGTTTTCCGGGTTCAGCCCACCGGCCAGCAGGAACGGCCGGTGCAGGCCGGTCGGGATACGGCCCCAGTCGAAGGCCACGCCGGTACCGCCGCCGCCGCCGGGAGCGTGGCTGTCGAACAGGAACCCCGCCGCGCTCGGGTAACGCAGCTGCAACGTGCGCGCATTGACCTCTTCCCGGCCCCCCATGGCAATCGCCTTCAGGTAGGGCATGTTGAAGCTGCGGCAGAAGCTCTCGTCTTCCTCGCCGTGGAACTGCAGCAGGGTTGGCCGCACCGTGCGCAGCACCTCGCGCACCTCTTCCTTGCTGTTGTTGCGGAACAGGGCCACCACATCAACCATCGGCGCGATCGCCTGGCGCATCGCGCGTGCTTCGGCAGGCGCAACCCGGCGGCTGCTCTCGCGGGCAAAGATGAAACCCACTGCGTCCACGCCCAGCTCACCGGCCAGGCGGACATCGCCGGCACGGGTCATGCCACAGAACTTGATGCGCGTGCGGTAGTAGGAGCGGCTCATAGCGTGACCTCGGCGGGCAGATGCCAGTTGTCGGGGTACAGGGGCCCAAGGAACACCAGGCCCTGCGGCGGTGCGGTGGGACCGGCTACGGTGCGATCGCGCCCGGCCAGCAGTTCGGCGATCCATTCCACCGGTTTTTCACCGCTGCCCACCAGGATCAACGATCCGACGATATTGCGGACCATGTGATGAAGGAATGCATTGCCCTGCACGGCCACTTCAATCACTTCGCCCTGGCGGCTGACCTGCAGTGATTGCAGCTCACGCCGCGCATGCAGCGCCTGGCACTGCACGGAGCGGAACGCGCTGAAGTCATTTTCGCCGATCAGGGCCTGGCCGGCGGCGTGCATCAGCGTCTCGTCCAGCGCCCGGCGCTCCCAGCTGAGGGTCTGCCGGTCCAGCGCCGGCCGCACCTCGCGGTTGAGCAGGCGGTAGCGGTAGCGGCGCGCGCGTGCCGAGAAGCGGGCGTGGAAATCGTCGGCCACCGGCACGCACCAGCGCACCGCGATCGAGCGCGGCAGGCGGGTGGTGGTGCCCAGCATCCAGGCGCGCGGGTCGCGCACCACGTCGGTATCGAAATGGACGACCTGGCACTGGCCATGCACGCCGGCATCGGTGCGGCCGGCGCAGACCACCTGCAGCGGCGTATCGGCCACCGACGACAGGGCCTGCTCAAGGCTGGCCTGCACGCTGGGACCGCCCTCGCCCAGGTTCTGCCAGCCCCTGAAATCGCTGCCGTCGTATTCGACGCCAAGCGCGTAACGCATGTGCTACCTCGATATTGCGTATGGGGCGGCTCTCAGGCCGGATCGCGTTCGGACCAGACCGCCAGTTCGTTGCCACCGGGCTCGACGAACTGGAAGCGGCTGCCACCGGGGAAGGAAAACACCGGGCGCACGATCTCGCCGCCGGCGTCGCGCACGGCGGCCTCGACCGGTGCCAGTGCGTCGGCATACAGCACCAGCAGCGGTGCACCGCTGTCGCTGGCCCGCTGCGGCTGGCCGCGGAAGAAGCCGCCCTGCAGGCGGCCATCGTCGAACGCCGTGTAGTCGCTGCCGTAATCGACGAACGACCAGCCGAACACCTTCTCGAAGAAGGCGCGGCTTGCGGCCGGGTCGCTGGAAGCGAATTCAACGTAGTCGATGCGACGCTCGCGGCTCATGGCAGGGCCCTTGTCGGCAGGTTCGGTCACGGCAGGCGGGCCAGCAGTTCGCGGGCCTGGGCCTGGCTGTGCAGGTCACCGCCTTCGGCGACTTCCAGCAACAGGGTGCGCGCACTCTGCGCGTCGCCCAGATCGAGGTAGGCAATGGCCAGTTCCAGGCGCTCCTGGCCGGCACGCGGCGACCAGCCCGCGTCGCCGGCGGGCGCGGCCGCGCTCGGCGCGATATCGTCGGAATGAGAAGCGTCGACGCTGCCGTGGTCGATGCTGTCGATGGCCTCGGGATGTACGGTATCCGCCGGAGCCTCGTTCTCATGCGCGTCAGCCGGCAGATCGAACACTCCGCGGAACTGAGGCTGCTGTTCGGCATGCAGTGCGTAGTCCGGCACCGCCACTTCGGCCGGCGCCTGCGGTACAACGCGTTCGTCCTGCAGCGGCTCGGCGACGACAACCTCGTCGCCGGTGGTTGCGGAATCGTCCCAGCGCGGCAGATCGGTCACCGCTTCGGGCAATGCCACCGCGTCCTCGTCGCGCAGTGTCTCGGCCTGCCATTCGGCCCGCACCGCGTGCTCGGCGACGGGTTCGGCGACCACCACGTCGTGCACTTCGGTTTCGGTCGCCCAGGCAGGCATCGCCGGTTCCTGGCGGCCATTGTCGGCAACAGCCGACGACCACGAGGACTGCTCGGCCAGCGTATCCAGCGCCGCACCTGCCGGCACCGCTGCGGCCAGGCCGGCGGCATCGTCTTCCTCACGCAGCGGCGGCAGCGGCGACGGCTTGCGACGACGCAGCAGCCAGGCCGCGCCCGCCGCCAACAGCAACACCGGCAGCCCCAGCCAGTACCACGGCGTTGCCGCATCACGGGAACCCGGCGCCTGTGCCAGGCGCTGCTGCGCGGCGGCCAGGTCGTTGTCCTTCATCGCGATCAGCGATTGCTGCTGTTCCTTCAGCTTCTCCAGATCGGCCACGCGCTGCTTCAGTTCACCGATCTCGGCATCGCGGGTGGCGATGTCCTCACGCGCCTGGCGCAGTTGTTCATTGCCCAGCATGTCACCCTCGCTGCCGGCAGCGGTGCCGGTGGTTGTGCCCGCATGCGCGGCGTCGGACGCCAGCGCCGGAGCGATCTCAAGTCGTGCCCCGTTGGCGGCAGCCGGGGAAGAAGCGTTCGCGGTTGCCGCCTTGGCGGCCGGCGCGACCGCACCCGCCGGTTGCGGCACGGTACGCGCCTGCCGCCATTGCGCAGCGTGCTCGCGCACCAGCGCGGTGGCCTCGGCGGCATCGACAGCGACAAGCGCATCGCTGCCCGGCACGCGCAGCACCGCGCCCTGCTTGAGCAGATTGACGTTGCCACGGATGAAGGCTTCGGGATTGGCGCGCAGCAGGGCGATCATCGCGCGGTCGCGGCTGACCTGGTTGCCACGCGCCACCGCGCTGGCGATCTGCGACAGGGTCTGACCGCGCTGTACGGTGATGCCGCCATCGGCCGCCGGTGCAGCGACCGGCGCGGAGGCCGCACGCGGGCGTGCCGGTGCAGGCGCCACCGCAGGTGGCGGCGTAGTGGGCGCCTCTGCCGCTGGCACCGTTGCCGAAGCCGGTGCAGGTTCGCGCACGATGGTATTGGAGAGCGTGCCTGCCGGCGCGACGATCTCCGGCTCGGCCACGGCCAGCGCGCTGGACGGCGCGTCGACCAGCGCGGAGTACTCGCGCACCAGGCGGCCCTGACCCCAGTCAGCTTCGATCAGGAAGCTCAGCGATGGCGTCTCCACCGGGGCCTGCGAGGTGACGCGCACCACCGCCCTGCCCTGCGCATTGCGGGTCAGCTCGAACTGCAGCTCGCTGACCAGCCCGGTCGGCCGTTGCAGGCCGACGCGTTCGAAGGTGACCGGCGAGGCCAGCGCCACGCGCAGGTTTTCCAGTTCGGACGGGTCCGCCGACACCACCGGGATTTCGGCCAGCAATGGCTGCCCCGGCTTGGACAGGACACGGATGTCTCCCAGGCCCAATGCGAGTGCCGAACTGCTGGCCAGGGCCAGCAGCGCGGTGGAAAGATAGAGGAGCGGGCGCTTTGCGCCCCTGGCCCGTTTATTCATGGGCGACACTATAAAGCGTGCGGACCGGGGTCCGCACCCACCGGAAAGACCCTTGAGGTAGTGCCGGCCGCTGGCCGGCATGCACTCCGGCACAAGGATCACGGCAATGCCGGCCAGCGGCCGGCACTACCGGTGAGGCAACCGCTGTGATCAGCGCTGCTCGGCGGCGACCAGCTCGGCCAGCTGCACGGCATTCAACGCCGCGCCCTTGCGCACGTTGTCCGACACGATCCACAGGTTCAGGCCGCGCGGGTGCGAGAGGTCCTCGCGGATGCGGCCGACGTACACCGCGTCCGTGCCCGAGGCGTGGGTGACCGGGGTTGGGTAACCACCGGCTTCGTGACGATCCACCACTTCGATGCCCGGCGACTGCTCCAGCAGCGCGCGCGCTTCGGCGACGGTGACCTTGTCGCGGGTCTCGATCGCCACCGACTCGGAGTGGCCGTAGAACACCGGCACGCGCACCGCAGTCGGGTTCACCAGGATGCTGTCGTCGCCGAGGATCTTGCGGGTTTCCCAGATCAGCTTCATTTCTTCCTTGGTGAAGCCATTGTCCTGGAAGTCGTCGATGTGCGGGATCAGGTTGAAGGCGATCTGCACCGGGAAGCGCTGCGGATCGATTTCCTGGAAGCTCAGCAGCTGGCCGGTCTGCTTGCCCAGTTCCTCGGTAGCCGAACGGCCGCCGCCGGACACCGACTGGTAGGTGGAGACGTTGATACGCTCGATGCCGTACTTGCGGTGCAGTGGCGCCAGCGCCACCAGCATCTGCATGGTCGAGCAGTTCGGGTTGGCGATGATGCCGCGCGGACGGTTGGCCACCTGTTCCGGATTGACCTCGGACACCACCAGCGGCACGTCATCGTCGTAACGGAAGGCCGAAGAGTTGTCGATCACCACCGCACCGGCAGCGGCGAACTTCGGTGCGTATTCCTTGGACACACTGCCACCGGCCGAGAACAGCGCGATCTCGACGCCGCTCGGATCGAAGGTGGCCAGGTCCTGGACCGTGACCTTCTGGCCGTTGAATTCGATCTCGCCGCCGGCCGAACGCTCGGAAGCCAGGACGCTCAGGGTACCGACCGGGAAACCACGCTCGGCCAGGATCGACAACATGGTCTCGCCGACCGCACCGGTGGCACCGACGACGGCGACGTGGAAACTGCGCTGTGCATTGCTCATGGGGGAACTCTCACGAAAACGGGAATGGGGAAGAAACACGCACAACAGCTGGGTTCGGGGAACCTCCTCAAGCGGGGCGCGCGGAGGTTCCCTATCGTTTCCCGGTTTTTTTGCCCAGCGTCACGCGCGCGGCCATCGCCGCATCAGCGTTGATCGCGCTCGGCATGCGCGACGGGCCGCCGTCCAGGCCGAGCCCGGCAACCAGATTATCCACGGCCAGCTGTACCATCGCCGTGCGCGTGGCCAGCGAGGCGCTGCCGATGTGCGGCGTGAGCACGACATTGCGCAGCGCCAGCAGTTCGGGGCGCACCGCCGGCTCACCCTCGTAGACATCCAGGCCGGCAGCGGCCAGACGGCCTCGGGCAAGCGCGTCGGCCAACGCCAGTTCGTCGACGATGCCGCCGCGGGCGATGTTCACCAGGGTGGCTGAGGGCCTCATCTTCGCCAGCGCAGCCGCATCGATGATGTGATGCGAGGCCGGCGTGTAGGGCAGCACGGTGACCAGGTGGTCGGACTGCGCCAGCAGCGTGTCCAGGTCGACGTAGGTCGCGCCGAGCGCAGCCTCGGTCTCGGCCGGAAGGCGCGAACGGTTGTGGTACAGCACCTTCATGCCGAAACCATGCGCGCCGCGGCGGGCGATGCCCTGGCCGATGCGGCCCATGCCGAGGATGCCCAGCGTGCTGCCATGGATGTCTGCGCCAAGCATGGTCTGGAACGACCATTGCTGCCACTGGCCTTCGCGCAGCCAGCGCTCGGATTCGGTGATCCGGCGCGCGGTCGCCATCAACAGGGCGAAACCGAGATCGGCGGTGGTTTCGGTCAGGACGTCCGGCGTGTTGCTGGCGAGGATGCCGGCTGCGCTGAGCGCATCGACATCCAGGTTGTTGTAGCCGACGCCGACATTGGCGATCACCTGCAGCTGCGCGGCGTCGGCCACCTGGGCCGCACCGATGCGCTCGTTGAGGGTGATGATCGCGCCGTCGACGCCGTCCAGCTGTTCGGCGACCTGCTCGGGCGACCAGGCGGTGACCGCATCGGTGCTGCGCAGCTGCACGCGATCGCGCAGCGGCGCGATGGCCGCGTCGATCAGCGGCTGGCTCACCCACACGGTCGGCCGCGTGTCAGCCATCGATCTGCCCGGGAATGCGCGGGGTGATCGTGCCGACATCGCCGCACTGCGCGCGATGGCGCAGCGCCTGGTCCATCAGCACCATCGCCACCATCGCCTCGGCGATCGGGGTGGCGCGGATGCCGACGCAGGGATCGTGGCGACCGGTGGTGACCACCTCGACCACGTTGCCGGCGGTGTCCAGCGACGGGCCCGGCAGGCGCAGGCTGGAGGTCGGCTTCAGGGCGATCGAGGCGACCACCGGCTGGCCGGTGGAGATGCCACCGAGGATGCCGCCGGCGTGATTGCTGGCGAAGCCCTGCGGGGTCAGCAGGTCACGGTGTTCGGTGCCCTTCTGTGCGGCGCTGGCGAAACCGTCACCGATCTCAACGCCCTTCACCGCGTTGATGCTCATCAGCGCGGCGGCCAGTTCGCCATCGAGCTTGCCGTAGATCGGCTCGCCCCAGCCCGGCGGCACGCTGTCGGCGACCACGTCCACGCGCGCACCGACCGAATCACCGGACTTGCGCAGCGCATCCATGTACGCCTCCAGCTCGGGCACCTGTGCGGCGTGCGGCCAGAAGAACGGGTTGTCTTCCACCGCCGACCAGTCGAAACCGGCCGGGGTGATGTCGCCCAGCTGCGACAGGTAGCCGCGCACGGTGACGCCGAAGCGTTCGGCCAGCCACTTCTTGGCGACCACGCCGGCGGCCACGCGCATGGTGGTCTCGCGCGCCGAGGAACGGCCGCCACCGCGCGGGTCGCGGATGCCGTACTTGTGCCAGTAGCTGTAGTCGGCATGACCCGGCCGGAACTGCTGGCCGATGTTCACGTAATCCTTGCTGCGCTGGTCGGTGTTGCGGATCAGCAGCGCGATCGGCGTGCCGGTGGTCAGGCCCTCGTACACGCCGGACAGGATCTCGACCTCATCGGCCTCGCGGCGGGCCGAGGTGTGCCGGCTCTTGCCGGTCGCGCGACGCTGCAGGTCATGGGCGAATTCGGCCGCGTCCAGCGCCAGCCCCGGAGGGCAGCCATCGATCACGCAGCCGATGGCCGGCCCGTGCGACTCGCCGAACGTGGTGACGGTGAACAGCTTGCCGAACGAATTGGAGCTCACGGGCGCTGCGCCGCCAGTTCGGTGATGCGCGCGCTGTGGGCGATCAGCTCGCGGCACTCGACCGCGAAGATGCCCATCTGGCCGACCTTGAACTCGATCCAGGCGAAGTCGACTTCCGGCAGCAGCTTGATCAGGTGCTGCTCGGATTCGCCCACTTCGCAGATCAGCAGGCCGTCCTCGCTCAGGTGCAGCGGGGCGTCACGCAGGATCTTCAGCACCAGGTCCAGGCCGTCGTCGCCGGCACGCAGGCCCATTTCCGGCTCGTAGGAGTACTCCTGCGGCAGGGCATCGGTCTCGTCGTTGGTGACGTACGGCGGATTGGTGACGATCAGGTCGTAGTGGCGGCCGGTCAGGCCGTTGAACAGGTCCGACTTGAGCAGGGTGACGTTGTGCGCCTGCAGGCGCTCCTTGTTTTCTTCGGCAAGCGACAATGCATCGTCGCTCAGGTCGACGCCGTCCACTTCCCAGTTCGGGTAGTAGTGACCCATGGCAATGGCGATGCAGCCCGAGCCGGTGCACAGGTCCAGCGCACGGCTGACATCGCGGCCGGCCAGCCACGGCTCGAAGCCGCATTCGATCAGTTCGGCGATCGGCGAGCGCGGCACCAGGGCGCGCTTGTCGCTCTTGAAGCTCAGGCCGGCGAACCAGGCCTCACCGGTCAGGTAGGCGGCCGGGATGCGTTCGTCGATGCGACGCTGGAACAGCTCCAGCACGCGCAGCTTCTCGGCCTGCAGCAGGCGCGCCTGGCCATAGGCCGGGCCGAGGTCGTGCGGCAGGTGCAGGCTGTGCAGCACCAGCTGGGTGGCCTCGTCCAGCGCGTTGTCGTAGCTGTGCCCGAAGGTCAGTCCGGCTTCGTTGAAACGGCTGGTGCCGTAGCGGATCAGATCGATGATCGTGTGGAGTTCGGCGGCCGTTTCAGCGGTCATGGCGGTACTGCGGGCAAAGTGGCCCCCGATTATAGGGGCTGGCGCCCGTGGCGGCATCCGTTGCGGCGGAAACGATTCGGGCCACAGCCGGTATGATGGGGCCCACTTCGCGCGGGAGCCCCCATGTTCAATCGCAACGCCGGCATCATCCTGCTGATCGCCCTGGCGGCGGGTCTCGGCCTGCTGGCCGCCCAGCAGCTGTTCGCGCCGAAGCCGCCGGCCAATGCCCCGGCCACCGAAGCGATCACGCTGTACCCGCAGCCGCGCGAACTGCCCGACTTCAACCTGGCCCAGTCCGACGGCACCCGCCTGATCCCGGGCGAACTGAAGGGCCACTGGACCTTGGTATTCCTGGGCTTCACCTTCTGCCCGGACGTCTGCCCGACCACCCTGGCCGAGCTGGCCGGCGCGCAGAACCAGTGGGAAGCCCTGCCCGACAGCCTGCGCCCACGCGTGTTGTTCATCTCGGTCGACCCCGACCGCGACAGCGCCACCCGCCTCGGCGAGTACGTGCACGGCTTCCACAAGGACACCCTGGCCGCCACCGCTGACGTTCCCTCGCTGGAGCGCTTCGCCACCTCGTTGGGCTTCGTGTTCCAGAAGGTACCGGGCAAGCATTTCGACGAGAACCCCGAGGATTACACCGTCGAGCATTCGGCCAGCCTGGCCGTGCTCGACCCGCAGGGCCGCCTTGCCGGCCTGGTACGCCCCCCGTTCAACGCGCCGGCCATTGCCCGCGACCTGCAGAAGCTGACCGAGAAAACCGCCCCATGAGCCTCACCACCGCCCTGACGTACGCCCTGCCACACCGCCTGCTGTCCTCGATGGCGCGTTCGCTGGCGTACTCGGACGATCCGCGCGTATCGCGCTGGCTGATCGACACGGTCACCCGCAAGTTCAACGTCAACCTGGACGAAGCGGCCAACCCGGACCCGCGCAGCTATGCGACCTTCAACCAGTTCTTCACCCGTGCGCTGAAGCCGGGCGCGCGCGCAGCTGACGCCGATCCGCGCAGCCTGGTGATGCCGGCCGACGGCCGCATCAGCCAGCTGGGGAAGATCGAGGCCGGCCGCATCTTCCAGGCCAAGGGCCAGTCATTCACCGCTGCCGAACTGCTGGGCAGTGACGAGGACGCCAAGCCATACAACGATGGCCTCTACGCCACGGTGTACCTGTCGCCGCGCGATTACCACCGCGTGCACATGCCGTGGACCGGCACCCTGCGTGAGACCGTGCACGTGCCGGGGCGCCTGTTCAGCGTTGGTCCGGCGGCAGTGAACGGCGTACCGCGCCTGTTCGCCCGCAACGAGCGCCTGGTCTGCCACTTCGACACCAGCTTCGGGCCGATGGTCAGCGTGATGGTCGGTGCGCTGCTGGTGTCCGGGGTGGAAACCGTGTGGAGCGGCGAGGAGATTCCGCACTATGGCGACCGCATCACCCGCAAGGACTACCGCGGCCAGGGCATCAGGCTGGAGCGCTTTGCCGAGATGGCGCGCTTCAACTACGGCTCCACCGTGATCGTGCTGCTGCCGCCGGGCGTGGCTGACTTCGCCCCGCAGCTGGGCGCTGAAAGCCCGGTGCAGCTGGGCCAGGCGCTGGCGAAGCTGCGCTGAGGCTTCGGTAGTGCCGGCCGCTGGCCGGCATCTCCGCTGATCCAACGCGTCGAGCATTGCCGGCCAGCGGCCGGCACTACCGGTACTCGTGTTACTGCAGGGACGGGGCCGGACCGACGTCCATGCCGTCGTAGTCTTCCACGCCCTTCTCCGCGGCCAGCGCCGCGAACTCCTGGTTGCGGCGGTCAAGCGAGGCTTCGTCGTGGATCTCCACGCGCTCCACATGCAGCACGTGGAACGGCGCGTCGCCCTCTTCCGGATCCTGTTCGAACAATTCCACGAAGGTGTAACCCTGCGCCTGCAGGTGCTGCGCCAGTGCCTGCAACGGCTCGGCAGTGGAGTGCACGAAGAAGTACCCCCACAGCAACGGGCCGGTGATGTCCCAGTCGGTGTTTTCGCGGAGGTTGGCGAACAGGTTGCGGGTGTCTTCGAGGTCCATGCGGATTCCAGGGGTCGTGGGGATTACTTGTCGCAGCCCTGCAGCTTCAGCGTCTGGCCGTGGCGCAGGCTGTAGGCCGGGGCCTTCAGGCCATTGGCGCGGGCCAGGGTGGGCACGTCGCACTGGAACTTGGCCGCGATGGCGCCCAGGGTTTCACCCCGGCCCACCTTGTGGCTGCGCACCGGCTTCGGGCGCGCCGCCGGGCGCGGCGTGGCCACCGGAGCAACCGGCGTGGTCGGCACGCTGGTGGACGCGGCCGCATCGGCCACCGGCACCACGCCGCCCACGGCCACGCTCCCGGTGTAGCTGGTCGCGGCCGGGCGCTTGATTGCTGCGTTCAGATCGGCGGTGATCAGCGTGCGGGCCAGGTCGGCACGCGGGCCACTGACGCAGTTGCGCTGGTACAGGCCGGCGATGCGGGTGGTGGCATTGATCAGCGTGCCGGCCGGGATCCAGCCATCGGCCTCATAGCGCGGGTTGAGGTTGCGCAGCGCGCGCATGTAGCCATCGCGGGTACCGTGGCTGCCCAGGCAGATGGTCAGTTCGTAGATGGTGGTCGACCTGGCCAGGCGCAGCGTGGCCGGCTGCGCGCTGATCTTCGGGAACTCCACCCCGTATTGCTGCGGGTGCAGGAAGATCCAGGCCGCGGCGATCACCATCGGCACGTAGTCCTTGGTCTCGCCGGGGAACTGGTTGTAGACGCTGTCGGTCCAGAAGCTCTGCCCGGCGCTCTGCTTGAACACGCGCGCGGCGCGGCCTTCGCCACCATTGTAGGCGGCCACCGACATTTCCACGTTGTTGTTCAGTTCGCGCAGGCGTTCGTTGAGGTAGCTGGCGCTGGCCTCGGCCGCACTGCGTGCATCGAAGCGGGTGTCAAAGCCGGTGCCATCCGGGCCGAGGCCGAAGCGGCGGCCGGTGGCCGGCATGAACTGCATCAACCCGGCGGCGCCAGCGCGCGATGAAGCATGCACGCGGCCATTGGACTCCTTGGCCATGATGCCGAACAGCAGCGCTTCAGGCAGGCCACGCTTCTCCCACTCCGGCCACATCACCGCACGCAGGTTCTGGTAGTTCTCGTAGCTGGTCAGCAACGCCGGGCGCATGTCGGTCAGCCAGCGGCGGATGCCGGCCTGCACCGCCGGGTTGTATTCGACCATGCTGTCGAAGGCGTGCCGCTTGTCGTTCAGCAGCGCGGCAGCGCGCGCGGCCTCCGGTACGTCGGCGGTAAGCGGGCCGATGTGGTCGGGGTCGGCTTCCAGGCGATCACCGCCCTCGTCGGCCACGTCATCGCTGGCGGCCGCGTCGGCGTCGTGCTTGAGCAGGCGCTTGTAGCTGGCCAGCAGGGTGCCCATCTGGCAGCCCTTCTGCTTCACGCAGTCGTTGAGGACATCTTCCATGTCCTCCAGCGCGGCGTCGGCTTCGTTGCTGCCCTTGGGGTCGGCATTGGCGACCAGCAGCAGCGCATCGCTGTAACGCTTCTCGGCGACGGTCATGCGCTGCTGCAGCGCATCCACCCTCACCTTGTCCCGGGCCGAAACCCGCTGCGCATGGGCGTCGGGCGCCAGGGAAACCAGGCCGGCCAGGGCCAGCAGCGGCCAACCGCGGGAAATCAGGACAGGAACGGGCATTGATGGCACTGTGTGCGAAACAGGCAGGCAGAGTAGCGGCGCCGCCAAGGTCCGGGCAAGCCGACCTTCGGACCGTCACCGCCGGCGGTTAACATTGGGCTATTCACCACAAGGGCTGGACCATGGATCCGATTCTGCTCGGCAAAGGCATCACCGACGATGTGGCCGTCACCCTGCTGCCGAAACTCGGCAACCGCCACGGCCTGGTGGCCGGCGCCACCGGTACCGGCAAGACCGTGACCCTGATGACCCTGGCCGAGGGCTTCTCGCGGCTGGGCGTGCCGGTGTTCCTGGCCGATGTGAAGGGCGATGTGTCCGGCCTGGCGGTGCCCGGCACCGGCGCCGAGAACCTGCTCAAGCGCGCCGCCGAGATCGGCGTGGCCGACTACGCACCGGCCGCCAGCCCGACCATTTTCTGGGACCTGTACGGCAAGCTGGGTCACCCGGTGCGCACCACGGTCAGCGAGATGGGCCCGACCCTGCTGGCGCGCATCCTCGAGTTGAACGACACCCAGTCCGGCGTGCTCGACATCGTGTTCAAGCTGGCCGACGACCGTGGCCTGCTGCTGCTGGACATGGACGACCTGCGCGCCCTGCTCGGCCTGGTGGCCGAGGAGCGCAAGGACATCTCCACCGAGTACGGCCTGGTCAGCGCGCAGTCCATCGCTGCGATCCAGCGGTCGGTGCTGCGCCTGGCGCAGGATGGCGGCGAGAACTTCTTCGGTGAGCCGGCCCTGGAACTGGCCGACATCATGCGGGTCAATCACGACGGCCGCGGCATGATCGGCATCCTTGCCGCCGACCAGCTGGTGCTCAAGCCGAAGCTCTATTCCACCTTCCTGTTGTGGCTGCTGTCGGAGCTGTTCGAGCAGCTGCCGGAGGTGGGCGACCTGGACAAGCCGAAGCTGGTCTTCATCTTCGACGAAGCGCACCTGCTGTTCGACGATGCACCGCCGTCGCTGGTGCAGCGCATCGAGCAGGTAGTGCGCCTGATCCGCTCCAAGGGCGTGGGCGTGTACTTCTGCTCGCAGTTCCCTGATGACGTGCCGGGCAACATCCTCGGCCAGCTCGGCAACCGCGTGCAGCATGCGCTGCGTGCATTCACTCCGCGCGACCAGAAGGCAGTGAAGACTGCTGCCGAGACCTTCGTGCCGAACCCGAAGCTGGACGTGGCCAAGGTGCTCAGCCAGCTCGGTACCGGCGAAGCGCTGGTGTCCACGCTGCAGGACAAGGGTGTGCCGATGCCGGTGCAGCAGACGATGATCGCGCCGCCGCGCTGCCGGATGGGGCCGATCACCGAGGCCGAGCGTGCCCAGGTGCGTGCCGGCAGCCCGGTCGGCAGCCGCTACGACACCGCGATCAACCGCGAATCGGCCGCCGAACTGCTGGCCCAGCGTGCGCAGAAGACCGTCGAACAGGCGCAGGCACCGGCCGCGCGCAGCCGCGAGCAGGACGAAGCGCAGGAAGGCGGTTTCGGCCAGGCGATCAAGGACGCGATCTTCGGCACCAAGCGCCGCCAGGGCATGATCGAAACCATGGCCAAGCAGACCACGCGCACCGTCGGCACCAAGCTGGGCAACCAGATCGTGCGTGGCATCCTGGGTGGCATCTTCGGCGGCAAGCGCTGATCTGCCACTACTGGGGTCGGATCCCTTTCCTGCGGAAAGGATCCGACCCCATCGTCCCCCTGAAAAGAAGTCGCACCACATGTCGCGTTGGCGTCCCCCTGCAGAAAAGAGTACCGCCCTGATCACCGCCTCCGGCCACGCCCGGCTGAAGGCCGAGCTGGATGACCTATGGCGTGTGCGCCGCCCCGAGGTGGTGAAGGCACTGGCCGCGGCCGCTGCGGAAGGCGACCGTTCGGAAAACGCCGAGTACACCTATCGCAAGAAGCAGCTGGGCGAGATCGACCGTCGTGTGCGCTACCTGACCAAGCGGTTGGAATCGCTACGCGTGGTCGATACCACGCCGACCGATCCGCTGGCGGTGTTCTTCGGCGCATGGGTGGAACTGGAGAACGTGGACAGCGGTGAGACCAGCCGCTATCGCATTGTCGGGCCGGATGAGACCGATGCCGGGCTGGGTTGGATCAGCATCGATTCCCCCCTGGCGCGTGCGCTGCTGAAGAAGCGGCTGGATGATGAATTTTCGGTGGAACTGCCCGGCGGCCAGTTCACCTTCGCGGTGATCAGCGTGGAATACGAACCGCTGTAGCGTCGACTGTCAGTCGACTACCGCGCCAAGCGCGGCACAAACCTCCGCAGCCGGACGGCAAACGCACCGCGCTCCTCATCGCGGTTGATGACTCGCCGAAGCCATCTGTCGGGCGTTCACGGCCTCGGAACGAAGAGCAGTCGACTGACAGTCGACTCTACATAGCCCCGTGCAACGGCGGCGGGTACTGGCGGCCGGCACGCAGCGGGCGGAAGTACGCGGCATCTGCATAGAAGGCGGCATCCTGTCCCTGGTGCCAGCCCGGGATTCCCGCCAGCGGCAGCGGACGCAACTGCAGGGGATCGGTCACTGCCCTGCCCTCGGCGATGGCCGCGGTCACTGCGTCAACGCAGGCATCATCGACTTCACCGTGCACCACCACGCACTTGCCGACCAGCAGGCGCCCCGGTAGCAGCGCCTGCTCCATCAGCGCGTGCCCGAATATCGCAGCGATAGCGATGTCACCACTCTGCCAGCGCGCAGGCTCGAACAACGCCGGCCAATCATGCACGTCCCATGCGGCCAACACGTCCTCATCGCGCACACGCACGATCACACCGGTTTCGTCGAACTGGGTCAGCGCGGCCTGCGCGCGATTGCGCTGCCCCGGCGGCATGGATGCGATATGCCTGCACTGCTGCACATTGAGCACCTGCTTGAGCTGCGGGTAACGGGCCCACACCAGTGCATTGAACAGGTCATGCCAGTTGTCGGCGCGGGTGGCGATGCGCCCCTGTGCGATGCGGGCTTCGTAGTGCAGGCCGTCGGCCAGCAGCGCGGCATCCTGCTCGACCAGGTGCTTGCCGGGCAGCGTGAGGCGTGTCTCGAGCGCTGCAATGGACGGCCACTCAGGGCTGGCCAGCAGTTCATGGACGTCGCGCAACCCGGCAAACACCGGGTGCGCGAACACCTGCGGATCGACCGCCGCACGCGGCGGCGGCACGAAGCGGCGCACACCGCTGCCGTCACCGGCGGCGGTCGTCGCTGCGGTCACAGCATCTTGAGATCGAATGCCGGGCGGGTAGCGGCCGGCAGCGCATCACCGTACAGGTCGTGCTCATCGCTCTCGGTGATTTCCACGTCGACGAACTCACCCACGCGCAGCGGCACCTGGTCGGCATTCTGGATGTGCACCAGGCCGTCGATCTCCGGCGCATCGGCCTTGGAACGGGCCACGGCGATGTCACCTTCGATGGCATCGACCAGGCACTGCTGCACGGTACCGATCTTGGCTTCCAGGCGCGCGGCGGAAATCTGCGCCTGCTTCTCCATGAAACGGGCCAGGCGTTCCTGCTTCACTTCTTCCGGCACGGCATCGGGCAAGTCATTGGCGGTGGCGCCCTCGACCGGCGAGTAGGCGAACGCACCGACGCGATCCAGCTGTGCCTCGTCCAGGAACGACAGCAGTTCTTCGAACTCGGCCTCGGTCTCGCCCGGGAAGCCGACGATGAAAGTCGAACGCACGGTGATGTCCGGCGCGATGCGGCGCCAGTTCTGCACACGCTCCAGGGTCTTCTCGACCGCACCCGGACGCTTCATCAGGCGCAGGATGCGCGGGCTGGCATGCTGGAACGGAATGTCCAGGTACGGCAGGATGCGGTTCTCGGCCATCAGCGGCACCACCTCGTCCACGTGCGGGTACGGGTAGACGTAGTGCATGCGAACCCACGCATCCAGCTCGGACAGACCTTCGCACAGTGCCTTCAGGCGGGTCTGGTAGGCCTTGTTGCGCCACATCTTCTCGGCGTACTTCACGTCCACGCCATAGGCCGAGGTGTCCTGCGACACCACCAGCAGCTCGCGCACGCCACCACGCACCAGGCGCTCGGCCTCACGCAGCACCTCGTCGACCGGGCGCGAGACCAGCTTGCCGCGCATCGACGGGATGATGCAGAAGCTGCACTTGTGGTTGCAGCCTTCGGAAATCTTCAGGTAGGCATAGTGGCGCGGGGTCAGCTTGATGCCGTAGTCAGGCACCAGGTCCACGAACGGATCGTGCTTGGGCGGCAGTGCTTCATGCACCGCTTCCATCACGCTGTGGTAGTCCTGCGGGCCGGACACCGCCAGCACGTTCGGATACGCCTCGCGGATCTGCTCCGGGCGCTTGCCCAGGCAGCCGGTGACGATGACCTTGCCGTTCTGGTTCATCGCCTCGCCAATCGCGTCCAGCGACTCGGTCACCGCCGAATCGATGAAGCCGCAGGTGTTGACCACCACCACATCGGCCGAATCGTAGGACGGGACGATGTCGTAACCTTCCGAGCGGAGCTGGGTGAGGATGCGCTCGGAATCGACAAGGGCCTTCGGGCAGCCAAGGCTGACGAAGCCGACTTTGGGGTTCAGCTGGGACATGGAATCGCGGGACTCTGGGGGCCTGGGCCCCTGCCGGCATGGCAGGGGTTCCTGGGGGCCGGGGCCTGAAAGGGCGCCAGTATACCGGGGTTGGCGGCCGGGCTCTGAATGGCCAGCCGCCCGATCACGCACAGCCGCTGACACCGCGCTAACCCGCGCAGCACCGACAATGCAGTCCTGTCCCTGCAACGAGAGTAGATGACGATGGCCGAGTGGATCACCCTGGATACGCACCACGGCGCGGTACGGGCCTGGCAGGCACTCCCCGAGGGCACCGCGCGAGGCGGGCTGGTGGTGGTGCAGGAAATCTTCGGCGCGAACCCGCACATCCGCGGCGTGGCCGAACGCTTCGCCGCCGAGGGCTATGCGGTGCTGGCACCGTCGTTCTTTGACCTGATTGATGGCCCCGATGCCGACCCGGATGCCCTGCCCTACGACGCCGACGGCGTGAAGCAGGGCCTGGAACGGGTCAGCGCGCTGGGCATGGAGAAGGCGCTGGAAGTGGTCCGCGCGGCAGCCACCCGGCTGGCCCCCTACGGCAAGGTCGGCACCGTCGGCTACTGCTGGGGCGGTACGGTAGCGATGCTGTCCGCAGTGCGCCTGGGCCTGCCCTCTGTCAGCTACTACGGCGCGCGCAACGTCCAGTTCCTCGATGAGACGCCGAAGGCGCCGGTGATCTTCCACTTCGGCGCCCAGGACCGCAGCATCCCGCCGGAAGCGGTCCAGGCCCATCGCGAGAAGCTGCCGCAGATGGCCACCTTCGTCTATCCGGCCGACCACGCCTTCAACCGGGAGGTCGGACATGCGTATGATCCAGACAGCGCCGCCCTGGCGCTGCAACGCACCCTGGACTTCTTCTCGGAGCATCTTGGATGAGCGAATTCGAACTCGATTCACGCCTGGCCACCGATAGCGTGCTGGTGGCCGAAGGACCGTTGTCGCAAGTGCGGCTGATGAACGACGAACGATTCCCGTGGCTGGTACTGGTACCGCGCCTGGCCGGGGTCACCGAGTGGATCGAGCTGGACGGCGAGCAGCAGGACAAGCTGCGCACCGAGCTCAATCGTGCCTGCAAGGCCCTGAAGGGCGCCGACGGGGTGGAGAAGATCAACATCGGCGCGTTGGGCAACATCGTGCGCCAGCTGCACTTCCACGTGATCGGCCGCCATGACGGTGATCCGGCCTGGCCGGGCCCGGTCTGGGGCAGCGGTCCCGCGCACCGCTACGAAGCGGCGGCACTGGACCAGCATGTCGCCTACTGGAAGGAACGGCTAGGATATCCGGCCCACACCTGAGCCTTCGCCGACCCGATGCGATTCAACCTCGTTGCCGCCATCCTGCTGATCCTGATCGGCCTGTTCATGCTCGCCAGCAACCTCGGCTGGACGCACCTGAACCTGTCAAAGCTGCTGCTGACCTGGTGGCCGGTGGCGCTGGTGGGTGTCGGGATCGCGATGCTGTTCGGGCGCGGAAAATAACGAAGGCGGCGCATTGCGCCGCCCTCGTTCATGCAGAGCCGAGCCATGCTCGGCTGCCCCGCCTTGAAGCCGAGCATGGCTCGGCTCCACAAACCGCCTGCAATCTTCAGGTCCGCGGCAGGGTCACACCGGTCTGGCCCTGGTACTTGCCGCCACGATCGCGGTACGACGTCTCGCAGATATCATCAGCCGCGGCCTGGAAGAACAGCATCTGTGCAACGCCTTCGTTGGCGTAGATGCGCGCCGGCAGCGGCGTGGTGTTGCTGAATTCCAGGGTGACGTGGCCTTCCCATTCCGGCTCCAGCGGCGTCACGTTGACGATGATGCCGCAGCGCGCATAGGTGCTCTTGCCCAGGCACACCACCAGGGTGTCGCGGGGGATGCGGAAATACTCCACGGTACGCGCCAGCGCGAAGCTGTTCGGCGGAATGATGCACTCGTCGGCGGTGATGTCGACGAAGCTGCCCGAGTCGAAATGCTTGGGATCGACGATGGTCGAGTTGATGTTGGTGAACACCTTGAACTCGCGCGAGCAGCGCACGTCGTAGCCATAGCTGGACGTGCCGTAGCTGACGATGCGCTCGCCGTTGGCCTGCTTGACCTGCCCTGCCTCGAACGGCTCGATCATGCCGTGCTGCTCGGACATGCGGCGGATCCAACGGTCACTCTTGATGCTCATGCTTTGTCCTGGGGGATACGAGGGGCGCGAGGATTCTAGCAGGGGGCCGGGCATCGCCGACGGACCCGGCCGAGGTGCTTACAGCAGCGAAGACAGGATCGGAATCGACGCCCGCGGGCGCTTGCCCACTTCCTCGATCAGGCGCTGCGCGGCATGGCGGTAGGCCTGCGCCGGCACCGAATCGGGCTGCGCCACGGTGATCGGGGTACCGCTATCGCCCTGCTCGCGGATGCCGATCTGCAGCGGCAGCGATCCCAGCAGCGGCACGCCGTACTGCGCGGCCATGCGCTCGCCACCGCCCTCGCCGAACAGATGCTCGACATGCCCGCAGTTGCTGCAGGTGTGCACGGCCATGTTCTCGACAATGCCCAGCACCGGCACCTCGACCTTCTCGAACATCTTCAGCGCCTTCTTCGCATCCAGCGTGGCGATGTCCTGCGGCGTGGTGACGATCACCGCACCGGCCAGCGGGATCTTCTGGGTCAGAGTCAGCTGGATGTCGCCGGTGCCCGGCGGCAGGTCGATCAGCAGGAAATCCAGGTCATCCCACAGCGTGTCGTTGAACAGCTGGGTCATTGCCGAGGTGGCCATCGGACCGCGCCAGATCATCGGCGTGTCCTCTTCGATCAGGTAACCGATCGACATCGTGTCCACGCCGAACGCGCGCAGGGGCTCGATGCTCTTGTTGTCGGGACTTTCCGGCCGCCCGGACAAGCCCAGCATGGCGGGCACGCTGGGGCCGTAGATGTCCGCGTCCAGCACGCCGACACGTGCGCCCAGCTGCTGCAGCGCCACGGCCAGATTGACCGCGGTGGTCGACTTGCCCACGCCGCCCTTGCCGGAGCCGACCGCGATGACATTGCGGATGCGGGCATGTGGCGTCAGTCCCTTCCGGACCTGGCTGGCATGGGGGCGGCGGGGGGAACTGTTCACAACGGGCACCAGCTGTATCAGGGGGAATAACCCAACATCATACAAGCTGGACGTAGCCTGACTGAAATTCAGGATTGCTACAGATTCGTGCACAGATTGTTAAGTCCATGTTACGTTCCTGAAGCACTGTTTTGGGCTGCGGAGCTGGTTTCCAGCGCGCACGATGGCGCATGCGCAGTGCCGATTTTTGTTTTTGCTCTCTATTGGAACTACATGAAATACGCAAGCAACACCGCACGTCGCAACACGCTCGCCGTCGCCCTGATTTCCGCCCTGATGGCCGCCGCCCCGGCAATGGCCCAGGACAAGGCGACCAACCTGGACAAGATCACCGTCACCGGTTCGCTGATCCCGCAGACCCAGGTTGAAACCCAGACCCCGGTGATGTCCATCACCGCCGAAGACATCCAGACCCGCGGCTTCAGCAGCGTTGCTGAAGTGCTGCAGCAGTCCTCGCTGACCACCGGCGGCCTGCAGGGTGGCCAGACCTCGGGTTCGTTCACCCAGGGCGCTGAAGCAGCCGGCATGTTCGGCCTGAACCCGGGTTACACCAAGTACCTGATCAACGGCCGCCCGATGCTCTCGTATCCGGCGCTGTACAACGGTAGCGACACCTTCAACAACATCAGCGGCATTCCGATCGACATCGTCGAGCGCATCGAAGTGCTGCCCGGTGGCCAGTCCTCGCTGTACGGCTCGGACGCGATCGCCGGTGTGGTCAACATCATCCTGAAGGAGCGCATGGACGGCGGTACGATGACCGTCCGTGGCGGCACCTACACCGAAGGCGGCGGCAGCAATATCCGCTTCAGCGCAGCCAAGGGCTTCAACGCGTTCGACGACCGCTTCCACGCGCTGGTCAACGTGCAGATCGAGAACGGCAGCCCGATCTGGGGCTACCAGCGTGACATCACCAAGCAGAACAACCCGGTCGGCTACACCGCGCAGGTGCCGTCGAACGACTTCGCCGTCATCACCAATGCAGACAACAAGCTGCTGATGATGGACCCGAGCCGCTGCGCCAACGTGGCAGGCCTGTACGACGGCACCACCGTCGTCGGCAAGCGCGCGTCGGGCGAGTCCTGCGGTTCGGTGTACAGCGCCGGCTACAAGACCCTGAAGAACGGCAAGAACAGCGGCCAGTTCTACTCGTCGATGACCTTCGACGTGAACGACAACTTCCAGCTGTTCGCCGACGTGCTGTACAGCAAGGAAAAGACCGAGTTCACCTCCGGCTCCAGCGCCCTGTGGTGGGGCACGAAGTCGGTCATGGGTGGCTTCTACGACCAGGGCGCAGGCAAGGTCGTGAACCTGCAGCGCGCCTTCGCGCCGGAGGAGATCGGCGCGGGCGACTACAACAACATCCTGAACTCCGATGAGAGCCGCGCCTACCAGGTCACCCTGGGCGGCAAGGGCATGGTCGGCGACTGGGATTACAGCGCCAGCTTCACCCGTGGCGAGTACCGCCTGGACCAGAACCGCTTCGTGCGCTGGAAGGACAAGATCGAGGACTTCTTCGGCCAGACCGTGCTGGGCCCGCGCCTGGGCACCTACACCGACCCGAAGGACCCGACCGCCACGTTCGGCATCTACAACCCGAACTACGCTGCCTTCTACTCGCCGATCACCCCGGACCAGTTCGCCAGCTTCACCGGCTACGGCACCCACCGCAGCAAGACCTGGCAGAACCTGGGTCGCGTGCAGGTGACCAACGGCTCGCTGTTCAGCCTGCCGGGCGGTGACGCCGGCCTGGCCGTCGTGCTGGAAGGTGGCAGCGAAGGTTGGGACTACTCGCCGGACCAGGCCTTCGTCGACGGCAACGTGTGGGGCACCACCGCCGTCGCGGGCGCCGGCCACCGCAGCAACTACGCGGTCACCAGCGAACTGCGCATGCCGCTGCTGGAGAAGCTGACCGTCAGCGCCTCGGGCCGTTATGACGCGTTCAAGATCGCCGACAAGACCGTCGACAAGGCCACTTACAGCATCGGTCTGGAATTCCGTCCGATCGAGAGCCTGCTGCTGCGCGGCAAGTACGGCACCGCCTTCCGTGCACCGACCCTGTCCGATGCCTTCCAGGGCATGAGCGGCTCGTACTCGTCCGGCCAGAACGACTACTACCGCTGCAGCCAGCTGGGCTACGGCCTGCGTGACGAGGCCTGCTCGTTCTACAAGAACACCTCGGTGTACAGCGAAAAGTCCGGCAATCCGGACCTGAAGCCGATCACCGCCGACGTGTGGAGCGCAGGCGTGGTGTGGGCCCCGGTGAGCAACTTCTCGCTGTCGGCCGACTACTACAACTGGAAGATCAAGAACGAGGTCAAGACCCTCAGCACCGACCAGCTGCTGCTGGCCGAGTACCAGTGCCACAACGGGCTGCCGAACAACACCTCGGCCAGCTGCCAGAACGTCACCGACTGGGTGTCGCGCGATGCCGGCGGCAACCTGACCCGGGTGTACACGCCGAAGCTCAACGTCGCCAGCCAGAACCTGGAAGCGGTGACGGTGGCGGCCAAGTACCAGCAGGATATCGGCCGCTTCGGCTCGCTGATGTTCTCCGGCAACTACACGAACATGCTGAAGCGTGAAGTGCAGCCGATGCCGGGCGCCGCCAAGCTCGACCTGCTGAGCGATCCGTACAACATGTGGTACTACGACAACTTCGCCAAGGTCCGTGGCGATCTGTCGGTAGCCTGGAACATCGCCAAGTTCACCACCACCGTGTACGCCAACTACGTCGGCAGCACCCCGAACTACCTGGCCTACACCGGCCGCAGCTACGGCTATGTCCACTCTTCCGGTGCCAAGGCCGGCAAGTGGGGTTCGTACACCACGTACAACCTGAGCATGAACTATCAGGCACAGGACGATCTGGTCCTGTCGCTGATGGTCAACAACGTGTTCAACAAGCTGCCGGAAGGCCAGCGCTACAACTACCCGGGCAACGAATCGACCCCGTTCAATGACGGCTTCTACAGCGTCTACGGCCGCCAGATCTCGGCCCAGGTCAAGTACAACTTCTGATCCCGTCGTTTCCCGGACTTCGTGTCTGGATCAGGCCCCGCTTCGGCGGGGCCTTTTTTTTCCTTCTATGCGGCATGGGGAAAGCCCGCGACGTATCGATTGTTAATGTCAGTTGAATTTATCAAATATTCATTTTCCCTGCTTTCCGATAATCCGGAAAACGGCAGAAATGCCCGTGGAGAAGGGCCTTTTTACGAAGCGCGCAACCGTCCGTCACCGACCGTTACAGAACTGCGCAAGGCACGTTAAGCGTGTGTTACGTTGACGCCACGCCGCTAAACCGCATAGGCAAAGTAGCTGAACAGAATCGAAATCCCAGGAAAGGGATACACGCGTCATCACGATCACACGGAGTAATCGCATGTCTCGTCGTCGCTTCGCATTCTCGCACCACCCGCTCACCCACGCCGTCGCCTGCGGCTTGTTGCTGGCCGGCAGCAGCGCCACCGTACTCGCCCAGGACAGCAGCAAGGCCGCGACCAACCTCGACCGGGTCACGGTCACCGGCTCGCTGATCCCGCAGACGCAGATCGAAAACCAGACGCCGGTGCTGACCATCAGCGCCGAGGCGATTCAGGCGCGCGGTTTCTCCAGCGTTGCCGAAGTGTTGCAGCAGTCCTCGTTGACCACCGGCGGCCTGCAAGGCGGCCAGACCTCAGCATCCTTCACCCAGGGTGCTGAAGCGGCTGGCATGTTCGGCTTGAACCCGGGCTACACCAAGTACCTGATCAACGGCCGCCCGATGCTCTCGTATCCGGCGCTGTACAACGGCAGCGACGCGTTCAACAACATCAGCGGCATCCCCATCGACATCGTCGACCGCATCGAGGTGCTGCCCGGTGGCCAGTCATCCCTGTACGGTTCGGACGCGATCGCCGGCGTGGTCAACATCATCCTCAAGGAACGCATGGACGGCGGCACGCTGAACGTGCGCGGCGGCGCCTATTCCGATGGCGGTGGCGCCAGCTTCCGCGTGAGCGGCGCCAATGGCTTCAACAGCAAGGACGATCGCTTCCGCGCCCTGGTCAATGTGCAGTATGAAAAGACCAACCCGATCTGGGGTTACCAGCGCGACATCACCAAGCAGAACAATCCGCATGGCTACACGCGCCAGCTGCCCTCGAACGACTTCCTGGTCTTCGACGCGGATACCAATGATTTCCTGATGATGGATCCGAACAACTGCGCCGGCGTTTCCGGCCAGTTCGGCGGCACCACCATCCTCGGTACGCGCCGCGCTGGACAATCCTGCGGCTCCGCGTTCGGTGCGGGTTACAAGACGATCAAGAACAGCAAGGAAAGCAGCCAGTTCTATTCGTCGCTGACCTACGACGTGAATGACAACCTGCAGCTGTTCGGCGATGTCCTCTACAGCTACGAAACCGTCAAGTACAACACCGGTGCCGGCTACAACTACTGGGGCACGGACATCAGCATGGGTCCGTTCTTCGATCAGTCCAGTGGTCGCTATCTGGGGCTGCAACGCGTGTTCGCACCCGAAGACATCGGCGGCATTGGCTACCGCGACATCATGAATACCGACCGCAGCAAGTCCTATCAGGTCACGCTCGGTGCACGCGGCGCGATCGGCAGCAACTGGGACTACGAGGCCAGCGTCACCCGCGGCGAGTACAAGCTCAACGAGCGTGGCTATGCACGCTGGAACGACCCGATCAACAACTGGTTTGCCGACAACGTGCTGGGACCGGTGCTGGGCCAGACCGACGACGGCTACAACATCTACAACCCGAACTGGGGCGCTTTCTATTCCCAGCTGCCGCAAGGGGCCTTCCAGAGCTTCACCGGCTTCACCACCAGCCGCAGCCGCACCTGGCAGACCCAGACCCGCGCGCAGATCACCAACAGCTCGCTGTTCAAGCTGCCCGGTGGCGACGCCGGCTTTGCCGCCGTGGTTGAAGGCGGCAGCGAAGGGTGGAACTACACGCCGGACGTGCGCCTGACCGACGGCACGGTGTTCGGTACCACCTCGGTGGCGGGCAACGGCCATCGCAGCAACTACGCTGTCACCAGCGAACTGCGTCTGCCGTTGCATGACATGCTGACGGTCACCGCTTCCGGCCGCTACGACAACTTCAAGATCGCCGGCCATACCGTAGACAAGCCCACCTACAGCATCGGCCTCGAGTTCCGCCCCTTCGAAAGCCTGCTGGTCCGCGGCAAGTACGGCACCGCGTTCCGCGCCCCGTCCCTGCCCGATGCCTTCCAAGGCAAGAGCGGCTACTACGCCAATGGGTCCAAGGATTACTACCGCTGTGGCCAGCTCGGGTTCGATCCGTCCAACACGGTCGACTGCCGCTACGGCAGCGTGTCGGTGTTCGGCACCCAGTCGGGCAATCCGGAGCTGAAGCCGATTACCGCCGATGTGTGGAACGCGGGCCTGGTGTGGGCGCCGATCAACAACCTGTCGGTGTCCCTGGACTACTACAACTGGAAGATCAAGAACGAGGTCAACACCCTCAGCTCCGACCAGTTGCTGCTGGCCGAGTACTACTGCCGCAACGGCCTGACCAACACCGCCGGCGCCACCTGCGAGGAAGTGGCCAACTGGGTCACCCGTGATGCCACCGGCGCGCTGGAGGAGATCTACACGCCGAAGCTGAACGTGGCACGGCAGAACCTCGAGGCGGTCACTGCCAGCTTCAAGTACGTACAGGACATCGGTCGCTTCGGTTCGCTGCAGTTCTCCAGCAACTACACCAACATGCTCAAGCGTGAACTGCAGCCGCAGCTCAACGACCCGTTCCTGGATCTGCTGGGCAACCCGTACGCAATGTGGGTGTACGACTCCTACGCCAAGGTCCGGGCTGACGGCTCGATCGGCTGGGCGATCGACAAGTTCACCACCACGCTGTACTTCAATTACATCGGCCGCACGCCGAACTACCTGTCCTACCTGGGCCGTGGCTATGACTATGTCGATCCGACGTCCGGCTACAAGGCTGGCAAGTGGGGCTCTTACACGACGTACAACCTGAGCGTGAACTACCGCGCGATGGACAACCTGACGTTCTCGCTGATGGTCAACAACCTGTTCAACAAGGTGCCGGACAATCAGCAGCACTCCTACGCGGGCAACATCGACGTGCCGTACAACAACTCCCTGTACAACGCCTACGGACGGGCGATCTACGTCCAGGCCCAGTACGACTTCGGCAGGAAGTAAGCGCAGCCAAGCGCACATGGAAGCAGAAGCCCCGCTCCGGCGGGGCTTTTTTTTGCCTGCGTGGGTCTTCCACCGCATCTCTCCGGATGCTGCGCGTCGGTGACCATCCTTAATCGTTCGCGGCCGGATTCAGGAATGTCAGAAAAATGACAATTCCACCTCATGCGGCGATCGCGTCGCCCATCACACGACAATTATTTTAGATGCACTTTCCCAGAACTTAGCTTCAGTATGGCGAATTTTACCAACCCAGGGCTTTTCCAAGTCTTTTCACCTAAAAAATTTCATTCAGGATTCATTGCATTTTTGTTCACGAGGCATTTATAAATGAGGCACGCCGTTTGTGACCGCGTTCCTGTTTGGCCACGAGGCGCACCCACTACACCCCCGGAGAGAGTCCTGATGCAAACGAAGTTCTGGCGCCGCGCGGCGCTGGCTACCGCCCTGTCTGGTTGCCTTTTCTCGATCGCCCACGCTCAGTCCGTGACCGGTTACATCTACGGCCAGGCGCCGGCCGGCGCGGGTTCGAGCGTGGTTGTCCGCAACCTGGGGACCGGCGCCACGCGCACCCTGCCGGTTGATGCCAATGGTCGTTACCGCGTGTCCGACCTGCCCAACGGCCGCTACTCGGTGGAACTGCGCCGTGACGGCGCCACGGTCACGACACAGAATGACGTGGCGGTCAACATCGCCTCCGGCACCGAGGTCTCCTTCGCCGGCGGCAAGGCGACTGATCTGGACGGCATCGTGGTGCGCGCCGCGTCGATGGCATCGATCGACGTTTCGCAGGTCGATACCCGGACCGTCTTCAGCTACGAAGACCTGCGCAGCCTTCCGCTGCCGCGCGACATCACTGCTGTTGCCCTGCTGGCACCCGGTGCGATCGCCAGCAACAGCTACAGCGGCGTACCCAGCTTCGGCGGTTCTGCTGCGTCGGAGAATGCCTATTACATCAACGGCTTTGCGGTAACCAACCCGCTGACCAGCATCGGCTCGACCACACTGCCCTTTGAGGCCATCGCCCAGGAACAGGTCCTCACCGGCGGCTATGGCGCGGACTTTGGGCGCTCCACCGGTGGCGTGGTCAACATCGTGACCCGTCGCGGCACCAACGAATGGAAGGCCGGTGCGTACGAGATCTGGAGCCCGGAATCGCTGCGCGCATCTCCGCGCAACATGTATTACGCCAACACCGGCCACTTCACCGCCAATGATCCGCGCGGCGCGGCTTACCAGACCGATGGCAAGCTGTATCAGTACCGCAACAAGAACAACTCCTGGCAGAACACCACCGGTGCCTATGTCGGCGGCCCGATCGTCCAGGACAAGCTGTTCTTCTTCGTCAACGGCGAGTTCACCAAGACTGACGGCACCAGCGCCCGCTACGCGACCAACACCAGCCCGGCCAACCTGACCCGCGGTTGGAACGAGTACACCTATGAATATCCGCGCTGGACGGCGAAGATCGACTGGAACATCACCGACAACCACGTCATCGAGCTGACAGGTGTGTCTGACGTTACCAAGTACGACGCCGAGTACTACTCGTTCGACTACAACAAGTTCACACATGGCGACGTGCAGACCGGCGGCATCAGCACCAAGGAAGACTCCAAACTCTACATCGGCAAGTACACCGGCTACCTGACCGACAACCTGACCCTGTCGGCGCTGTACGGTCGCCAGAAGATCGAACACTCGCAAGGCCTGTACAACTACGACGCAAGCTGCCCGTACATCAGTGCCGGAACCACTGCACGCGTGCCGGGCCTGAACTACAGCGGCTGCCAGAGCACGACCTCGCTGGTCAACGCCGACGGCGCCTTCGACGAGACCAAGGGCGGGCGTATCGACCTGACCTGGCGTCTGGGCAACCATGAACTCCGCTTCGGCTTCGACCGCCAGGATGCAGAGTCGCTGACCGGCACCGAGTATCCGGGTGGCTACGGCTGGATCTATCGTCGCTCCACCAACCCGAACACCCCGATCGATGCATCGCACGGCGTGAGCTCGGCAGCTTCCGGTGGCGGCCTGGGCGCACAGGGCTACTACGTCTATCGCCTGTACAGCACCAAGCTGGCACAGCCGAAGACCGAGCAGGCCTCGCAGTACATCGAAGACCGCTGGCAGGTTTCGGACAACGTTTTGCTATCGCTGGGTCTGCGCAACGAACAGTTCACCAACTACACCGGCACGGGCGAGAAGTATGCGAGCCAGAAGACGCAGCTGGCACCGCGTCTGGGCGTGGCCTGGGACGTTCATGGCGACTCGTCGCTGAAGTTGTTCGCCAATGCCGGTCGCTACCACCTGGCCATGCCGAACAACGTGGCAGTGCGTGCAGCCTCCGGCTCGCTCAACACCAACGAGTACTTCACCTACACCGGCGTCGATCCGACCACCGGTGCACCGACGGGGCTCAATTCCATTCCGGTCGATGCCTCGAAGGGGTACCTGTGCCCGGGCACCAACGCTGTCGCCAGCAACCTGGAATGCGGCAGTGCGCCGAATCCGCGCACCTTGGCCGCAGTGGACATGAAGTCGCACTACCAAGACGAGTACATCATTGGCATGGAGCAGCAGCTTGCGGCTGATACCGTCTGGGGCGCGAAGTTCACCTACCGCGAACTGAAGAGCGCGATCGACGACACCTGCACCCCCGCGCTGGGCGGCGCATGCTTCCTGTTCAACCCCGGCGTGGGCAACACCTTCTGGGAAGAACAGGCCGATGGCAGCTACGAGAAGGTGCACTATTCGGCAGCTGACCTTGGCCTGCCCAAGCTCAAGCGCAAGTACTACGCGCTGGACCTGTTCCTGGAGAAGCGTACGGACAACTGGTACGGCAAGGTCATGTACACCTTCAGCCGCAACTACGGCAATACCGAAGGCCAGCTGAACTCCGACCTGGATACCGGTACCGGTGGCCAGGAAGATGTGTCGGTCACCCAGGACTGGGATCTGCCGCAGCTGATGCAGGGCGCCAATGGGCTGCTGCCGAACCACCGTGGCCATGTGCTCAAGGCGTTCGGCTACATGAAGCTGACCCCCGAGTGGCGCGTGGGTGGCAGCCTGACCGTTGCCGAAGGTCGTCCGAACAACTGCACCAGCATGTACCCGACCCCAGACAAGGGCCTCTACGATGGCTCCTACTATTGGTACTGCGGCCTGCCGGGCAGCGGCACCACACCGGGCACGGCCGGTTACGTGCCGCCGTCGGCGGACTACGGTTCTTCGCCGCGCGGTTCGCACGGCAAGGCGCCGTGGCAGTTCAACCTGGGGCTGAATGTCGCGTACACGCCGGATTGGGCGAAGGGCCTGACCCTGCAGGCCGATGTGATCAACCTGCTGAATCGCCAGGTGGCTGGCAGCACGTACTCGCGTTACGCCGCCTCGCCGTACCGCGGCGCAGCGGACTACAACCCGGAGTACGGTCGTGACCTGAACTACTCGACCCCGCGCTACTTCCGCTTCACTGCCCGATACGATTTCTGATCATCCGGCAGCATCGTTGACCCCGAGGGCCCGTGCGATCCGCACGGGCCCTTCTTTTTTCCTTTCGTGGCGCGTCGCCGTCGCCCCCTTGCGCCCGCCCATGACCTTCGACACCCTTGCAGGGCAGGCCGGCGGCGTATCGTTCGGCCCACGGCCGTCCCCGCGGCCCTTCCCTGACTCACTCGGCCTGGAGGCCATCAAAGTGACCCGTACTCCCAAGATCGTGCTGCTGACCCTGGCCGTTTCGGCCGCGCTGGTCGGCTGCGGCAAGAACGAAACCCCGGCCAAGGACGCCACCGCCTCCACGCCGGCTGCCACCGAAGCCACCCAGTACACCCTGGACGAGAGCAAGCTGCCGGCCTACAACGCCTTCCAGCCGAGCGACCTGGACACCAGCAAGGACGCCTGCGGCGCCTTCGGCGACTACGTCAACAGCAAGTGGCTGGCCGCTAATGAAATTCCGGGCGACCGCACCAGCTGGGGCGCCTTCACCATCCTCGACGAGCGCTCGGTGGCCGTGCAGCACCAGCTGGCCGAACAGGTGGCGCAGGTCAAGAACCCGAACCACATCGAGAAGATCGTCGGCGACCTGTGGGCCACCGGCATGGACGAAGCCAAGATCAATGCCCAGGGCATCGAGCCGCTGAAGGCCGACCTGACCGCGATCGACGGCCTGCAGGACAAGGCAGCCATCGCCAACTACCTGCGCAGCAGCGCCGCCAAGGGCGACAACATCCTGTTCGGCTTCGGCGCCGAAGCCGACTTCAAGAATTCGGCCGTGAACATGGCCTACGCCAGCCAGGGCGGCCTGGGCCTGCCGGACAGCACCTATTACACCGACGCCAAGAACGCCGACAAGCTGAAGGCCTATCAGGCGCACGTCGCCAAGGTGCTGGAGCTGTCCGGCGTCGCTGCTGCCGACGCTGCCAAGCAGGCCGAGGACGTGGTCAAGTTCGAGACCCGCCTGGCCAAGGCGTCCAAGTCGCGCGTCGAACTGTCGCGCAACGTCGAGCTGTACTACAACCCGGTCGCCGTGGCCGACGCGGACAAGCTGACCCCGAACTTCAGCTGGACCGAGTTCTTCAAGTCGCAGGGCGTGGCCGCACCGGAGAAGTTCTCGCTGGCCATGCCGGCCTTCCATGAGGAAGTGAGCAAGGCGCTGGGCGACACCGATCCGTCGGTGTGGCGTGCCTACCTGCGCTTCCACACCGTGGACAGCGCCTCGCCGTACCTGGCCGATGCCTTCGTGCAGGAGAACTACGAGTTCTACGGCAAGACCCTCAACGGCCAGAAGGAGCAGAAGCCGCGCTGGAAGCGTGTGCTGGGCACCATCGAGAATGACGCCGGTGAAGCCTTCGGCCAGCTGTACGTGAAGGTGGCCTTCTCGCCGGAAGCCAAGGCGAAGATGGAAGAACTGGTGAAGAACCTGGCCGCCTCGCTGAAGGACCGCATCCAGGGCCTGAGCTGGATGAGCGATGAAACCAAGGCCAAGGCCATCGCCAAGTGGGAAACCTTCACCCCGAAGATCGGCTACCCGGACAAGTGGCGTGACTGGTCGGGCCTGCAGACCCAGCGCGACAGCTTCCTGGGCAACGTGCGCGCGGCCAACGAATTCAACTACAAGTTCAACCTGTCCAAGATCGGCAAGCCGGTGGACAAGACCGAGTGGGGCATGACCCCGCAGACGGTCAACGCCTACTACAACCCGCTGCAGAACGAGATCGTGTTCCCGGCCGCCATCCTGCAGCCGCCGTTCTTCGATCCGAAGGCCGACGACGCACTGAACTACGGCGGCATCGGCGCGGTGATCGGCCACGAAATGACCCACGGTTACGACGACCAGGGCGCACGTTTCGGGCCGACCGGCAACATGGAAGACTGGTGGACCGCCGCTGACAAGAAGAACTTCGAAGGCCTGACCGGCAAGCTGGTCAAGCAGTTCGACCAGTACAAGGTCGACGGCCAGGCGGTGAACGGCCACCTGACCCTGGGTGAGAACATCGCCGACCTGGGCGGCCTGGCTACCGCCTACGATGCCCTGCAGAAGGCCAGCGCCGGCAAGGAAGACCCGAAGGTGGACGGCTTCACCCGCGACCAGCGCTTCTTCTTCAACTGGGCCACCGTGTGGCGCACCAAGTACACCCCGGAGAACGCCAAGGTCCGCCTGGCGACCGACCCGCACGCCCCGGCGCAGTTCCGCGCCATGGGTGCGCCGTCGAACCTGCCGACCTTCGCGGCCGCGTTCCAGTGCAAGGCCGGTTCGCCGATGGCCCGCAGCGGCGACCAGCAGGTGGTGATCTGGTAAGCCACGGCTGACGCCGCGGCAGACCTGCAGAGGCCCGGGAATTCCCGGGCCTTTGTTTTTCCGGGGTGTTTTTCATCCACGCATGGTGTGGATCCAATGATCTCGGCGCTCCCCGCTAGCGGCCGACCCTGGTCGGCGAAAGCAGCGTGATGCGTGCATGCCGCGTCGATGCGCGGCTTGCTATAGTGCGCGCGCCCTCAATCCATCACGGATTCGTTCCACATGCCCAATTTCCGTCCGCTTGCCATCGCCCTGGGCATCAGCCTGGCGACCCTGGTCCCGACCCATGATGCGTTCGCCGCCGCCAAGAAGAAGGCCGCGCGCGCCCCGGCCGTCAGCGCCCAGTGCAGCGACTTCTATGACGCCACCAACGCAGGCTGGCTGAAGGCCAACCCGGTGCCACAGACCGGTGCCACCACCGCGCTGGGCCAGCTGGTCGACCGCAGCCGTCAGCAGCAGCGTGAACTGCTCGACGCAGCGATGAAGGCGCCGCAGGGCAACGTGCAGAAACTGCTGGGCGACTTCTGGGCCAGCGGCCTGGACGAAGCCGCCGTGGAAGCCGACGGATCCAATCCGATCGCCCCGCTGCTGACCCGCATCAACGCGATCAAGAAGGCCAAGGATGTGCCGGCCTCGATCGCCGCGCTGCACCAGGTCGGCATCCCGGTGGCCTTCAACTTCGGCCCGGACGTGGACCTGAAGGCGCTGGACCGCCACATCGGTTACTTCATGCAGGGCGGCATGGGCCTGCCGGACCCGGCGTTCTATACCCGCACCGACGCCGACACCGTTGCGCTGATGGGCCGCTACCGCAATTACGTCAAGCAGATCCTGGCACTGACCGGCACTCCGGCCGCCAAGCTGGATGCCGAGTCGCAATCGGTGATCGCACTGGAAACCGAACTGGCGCGCAACGCGCAGTCGCTGGCCGGCATCAACAACCCGTTCAACAACTACGCGCCGATCTCCACCAAGGAGCTCAACAGCCGCTACCGCAACCTGCAGCTGGATGCCTTCCTGAAGGCCCAGGGCGTGGATGACGATCTGGTCTCGCTGGCCGACCCGGGCCTGTTCAAGCAGCTCGACGGCATGGTCACCAAGCTCAAGCCGGACCAGTGGAAGGCCTACCTGCGCTGGCGCGTGGGCGACTCGATGGCGCCGTACCTGTCCAAGGCCTACCGCGACGCCGAATTCGAATTCCGCGGCCGCGTGCTGCGTGGCGAAACCCTGCCGCCGCAGCGCTGGGAAGACGTGCTGGAGGCGATCAACGTGGCCGCCGGCCCGATGCTCGGTCGCGAATACGCCGCCCGTTACCTGTCGGCCGAAGACCGTCGCCAGGCCGCATGGATCGTCGACAAGGTGCGCGAAGTGCAGATCGAAGCGGTCAAGAACAGCAGCTGGATGAGTGCCGAAGCCAAGACCGAAGCGCAGGCCAAGCTGGCCGCGCTGAAGATCGAGATCGGCACCCCGTTGCGCGACCTCGACTACAGCGTGCAGCCGATGGGCCGCGGCTCGTTCGGCGGCAACATGCTGATCGCGTCGACCTGGCGCCATCGCGAGGAAATGAAGCGCATCGGCAAGGGCAACGCCGACCGCCGCTGGGACGTGCTGCCGCAGCAGCCGTCGCTGGCCTATGACCTGGCGCAGAACCGCCTGATCGTCACCGCTGCGATCCTGCAGGGGCCGGTGTTCAACGCCAAGGCCGACGCTGCCGACAAGTTCGGCAGCTTCGGTGGCCTGGTCGGCCACGAGCTGACCCGTGCGATCGATGCCAAGGGCGCACTGGTCGATGCCAAGGGCGAACTGCGCAGCTGGTGGACGCCGGCCGACAAGACCGCCTGGACCCTGCTCGGCAATCGCGTGGCCGCGCAGTACAGCGCGTACGACTTCCCGGGCGTGAAGGGTGCCAAGGTCAACGGCACGCTCACCCAGGAAGAGAACCTGGCCGACATCGCCGGTCTGGAACTGGCGTGGGCCGCGTACACCGCGCAGGAGCCGAAGGCCAAGCCGGCACAGCAACAGAGCTTCTTCCGCGCGTGGTCGGCGTTGTGGGCGCAGCAGCTGTCGCCGAACGAGGCCGTGCGTCGCCTGACCGCCGACATCCGTGCACCGGGCCTGTGGCGCAGCAACGGCACGCTGGCCAACCTGCCGGCGTTCGGTGCCACCTTCAGCTGCAAGGCCGGCCAGCCGATGCAGCGCAGCGAAGCCGAGCAGATCAAGGTCTGGCGCTGAGCCAACTGCTGCAACTGGTAATGCAGAGGGCGCCTTCGGGCGCCCTTTTTTCGCTTGGCGACCCAAAAAAGGGACCCCGGCATGGCCGGGGTCCAGGTCGTTTTCTGGAGAGATCGATCAGGTGCTGCGATCAGAAGTCGTAGGACGCACTGACACGAACCGAACGAGGCGCGCTGAAGTAGGTACCCATGCCGTAGGTGTTGGACACCGTGTAGGGGCCATCTTCATAGACCGCGTCAGACTGCACCGCGCGACGCTGGTTCAGCACATTGAAAACATCCAGGCTGAAAGCCAGCTTGTGATCGGCAAACGAAGGGCGATACATCACGCCCAGATCCAGGCGGGTCGTCCAGGGCTGCCGGCCGGCGTCACCCGGACGCGACGGCTTGCCACCGCAATAGTGATAGGCCGCGTCGTAGCCCAGCGGATCACTCTCATCGGTGCCGTAGTAGCCCAGGCAGCTCTTCGGCGCCCCCGACATGATCCGCAGGGTGGCCGACGCCGACCACTCGTCGTTGAACATATAGGCGCCATAGCCCTTCAGCTGGTGACGGCGGTCGTTCGCCAGATAGCCACCGGCGTATTCCATCAGTGCCGCGGCATCCCAGTCCTGGGTCTTGGAGACGTCATCCTGGCCGATATCCGACTTCACCTGGCCTTCGGTATTGCCGAAGCTGCGCGACCAGGTGTAATCCAGACGTCCGTACCACTTGTCGCTCAGCGGGTGCTCGATGAACAGATCGACGGCGATGTAGTCACGCTTGGCCTTCTTGTTGCCGTAACCCCAGTCGGCGGAGCTCATCTGCACCGGCGTGTAACCCGAGCCATCCGCGTGTCGGATCATGAAGGTGTTGGTCTTGCCCGGATTGAAGATCACACAGCCCGGGACATCGAGATTGCTGTCGTCGACGCCCATCGCGGCAAGCTTGTCGTGGATGCGATCGGAGTCACAGGTATCGTCGATGGCCGTCTGCAGGCGACGATAGGTGAACTTGGCACCGGAGCTCCAGCGCTCGCCCAGCGTCTTCTCGAAGCCAAGGATCAGCTCGTCCTGGTACTGCGACTTCAGGTCGGTCGGCGCAATCGACAACGGATCAGGGGTCTGGCCATATTCATTGTTGGCTGACACCGGGCCCGGGCCCAGAGCGGTCAACCCGGTCGGGTTGCCGTTGGCATCAATTCCGCTATAGGTGAAGTACTCGCGGGTGAACGTCGAGGCGGAAGCACCACGAATAGCAACGCTGTTGGGCAACGCCAGGTAGTAGCGGCCCAGGTTGGCGAACACCTTCAGCGACGAATCGCCAAACACATCCCAGCTCGCGCCCAGACGCGGCGCCCACTGGTCACCGCTGTCGACGTAAGGCTTGGCCGCACTGTTGTAGTTGGTGAACTTGTCATTGCGGATGCCGAGGGTCACCAACCAGTTCGGCGTGACCTGCCAGCGGTCCTCCAGATAGTAGGCCTTCTGCTTGACCGACATGCTGGTGGTCGTGGAGAAGATGTACTTCTGCACGAAGTAGCCATTGCCGCCCGGCGGGGTGATATCAAAGCCCGGATTCGGCGACGAGGCCGGATCAACACGACCATAGATCCAGGCATACCCCGGCCCGGTCATCGCCTGACCTTCGTTATGCCCCTGGAAGTACATGTTATCGATACCACCGGTCAGCTCGTGGTTGCCGATGCGGTACTGCAGGTCTACACGCAGGCCTCGGGTCTTGCTGCCCGCATCTGACGACTTGGTATAGAGCGCCGACTGGTCGTTGCGGATGGGGCGGCCACCGGTAATGGACGGATCCTGATTGCCCGGGCTGCTGAGATAGGGGTTGGCCGTATCCAGCGGATTCGACTCCAGATTGCTCTCCTTGCTGCGACCCCATACCGCACTCAGGGTCAGGTCATCGTTCAGGTAGCCGGTGTACTTGAAGATGTCAAAGTCGTCCTTGAGCTTCGTGGTGTTCGGGAACGTGCCGGTGCGATCACCTTCGGCCAGGTCCTCGTAGTCGAACGATCGGTAGTAGCCACCGTTGCGATCGGTGTTCTGCACGCGGGTGTATTCCAGCGTATTGCTATCGTTGATGTTCCAGTCGATCTTTCCATAGAACTTCGGCGCATCAATGGTGTAGTGGTTGCGCACCTGCTGCGTTGCTGCAGAGCTGTTCGTGGACACACCTTCGGTGCGGTCCTTTTCCGCAGCCAAGTGAATGAACAGACGATCCTCGATCAGCGGGCCACTGGCATAGCCACTGTAGGTGGTACGCGTGGCGACATCGTCCTTGCGGTAGCGATAGAGCGAACCAGGCAACGAGTCATCGGTGTAGCTGTATCCATCTGGCAGCTGGCGATTGGGATAGATGACAGTGGCCGCAGAAGCCGACAGCGAGTCCGGGGCCCAGGTGGCCTGCACGCCGAAATGCCATTCATTGGTGCCGCGCTTGCCGAGCTGGTTGATCACACCACCGGTGGAGCGACCGTATCCCGCTCCGTAGCCGCCCATGAACGTTTCCTGCTGGTCGATCGACCCATAGGGCAGGCTGATACCACCCAGGTTGCTGAGCGGATTGTTGGCCAGGAAGCCATTCAGATAGTAGGCATTCTCAGTAACACTGGAACCACCGAAAGACAGCACCGAACGCGAGCCGTTGCTGAACGCGCCACTGCCTGCGACAACACCTGGCGCGAGCAATGCGATGGCTTCGGCGCTACGCCCCAGTGGCAACACATCCAGTTGCTCGGACGTAATGACCGACTTGGACACCGTATTGGTGACATCGATCTTCGGCACATTCGCCGCGACGACGTTCACGGCCTCCAGCGTGGTGGCGGCACTGCTGCCACCGGCAAACGACACCTCGGTGCCAACGCCGACCTTCAGCAGAACATTCTCGCGCTGATCGACGGTCTGGCCGTCACGCTGCTGGATGATGGTGTACTTGCCCACCGGCAACGAGCCGAGGTTGTAGCGGCCATTGCTGTCGACGGTCGCCGAGCGTTTCAGGCCCGTATCGCTCTGCACGACGATGGTCGTGCCGGCAGGCGCACTGCCGTACAACGAACCGGTCGTGCTCTGCGCGGCTGCGGCGCCGATGAAAGAAGTCAGGACGACCGCCAAGGCGGTACGCTTCAACCTTGCGACGTGCTTGCTGCTGGTCATGGAGTTTCCTTGATTCGGTGAAGATCAGGCTGCAGTTGCAGAATTGCTGCACGGAAGCGACAGCTCCATGTAGCTGAACCAAATATTAATTTCATCAATTCTTAATTTGCAATGGCAGCTGAACAAAAATAACCAATTGAAATTGAAGGAAAAGTTTTGATACAAACATGAACTTTGTTCAAGTTTTGTTTATTAATCAGCCGCTTGCAGCCCGCTCCTCCCGTTTCCGCCCCCAGTCTCCGGTCACCGTGATACCCATCCCGGCTTAACACCCGGCGTGCTATCGCTGCGGCCTCGTCCATCGCGGAGCCCCGACATGGCACACAAGAACACCATCTGTGTCTGGTACGACAACGGCGCGCTCGAGGCCGCCACCTTCTATGCCAGCCTCCTGCCCGACAGCGCGGTCACCGCCGTGCATCACGCGCCGGGCGACTACCCGGATGGCAAGGAAGGCAACGTGCTGACCGTCGAATTCACCGTCTGCGGCGTTCCCTGCGTCGGCCTCAACGGCGGCAGCGCGTTCAAGCACAGCGAAGCGTTCTCCTTCCAGATCCAGACCGAGGACCAGGCCGAGACCGACCGTCTGTGGAATGCGATCGTCGGCAACGGTGGCCAGGAGAGCCAATGCGGCTGGTGCAAGGATCGCTGGGGCATCTCCTGGCAGATCAGCCCGCGCATGTTGATCGAAGCAGTGACCAGCAAGGACAAGGCACTGGCCAAGCGCGCCTTCAACGCGATGATGCCGATGAAGAAGATCGACATCGCCACCATCCAGGCCGCAATCCAAAAAGGCGACGGAGGGGATTAAGTCGTTTCTTCCCATCGCCGCTGGTCCCGTGCCAATTGCGACTTAATCCCCTCCGTCCCTTTTTTCAGAGGTGCTGATGTCCTGGGATGCAATCATCATCGGGGGTGGCCACAACGGTCTGGTCTGTGCGGCCTATCTGGCGAAGGCCGGCAAGAACGTGCTGGTCCTTGAACGGCGCGGCGTGCTCGGCGGAGCGGCGGTCACCGAGGAGTTCCATCCCGGCTTCCGCAACTCGGTGGCGTCGTACACGGTGTCGCTGTTGCAACCGAAGGTGATCGAAGACCTGCAACTGCATGCGCATGGGCTGCGCATTGTCACGCGCCCGGCCAACAACTTCCTGCCATTGCCCGACGACCGCTACCTGTTGTCGGCACCTGGCCGCACCCAGGCCGAAGTCGCTGGATTCTCCGCTCGGGATGCACAGCGCCTGCCAGCGTACGAAGCACGCCTGGAGATCTTCGCCGATGTACTGCGCGCGTGGGCTCTCCGCGCGCCACCGGACATCGGCGTCGCCGGCGGCTGGCGCGGCCTGCCCGCACTTTGGCAGATGGGGAAGCTCGGCCGCGAACTGGCGGCGCTGGATGCACCGCTGCGGCAGGAGCTGCTGGACCTGTTCACTCTGTCGGCGGCGGAATACCTGGACCGCTGGTTCGAGAGCGAGCCGATCAAGGCGCTGTTCGGCTTCGATGGCATCGTCGGCAACTATGCCAGTCCATACACACCGGGCAGCGCCTACGTGTTGCTGCATCACGTGTTCGGCCAGTGCAATGGCGTGAAGGGTGCATGGGGCCATGCGATGGGTGGCATGGGCGCGATCAGCCAGGCCATCGCCAGCGCCGCGCGCGAGGCCGGGGCCGAACTGCGCGTGGATGCCGGCGTGCGACGGATACTGACCGAACAGGGCCGCACCGTGGGGGTGGAACTGGCCAACGGCGAAACCCTGCGTGCACGCGCGGTGGTCGCCAACGTCAATCCGAAGCTGCTGTACGAACAGCTGCTGGAGCCGGCGCAGGTACCGGCTGCCACACGCGAACGCATGACGAACTGGCGCTGCGGTTCCGGCACCTTCCGGATGAACGTGGCGCTGTCGCGGCTGCCGGAGTTCCGCGCCCTGCCCGGTCCGGGCGATCACCTCAGCGCCGGCATCATCATGGCACCCAGCCTGGACTACATGGATCGCGCCTGGCTGGATGCGCGCCGCGACGGTTGGTCGCGCGAACCGATCGTGGAAATGCTGATACCCAGTACGCTGGACGATTCACTGGCACCGCCCGGGCAGCATGTGGCCAGCCTGTTCTGCCAGCATGTGGCGCCGGTACTTCCTGATGGGCGTCACTGGGATGACCACCGCGAGACGGTAGCCGACCTGATGATCGCTACCGTTGAACGCTATGCGCCCGGCTTCGCTGACAGCGTGCTCGGTCGTCAGGTGCTGTCCCCGCTCGATCTGGAACGCACCTTCGGCCTGGTCGGCGGCGACATCTTCCACGGCGCACTGAGCGCCAACCAGTTGTTCTCGGCGCGGCCGATGGTCGGCCAGGCCGGCTATCGCGGCGCCCTTCCCGGCCTGTATCTGTGTGGGTCGGGTACCCATCCCGGCGGTGGTGTTACCGGTGCACCGGGGCACAATGCGGCGCAGGTGGTGCTGCGGGACCTGTAGCGGTGTGCCGACCAACGGTCGGCACCTGGGCGTCAAGTGATCCCATTCAAAGCGTGCCAACCAAGGTTGGCACCTACCCGCGTGGGAAAAGGTGTGCCGACCAACGGTCGGCACCTACGGCGTCAAATGATCCTTCGGATCATTTGACGCTGCGCAGATGGTTCGGGCGCTTCGGTGGGCCGGGCGGGCGGCGCTTGTTGAACGGCGGCTGCCCGCGCCAGTAACGGATCAGCAACCAGCCGAACAGCATGCCGCCCAGGTGCGCGAAATGGGCCACGCCCGGCTGCCAGCCGGTCATGCCCAGCACCAGTTCGCCCACGCCGAACAGGATCACGAAGGTCCGCGCCTTCATCGGGATCGGCGGGAACAGCAGCATCACCCGCTGGTTGGGAAACAGCATGCCGTAGGCCAGCAGCAGGCCAAACACGCCACCGGAGGCGCCCAGCACCGTCGCCGGGTTTTCCAGCAGCGTGCCCACCAGCAGCTGGCAGACGCCTGCACCAGCCACGCACACCAGGTAATACAGCAGGAAGCGCTTCTCGCCCCAGGTCTGCTCCAGCGGCGCGCCGAACATGAAGACCGCCAGCATGTTGAAGAACAGGTGGCCGAAGCTGCCATGCAGGAAGCCATAGGTCAGCAGCTGCCACGGCTGGAAGTTGCCGCCCGGCGAGAACGCATCGAAGCCCTGCTGCAGCGGTTGCAGCATGAACGGCTCGAAGGTCTGCATGCCGAGCAGGAACGGCTGCTGCAGCAGGAACAGGATCGCATTGGCGATCAGCAGGGCCTTGGTGACGGTTGGCAGTCGCGGGAACATGGGAGTACCGGCATGGAACGGCCTCCATCATAGCCGCAGCACCGTGTCTTGTTGGCGGCCCTCAGGTCCGGCCTGTTCAGTCGCCAGCGGTGCTCAGCCCGGGCCCCACACAGCGGCATCCAGTGCCGCTGCCGGATCAGCCGCCGGCATCCGCACCCGGCCGTTCTCCACCACCACGCCCTCCGCGCGCAACCGCTGTGACTGCTCGCGCCATCCGGCCGACCCTTCTTCCATGGCGATGCGCCCATCCGAGCGCAGCACGCGGTGCCAGGGCAGGTCCGGGTCGTCGTTCTGGCCCAGGATGCGCGCGGTCAGGCGTGCACGCCCGGGCAGGCCCGCGCGCATCGCCACCTGGCCGTAGCCCATCACCTGCCCCACGGGGATCGCGCGGATCACCGCCAGGATGCGCGCACGCGCCTGCTCCGGCGTCAGCGCCGCAGGCGGGTCACCAGCAGAACGCCGATCAGCACCAGCACGGTGCCGGCGATCTGCGCCGGCCCCATCGGTTCGTCGAGCAGCCATAGGCTCATCACGATGGTGGAAACAGGGCCCAGCATACCGACCTGCGCGGCCAGCGACGAACCCACGCGCTGCACCGCCAGCATGATCGCCAGCACCGGCAGCACCGTGCACACGGTGGCATTGACCAGCGACAGCCATTGCACTGGCGCCGGTGCCTGCCACAGCAACGGCAGCGGATGGGTCACCGCGAAATGCAGCAGCACCAGCACGCTGGCCACGCAGCTGGCATAGGCGGTCAACCGCACCGCGCCGATGCGTGCGACCACCTGCCCACTGCCGAACAGGTACAGCGCGTAGCTGAGCGCACTGCCCAGTACCAGCAGGCTGCCGACGATGATCTGCCCGCCCTCGCGCTGCAGATCGTGGCCGAAGGCGAGCAGCACGCCGAGGTAACTCAGCACCAGCGCGCCGATCTGCCACCGACCCGGCCGCTGGCGCGTCAGCAGCACGTTGATCAGCAGCACCAGGGTCGGGTTCAAGTAAAGAATCAGGCGCTCAAGGGTCACGCTGATGTACTGCAGGCCCTGGAAGTCGAGCAGACTGGACAGGTAGTAGCCGGTGAAGCCCAGCCACAAAACGCGGGCACGGTCGGCCCAGGTCAGCGGCTCGGCCCGGCGCGCGGCCCACAGTGCCATCAGCACGAACAGCGGTAGCGCCATCAGCATGCGCAGGGCGAGCAGCGTGGTGGCATCCACGCCGTGACGCAGTCCGAGCTTGACGATGATGGCCTTGCCGGAGGCGGCGATGGCGCCGATGGCGGCCAGGCCGATGCCTCCCAGCGCGATGCGTGGGGAAGCGGTGGCGATACGGGAAGCGGGGCTGGACATCAGGACGACGGCGGGCCGCACGGGGCGGCCAGGGAAGGCGTAAGGGCGTCCATTGTCGCATGGGTGCGCCTGGTGACCTGGAGAGCCGAGCCTGCGCTCGGCTCTAAAACCGTCCAGCTCAGCGCATCAGCACGACTTCCTCGGCCGAGGTCGGGTGGATCGCCACGGTGTCGTCGAACTGGGCCTTGGTCGCGCCCATCTTCACCGCCACCGCAAACCCCTGCAGGATCTCGTCGGCCGCTTCGCCCAGCAGGTGGATGCCCACCACCCGTTCTTCCGGACCAGCACAGACCATCTTGAACAGGCTGCGCTGGGTGCCATTGGCCAGCCCCTGCAGCATCGGACGGAAACGGCTGTGGTAGACGCTCACCTGATCGAACCGTGCGCGCGCCTCTTCTTCGCTCATGCCCACCGCGCCCAGCGGTGGATGCGAGAACACCACGCTGGCCACGTTCTCGTAATCCATCTTCGACTGCGGGCGGCCACCGAACAGGCGGTCCATCAGCCGCCGCGAAGCGGCCACCGCCACCGGGGTCAGGCCGACCTTGCCAGCGATGTCGCCCACCGCGTGCACGCTCGGCACACACGTGGTCTGCCATTCGTCCACCTGCACCTGCTGGTGTTCGCCGATACCGATGCCGAGCGCTTCCAGGCCCAGATCGCGGCTGTTGCCACGGCGGCCGGTGGCAAAGAACACCGCGTCGAACACGCTGTCGAGCGGGCCATCATGGCCGAATGCACGTACGCGTTCGCCATCGCGCTGCAGTTCGCGCAGGCGATAGCCGAAATGGATGCGCACGCCCTGCTGCTTCAGGTTCTCGGCCAGCTGATCGGTCAGCTCGTAATCGAAGCGATCCAGCAGCCGCTGGCCACGCACCAGCAGGCTCACCTTGCTGCCCAGTGCCTGCAGCAGGCCGGCCAGCTCCACCGCGATGTAACCGCCACCGATGATCGCCACCTCGGCCGGTGCCGCGCGCAGATCGAAGAAATCATCGGAGACCAGGCCCAGTTCGGCACCGGGGATGTCAGGCCGCAGCGGGTGCGCGCCGGTGGCGATCAGGATGTGTTCAGCGCTGTAACGCACGCCATCGCTGCAGGCCACGGTATGCGCATCGAGCAGATGACCGCGCGCCGGAATGCGCACCACGCCGGTTTCGTCCAGGCGCTTGTGGTAGCTGGTGTGGATGTTGCTGATGTAGGCCTGGCGATGGATCACCAGCTCCTTCCACGACAATGCCGGGCGTGCCTTGACATCGAAACCCATCGCACTGGCCAGGCCGATGCGCTCGTGCAGGTCGGCCGCCAGCCACATGGCCTTCTTCGGCACGCAGCCGACGTTGACGCAGGTCCCGCCCAGTTCACCAGGCTCCAGCAGCGCCACGCGCTTGCCGTGCTGCGCGGCGCGGATCGCGCCAGCCAGGCCGGCGGAACCACCGCCAAGGACGATCAGGTCGTAATCATAGGGTGCAGTGCTCATCGGAATCGCTCGGGTCGGTAAGGGGCAGGATCGATCGCCGGCGTGCGGCCGCAGACGAGATCGGCGATCAGCTGGCCGGTGCCGGCGCTCATGCTGATGCCGAGCATGCCATGCCCCGCTGCAAGCCAGACGTGAGGATGCGCGGGCGCGCGGCCGATCAACGGCACGTCGTCCACGCTCATGGGGCGCCACCCGCACCACTGCTCCTGCAGCCGCGCACCACGTGGCGCGCGCAGGTAGTGGTCGGCGGCCTGCTGCAAGGCCTGCAGGCGGGTCGTGCGCAGCTGCGGATCGGCACCGGCGAATTCCATGGTGCCGCCCAGCCGCAGCGCTTCGCGCCAGGCGATCACGAACACGGAATGGTCCTTCAGCACGACTGGACGCTGCGGCACCTGCGCCGGTCGTGACCAGGTCAGCGAGTAGCCCTTGCCGGGTTGGATCGGCACGCGCAGATCCAGTTGCCGCGCCCAGCGCGGTGACCACGGCCCGGTCGCCAGCACCAGCTCGCGCGCCTGCAGCATGCGTTCACCGGCACGCACGCGCACACCCTGCGCGTCGGCGCTGAAAACCTCCACGTCCGACTGTTCTTCGATCACCACGCCCTGTGCGCGCAGCACGCGCGCCAGTTCGGCGGTGTAGCGGTCCGGACGCAGCTGGGCATCGCCGGGGAAGTGGATCGCACCGGCAAGGCGATCATGGAACGCCGGATTGTCGCGCGCGTAGTCGGTGCCATCGATGCGCGCCGAGGCAATGCCCTGTGCGTTCAGCGCCTCACACTCGGCAGCGTGGTGATCGAAATTGCGGGCGTCACCGAACACATAGTCCAGACCGCGCGCCTCGAACTCGCAGTCCAGCGCATGCGTCTGCACCCACTGCGCCAGGCGCAGCCGTGAATCATTCAACAATGCGCCGCGTGCCCGCGTGGCGTGCAGCCAGTCGCGTGCGTTGCAGCGCGCCCCGAACTGCAGCAGCCAGCGCCACAATGCTGGGTCCAGGCGTGTACGCACGTACAGCGGCGCACGCGGATCGAGCATCCAGCGCAGCGCGCGCAACGGCACGCCGGGCGCTGCCAGCGGTGGCGCGTGGCTGGGGGTGATGGTGCCGCAGTTGCCATGCGAAGTCGCGCCGCCGACACGCCCACGGTCGATCACGCGTACCTGCCGGCCCTGTGCACGCAGCGCGAGTGCGGCAGCCAGTCCAATGGCACCGGCGCCGACCACGATCACATCCTCGCGCGCGCCCTGCATCGATCAGCCCTGGCCGGCCTCGCGCCGCATCGGCGGCCACTGCCGATAGGTCATCGCGCGCCACAGCCATTCCATCGGCCCAAAGCGGAAGCGGCGCAGCCATACGTGCGAGATGCCCACCTGCACGGTGAACAGCAGCAGCGCGAACATCAACTGCACGCTGCGTGGCATCGTTTCGAACGCGCCCAGGCCGTAGTGGTAGAACAGCCAGGTGCACAGCAGCGACTGGCCGAGGTAATGGGTCAACGCCATGCGCCCGACCGGCGCCAGCCAGCCCAGCCGCGCGCGGCAGTGTACGATCCAGGCCAGGTAACCCAGGCACATCGGCAGGCCGCCGATCGTCACCAACGCCATCGCCGCCGTAACCGGCAGATCGTAAGCGCCCGGCGCCAGATACGGCTTCCAGGCAACACCCAGCAGCGTGACCAGCAGGCCGAAGGGCAGCGCCCCCCAACGCAACACCGCATACAGCCGCGGGAAGCGATCCGGCGTGGCCAGCGCGCCGCTGCCGGCAAACCAGCTGCCGATCAGGAACATGCCCAGCACTTCCGGGCCGGTGATCAGCATCGCCCCCATCGACGTGCCGAACTCGCTCAGCCGCTGCGCATTGGCCTGCATCCAGCTGCCCTGCCCGTACACCAGGCGCTGCAGATCGATGCTCTGCTGCGCGTCGGTGAGCATCTTCCGCACGTCCTCCGCCGAAGCCATCGACACCATCGCGCCGACCAGCAGCATCATCGCCACACCGCCGAGATAGACCGTTACACCCATCCACGGCAGCCAGCTGCGCGGCGCCTCGCGGCAGGCCAGCAACGGCAACGAGACCAACGCGTACATCACCAGGATGTCGCCGGACCAGACCAGCAGCGCGTGGCACAGGCCGATCAGCAGCAGGCCAGCGCTGCGGCGCAGGTAGAACGGGGTGAAGTCACGCCCGGCCGCCTCGGCGCGCTGCGCCATCACCGCGAAGCCGGCGCCGAAGAGCAACGAGAACAGGGTGAAGAACTTCCCCTGCACGAATACGTAGACAAAGGCATCGGCCCAGTAGTCGATACCCTGCCAATGCACGTCGATGCCGGTGAAGGCCAGGTCCAGCGGTCCGCTGAAGGCCTCGATGTTCATCAGCAGGATGCCCAGCAGCGCAGCACCGCGCAGCACGTCCAGCACGGCGATGCGTTCGCCGGAAGCCACCGGCTGCAGGGAAGGAGAAGCGGCGTTCACGGGGCGTCCGTCGGGCAGGTCCGCCATTATGCCGCCGGCCCGCGTGCCATGGATGGCCGCGCCGTGTTCCAGAAACGCAATGGCCCGCCGAAGCGGGCCGTTGCTGCCATCATGATCGCGCTGCGATCAGTGGTGGTGACCGCCGTCGCCGTGGACGTGGCCGTGGTCGATCTCTTCCTTGCCGGCTTCGCGCACATCGACGATTTCCACGTCGAAGTGCAGGTCCTTGCCAGCCATCGGATGGTTCAGGTCGACGTCGACGACGCTCATGCCGACCTTCTGCACGGTCACCGCACGCGGGCCGAAGTTGGTCTGCAGCACGACCTGCTGGCCCGGAGCCAGCTTGGTGTTGCCGAAATGCTTCTTCGGCACGCGCTGGGACAGGCCCTCGCGGCGCTCGCCGTAGGCATCGGCTGCGTTGACGTCAACGCTGAAGGTCGCGCCGGCTTCCTTGTCCATCATGGCGTTTTCCAGGCCCGGGATGATGTTGCCGTGGCCGATCAGGATCGCCAGCGGCTCGCCGCGGTCCTTGGACGATTCGATCGGCTCCTGGCCGACTTCGGAAACGGTGTAGTGGAAGCGGACAACGCGGTCTTTTTCGATCTTCATGCGCAACTCTGTCTGGATCTGCCGGAGGCAGGCGGGTTGGGGCGGGTTGTCGCCCGGCGGGGACGCCGCCATCATGACGGCCAATCCCAAGGTGGCGCATTATCCGGAGAACATGCACATCACGCCAGTTTCGTCCGGCCTGCGCCGGCTCCTCGCCCCGGCCCTGCTGCTGGCCCTGCCCGTGCTGATGACCGCCTGCGGCGGCGGCAAGGCCACCCGCCCCGCTCCGCCCCCGCCGACCGCGAACTGGCCGAAGACCGTGCCGGACAACCCCGAGGCGGCCAACTCGGTGCTGATGCGTGCCATCAGCCTGGTCGGCACCCCCTACCGCTATGGCGGCAACACCCCGGATTCCGGCTTCGACTGCAGCGGCCTGGTGGCCTATGTCTATCGCGAGATGCTGGACCTGAAACTGCCGCGCACCTCGCGCGACCTGGCGGCGGTACAGGGTCCGAAGATCGATCCGCAGCGCCTGGCCACCGGCGACCTGGTGTTCTTCGGCAGCCGCGGCAGCGTCACCCATGTCGGTATCTATGTCGGTGAAGGGCGTTTCGTGCATGCGCCGAGCACCGGCGGCACCGTGCGCCTCGACTCGATCAGCGGTCCCTACTGGAAGGACCACTACACAGGGGCGAAACGCGTCCTTCGCTAAAATGAACAGGCGATATGTTCAAAACTGTGACGAACATCACCATGCAACTAACGAATTACTAACGGAATTTTTAACTTATCCGCGCTTTTACAGGGCATGATGCCCCATCGTTTTTTTCCTGTGACCGACGCGTGACGACTGACGACCTGAAAAGCGAAGGCCAGACTTCCGTATCTTCACGTAGTGCCCGCCCGCTGTTGCTTGGCCTGGCACTGTGTCTGACCAGCCTTCCGGCCTGGTCGCAGACTGCTCCGAACCGTTCCGATGTGAGCCCGGCCCCGGTGGCCGAGAGCACCGCCCGACCGGCCGCCAAGGCCGAGGCTGCCGCTCCGCAACGCAGCCGCGTCGACGCCGCCGCCAGCGCTACCCTGGCCGCCCTGCTGCCTCACCTGGCCGCCAACGACACCATTCCGCTGATGGACCGCTCGGCCGTGGTGGCCGGTGACCTCAGCCGCCTCCTCGCCAACTACGACACCAGCAGCGCTGCCAATGGCAGCGTTGTCGGCACCGCGGCCGACAATGGCAAGGTGCAGTCGCTGCTGCGTCGCGCGATGACCCTGCTGGGCACCCCATACCGTTGGGGCGGCAGCAACCCGGACAGCGGCTTCGACTGCAGTGGTCTGGTCGGCTACGTGTTCCGCTCGGCCCTGGGCATTGAGCTGCCGCGCGTCTCGCGCGAAATGGCACACGACGACAACGCCGAACTGATCAACGACCGCACCGCGCTGGCCGCCGGTGACCTGGTGTTCTTCGGCCGCAAGGGCCGCGTCGATCACGTCGGCATCTATGTGGGTGATGGCCGCTTCCTGCACGCACCGAGCTCGGGCAAGGACGTGCGCGTGGACACCCTGCTCAGCGGCTACTGGGGCAACAAGTTCATGCAGGCCCGCCGGGTCGATCTCTGATCTGACACCACGCCGCCTGACACGAGAAAGCCGCTGCCCTGCAGCGGCTTTTTTGTTAGGCCCGCGCAATGGTGGGTAGCTGCCGATCTTGGTCGGCACCGCCTTCATCCACGCATGGCGTGGATCTACCGACCTCTGGTGGGTACTGACCTTTGGTGGGTACTGACCTTTGGTGGGTGCCGACCGTTGGTGGGCACCGCCTCCATCCACGCATGGCGTGGTTCTACCAGACCCGGCATGACCGCCACCGCCCCAGCCAGCTCCCAAACAAAAAGCCCGCCGTTCAGGGCGGGCCTTTCGTCTCCACACACCCTCAGCCGCGTGGCGGCGTCGGATCGGGGTCGTCCACACCCACATTGCTGGACGGATTGTCATACACCGCCTGGTCGAGCAGCCCGGTTTCCTTGGCCACGATCACCGGCACCAGCATCTGGCCGGTCACGTTCGTCATCGTGCGCATCATGTCGAGGATGCGGTCGATGGCATACAGGTAGCCGATCGTCTCCAACGGCAGGTTGGCCGCGCTCAGCACCACCGTAGCCATGATCACCGCGGTACCCGGAACACCGGCCGTACCGAAGCTGCCCAGCACCGAGGCAATCAGCACCACCACGTACTGTTCAGGGGTCAGCGGCACACCGCTGTACTGCGCGATGAACACCGCGCACAGCGCCGGGTAGATGGCACCGCAGCCGTCCATCTTGATGCTGGCGCCCAGCGGCACCGCAAACGAACCGTAGTCCTTGTTCACGCCCAGGTTGTGGGTGATCGAACGCAGTGCCACCGGCATCGCCGCGAAGCTGGAAGAGCTGACGAACGCAACCTGCATGCCCGGCGCCGCACCACGGAAGAACTTCAGCGGGTTCAGTCCGTGCGCCAACAGCAGTGCGCTGTAGACCACCACGATGTGCAGGGCGCAGGCCACGTACAGGGCCAGCACGAAATGCCCCAGCGGCAGCAGCTTCTCGAACCCGTAGCTGCCGACCAGACCGGCGATCAGGCCAAAGGTGCCGATCGGGGTGACTTCCAGCACGAAGCGGGTCACCTGGATCATGATGTCGCTCATCTGGCCGACCAGCTTGCGCGCCTCGGTCACCTTCTCGCCGAGCTTGACGATGGCGAAGCCGACCAGGCCAGCGAAGAAGATGACCGGCAGGATCGAGCCACGGCCGGCGGCCAGCACGGTTTCGCCGGCCGCGTTGACCTTGGTGCCGATACCAGACAGCGCATAGAAGACATTGGCCGGTACCACGTCCAGCAGCACCTGCACCACGCTGGGCACTTCGCGCGGCACGTAATTGCTGGCCATCGTCAGCTGCAGGCCACCGGCGCCGGGCTGCAGCACGGTGCCCACGCCCAGTCCGACGCACACCGCCAACGCAGCAGTGATCACGAACCACAGGAAGGTGCGGCCACTGAGCGCGGCAACCGACTTCTGGCCGTGCAGCGAGGAGATCGCATTGATGACCGCGAAGAACACCAGCGGCACGGCGATCATCTTGATCAGGGTGACGTACAGCTCGCCAAGCGGGCCGAACCACGTTTCCGCGGCCGGGCCGAGCGCCCAGCCGGCCAGCGCGCCGAGCACGAAGCCACCGACCACGCGCTGCCAGAATGGAATCCGCAGCCAGGCAGAGACCAGCTTCATAGGCAATCCAGAGGGAAGGAAGGGATGCTGGCACGATAGCCCATCAACGGCTGGGGAACGACCGCCCGACCGGCAAATCAGTGTGTCATCGGCGTGCCTTGCGAGGGCGGGCATAATGAACGTCCCGTTACAGTTTGTGAGATCCCAGCGTCCATGCGCCGTTCCGTCTCCCTGTTGGCCGCCTGCGCCACCACCCTGCTGCTGGGCGCCTGCGCCAGCACCCCCCCCGCCACTGCCCCGGCCAGCCTCAAGGTCGCCGTCGACCCCGTCGCCCACCCGGCCGGCGAGACCCCGCAGTGGTGGTACCGCAGTGGCGCCGCCCAGGCCGCCGCCAACGGTGCGATGTCCGGCAAGGCCAAGAACGTCATCCTGTTCCTCGGCGACGGCATGAGCCTGACCACCGTGGCCGCCTCGCGCATCTACGAGGGCCAGCAGAAGGGTGGCTCCGGTGAAGAGAACCTGTTGTCCTGGGAGCGCTTCCCGGCCACGGCATTCAGCAAGACCTACAACACCGATTCGCAGACGCCCGATTCGGCCGGCACCATGACCGCCATCACCACCGGCGTGAAGACCCACATGGGTGCGATCGGCGTCAGCGCCGGCAGCCGCACCGACTGTGCCGACAGCCTGTCCAAGGGCCTGCTGACCTGGCTGCAGCTGGCCGACAGCGCCGGTCTGGCTACCGGCGTGGTCTCCACCGCGCGCCTGACCCATGCCACCCCGGCCGCCACCTACGCGCACTCGCCCGAGCGCAACTGGGAAAACGACACCGACCTGACCGAAGCGGCCAAGGCGGCCGGCTGCAAGGACATCGCCCAGCAGCTGCTGTCGACCTCACGCTATGGTCGCGGCCCCCTGGTCGCCCTCGGTGGCGGCCGCGGTGAATTCACCACCGTGGAAGAGCGCGATCCGGAATACGACGACAAGGTCGGCCAGCGCCTGGATGGCCGCAGCCTGGTGCAGGAATGGCAGCAGGCGCACCCGCAGGGTGCCTACGTGTGGAACAGCAAGCAGCTGGCCGCCGCCGCCAACGCACCGGCCATCCTCGGCCTGTTCGAGCCGGACCACATGCGCTACGAGTACGAGCGCCCGCAGGATCCGGGCGGCGAGCCGAGCCTGGCCGAACTGACTGCCGCAGCGATCAAGAATCTGTCGAAGCACCAGGAAGGCTACGTGCTGATGATCGAAGGCGCGCGCATCGATCACGCCAACCACAGCGGCAATGCCTACCGTGCACTGACCGAGACCGTGGCCCTGTCCGACGCAGTGCGCGTGGCCAACGAACTGACCTCCGCCGACGACACCCTGATCATCGTCACCGCCGACCACTCGCACACGCTGAATTTCGTCGGCTACCCGGCACGTGGCAACCCGATCCTGGGCAAGGTCAAGGACAAGGGCGGCGAAGACGGCGCCGGCAAGCTGGACTACGCCCTGGACGGCACCGGCCAGCCGTACACCACGCTGAGCTACGCCAACGGCCCGGGCCATACCGGCAGCAGCAACCAGCAGCCGGCCGGCCCGAAGCGTTACCCGCACAACCCGAGCAGCTTCGAACCGGCCAACGGCCGCCCGAACCTGCGCGAGGTCGACACCGAGCATCCGGACTACATGCAGGAAGCGCTGGTGCCGATGAAGTCCGAATCGCACGGTGGCGAGGACGTCGGCATCTGGGCACGCGGCCCGGGCAGCAAGGCGATCCGCGGCACGCTGGAACAGAACGCGATCTATCACATGATCGTGCAGGCCACCCCGGCCCTGCGCGAGCGCCTGTGCCAGGCCGGCACCTGCGATGACAAGGGCGTGCCGGTGCAGCTGCCGGCACCGACCGCGTTCGAGCGCAAGGCCGAGGCCAAGTGATCGCACGGGAGGCCCGCCCTGACGCTGCCAGCGGCCGCTTCGCGCGGTCGCTGGCCCTGCTTGGCATGCTGGTCAGCGCCACTGCAGCGGCACAGGCACCGGCATGCAAGCTGCTGACCGACGAACACGGGTTGTGGCCACTGCCCAACTGCGAGGTGATCGATCACCGGCCGAAGATCAGTGCCGACACGCTGAAGGCCCTGAATTACGACGACCACGGCCTGGCAGTGGTGTACGCCGACCAGGGTTTCCACTACGTCGACCGCAAGGGCCGCAGCCTGCCGGTGCTGACCTGGGACAACGGCCCGGAAACGCCGCAGGAAGGCCTGCTGCGCGCCCGCGTAGGCAACCGCGTGGGTTACTTCGACCTGACGTTCCGCCAGGTGGTGCCCGGCACCTTCGATTTCGCATGGCCGTTCCAGGACGGCGTGGCCGAGGTCTGCAATGGTTGCCGTCGTGGTACGCCGGATGCCGATGGCCACACGCCGATGGAAGGCGGAGAGTGGTTCCGCATCGACCGTTCGGGTCGTCGGGTGAAGTAGGGTTTTCGGCAGGGCTGCCCCCTGCACCTGCAGACGCCAAAGCAAGATCAAAAGCGGCTCTGGTTTTCTGTGAGTTGGGTGGGGCGGTGTGGGTGGGCAGGACACGCCGTAAACCCATCCCTGGGGGCTCGATGGCGCCATCCATGGCGCCAACGGTCCTGCCCACCCACACCGCCCCACCCCCGACAGTTTTCCGGTGACGGTTGGACCATCCACGCTTTGCGTGGATCGTATCTGTCAGATATCGAATTGAATCCGGGGTCAGATCCGTTTTCCGCAGGAAAACGGATCTGACCCCATGAGCAACCCGACAGTTCGCAGGAAACTGTCGAAGGCGGGGTGGGTCCGGTTGCGGGAGTGTCCGCGGCATGGATGCCGCGGCCAAGCCCCCAGGGACGGGTTTACGGCGTCTCCCGCAACCGGACCCACCCCGCCAACCTTCAGGAAACCAGCTTCTGCCGTTGCTGTTGCTGTTGCTCTGGCTCGTAGCGGGTGCAGGGCGCAGCCCTGCCAAGTAAACCCCACCCTATACTTGCCACCGTGACTGCCTTCCCTGCCCTCGTTCCGCTGGATGCGCCGCTGCTGGTGGGCTACAGCGGTGGCGTCGACTCCACCGTGCTGCTGCACTGGCTGTGGCGCTGCGCGCAGACTTCCGGCACCGCCCTGCGCGCGGTGCACGTGCATCACGGCCTGCAACCCGATGCGGATGACTGGGTGCTGCACTGCCGGCAGCAATGCGACGCCTGGGGCATTGAGCTGGCCGTGCACCGCGTGCAGGTCGAGAACGGCACAGGCCTGGGCACCGAAGGTGCCGCGCGACAGGCACGACGCGCCGCGTTCGCGGCTGAGCTGCGCGAAGGCGAAACGCTGGCGCTGGCGCAGCACCAGGACGACCAGGCCGAGACCTTCCTGTTGCGCGCCCTGCGCGCTTCTGGCGTCGATGGCCTGGCGGCGATGTCCACGCACAGCCGCCTTGGCGAACATCCCTTCTGGCGCCCGCTGCTGGCGGTACCACGCAGTGCACTGCTCGACTACGCGCGCCAGCACGTGCTGCGCTGGATCGAAGACCCCAGCAACGCGGAAGACCACGCCGATCGCAACTTCCTGCGCCTGCAGGTGTTGCCGTTGCTGCGCCAGCGCTGGCCGCATGCGGCTGCAGCATTGGCGGGCAGCGCGACGCATTGCCGGCAGACCCGCGAACTGCTGGACGAGGAAGACGCCGAGCTGATCGCGCATCTGGAAGTGGCACCGCGCGTGCTGTCACTGGAACTGCTGCGCCAGATGTCGCCGCGCCGCGCAGCACGCGTGCTGCGCGCGTGGGTGCTGGGCCATGATGCGGCACCGTTGCCGGCCTCGGTGTTGCAGCAGGCGCTGGAGGAGCTATTGCCGGCCGACACCGACCGCCAGGCGCGTGTGCGCTGGCAGCAGCACGTGATCCAGCAATGGCGCGACCACGCCTATCTGCTGCCGGCCCGGCTGCCCTCGCTGCCCCTCGACTGGCAGGCCGAGTGGGATGGCCGTGCACCGCTGCCATTGCCCGACGGTGGCCAGCTGAGCCTGCTGGGCGCCGGCGCTTTCGAACAGCCACTGCAGGTCCGTGCACGCGTGGGCGGCGAGCGCATCCTGCTGCAGGGTCGCCAGCATTCGCACGCGCTGAAGGACTGCCTGCAGCGCGAGCACCTCGCCCCCTGGCGACGCGCGCAGCTGCCGTTGATCTTCGATGGCCCGCAGTTGCTGGCCGCCGCCGACGTGGTCATCGCCGCGCCCTTGCAGGCCTGGTTGCAGGCCAACGAGGCACAGCTGCGGTGGCGTCCCGGCGGCTGGTGAATTGACCCCCGCGCGCGGCCCGTCCACACTTGCCGCATGGCCAAGAAGTCCCCCGAAAACGCCTCCCCCGTCGCCCAGTTCGAGCAGTCGCTCGAATCGCTGGAGCAGCTGGTGGAACAGATGGAAACCGGCGAGCTGAGCCTGGAAGCTTCGCTCAGTGCTTACGAGCGTGGTGTCGGTCTGTACCGCCAGTGCCAGCAGGCGCTGGAGCAGGCCGAACTGCGCGTGCGCCTGCTCAGTGATCCGGCGCAGCCGGAAGCCTCCGAGCCCTTCGACCCGCCCAGCCATGACGGCTGAGGTTCTGTTCGCGCGCTGGCGCGACCGTATCGAAAGCCAGCTCGATGCCGCCCTGCCCTCGCCTGCCGAGGCGCCGCAGCGCCTGCACCAGGCCATGCGCTATTCGGTGCTGGGTGGCGGCAAGCGCATGCGGCCCCTGCTGGTCTACGCCAGTGGTCACCTGTTCGGTGCGCAGCCGGAAAGCCTGGATGCGGCGGCCATGTCCGTCGAGCTGATCCATGCCTATTCGCTGGTGCATGACGACCTTCCGGCGATGGATGACGACGCCCTGCGTCGCGGCAAGCCCACCACCCACGTCGCCTTCGACGAAGCCACCGCGATCCTTGCTGGCGACGCCCTGCAGACCCGCGCCTTCGGCCTGCTGGCCGATGCGCCGCTGCCGGCCACGTTGCGCGTGGCCTGCCTGCAGACCCTGGCCCACGCCTCCGGCGCGTCCGGCATGTGTGGCGGCCAGGCGCTGGACATCGATGCCACCGGCCAGCAGCAGACGCTGGCGGCGCTGACCCGCATGCACGCGCTGAAGACCGGCGCGCTGATCCGCGCGGCAGTGCGCATGGGCGCGCTGTGCGGCCAGGCCCACGAACCGCAGCTGGCCCAGCTCGACAGTTTCGCCGATGCACTCGGCCTGGCCTTCCAGGTCCGCGATGACATCCTCGATGTCGAAGCCAGTTCCGAACAGCTGGGCAAGACTGCCGGCAAGGACCAGGCGCAGGACAAGAGCACCTTCCCCGCCCTGCTTGGCATGGACGGCGCAAAGGCCCAGCTGCACGAGCTCGCAGCGCGCATGCAGTCGATCCTGGCCGGGTATGGCGAGGAAGCCGACGCGCTGCGCGCGCTGGCGACGCTGGCGGTGGAACGCGATCACTGATCGCTGCACGCGGCCCGGCATTCCCCGCACACGAAAACGCCCGGCAGTGCCGGGCGTTTTCAGTTCCGCGTGCGGACGATCCTACTTGATCAGGCGCAGCGCGAACGGGTAGCGATAGGCTTCGCCGTTGTTGGCCTTGACCGCAGCGATGATGCTGAACACCAGGCTGATGATGCCGACGATCGGGGCCAGGAACACGCCGATGATCACGATGGTGAGGATCATGCTGATGACCATGGCGATGGTCACGGTGATCTGGAAGTTCAGGGCTTCCTTGGCCTGGTCGGTCACGAAGGCCTTGCCAGCATCGTCCTTGTTGATCAGCCAGATGATCAGCGCGCCGATGAAGCCGGTGAAGATGCCCAGCAGGTGCGCGGCCAGGGCCATGGTGCGCTGGTCGGCCGGAACGTCGGCGGTGGCCGGTGGCGGCGGCGGGACGTTATCGAATTCACTCACGACAAAACTCCTTTTCATTGGGTGGTCTTGACCAACCAGCACCCAGCTGATTGCGTCAGGCGGGCATAGCTTACGCCATCGACGGCATCAATCATTACCTGCGATGGTCATCCGCCCCAACAGGATCGAACCGGTCCGGATGTGCGAGCGGGGATCGACGTCGCTGCCGACCGCCTCGATGCTGCTGAACATCTCGCGCAGGTTGCCGGCGATGGTGATGCCGTCCACCGGGTACTGGATCTCGCCGTTCTCGACCCGGAAGCCACCCGCGCCACGCGAATAGTCGCCGGTCACGCCGTTCACGCCCTGCCCCATCAGCTCGGTCACCAGCAGGCCATCGCCCATCTGCCGCGCGATGTCCTGCAGCGGGCCGGCATTGGCCGCCAACTGCAGGTTGTGCACGCCACCGGCGTTGGCGGTGGTCTGCAGGCCCAGCTTGCGTGCCGAGTAGCTGCCAAGCACATAGCGCTGCAGCACGCCGTCCCGGACCAGAGCCGAGGCCCGGGTGGCCACGCCGTCGCCATCGAAGGCTGCCGAGCGCAGGCCACGGCGCAGGTGCGGCAGCTCCTCGATCTGCATCCAGTCCGGGAACAGGCGTTGGCCAACGCTGTCCAGCAGGAAGCTTGCCTGGCGATACAGAGCACCGCCGGACACCGCCGACAGCAGGTGCCCGACCAGGCTGCGCGCCACTTCCGGGGCGAACAGCACCGGCATGCTGCCGGTGGCCAGCGATCGTGGCTGCAGGCGGGCGACAGTACGCTCGGCGGCACGACGTCCGACCAGGCCGACGTCCTCCAGGTCCTCGCGAGCCAGCGCACTGGTGTACCAGCCGTCACGCTGCATGCCATCGCCCTGCCCGGCGATCAGCGCACAACCGACCGAATGGTGGGTGCCGCGCTCACGGCCGATGAAACCATGCGAATTGGCATAGACCGACAGGCTCTGCATGCTCGACACCGAGGCGCCGTCGGAATTGCGGATCTGCGCATCGGCCTCACGGCCTGCGGCTTCGCAAGCCAGGGCCAGGTCCACCGCCTCGTCGGCCTGCAGCGCCCACGGGTGCCAGCCGTCCAGGTCCGGGAAGTGGGTGGCCATCAGGGCCGCTTCGGCCAGGCCGGCGGCCGCGTCATCTTCGGTATGCCGGGCGATGGCACAGGCCTGCTCGACCGTGGCCGCCAGGCTGGCCTCGTTCAGGTCGCCGGTGCTGGCGCTGCCCTTGCGTTGGCCGAAATACACAGTGACGGCGATGCCGCGGTCGCGGGTGGACTGCACGGTTTCGACCTCGCCGAGGCGGACATTCACCTCCAGTCCACGGTCTTCGCTGCAGCTGACTTCAGCCTGGCTGGCGCCCAGCGCGCGGGCGCGGTCGAGCAGCTGCTGGGAGAGGTCGGCCAGCCGTTCCAGCCGGGCCGGGCTGTCGTCGCCGACGGCGGCTTCAGGGGCGATCACGTTCAATGCTTTATCCTGTACGGGTTGGGCCCGGCATCACGCCGGGCGACTTTTTTTGAAATCAGGTATGGACGATGCGCGGACGCGACGAAGAAACCGGTGAATTCCACGACAAGAGCCGCAGCCAGAACCGGCGCGACGCGCTCGACGTCCTGGCCCTGGGCGAAAAACTGGTGTCGCTGACACCGGCCCAGCTGGCGCGCCTGCCGATCCCGGAAGACCTGCTGCCGCACATCGCCGAGTGCAAGCGCATCACCGCGCACATCGCCCACAAGCGCCAGCTGGCGTTCCTGGCCAAGCACATGCGCCGCGAAGAAGAAGCCACGCTGGATGCGATCCGCGATGCGCTGGATGCCAACAGCGAAACCGGCCGCCGCGAAGTGGCGATGATGCACCGCGTGGAAGACTGGCGCGAGCGCCTGCTGGCCGAAGGTGACAAGGCGCTGGCCGCCCTGCTGGACGATTACCCGCAGGCCGACCGCCAGCAACTGCGCACGCTGGTGCGCAATGCGCAGGCCGAGAAGGCGAAGAACAAGCCGCCGCGTGCCTATCGCGAGATCTACCAGGTGCTGCGCGCACTGATGCTGCCGGCGGCGCTCGGCCTGAAGGCCAGCGCCGAAGACGCTGGCCACGTCGAAGCCGACGAGGCCGACGAGGACTGAGCCCGCGCTGGAGCGGGCGGTGGCGCTGGCCATCGCCCGGCTCAGGCCTGGGTACCGCCGACGGTGATGCCCTCGATCAACAGCGACGGCTGGCCGACACCCACCGGCACGCTCTGCCCGTCCTTGCCACAGATACCCACGCCCTCGTCCAGGGCCAGGTCGTTGCCGACCATCCGCACCTTCTGCATGGTTTCCGGACCGTTGCCGATCAGGGTCGCCCCCTTCACCGGCGCGGTGATGCGGCCATCCTCGATCAGGTAGGCCTCGGTGGCCGAGAACACGTACTTGCCGCTGGTGATGTCGACCTGGCCGCCGCCGAAGTTCACTGCATACAGGCCCTTCTTCACCGAGCGGATCATTTCCTGCGGGTCGTGCTGGCCGGCGCGCATGTAGGTATTGGTCATGCGCGGCATGGTCAGGTGCGCGAACGATTCGCGACGCCCGTTGCCGGTCGGTGCCATGCCCATCAGGCGTGCGTTGAGGCTGTCCTGCATGTAGCCGACCAGGATGCCGTCCTCGATCAGCGTGGTGCACTGGCTCGGGTGGCCTTCGTCGTCGATGTTGAGCGAACCGCGACGCCCGTCCAGGGTTCCATCGTCGACGATGGTCACGCCCGGTGCCGCCACGCGTTCGCCGATGCGGCCGGCGTACACGCTGGTGCCTTTGCGGTTGAAGTCGCCTTCCAGGCCGTGGCCGACCGCTTCATGCAGCAGCACGCCGGGCCAGCCAGGTCCCAGTACCACCGGCATCACGCCGGCCGGCGCCGGCACGGCGTCCAGGTTCACCAGCGCCTGGCGCAGGGCCTCGCGCGCAAACGCTTCCGGGCGGCCATCAGCGAACAGTTCCCCGTAGCCATAGCGGCCACCGCCACCGGCATAGCCCGACTCGCGGCGGCCGTTGTGTTCGACGATCACCTGCACGTTCAGGCGCACCAGCGGGCGCACGTCAGCGCCCAGCACGCCGTCGCTGCGCGCGATGAGCACCGTGTCCACGCCGCCGGACAGGCTCACCATCACCTGCTTCACGCGCGGGTCGGCGGCACGCAGGTAGCCGTCCAGGCGCTTCAGCACCTCGACCTTTGCCTCGTTGCCGACGCCATCGATGGGATCCAGCGCCGGATACAGCGCGCGTGAATTGCCGCGCAGCAGCGAGCGCCCGGACTGCGCGCCACCCTCGCGCGAAATCGCACGCGCCGACTGCGCCGCGGCCAGCAGCGCGTCGGCATGGATGTCGTCGGAGTAGGCGAATCCGGTCTTCTCGCCGGACATCGCCCGTACGCCCACGCCTTGCTCGATGGAATGGGCACCGTCCTTGACGATGCCGTCTTCCACGCTCCAGCTCTCGCGGCGGGCGTGCTGGAAATAGAGGTCGCCGAAGTCCACACCGGGGCCGAGCAGCTGGCCGAAGGTGCGCTCCAGGCCATCGGTATCCAGCCCGCCGGGGCGCAGCAGGCGATCTTGGGCAAGCGTCAGGGCGATATCAGTCATGGTTCTCGATCTGGGGGTGCTGGGGCGCTCAGGCAAGCCCCGTGAACAGGAGGTCCACGCTCAGCGTGAGCGTGGCAGGTCGGTAACGGGCGGCGGAACGGCCGGGGCCGGGCGCGGCGCGGGCGCTGGCGGGGTCTTGTCGCGGCTGCGTTCGATCACTTCCACCTTCGGCTCCTTCCATGGACCGGTCACCTTGTAGGTGCGGGCGCCGATCTCGCCGAGCGGTTTGGACAGTACCGCATTGGTGGCCGCGCCGAGCGCCGCGCCCACCGGGCCACCGGCCACCGCGCCGACCACCGTCAGCAGGTTGCCGGCGCGCGGGTTGACATCGATGGTCTGGTCGAACCGCTGGTTGCGCAGGTCGGCCTGGCCGCGGATGGTGATGTTCGCCGCCGGGCCCTCGATCAGTACCTTGTCGGTGCGGGCCATGCCCTGCCCGAACTGCACGCTGCCGTCGACCTGGTTGAACGCGAAGCCCTTGGAGAAGAAGTCGCGGAAGTCGAACATCAGGCGCCGCGGCAGCTGGGTCACGCTGAGCAGGCCCAGCACACGGCCAGCGCCCGGCTCCAGCTCCAGCAGCTGGCCATTACGCGCGTGCAGATCAAGGCTGCCCTGCAGATTGGCCAGCTGGAAGTCCGACGGCCCCCCGCTCCAGGAGGCCTGCAGCTGCGCCTGGCCAGAGCCGCCACGCAGCTGGCCGCCGTAGTCGAGGTTCTGCATCAGGCCGCCCAGGTCCTCGCTGCGCACCTGCGCGGTCAGCTCGGTGCGGGCACCACCGGTGCGACCCAGCCAGCGACCGCTGATGTCGATTTCCTGGTCGGGCGCGCGGAAGCGCAGCTCGTCCACGTTCAGGCCATTGGCCAGCGGCCGCGTACGCAGCACCGCCTGGCCCAGCACCACCTTGCCGAACTTCAGGTCGGCGATGTCCAGCGCGAACGGCGGCAGCTTGGCCGGGTCCATGTCGTTGGCGCCGGCCTGCACCCGGGCTGGCGCGGCCGCGCCCGGCGCCGGCGGCAGCGACTGCCAGTGCACACGGTCGAGTCGGCCACTGATGGTGCCTCCTTCGGCGTTGGGTACGGTCAGGCGACCGGCCAGCGAAGGTCCATCCAGGCGCACGTCCAGCGCCTGCGGTCCCGGCTGCAGCTGCAACCGGGTCTGCTCGAAGACGCCGCCGATCAGCATCAGCTTGCCGACCTGCACGTCCACTGCACGCAGCGGCATGCCGTCATCGTCGTTGCCACCACGGGCCAGACTGATCCACTCCAGCGCATCCAGAGTCGGGCTGCGGCCATTGACGGACAGTCCGCTGGGCGGCGGCTCGCGATTGGCATGGTCGCTGCCCAGGGTGACCTGCACACCGGTGCGGTTGTTGTGGCTGCGCGCGGCCAGGGCCAGACGCTGGCCAAAGGCCACATCGATGCGACCAGCGCCCATCGGCAGCTGCGCGGCCACCGTGGTCGCCAGCGGCTCGGTGGCCGGCTTGTCCAGCGGTGCCGGCAAGTCCAGGCGGGTTCCCACCAGATCCGAACTCAGGCGCAGTTCGCTGGGCGGTGCGGGCGCTCCCGGTGCGACTTTGGGCAGGTTGACCGCGATGGTCCAGGGCGAGTTACCCGCGATATAGGGCTTGAGCCACGCCATTTCCGGGGCGCGGTCAATCAGCACACCGGCGTCGAGGTTGGCCGTCAGCTGCGACTCGAACGCCAGCCTGCTGTCGTGCACGTAGCCGCCGGCACGCAGGCTCAGGCGGCCGTCCTGGCCGAGGTGGCGCACCGCCAGTTCCTCGGCACCGAAGCCGCCATTGCTGTAGCGCGCCTGCCCATGCATGTTGTCGAAGGCCAGCTGGAAGCGCTTGTCCACCAGTTTCACACCATTGAGGTCGACCGTGCCCTGCAGGTGACCGCCGCCTTCATCGTGGTGCAGCGGCTGCAGCAGGTCGAAGGTCACATGCGCCGGGCCCGCAGCCGTGAGGTTGTCCAGGGTGTCGCCATAGTCCTTGTGCAATGGGCTCTGCCGCAGCATTGCCAGCAGTCTGCCGGCCTCGCTCTGCGCATCGGCACGCACGTACAGCGGCTGCTGCCCGAAGTCCTGTATGCCCGCCTCGAATTTCTGCACCGCTACACCGGCCAGGTCCCCGCGCCCATGCATGTCGAAGCCGGGGCCGATGAAGGCGATATCGGCGTCGACCTGGCGCATCAGCGGCCAGTCGTGCTGGAAGCGGATGTCGCCGTTGGTGATATGGCCGGTGGCCTCGAAACGGCCATCGTTGTTGTCGAACGGCCAGTCGTCCAGGTCACCGCTGACCAGGCCGATGCCATTGCGCACCTGGCCGCCGGCCAGCGCCATGTCCAGCCAGTCGGTGGCGCCCTTGCTCATCTTGGAGTGGATCCAGAAGCGCTTGGCCGCCGTCATCGGCACATCGTCCAGCTTGGCCGCCAACTGCAGCCAGGGCCGCGTGCCGTCGCCCTGGAACCAGACACCACCGCGCACATCGGCCGCGTAGTCGGTGCCTTCCACGCGCATCGCCGCAGTGCCGATACGCCAGCCACCGCCCTCGTCACGCCAGCCCACCACTTGGCCCGCCAGGTGCAGGTCATGCCGCACGCCAAAGCCGGTGGGCCAATCGAACTGCAGCTGCCGTTGCGGTTGCAGCTGCAGGCTGAAGCCATCGGCGTCGCCCTCGAAATGTCCCCCCAGGCCGCGCAGACCCGGAGAATTGCCAACGCTGGCAAAGCCCAGCGACTGCAGCTCGCCCTGTGCCCGCAACGGGCCATCACGCTCGCCGGCCAGTTGCAGCTCTCGCACATCCAGCTGCGGTTTGGACAGGAACAACCAATGGCGCAGGCCTGCCTCGAGGCGATCACTCAGCGCCAGCGCACGCAGCGCCGTACCGGCCTGTACTTCGCCGGAACTCACCCGCAGCTGCCTGCCAACCTGCAACTGCAGGCCATCGAGCTGTTGTTCGCCGTCTTCGGTCTTCAAACGAAGGCGCGGTACCTGCAGCGCCCAACCATCGGCCTGGCGCTGCCAGCGCAGGCGCGCCTGCAAGCGCTGCAGCTGCAACCGCGGCGTTGCCACGTCGGGCATCGGTGCACCGTCGACGCGCACGTCACGCAGGTCCGAATCGGTGGTCAGCGCCACCGGCGCGAAGTCGCGCAGGGTCAGCCACAGGTTCAGCTCACCCTTGCCTTCGCGCAGGCGCACGCCACCAGCTGCCAGCAACGGCGACCAGGCATGGAAATCAACAGGATCGGCACCCAGCCAGGCCTGCCCGTTGCCGCGCGCGCGGTCCACGTCCAGCACTGCGGTCAGCGGCAGGGCATCGGTCTGCGCCCAGGCACGCACGCCCACACGCAGGCGGTCGCCATTGACGCGCAGGCGCAGATCGATACGCGGCAGGGTGGTATCGATACCCAGTCCCGGTGCATGCACACCCAAGCGGCCATCGATCACCTGCAGCTCGCCCAGCCGGCGCAGCGCGTCCAGCGGGTCACCGCCCGTGTCTGACTTCGGCAGGCCACGCACCGACCAGCGGCCGTCCTTGCCCTGCTGCAGGTCCAGTGCCAGGCCACGCAGGCGCAGCTCGGTCAGCGAGCGACCAGGCAGCATCCCGCTGTACATTGACACCAGCACTTCGGCCTCGCCGATGGCCAGGCCCTGACCGGCGCCGATGCGCAGGCCCTTCAGCTGCAGCAGCGGACCACGCCGGGTCCAGGCCGTCTGCAGCTGGTCGAAATGCACCGGCTGGCCGGCACGCTCACTCAGCCAGGCGGCAATCCTGTCGGGGTGACGCTCGGCCAGCGGCAGCAGCTGGCTGAGGGTACCCACCAGCAGTGCCAGCCCGACCAGGCCTACCGCGCAGGCGGCAATGAAATGACGGCGGATCCTTCGCAGTCGCAGGCGCGGCGGCGCGCTCATCGGCCACCGCCGGCCTGCGGCCGGCGAGGATCAGAGCAGAACGACATCGAATTGCTCCTGCAGGTACTGCTCGTCCGCCTGGAAGCGGATGCTCTTGCCGAGGAATTCCTCCAGCTCGGCCACCGCCGAGGATTCCTCGTCGGTGATGCGCGCGACCACCTTGGTCGAGGCGATCACCAGCAGGCGTGCGGCATCGAACTGGCGCACGGCACGGGTGATCTCGCGGAAGATCTCGTAGGTCACCGTTTCGGTGGTCTTGATGCTGCCACGGCCACTGCACTGCGGGCACGTTTCCGACAGCTGGCGCTCCAGGCTTTCCACCGTGCGCTTGCGCGTCATCTCCACCAGCCCCAGCGGAGAGAAGTCGTACACCGTGGTCTTGGCATGGTCGCGGGCCAGCGCCTTTTCCAGGGTGCGCAGCACCTGGCGGCGATGCTCGGCATCGTCCATGTCGATGAAGTCGATGATGATGATGCCGCCCAGGTTGCGCAGGCGCAGCTGGCGGGCCACCGCCTGTGCCGCTTCCAGGTTGGTGCGGAACACCGTCTCTTCCAGGTTGCGCTGGCCGAGGAACGAACCGGTATTGACGTCGATGGTGGTCATCGCCTCGGTCTGGTCGATCACCAGGTAACCACCGGATTTAAGCGGCACCTGCTTGTCCAGCGCACGGCCGATCTCGTCCTCCACCCCGAACATGTCGAAGATCGGGCGATCGCCTGAATACAGTTCCAGCTTCTCGGCCAGCACCGGCATGTACTTGGCCACGAACGCCTGCAGCTGCGCGAAGGTTTCCTTCGAGTCCACCTTCACCTTGTCCACGTCCTTGCGGATCAGGTCGCGCACCGAACGCAGCGGCAGGCTCAGGTCTTCATAGATGTTGCTGCACGAGGCCGCTTCGCGGCCGCGGCGCTCGACCACGTTCCAGACCCGCGACAGGTAAGCGATGTCCTCGGCGATGGCCTCGGCCGGCTGGCCCTCGGCATTGGTACGCACGATGTAGCCGTAGCCGCCATGCTGCGCAGACAGCTCGGTCACCAAGGCCTTCAGGCGGGCGCGCTCGGCTTCATCCTCGATGCGCGCGGACACCCCCACCACCTTGGATTGCGGCAGCAGCACCATGTAGCGCGACGGGATGCTGATCTGGGTGGTCAGGCGTGCGCCCTTGGTGCCGATCGGGTCCTTCACCACCTGCACCACGATGTCCTGGCCGTCACGCAGCAGCTCGACGATGGGCACGCTGGCCGGCGGCGGAAGGGTCGTGTTCTCGGTGTCTGCACTGGCCACCGGGGCCGGGCGCACCACGTCGTTGGCGTGCAGGAACGCGGCGCGCTCCAGGCCTACCTCGACGAACGCGGCCTGCATGCCGGGCATGACCCGCTGCACCTTGCCCTTGTAGATGTTGCCGACCACACCCCGGCGCCAACCGCGCTCGATGTGCAGTTCCTGCAGCATGCCGTTCTCGATCACCGCGACCCGGGTCTCGCGCGGGGTCACATTGACCAGGATTTCCTCAGACATCGGCAGCCTCCCTGGCGGCATCGGCAGTGGGGGCCGGCACGCCACAGCGCGCCAGCAGACGATCGGTATGCAGCAATGGCAGCCCCATGACGCCGGAGTAGCTGCCGGAAAGATGTTCGATCCAGCGCTCGGCCCCGCCCTGGATGGCGTAGGCCCCGGCCTTGTCCAACGGCTCGCCGGTGGCGACATAGGCGGCGATGTCGGCGGCGGCGATCGGGGCGAAGGTCACTTCGGAAATGACCAGTTCGCTGTCCAGCCCGTCGGCGCCGACCACCACCACCGCAGTCATCACCTGGTGGGTGCGCCCGGCCAGGCGCGCCAGCATCGCGCGTGCGCCGGCGGCGTCGGCCGGCTTGCCGAAGACCTCGCCGTCCAGCACCACTTCGGTGTCCGAGCCGAGCACCCGCGCCTGCGGATCATTGGCCAGCACCCGGGCCAGGCCGGCGCGCGCCTTGTCGGCGGCGACCCGGCACACATACTGTTCGGCGCTTTCAGCGGGCGCGCGCTGCTCGACGACCTCCAGGTCCAGGGCCTGGAAGGGGCGTCCGAGTCGGGCCAGCAACTGGTTGCGTCGGGGGGAGCGGGAAGCAAGATAGAGCATCGGCACAGCATAACCTGAGGCTGCCACCTGAATCGTCGGCAACCCGTCCCGGAACGCGTTCAACCCCGAACGGGCTCACAGCGCGTTCATCGCTACGACACCACCCTCAACGGCACAACAAGGAGTTCTCCATGCGCCTGACCGCCACCCCGCTGCTGCTTGCCCTGTCCCTCGCCCTTGGAACCTCGATGACTGCCCATGCCGCCCCGTCGTCGCCGTCGATCGCCGCCGCGGCCGAAGGCACGCTGCTGAACATCTCGGCCAATGCCGAAGCCACCCGCGTACCGGACGTGGCCACCCTGTCGGCCGGCGTGGTCACCCAGGCTGCCGATGGCAACAGCGCCATGCGCCAGAACGCCCAGCAGATGGACAAGGTGCTGGCCGCGATCAAGGCCGCCGGCATCGCCGAGCGCGACGTGCAGACCAGCGGCGTCAGCCTCAACCCGCAGTACCGCTATGCCGACAACGAAGCGCCGAAGATCACCGGCTACCAGGCCAGCAACACGGTCAGCCTGAAGGTCCGTGACATCGCCAAGCTCGGCAAGGTGCTGGACGCGCTGGCCGCTCAGGGCGCCAACCAGATCAACGGCCCCAGCTTCGAGATCGACCAGCCGGAACCGGTCTATGACGAAGCGCGCCTGGCCGCGCTGAAGAAGGCCCAGGCCCGCGCCCAGACCTATGCCAAGTCGCTCGGCCTTCAGGTGCGCCGCATCGTCAGCATCTCCGAGAATGCCGGCGGTGGTTACCGCCCGATGCCGATGATGCGGACCATGGCCGCCGGCGCGGCGATGGACAAGGCCACGCCGGTCGCCCCGGGCGAATCCACTGTCTCGGTCAACCTGGACGTGGTGTTCGAGCTGGGTCGCTGATCCCATCCGTTCCGGTAGACGGAGGCGGGTCCCGCAGGGGCCCGCCTTTTTCATGGGCCAGGGCGGCTGGCTGAAGGCCAGCCCAACGATCCTGCCCCTGCCTCTAGGCAGTGGCCGGGGCCTGGCGCTAATGATTGGCTGCCAGCCGCGTGCGGCAACCCCGCCACGTGCCCTGGTGCGTTGAGGACTTCGTCACTGGCATGGAGGTGGACCATGGTTCGTACGTATCCCGTTGCATCCCCGCACTTCGACCCCGCCCGCGTTGCCGCTTGGAGCGCGGCCATCGCCCTGCACCTGCTCGCGTTCCTGTTGCTGCTGATCCCGGCGACCTACCAGGCCGTGCAGGTCCCGCGTGACAAGACCACGGTCAGGCTGATCGAGAAGATCCCGCCAACGCCGCCCCCACCGGTGCTGCAGGAACCGAAGGAAGTCGCCCGGGTCGTGCCGAAACCGCAGGCACAGCCGGCGACACCGCCACTGCCGGCCCCAACCGCGACCGTGGAGGAAACGCAGGGCATCACGCTGCCGGCCGCTGAACAGGCCCCACCGCAACTTGCGCCGAGCATCGACACCCATGCACCGCTGTCCGGCGCCCAGCTGCAGTACCGCAGTGCACCGCCACCGGCCTATCCAGTCGCCGCACTGCGCAACCATGAGCAGGGCACGGTGCTGCTGCGGGTGGAGGTCGACAACAGCGGTCAGCCGGTCGCGGTCAGCATCGAGCGCAGCAGTGGCTCGCGCCACCTGGACCAGGCCGCACGCCAGCAGGTGCTCAAGCGCTGGCGCTTTGAACCGGCCCAGCGTGATGGCGTAGCGGTACCGGCCATCGGCCTAGTGCCGGTGCAGTTCTCGTTGCCGGACTGACGATCCGGGGCCGGTCCGACCACCTGTCGGACCGGCCTTCGGGACCGAACTGCCAAACTCGGCAAAGTTCCAGTTCAAGCGTTACGGATTAAGCAAAATTTCACGACTTCGTCACCCGTCGGAAACCTAGATTGGCCCGTCCCGGACACTCCGGAGACAGCCCTCAACGCTACGGTTTTCCAGTTAGGAGAGAAGCTGTGAAACACCTGATCCAACGGCCCGCCAGCCGCCGCCGCTGCACCCTGGCATCGTCCATCACCCACATCCTTACCGGCGGCACATTGCTGCTGGTTGGCGCCGTGGCTTCCACCTCCGCCTTCGCGCAGGAGAAGGCCACCAACCTGGACCGCATCACGGTTACCGGTTCGAACATTCCGCGCACCAACACCGAAACACCGTCCCCGGTGCAGGTGGTGACCCGCCAGGAAATCGACCGCACCGGCAAGACCACGGTCGCCGAATACCTGCAGACCATCACCGCCAACGGCGCCGGCTCGATTCCCAAATCATTCGGCAACGGCTTCGCCGGCGGTGGCGCCGGCATCTCCCTGCGCGGTCTTGGCGCGGGCTCGACCCTGGTCCTGTTGAACGGCCGCCGCATGGCGACCTATGGCCTGGCCGATGATGGACAGAAGGTCTTCACCGACCTGAGCACCATCCCCCTCGACGCCGTTGAACGCGTGGAAGTGCTGAAGGACGGCGCCTCGGCGATCTATGGCTCCGATGCCATCGCCGGCGTGGTCAACATCATCCTGCGCAGTGATTTCCAGGGCGCCATTCTGCGTGGCTCCTATGGCGTCTCCGGCGACGGCGACGGCGATACCCGCAAGGCGACCCTGACCGCCGGTACCGGCGACATGGCCACCGACGGCTGGAACGCCTTCTTCAGCCTGGACGTCGGCAAGAGCGACGCGATCAAGATCAGCGACCGCAAGAACCGCAAGTGGATCGGCACCGGCGACACCCGCCAGTGGGGCTACGGCAACAATGCGCAGTTCCTGGGCGGCGCCTTCCTCAGCGGCAGGACCCGTGGCGGTGTCGGACCGAACGGTTCGGTGTATGACGACCGCAATGTCACCGAGACCAATCCGGCGACGCTGGTACCGCTGCCGGGCTGCCAGGGCCTGACCACCATTGGTGGCCAGACCGATGCTTCGGTGGCCGCGCAGGGCTGCCTGTGGGATCCGGCGCAGCTGTACCGCGACATTTCGCCGGAAGAGAAGTACGTCAACGTGTTCGGACGTGCCAGCTTCGCCTTCGGCGAGGGCGGCGAGATCTACACCGAGATCGGCTACTCGAAGAAGGAAACCACCTTCAGCAACACGCCGTCCGGTGTTTCCGGCGGCTGGGGCTACCCGGGTGGCCCGGTCAACGCCAACAGCGGCGACGGTGCCGTGGTGCTCGGCCCGAATCATCCTGACCGGCCTGCCGGCCTGGGCAACGGCCCGTTGCGCCTGCGCTACAGCGCCTGGGATGTCGGCCCGCGCGTGACCGACAACACCAACGAGTTCAACCGCTTCCTGGTCGGCGTCAAGGGCAACTGGGGCGACTGGAGTTATGACACCGCCTACCTGCATTCGGGCACCGACCTGGTCAACGAGCGCACCGGCTTCCTGCGCTACAGCGCCGTGAAGTGCGCGCTGGGCGACGCGAACTGTGCCGGTGGCGTGTGGCGCATCGGTGACAATGCCAACCTGAACTCCAAGGCACTGTACGACTACATCTCGCCGAAGATCAGCGCACGCGCCAAGTCCAGCCTGGACATGTTCGACTTCACCGTGTCGCGCAGCCTGATGGATCTGAAGGGGGGGCCGCTGGGCCTGGCGATCGGTACCGAATGGCGCAAGACCAGCAACAGCCTGACCCCGCAGACCTACACCGACACGGGTGACATCATCGGCCTGGGCTACTCGGCCTATGACGGCACGCAGAACGTCTACGCCGGTTACGTCGAACTGTCGGCACCGGTGCTGGAGCAGTTGGAACTGTCCGCTGCACTGCGCTACGACAAGTATGAAAGCGGTGAAGGCAAGGCCACGCCGAAGCTGGGCGTGAAGTGGACGCCGGCCGACTGGATCGCCTTGCGCGCCAGCTACGCCGAAGGCTTCCGTGCACCGAACCCGGCCGAGAACGGAGACGGTGGCCTGGCCGCCTTCTCCACGGCCTCGGATCCGATCCGTTGCCCGGACGGTGAAAACCCGGCCCCGGGTGCTTCGCCGGACGACTGCGGCTCGCAGTCGGTTGCGATCATCACCCGTCCGAACAAGGACCTGAAGCCGGAAGAGTCTAAGAGCTACTCGGTGGGCATCGTATTGCAGCCCACCAGCTCCACCTCGCTGACCGTCGATGCCTGGGAAATCAAGCGCACCAACGAGATCGCCCAGGGCGATACCGATGACGCGATCCGTGCCGGCAATGTCCTGCGCGACAACAACCTGCTCAACGGCGTCGCAGGCACCGGCAGCATCCTGGCCGTCAATACCGCCTACATCAACGCAAGCTCCTCGCGCGTTCGCGGCATCGACACCGACATCCGCCAGACCTTCGACATCGGTCCGGGCCAGCTGGAGATGGATCTGCAGTGGAGCCACCTGCTGAAATTCGAGCGCACCAGCGGTGGCAGCACCGATGACTTCCTGGGCACGCACGGCAACTGCGACGTGACCAACTGCATCGGTACGCCGAAGGATCGCATCAACTTCGGTACCACCTGGAAACAGGGTCCTTGGAGCGTGAGCGGCGTTGCCAATTACATCTCCAGCATGGACAACACCGACAAGCGTGGCGGCAAGTACCAGTTCTTCTACTTCGACGGCACGCCGGTGAAGAAGATCTCCTCGTTCACCACCTTCGATCTGTCCGGCCGTTGGGCTGTTACCGACGAGTTCGAGCTGAGCGCTTCGGTCGAAAACGTGTTCGATCGCATCGCTCCGCTGGATCCGCTGACCTATGGCGGCGTGAACTACAACCCGATGCACTTCAGCGGCGCCATCGGCCGTTACTTCACTGTCGGCGCCAAGTACACCTTCAAGTAATACCGTTCAACGCACCACCTTCGAAGGCCCGGGCATCTGCCCGGGCCTTCGTCGTTGCGGCCCCTTGCGTGCATGTTCACGGGCACACCGCTACCGTGGGTCGGCGTCATCAGCGCCGCAGGGGACATCATGGCCGCGACATCACAACGCCTCGGGCTGCCCGCGTTGACCGCACTGGTGGTCGGCTCGATGGTCGGTGCCGGCATCTTTTCATTGCCGCAGAACGTGGCGCGCAGCGCCGGTCCGGCGGCGGCGCTGCTCGGCTGGGCGGTCAGCGGCGCCGGCATGCTGATGCTGGCCTTCGTGTTCCAGGCCCTGGCCAACCGCCGGCCGGATCTCGATACCGGCATCTACGCATACGCGCGCGAAGGCTTCGGCAACTACATCGGCTTCTCCGCCGCGTGGGGCTACTGGGTTGCCTCGGTGCTCGGCAACGCCAGCTTCTTCGTGCTGATCTTCAGTGGCCTCGGCCACTTCATGCCGGTCTTCGGTGAAGGCAATACCCCGGCCGCCGTGGCCGCTTCGTCGCTACTTCTCTGGACCGTGCACCTGCTGGTGCTGCGCGGCCTGCGCACCGCCGCCATCGTCAACGGCCTGGTAACGGTGGCCAAGCTGCTGCCTATCACGTTGTTCCTGATCCTGGCCGCCGGTGCCTTCCGCATGGATGTGTTCCGCGCCGATTTCCTGGGCGCGCCCGCACTCGGCGATCTCGGCCAGCAGCTGCGCGGCATGATGCTGGTGACCGTGTGGGTATTCATCGGCATCGAAGGTGCCAGCATCTACTCGCGGCGTGCGGCCCGTCGCGCCGATGTCGGCCGCGCCACGGTGATCGGCTTCCTCGGCGTCTGGCTGCTGCTGGTGCTGGTCAGCCTGCTGTCGATGGGCGTGCTGTCGCAGGCCGAACTGGCGGGGTTGCCCAATCCGTCGATGGCTTACATGCTGCGCGCCATCGTCGGCGAGTGGGGCGCGACGGTGATCATCGTCGGCTCGATCATTTCGGTACTCGGCGCGCTGCTGGCCTGGGTGCTGCTGTGTGCCGAAGTGCTGTACGCCGCCGCAGGCGACGGCACCATGCCGGCCTTCCTGGGACGCGAGAATGCGCGCGGCGTGCCCGCCAACGCGCTGTGGCTGAGCAATGGCTTGATCCAGCTGTTCCTGCTGCTGGTGCTGGTCAACTCCGGCAGCTACACGGGCCTGGTGCTGCTGGCGGCCTCGATGAGCCTGGTGCCCTACTTCCTGTCCACCGCGTTCGGCGTGCAGTTGGCGTGGCGCGGGGACGCCTATGCGGGTGAACCGGGCGTGCGCTGGCGTGACTTCGCGGTGGCGCTGCTGGCCAGTGCCTACGCGTTGTGGCTGGTGTATGCAGGAGGCCTCGACAACCTGCTGCTGTCGGTGCTGCTGTATGTGCCCGGCGTCGTGGTGTTCGCACTGACCCGGCTGCAACGCGGTGAGCAGGTATTCACGCGTTGGGAATGGGTGTTGTTCGGCGCCATTCTGGTGGTGGCCATCGCTACGCTGGTGGCGTTCTCCAGAGGTGAGCTGGCACTGTAGAGTCGAGTGCGGGCTCAGCTCTACAACAACGCAAAAAAAAGACCTGCATCTTGCGATGCAGGTCTCTTCAAGGTGGCGCCCGAAGTTGGACTCGAACCAACGACCCCCTGATTAACAGTCAAGTGCTCTAACCGGCTGAGCTATTCGGGCAGACGACTAGTATAACCACTCTTCACGCGCGATGGTAGGGGTGATTCGCAATCATTGCGGCGGCCCGGTACAACTGCTCGGCCACCACCAGGCGCACCAGCATGTGCGGCAGCGTCAATGGTCCAATCGACCACTTTTCGTCGGCCAGCGCGGAAACTTCCGGCGAATGCCCTTCCGGGCCACCGATCAGGAAGGCAAGGTCCCTGCCCTGCCCACGCCAATGCTCCAGCCGCTGCGCCAGCTGTTCGGAACTGAGCTGGCGGCCCGGCACATCCAGCGCCACCACATAGGCATTCTTCGGCAGTGCGGCGATCACGCGCTTGCCTTCGTCTTCGGTGGCGCGGCGCGCATCGCGGCCCTTGCCGCGCAGGCCGGGCTCGATTTCCACCAGATCGAACGGCAGCCAGTGCGACAGCCGCTTCTGATACTCGGCGAAGCCCTGCGCCACCCAGCTGGGTGCGCGTTCGCCGGTAGCAATCAGGCGGGCTTTCATCAACGGTCCTCCAAAACGTCGACGGCGCCATCGGCGCCGTCGAAGGGATGCATCAACGTGCGGCTCAGGCCACTTCGTCGTCGCTGGACGGCGGCTGGTCGCCAACGGTCCACAGGCGCTCCAGGGCATAGAACTCACGCACGCGCGGCAGCATCACATGCACGATCACGTCGCCCAGGTCGACCAGCACCCACTCGGCTTCGCGCTCGCCTTCAACACCCAGCGGCATCACGTCGAGATTCTTGGCAAAGCGCACGACTTCATCGGCGATCGACTTGACGTGGCGGGTCGAGGTGCCCGAAACGACGATCATGTAGTCGGCAACGCTGGACCGGCCGCGCACATCGATCTCGACCAGGTCCTTGGCCTTCAGGTCTTCGGTGGCTTGGCGGACGCTGGCCAGCAGTTCCGGCACGGACGGCGGCGGGCTGGGCAGATCGACCTTGATGGTCTGGGGCTGGGTCTGGTTGCTCAAAGTGGATCGACTCGATAAACGTGGGGCGATTATACGGGCAAGCCGGGGCGGCGGCATTCACGGCGTAGGGGAGCGGTACAGGCCATGGGCGGCCACATAGTCGGCCACGGCCGGCGGCAGCAGCGCCCGCCAGGGGCCGCCGGCGGCGATCTGCGCACGCACGGCACTGGCCGATTCCTCGCGCAGCGGATGATGCAGGCGCAGGATGCGCCCGGCCGGACTGGCGAACAGGGCCTGCTCGTTGTCGGCCCAGCGCCCTTCCAGGGCGCGGCCAAGTTCGCCATCCACCGAGGCCTGAAGGGGACTGCCCGGGCGCTCGGCCACCACGAAATGGGCCAGCCCGAACAGTGCCTCCCATTCATGCCAGCGGGTCAGGCCCAGCAGGCTGTCGGCCCCGACCAGCCAGGCCAATGGCCGGCTGGGGCCCAACTCGCCGCGCAGTTCGCGCAGGGTGTCGACGGTATAGGACGGGCGGCCGGGAAAGCGTATGGCGCGGTCCAGTTCACGATGGTCCAGCAGCAGGCCTGGCTCATCGCCGATGGCCAGCGAGAGCATGGTGAAGCGCTGGTCAGCGGTTGCGCCCGGCACCGCGCGATGCGGCGGATCAGCCGCTGGCAGCATGCGCACAGCGACCTGCAGTTCGTCACGGGCAGCACGCGCGATGGCGAGGTGCCCGAGGTGCACCGGATCGAAGGTGCCCCCGTAATAGATCCGCAGGCTCATCACTCAGGCCCGCGCCAGCAGGCGCACGGCACGCGGTTCGGCCACGGCCACCAGCAGGCGCTCCAGCGCCAGCCAGGCATCACCGTCGGCGCGCCCCTTGGCGATGCGGTCGACCAGTCCGGCCTCGGCCACGAAACGCTCCCAGCGCTTGCCCTCGGGGTGCCGCTGCAGCGCACGCTTGTAGGGCGCTTGCCGCGATTCCCAGATGCCGCGCGATTTCATTTCGGCGGCCAGATTGCCGCCACGCGCCTGTACCCGGGCCAGGCCGGCACCAGCCAACAGCTCGCGGATCACCATTGGCATCAGTGCGGCCACCGCCTCGCCTTCGCCGCGCAGGCCCGCCAGCATGCGCAGCACCGCCGGCGGCTGGCCGGAGAACGTGGCTTCCAGCAGCCGGAAAACGTCATAGCGGGCGGCGTCGGCCACCAGCGATTCCATCCGTTCCACGTCCAGCGGCTGGCCGTCGGCCAGCAACGCCAGCTTGTCGATTTCCTGCGCAGCGGCCAGCAGGTTGCCCTCGACCCGCTCGGCCAGGCGCTGCACGGCGGCCGGATCGGCACGCAGGCCCTTGCCACGCAGGCGGCGCTCGATCCAGTCCGGCAGTTCGTGCGGCTTGATCGCCCACGCCACCGACAGCACGCCGATGCGATTGACTGCCTCGGCCCACTTGCCCTGGTGGGCCTTGCTCCATTCGCTGGCGGTAATCATCAGCACCACGTCCGGCGCCGGGTTGGCGCAGAACTGGCTGATCACCTCGGCCCCGTCCTTGCCCGGCTTGCCGCTGGGCAGGCGCACCTCGACCAGGCGGCGGGCACTGAACAGGCTGGGCGCGTTGAAGCTGGCGTCGAGCTGGTTCCAGTCGAAATCACGCCCATCGGCGTCGAACACTTCCCGCTCGGCGATGCCGGCGGCGCGTGCGCGTGCACGGATGGCGTCGGCCGCCTCAAGCACGCGCAGGGTTTCCGGGCCGGCAATCAGGTAGACCGGCGCCAGCGGGGTGTCAGCGCCCTGGCTGGCCAGCTGCTCCGGACGCAGTTCCATCGTCGCGACTCAGTGCTTGGCTGCGGGAACCGGCTCGGCCGGCTCCGCCCCTTCGATCGGCTTGGCCTTCGGCGCCGTCAGGCTGCCGCCCTTCTCGATCTCGGCGCGCACCACGCTGTCGATGCGGCGGATGATCGACGCGGACATTTCCCGTCGCAGCTCATCGGCCAGGATTTCGCGTTCGGTGGTGGTACCGGTGGCGTCGGTCGGCGGCGACACGTAGTCGCGCGACAGTTCGATCACCTGCTGCGGCACCAGCTCGCTGCCATCCTCGCGACGGAAGATGAAGATCACCGCATAGCGCAGGCTGTACTCCTGCGCACGGCCCTGCGAGTCGATGGCGATCGGCAGGTCGCCCCAGCGTTCGGACAGCACCTGGAGCTGGGTACTGGGCCCCTTGCTGTCCTCGTCGGCCAGCTTGGCACCGGAAGCCAGCAGGCTGCGATTGAGCAGCTTGACCAGTTCGCTGTAAGGCGCGGTGGAGACCACCTTCACCGGCGCCGTGTCGGTCGGCAGCATCAGCTTGTTGCGCAGATGGAAACCGCAGCCGGCAAGGCCGAGGACAAGAACGAGGGCAAGCAGGATTCGGGTCATGGAGACAGTCTGGCGGAGCCGGGCGATCACGGCAACACACAGCCTGCCCGAAGCCGCGTGAATGCAGGGCCATCAAGTGCATGGCCCCGCACCGGGAAGGTACCGGCCACCGCGTGGGTGACCGGCCCAGGATGCATCAGGCAGCGACGATGTTCACGATCTTGCCCGGCACGATGATGATCTTGCGCACGGTCAGGCCTTCCATGAACTTGGCCGCATTCGGCTCGGCCAGAGCCAGTGCTTCGACCTGCTCGCGTGCAGCATCGGCGGCCACCTCGATGGTGCCACGCAGCTTGCCGTTGACCTGCACGGCCAGGGTCAGCGCGTCGCGCACCAGCGCACCGGCGTCGGCCTGCGGGAACGGCTGGTCTTCCAGCAGCGTCTCGCCATGGCCCAGCACCTGCCACAGGGCGTGGCTGGCATGCGGGGTGATCGGGTTCAGCAGCAGTACGATGGCCTGCAGCGCTTCCTGGCGCACCGCACGGCCCTGCTCGCTGCCGTCCTCGAACTTGGCCAGCGCGTTCATCAGTTCCATCACCGCCGCGATGGCGGTATTGAAGCTGTGGCGACGGCCATAGTCGTCACCGACCTTGCCGATGGTCTCGTGGGTCTTGCGGCGCAGTGCCTTCTGGTTGGCGTCCAGCGCGGCCACGTCCAGCGCCGGGGCGGCACCGTCGGCGGCGTGCTTCTGCACCTGGGCCCACAGGCGGCGCAGGAAGCGCGCCATGCCGTCCACGCCGGCTTCGTTCCACTCCAGCGACTGTTCCGGCGGGGCGGCGAACATCGAGAACAGGCGCACGGTGTCGGCACCGTACTTGTCGACCATCGCCTGCGGGTCCACGCCGTTGTTCTTCGACTTGGACATCTTTTCAGTGCCACCGACCACCACCGGCTGGCCGTCGGCGATCAGCGTGGCGCCAGTGATGCGGCCGCGCTCGTCGCGCTGCACTTCCACATCGGCCGGATTGATCCAGTCCTTCGAGCCGTCCGGGTTCGGGCGGTAGTAGGTCTCGGCGATCACCATGCCCTGGCACAGCAGGTTGCGTGCCGGTTCGTTGCTGTCCACCATCCGCGCGTCGCGCAGCAGCTTGTGGTAGAAGCGGAAATACATCAGGTGCAGGATCGCGTGCTCGATGCCGCCGATGTACTGGTCGACCGGCAACCAGTAATTGCCGCGCTTGTCGACCGCATCACGGGCACCCGGCGAGGTGTAGCGGGCGTAGTACCAGCTCGACTCCATGAAGGTGTCGAAGGTGTCGGTCTCGCGCTCGGCCGCGCCGCCGCATTCCGGGCAGGTGGTCTTGCGCCATTCCGGATCGGTCTTGATCGGCGAACCAGTCCCCGAGAACGCCACGTCCTCCGGCAGCACCACCGGCAGCTGCTCTTCCGGCACCGGCACCGCACCGCACTTGTCGCAGTAGATCACCGGAATCGGGCAACCCCAGTAGCGCTGGCGGCTCACGCCCCAGTCGCGCAGGCGATAGTTGACGCGGCGCTGGCCCTGGGCCTTGCGCTCGAAGCGTTCGGCCAGGGCTTCGAAGGCGCCCTGGAAATCCAGCCCATCGAATTCGGCCGAGTTGACCAGCTCGAAGGCACGGTTCTTGTCGCTGTACCAGTCCTGCCAGCGGGCACCATCCCAGGTGCGCTCGTCGTCGTTGCGCGGATCCTTCAGCGCGATCACCTGCTTGATCGGCAGGCCGTACTTGTTTGCCACTTCATTGTCGCGCTGGTCGTGGCCCGGAACAGCCATCACCGCACCGGTGCCGTAGCCCATCAGCACGAAGTTGGCGACCCACACCGGCACCTTTTCGCCGGTGACCGGATGGATGGCACGCAGGCCGGTGTCCATGCCGCGCTTTTCCTGGGTTTCCAGCTCGGCCTCGGACACGCCACCCTGCTTCATTTCCGACAGCAGCGCAGCCAGTTCCGGGTTGTTCTTCGCCGCATGCAGGGCCAGCGGATGTTCGGCGGCGATCGACACGAAGGTCACGCCCATCACGGTATCCGGACGGGTGGTGAACACGCGCAGCGGATCCAGCGCAGTGCCGTCGACATCACGCACGTCGAACTGGATTTCCAGGCCTTCGGAGCGGCCGATCCAGTTGCGCTGCATGGTCTTGACCGAATCCGGCCAGCCGTCCAGTTCATCCAGGCCGTCCAGCAGTTCCTGGGCGTAATCGGTGATGCGCAGGAACCACTGCGGGATCTCGCGCTTCTCGACCAGCGCACCGGAACGCCAACCACGGCCATCGATGACCTGCTCGTTGGCCAGCACGGTCTGGTCGACCGGATCCCAGTTCACCACCGCATTGCGGCGGTAGGCCAGGCCCTTGCGCATCAGGCGCGTGAACATGCGCTGTTCGTGGACATAGTAGTCCGGGCGGCAGGTGGCGAATTCGCGCGACCAGTCCACCGCATAGCCCATGGCCTTGAACTGGCCACGCATGTGCTCGATGTTCTTGTAGGTCCAGGCCGCCGGTGCGGTCCTGTTCTTGATTGCCGCGTTCTCCGCCGGCAGGCCGAACGCGTCCCAGCCCATCGGCTGCAGCACGTTGTGGCCGGTCATGCGCTTGTAGCGGCTGATCACGTCGCCGATGGTGTAATTGCGCACGTGGCCCATGTGCAGCGCACCGGACGGGTACGGAAGCATCGACAGGCAGTAGTACTTCGGCTTGTCCGAAGTCTCGTCGACTTCGAAGGCACGGGTGGCGTCCCAGTACTTCTGGGCGGCGGATTCAACCTGCTGCGGGTCGTAGGCGTTGGTTTCAGCGCTGGTCATGGAACACGCGGATGCGGCGGCAAAGCGGTACAGCGTACCGCAGTGCGGCAAACGTCTCCAATCCTGCCCGCCGACCGCCGGCGTCGCCAGCGCCCGGAGCCGATCTCAGCGCGGTCGCGACAGAGGCAGGGCCAGCGCCAGCCAGACCGCCCAGCAGGCGAATGCAAGCCGTTGTGCCAGCGGCGCCGGCAGCACGCCCTGCAGCGCAAAGGCAGCCAGCGCCGCCAGCACGCCACAGGCGAGCGCCACCCCGCCCAGGGCGCGGCCGTGCGTCTGGCGCAGCTGCGAGATGCCCAGCAACAGGGTGCCGGCGACGAAGCCCAGCACCCAGATCATCCAGGCACTGGCGTGCAGCTGGCTGGCCGGCCCGTGCAGATCGTCCACATCCAGCGGCATCAAGCCCATAGCGGTGAAGGCCAGTCCGCCCAGCAACAGCATCTGGCTGCCCACCCGCGGCGCCCAGCCAGCACTGGCCGGCAGCTGTCGGCGCAGGCACTCGGCCGCTACCACCGCCAACAGGCCCGGCAGTACGAAGCCCAGCAGATTGAAGGCCAACGCGTGCGGCACGCCGTGTGCGCCCAGCAGGGCCACCGGGTGACTGGCCTGTGCATAGCCGTCCAGGCCGGCGCCGAAGCCCAGCACCGCCAGCACGAACAGCAGTGCGGCGGCGGGGCCGGACAGACGCGACAGGGAAGACGGGGAGGTCATGCAGGCTCCAGGAGCAACGGCGGCGGGAACGACGCATTGTCGGGCATTTGCCGCAGTCCGGGTTGAGACTGGCATCGATCGTCACCATAGAATCGGTCTCCAGACGCCAATCGATGCCTCCCCCATGACCGAGACGACCTACGTATTCGACGCCACCACTGCGACCTTCGAGGCCGAAGTCCTGCAGAAGTCGCTGCAGACGCCGGTGCTGGTCGACTTCTGGGCCACGTGGTGCGGCCCCTGCAAGACCCTGGGGCCGATGCTGGAAAAGCTGGCCGCCGAATACAACGGCGCCTTCGAGCTGGCCAAGGTCGATGTCGACAAGGAACAGCAGATCGCTGCCGCCTTCCAGATCCGCTCGGTGCCGACCGTGTTCCTGGTCAAGGGCGGCCAGCTGGTGGACGGCTTCCCCGGCGCCATCCCGGAAGGCCAGCTGCGTGAGTTCCTGGCCCAGCACGGCATCGTGCCGGCCGACGTCGGCGACACTGCCGCCGACGACGAAGCGCCGTTGGATCCGCAGGCACAGGTGGATGTACTGCGTGCGCAGATCGCCGCCGAGCCGGACAAGGACGAGCTGAAGCTCGACCTGGCCCTGGCCCTGCTGCAGATCGGCGGCGTGGACGAAGCCGGTACGCTGATCGACGGCCTGCCCGCCAACCTGGCCACCGACGACCGCGCCGTGCGCGCCCGCGCCCGGCTGTCCTTTGCCGCTGCCCTGAAGGACGCCCCGGCCGCCGAGGTGCTGGACGCGCGCATCGCCGCCAACGGCAATGACCTCAAGGCCCGCCACCTGCGAGGCGTGCAGCTGCTGCTCGGCGGCCATGACGAAGCCGCGCTGGCGCAGTTCCTGGACATGCTGCGGATCGACCGGAGTTTCGAGGAAGGCCTGCCGCGCAAGGCGCTGATCGATGCCTTCAATGTGATCTCCGACGAGGACCTGGTCGGCCAGTACCGCCGCAGGATGGCCTCCCTGCTGTTCTGAACGGAAGCCGGGTTCGTTCAGAATCCCTGCACTGGACGCGGGCAATAATGCGCACGATGGCGGCCGTAGGGCCGCCACGATCCGTTCGGGGGGATGAGGTCGGGGCCATGGGGTCTTGCAGCTGCACCCCCGCATTGCCGGGATTGCAAAACTGTGACCTTCGTCCGCTCGCTGTTGTTTGCCATGCGCTTCCAGGGCGCCCTGCTCTGTGCCCTGCTTCTGCTGCCGGCCATCGCCGCCGCGCAGGACTGGAACTACCGGGTCCGCCCCGGCGACACCCTGTGGGATCTGGGTGGCGTGTATCTGAAACCCTCGGTGCGCTGGCAACAGCTCCAGCAGCACAACCGAATCGACAATCCCTACCGGCTGCCGCCCGGCCAGCTGCTGCGTTTCCCCATCAGCTGGCTGCGCATCGAACCGGCACCGGCGCGGGTGCTCTCGGTCCGCGGCAAAGTCGAACTGTCCAGTGGAGACGGCAGCGCCAGCCGCGCCATCCAGGCCGGCGAGCAGCTGCATATCGGAGACACCGTACAGACCGAGGGCGAATCCAGCGTCACGCTGGAATTTGCCGATGCGTCGCGCCTGCAGCTGCGTGAGTACTCGCGCCTGCGCCTGGACCAGCTCAGCCGCTATGGCCACACCGGCATGGTCGACACCCGCCTGCGCCTGCAGCAGGGCCGCGCCAGCAATCGGGTGACGCCCGCGCGCGGCCCGGCATCGCGCTACATCATCGATGCGCCCACCGCCACCAGCAGCGTGCGCGGCACCGTCTTCCGGGTCAGTGCCGGCGACGGTCGTGATGTCGCGGCCACCGAGGTCCTGCAGGGCAAGGTGCAGGTCGGCAACGCCCATGGCCAGCGCATGGTCCAGCCCGGACAGGCCACCCGCAGCGCCAGCGCAGACGCCGCTCCGGACGCAGTCTCCGTACTGCTGCCGGCACCGCAGCTGCGCAACGATGAACTGCGCCTGGCCCCGTTGCCGACGCTGCTGGCATGGACTCCGGTCGCCGGCGCCGCGCATTACCGCGTTGAAGTGGTGGAGGCAGCCACGCCGGAGATCCTGCTGTTCGCTGCCACCACCCCCGATACCCGCCTGGCCATCGGCGATCTGCCGCCGGGCCAGCTGCGCATCCTGCTGCGCGCGGTCGATGCGCAGGGTGTGGAAGGCATCGACGCCAGTGCCGACTTCGAACTCAGCGACCAGCCTCCACCGCCGCTGACCCTGGCCCCGCTGCATGGACAGACAATCAACAGCGACCGCCCGCGTTTCCGCTGGAGCCAAGCCCCCGGTGCGCGCAGCAGCGTGCTGCAGATCGCGGCTGATTCCACCTTCGTACAGCCACTGCAGGAACAGACCAGCACCGGCACCGACCTGCGCCTGGCGCAGCCATTGCCGCCGGGTCACTACTTCTGGCGGATCGCCTCCCGCAGCGCCGATGGGCACCAGGGGCGCTATGGCCAGGCCCTGCCACTGCAGCTGAGCAACGAGCCGGTGGATCCTGCGCTGCAACCGCCCGAGGCCGCGCACGGTGAGCTGACCCTGCGTTGGCAGGCCGGCAGCGAAGGCCAGCGCTATCGCGTGCAGGTCGACCGCCGCGGCGACTTCAAGGCACCCCTGGTCGACGAAACCGTGGCCGAACCGCAGGTCAGCTTCAAGCGTCCGTGGCGCGGCACCCTGCATGTGCGCGTGCAGTACATCGACGATGACGGCCATGCTGGCGAGTTCTCGCCTGCCCAGAAGATCGCCCTGCCGTGTCGCCTCTGCTATGGCACCGGCGGCGGTGCCCTGCTGCTGTGGCTGCTGTTGTGAGGCGTTCGCCGCTGCCGTGGTCGAAGCGGATCCTGCTGGCCATGCTGGCCGGGATACTGACCCTCGTCGCCAGCCAGGGCCAATGGCTGTGGCGGCAGGACGAGGCCACCTACGACGCGATGGTCGGCAACTGGGACTATCGACCCGACCCGAGCGTGCTGATCGTGGCCATCGACGAAGGCAGCCTGCAACGCATCGGCCAATGGCCGTGGCCGCGCTCGGTCCACGCCCGGTTGCTGGATCGCCTGACCGATGCCGGTGCCGAACGGGTCGCGCTGGATCTGATGCTGTCCGAGCCGGACCGCCGCGACAGCCGCCAGGATGAGGCGCTGGCCGCGGCCATCCGTCGCAATGGCCGGGTGGTGCTGCCGGTGCTGGCCGCACCGGCAGCCGGTGATCGCATGGCCGAGGAAATGCTGCCGGTTCCGCAGATCGCGGCCAGTGCCGCCGCCATCGGCCACACCGACGTTGAGGTGGACAGCGACGGCGTCGCCCGCGGCATCTACCTGCATGCGGGCATCGGCAAGGCGCATTGGCCGGCGCTCGGGCTGGCCCTGACCGGCCTGCCTGCGGGCGCGGTGCGCGGACTGCCCGACCCTGATCCCGAGGTGGGCTCGCCTTATCAATGGCGGCGCAACGACTACGTGCGGGTGCGCTATGCCGGACCTCCCGAGCAGTTGCCGCAGGTTTCCTACGCAGACGTACTCGATGGCCACGTGGACATGGCGATGCTGCATGGCCGCCGCATCATCGTCGGCATGACCGCCAGCGGCATCGCACCGCGCCTGCTGACCCCGACCACCCGCGAGTTCTGGATGAGCGGCAGCGAGTACCAGGCCAACATCGCCTCGATGCTGCTGCAGCACAAGCAGATCGAGGTGCTGCCCCGCTTCTGGCAGCACACCATCAGCGCGGTGCTGGTGGCGCTGTGTGTGATCCTGCTCGGCCTGCGCCTGCCGTGGCTGGCGGCGCTGTGTTCGCTGCCGCTTGCTCCTCTGCTGAGCTGGTTGCTGTTGCGCACCAGCAACCTCTGGTGGGCGCCAGCCACCGCCCTGCTGGGCGTCCTGCTGGTACTGCTGGCCTGGGCGATCTGGCGGATTTCGGCCTGGCACCGGCAGGCCAACCGCGACGCACTGACCGGCCTTGGCAATCGCCTGCGTTTCGAACAGGCGCTGCAGCAGGAATGCGACGCCGCACGACGCAACGGCAAGCCACTGAGCCTGGCGCTGATCGATGTCGACCACTTCAAGCGCCACAACGACCGCCATGGCCACCAGGTCGGCGACCGCGTGCTGCGGGACGTCGCCCGGTTGATCGGCGCGCATGCGCGGCGGCCGCGCGACATGGCCGCGCGTTACGGTGGCGATGAATTCGCACTGGTACTGCCCGATACCCCGGCCGAAGGCGCGCGGCTTGTCATCCAGGACCTGATCGACTGCGTACGTGCGTTGCCGGTACACGGTGACGGCAGCGACGACCGGGTGACGCTCACCATCGGCGTGTTCACCCGGGTACCGGAAGGCGAGCTGCAACCCCATCATTTCGTCGAAGGGGCCGACACCGCGCTGTACCAGGCCAAAGCGAATGGACGCGACGGGTATGTGATCGACGGCGGCGCGTGACCGGTGCCACCGGGTGCAACATACGCATGCGAATGGTTAGACTGGACACCTCGCCCAGCGCCCCCGGATCCGCATGAACGCCCGTCTGTTCCGCTTCGGCATCAACCTCTGGCCGCCCTTCCTGTTCACCGGCATCCACGTCACCCGCATCACCCCCGACTACCGGCAGATCGATGTCGAGCTGCGCCTGCGGCCATGGAACCGCAACTACGTCGGCACCCACTTCGGCGGCAGCCTGTTCGCGATGACCGATCCGTTCTGGATGCTCGGCCTGCTGCACATCCTCGGCCGCGACTACTACGTGTGGGACCGCGCCGGCGCCATCGACTTCCTCACGCCGGGCCGTGGCATCGTGCGGACGTCGTTCCGCATCGACGACGCGCTGCTGGATGAACTGCGCGCCGAAGCGGCCAGTGGCGAGAAGGTGCTGCGCTGGTTCAGCAACGACGTGATCGATGAAAGCGGCGAGGTGGTCGCACAGGTCCGCAAGCAGGTGTACCTGCGGTTGAAGCCACACGCACGCTGAGCGCACCTCAATCGCGCGCCAACGCAGTCGAAGCTGGCTCCGCCTGCAGCGGCACCGACAGCCACGGGCTTTCGTCGTTGCTGCGGGACGGCGAGCGGCGCGGCACCTGCAGATGGCGGCCATCCGCCGACAAGCGCGGCACCCGCACCGGCGAGGCGAACTGTGCCGGCAACCGCTGCAGGGCATCCACCGGATCCCCCGGCTGCTGCCGCAGCCAGCGCTGTGCACCCAGCAGGCGCAGCATCGCCGCGGCGTCCTGGGTGCGCGACGAATAGGCCGGATAGACCGGACCCGCAATGTCGGTCAACAGGCAACCCATGACGTTCGACAGGCAACCAAAGTCACGCTGCGGCGGCGCCGGTGCCGGCAACGGACGGTCCGCCTCCAGCGCAGCGGTCGCCGTCGCGCCACAGGCCCAACCGAGATTGCCGGCCGCACGGGCCAGGGTGCTGCTGCGGTCCAGTACCAGCGCGCCGCCGAATTCCCGCGCCGAGGTCTCGATCGCCACCCGGTTCATCGCATACTCGCCCTGCATCGCACGGCACAGGCTCTGCTCGTCGGCCCGCATCGGCTGCATGGCCTGTTCGCATTCGGCCGGCAGCGGGTGATCGGCAGGCAGTTCGACCAGCATGTCGGCCAGCAGCTGCGCGTTGGCCTGTACCAGGCTGGCGCCGATGATGCTTTCGACCAGATAGCTGCCACCGGGCACCAGCCGCCGGCCCAGCTGCACTCCCCGGCAGCTGCCGCGCAGGGCACCGTCGATGTCACCCTGTACGAACGCCAGCGCGCGTGCGCTGGTGGCATCGACCACCAGCCCGTAGGTCGGCATCGGCACCAGGATGCCCTCGCCCTTCGGCTGGAACGGCGATACGAAGTAGTCTGCTTCGGCCAGCTGATCCAGCCGCGCGTGCAACTGCTGGTGCCCGGCATGGGCCTCCACGAAGCGTTGCGGGTCCGCGCGGACCTGGGCGAGGCAGCCGCGGGCGGCCGGCCCGCAACTGGCACCGGGCCGCGAGCGCAGCTCGGCATGGTTGGCCACCAGGTGTGTCTGGCCGCCGCTGCTGCCCCGCAGGTCGGCCTCCCAACGGCGCACGTCCTCGGCCAACGCCTGCTCGCGCTGGCGAGCATCCAGATCGTCGAACGGCAGCGTCCACAACAGGGCATAACCGTTGCGCCCGCTCGCCGGCAGCCGCGCTTCCAGCCGTTGCTGCGCCTGCAACCGCGATTCCGGCACCGGCCACATGCGTGAGGCGCACCACACCACGATGGTCAACAGCAGCAGGCCCGCCAGGGTCCAGCCCAGTCCGCGCAGAATCTTCAACACAGCTTCCCTTCCATGGCTCGTTGCCGCAGTCGATCCACCAGCGTAATCGACCGGCAGTGACCGCTACAATGCGCACATGTCGCTCGAAGCCCCCGCCCTGGTCCCCCGCCCCTCCCTGCAGCGCCTGTTCCTGACCGGCCTGCTGACCCTGCTGCCGATCTGGCTGACCTGGGTCGTGGTCAAGTTCGTGTTCGTGTTGCTGTCGGGCATTTCCAGCCCGCTGGTGGTACCGCTGTCCGAGCAGATCGCGACAAGCTTCCCGCACTACCTCGGCTGGGTCCGCGCCGAATGGATCCAAGACACCATCGCCCTGCTGGCCACCCTGCTGGTGATCCTGGCGGTGGGCGTGGCCAGCCGCCGCGTGCTCGGCCAGCGCCTGCTGCGCTGGGTGGGCGCGGTCATCAAGCGCATTCCGCTGGCCAGCATCATCTACGACAGCGCAAAGAAGCTGCTGGACATGCTGCAGACCGAACCGGGCAGCACCCAGCGCGTGGTGCTGATCGACTTCCCGCACCGCGACATGAAATCGGTCGGACTGGTCACCCGCGTGATCAAGGAACACGGCACCGACCGTGAGCTGGCCGCGGTGTATGTACCGACCACGCCGAACCCGACCTCGGGCTACCTGGAAATCGTGCCGGTGGAACTGCTGACCCCGACTGACTGGACCGTCGACCAGGCCATGAGCTTCATCATTTCCGGCGGCGCCGTCGCACCGTCCAGCGTGCCGTTCACCCGCGCCGGCGAACGCACCGGCGAACGCACCGAATGACCCCGGCGCCGATCGAGCGCCCGCTGCAGGACCGCGCGGTCCTGCTGTTCATCGTGCTGGCCGCGTTCTTCTGCGGCAATGCGGTGCTGGCCGAGCTGATCGGGGTGAAGATCTTCGCGTTGGAAGACACCCTGGGCATCGCCCCGCTGAACTGGAACCTGTTCGGCCAGACCGGCTCGCTCAGCTTCACCGCCGGTACCCTGCTGTGGCCGGTGGTGTTCATCATGACCGACACCATCAACGAGTTTTTCGGCAAGCGCGGCGTGCGCTTCATCTCGTGGCTGGCGGTGGTGCTGATCGGCTACGGCTTCCTGTTCGCCTTCGCGGCCATTTCGCTGGCGCCGGCCAGCTGGTGGGTCACGTCGATGGATGGCCACGGTGTGCCCGACTACCAGGCCGCGTTCGCAGCCGTGTTCGGCCAGGGCATGTGGACCATCGCCGGTTCGCTGGTGGCCTTCCTGCTCGGCCAGCTGATCGACGTGGCGGTGTTCCATCGCATCCGCCAGGCCACCGGCGAACGCCACGTGTGGCTGCGTGCGACCGGATCGACCGCGATCTCGCAGGTGGTGGACAGCTTCGTGGTGATCTGGATCGCCTTCGTGCTGGGCCCGCAACACTGGCCGACCTCGTTGTTCCTTGCGGTCGCCAGCGTCAACTACGTGTACAAGATGGGCTTTGCGATTGCCCTGATTCCGTTGCTCTACCTGATGCGGCGTGCCATCACCCGCTATCTGGGCGCCGATCGCGCGGCGGCACTGCGCGCCGCCGCTGCGGCTGACTGAAGCCCCAGCGCCACCAAGCTGACTGCGTCTTCACGCTGGCCGTACGCGCGCGGATCGTGCAAGCTCCACGATCTGTGTTCCACGGAAGCTTCTTGATGCCGTATTCCCCCCGCGTCCTGGCCGCTGCCATTGCCGCGTTGTTCCTGTTCAGTGCCGTGCCGTCGGCCGAAGCAGCGAAGAAGAAGGCCAGCCGCCCTGCCGCTGCGCAGACCCGCCAGGCCGCCAAGCCCAAGGCCAGGCCCGCCCGGGCCACCGCACCGGCCCGTGGCAGTTCGGCGCGCCGCGCTGCGCCGCGTCCGGTCGCTCCGGCCCGTGCCGTGCCCAAGCAGGTGCAGCTGGAACGGCTGTACGACGAGTACTGGGATGCCTCGATGCGGTTGAACCCGCTGCAGGCCACGTTCCAGGGCGAACCGCGCTACAACGACCAGCTGCCCAACATCCTGTCCGCCGCCTGGCGCCAGCAGTCGCACGACTTCACCACGCAGTGGCTGGGCAAGGTCGAAAAACTCGGCAGCGATGGCCTGCAGGGCCAGGACCTGCTCAGTTACGAGATCTTCGTACGTGACGCGCGCGCCTCGCTGGCTGCCGAGCGCTACCCGAGCTGGATGATGCCGATCAGCCAGTACTACAACATCGGCAGCATCATGGCGATCCTCGGCTCCGGCGCGGGCGCGCAGCCGTTCAACACCGTGCAGGACTATGACACCTGGTCGCGCCGCTCGCTCGGCATTCCCGAACTGTTCGACCAGGCCATCGACAACATGCGCCAGGGCATGAAGGCCGACGTGGTGCAGCCGCGCGACCTGATGGAGAAGGTGCTGCCGCAGCTGGATGCAGTGATCAAGCCGACCGCTGAAGAGAGCATCTTCTGGTCGCCGATCCGCACCATGCCGAACACGATTGCGGCCGAAGACAAGGCGCGCATCAGTGCCGAGTACAAGCGCATGATCGAACTGCGCATCATGCCCGCCTACCGCGCCCTGCGCGGCTTCATCGCCACCGAGTACCTGCCGGCCACGCGCGCCAGCAGCGGCATGGGCGCGCTGCCCGACGGCCAGGCCTGGTACGCCAACCTGATCGTGCAGACCACCGCCAGCGACCAGACCGCCGCGCAGCTGCACGCGCTGGGCGAGCAACGCGTGCAGGAACTGCAGGCACAGATCGCCACGGTGATGAAGGACGCCAAGCTGCGTGGCACGCCGGCAAAGCTGCTGCGCAGCATGCGCAACGATCGCCAGTTCCAGTACAGCGATGCCAATGCACTGATCAGCCGCTACCGCCAGGTGCAGCAGCAGGTTAACGCGCGCCTGCCGCAGGTGCTCGATACGCTGCCGAAGTCCGCGCTGGAAGTACGCGCAGTGGAACCGGAACGGGCGCTGACCGCCGCCGCTGCCGCCTACCAGCCGTCGCCGCCCGGGCAGCCCGGCGTGCTGTACATCAACACCCGCGACCTGCCCAGCCGCAAGCGCTGGAGCGTGCCGGTGCAGTACCTGCATGAAGCGATTCCCGGCCATCACGTGCAACTGGGCCTGCAGCAGGAGCTGGCCAAGCTGCCACGCTTCCGTCGCCTCGGTGGCGATCTTGCGTTCGTCGAAGGCTGGGGCCTGTACGCCGAAACGCTGGGTGAAGACCTCGGCGTCTACACCGATCCCTACGACCGTATCGGCTACCTGTACTCACGCCTGTTGCGCGCCGCGCGCGTCGTCGCCGACACCGGCGTCAATGCACAGGGCTGGAGCAAGCAGCAGGCCGTGGCCTACCTGCAGAAGACGGTGGACATGAGCAGCGATGACGCCAACGCCGAAGTCGAGCGGATCATGGCCCAGCCCGGCCAGGCACTGTCGAACGTCGCCGGCCTGACCACCATCGTTGCCCTGCGCGACAAGGCCAAGGCACGCCAGGGCGCAGCCTTCGATCTGCGCCGCTTCCATGCAGAACTGCTGAAAGACGGCTCGATGCCTCTGGACGTGCTGGACCGCAAGATGGAGCGCTGGATGGCACAGCCGGCCAGCGCTGCGCCCACACCTTCGCCGTGACGCTTCCGGAGCCACCATGCGCCCTGCCGTCGCCCTGTTCGCCGCCGTGCTGGGCCTGCTGCCTCTGGCGGGCGCCGCCGCACCGGTGCTGACCCCACCGGATGCCGGTATCGACGGCCTGATGCAGGCCTACGATGGCCAGGTGCCCGGCGCCGCAGTGCTGGTGCTGCATGACGGGCAGCCGGTGTTCCGCCGTGGCTACGGCCTTGCGGTGGTCGAAGACGGCACCCCGGTCACAGCCGCCAGCAATTTCCGGCTGGCCTCGGTCAGCAAGCAGTTCACCGCTGCGGCGGTGCTGCTGCTGGTGGAAGACGGCCGGCTCGGGCTGGACCAGCCGGCCCGGCAGTGGCTGCCCGAGCTGCCACCGGCTGCAGCGGGCATCACCCTCCGCCACCTGCTCTCGCATACCAGCGGCCTGCTCGACTACGAAGACCTGATGGACCCGGCAGACACGCGGCAGGTACACGATGCCGATGTGCTGGCCCTGCTGTCGCGCCAGGACCGGCTGAACTTCGCGCCGGGCACGCAGTACCGCTACAGCAACAGCGGCTATGCACTGCTGGCACTGATCGTGGGCCGCGCATCCGGCCAGGATTTCGCCGCCTTCCTGCAACAACGCATCTTCCGCCCGCTGGGCATGACGCATACCGTGGCCCACCAGGACGGCGTGGACACGGTCGCCGCACGCGCCTATGGCTACAGCAGGATCGATGGCCGCTGGCAGCGCACCGACCAGAGCACTACCAGCGCCGTACTGGGAGACGGCGGGATCTACTCCTCGCTGGACGACCTGGCCCGCTGGGATGCGGCGCTGTACGACGACCGCCTGCTGTCGAAGGCCTCGCGCCGCGCGATGTTCAGCCCGGCGACGACCACATCGGAACCGGACGTGCCGCATTACGGCTTCGGCTGGCGGCTGAATGGTCCGGTGCAATGGCACAGCGGCGAGAGCATCGGCTTCCGCAACGTGATCGTGCGCCACCCGGAGAAGCACCTGACCGTGATCGTGCTGACCAACCGCAACGACCCCGAACCCTATCCGCTGGCGCAGAAGATCGCCCAGCGCTGGCTGGACACCCTGCAATGACCCCCGGTTCTGACGCCCTGCTGGGCATCCACCACGCCGCACTGATCTGCAGCGACTACGCACGCTCGAAGGACTTCTACGTGCGCATCCTCGGCCTGCGCGTGCTGGCGGAGAACCACCGCGCCGCACGCGATTCCTGGAAGCTGGACCTGGCCCTGCCCGACGGCGGCCAGCTGGAACTGTTCTCCTTCCCCTCGCCGCCGCCCCGTCCCAGCCGCCCAGAGGCCCAGGGTCTGCGCCACCTCGCGTTCCGGGTGGCTGCACTGGAACCCTTCATCCAGCGCCTGGCCGCGCATGGTGTCGCCTGCGAACCGATCCGCGTGGACGAATACACCGGCCGACGCTTCACCTTCTTCGCCGACCCCGACGACCTGCCGCTGGAGCTGTACGAGATCGCGTGAGCGATTTTCAATCGCGGAGGCCCATCCACGCATGGCGTGGATCTACGTGTCGACCAAGGTCGACACCCACCAAGAGCAGGCCGTGGCATTCCAACAGATCGCGGAGACCTGTCGAAGGCGGGGTGGGTCCGGTTGCGGGGGCGTGAGCCGCATGGGCCCGAGGCATGCCTCGGGCGGGTTGGGCAGGACGCCCAACCCCGGTCTTGCCGTGTGCGCAGGACTGCGCCCACGAGCAAGCGGCGACCGAGCTTACATGGGTGAGGGCGCTTTGCTTGCGAAGCACTGCTTCGCAAGCGCCCGAACGCACAGCCGCCAGCGGCTGGGCCGGGCCCCGGAGGGGGACTTGCAGCGCCCCCCGCAACCGGACCCACCCCGCCATCCCACGGATAGCCCGCTGTTGCTGTTGCTGTTGCTGTTGCAGTTGCAGTTGCTGTTGCCCCCGCGGGTGCAGGGCGCAGCCCTGCAAAGCCCCCCTTCCCCATACCCCGCCGAATGGGTATACAGTCGACCCGTACCGGCATCGTGCCGGAATGAACCCTGGGAGGGGACCATGCGCAAGACCTTCAAGACCCTGCTGCTGGCACTGCCGCTGTGCCTGGCCGCGCTCTCGGCGCAGGCCGCCGATGGCGCCGCCGGCCGCTGGAAGACCATCGACGACAAGACCGGCAAGGTGAAGTCGATCGTCGAGATCACCCAGGCCGCCAACGGCACCCTGATCGGCAAGGTGGTCGACATCCTGCACTCGGACAAGGGCCCCAACCCGGTCTGTGACGGCTGTGAAGGCGCCAACAGGAACAAGCCGGTGAAGGGCATGACCATCCTCTGGAACCTGAAGGCCGACGGCGCCAACAAGTGGTCCGGTGGCACCATCCTCGACCCGGCCAACGGCAAGACCTACAAGTCGAAGATGGAACTGCAGCCCGGCGGCACCCGGCTGGACGTGTCCGGCTGCATCGCCTTCATCTGCCGCGCGCAGACCTGGCAGCGCGAATAAGCGCCCCGGCCCCCGCTTCATCCCCGTGACCCGGCCTCGGCCGGGTCACCTCGTTGCGGGCATGCGATACTCTGCGGTTCCCCTCGGCTTCACCCCGCGACCATGACCCGTACCGCGCTCGTCACCACCGCCCTGCCCTACGCCAACGGCCCGCTGCACCTGGGCCACCTGGTCGGCTACATCCAGGCCGACATCTGGGTGCGTGCGCGGCGAATGAGTGGCGGCAAGGCCTGGTTTGTCTGCGCCGACGATACCCATGGCACGCCGATCATGCTGGCCGCGGAAAAGGCCGGGGTCACCCCGGAAACCTTCATCGCCAACATCCAGGCCAGCCACGAACGTGACTTCGCCGCCTTCGGCGTGGCCTTCGACCACTACGACTCGACCAATTCGGCGGCCAACAAGGCGCTGACCGAGCAGTTCTACCTGAAGCTGGAAGCGGCCGGCCACATCAGCCGCCGTTCGGTGGCGCAGTTCTACGACCCGGCCAAGGGCATGTTCCTGCCCGACCGCTACGTCAAGGGCATCTGCCCGAACTGCGGCAGCCCCGACCAATACGGCGACAACTGCGAAGTGTGCGGCGCTACCTATGCGCCGACCGATCTGAAGGAACCGCGTTCGGTCATCTCCGGTGCCACGCCGGAAATGCGCGATTCGGAGCACTTCTTCTTCGAGGTGGGCCACTTCGACGCGTTCCTGCGCGAATGGCTGGCCGGCGACGTCGCCCTGCCGGGCGTGAAGGCCAAGCTCGGCGAGTGGCTCAACGCCGAAGGTGGCCTGCGCGCGTGGGACATCTCGCGCGATGCGCCGTACTTCGGCTTCCAGATTCCCGGCCAGCCGGGCAAGTACTTCTACGTCTGGCTGGACGCGCCGATCGGCTACCTGTCCAGCTTCCAGACCCTGTGCGGCAGGATCGGCGAGGACTTCGAAGCGCACCTGCGCGCCGGTACCAGCACCGAGCTGCACCACTTCATCGGCAAGGACATCGTCAACTTCCACGGCCTGTTCTGGCCGGCGGTGCTGCACGGCACCGGTCACCGCGCGCCGACCCGCCTGCACGTCAACGGCTACCTGACCGTGGACGGCGCCAAGATGAGCAAGTCGCGCGGCACCTTCGTGATGGCGCGTACCTTCCTCGATGTCGGCCTGGAGCCGGAAGCGCTGCGCTACTACTACGCCGCCAAGTCCGGCGGTGGCGTCGACGATCTCGACCTGAACCTGGGTGACTTCATCGCCCGCGTCAACGCCGACCTGGTCGGCAAGTTCGTCAACCTGGCCAGCCGCTGCGCCGGCTTCATCAGCAAGCGCTTCGACGGGCAGCTGGCCGCGCAGCTGCCCGATGCGGCGCAGTACCAGCGCTTCGTCGATGGCCTGGCGCCGATCCGTGAAGCCTACGAGCGCAACGACCCGGCCGCGGCGATCCGCCTGACCATGACCCTGGCCGACGAAGCCAACCGCTACATCGACGACGTCAAGCCGTGGGTCATCGCCAAGCAGGAAGGCGCCGATGCGCAACTGCAGGCCGTATGCAGCCAGGGCCTGAACCTGTTCCGCGTGCTGGTCACCGCCCTGAAGCCGGTGCTGCCGGCCACCGCCGCGCAGGCCGAAGCCTTCCTGGCCGCGCCGGTGAACGACTGGACCGAACTGGCACAGCCGCTGCTGGGCCACCGCATCACCGACTACACCCCGCTGTTCACCCGTATCGACCCGAAGAAGATTGACGCCATGATCGACGCCTCCAAGGACACCCTGCAGCCGGCGGCTGCCGCTGCCCCCGCCGCCAAGCCGGCCGCCCCGGCCCCGGCCAAGGACGAAGCAAAGAGCGCCGACGCGCCGGCCTACATCGGCATCGACGATTTCGCCAAGCTCGACCTGCGCATCGGCAAGGTGCTGGTCTGCGAGTTCGTGGAAGGATCGGACAAGCTGCTGCGCTTCGAGCTGGATGCAGGTGAACTGGGCAAGCGCCAGATCTTCTCCGGTATCCGTGGCAGCTACGGCGAGCCGGAGAAGCTGGTCGGCCGCAGCGTGGTGTTCATCGCCAACCTGGCCCCGCGCAAGATGCGCTTCGGCCTGAGCGAAGGCATGATCCTGTCGGCCGGCTTCGACGGCGGTGCGCTGGCGTTGCTGGACGCCGACAGCGGCGCGCAGCCGGGCATGCCGGTCCGCTGATGCCCGCAGCGGGCGTGGCCTCGGCCGCGCCCGCCGGCAGCATTGGCCAGCGGAGGCAACGCGATGGGAGGCAACGGAATGGAACTGGCGCTGTTCGACTTCGACCACACCGTGACCACCTGCGATACCTATGGCCGTTTCCTGCGCCGCGTGGCCACCGCCGAACAGCTGGCGCAGGCGTGGTGGAAGGTCGGCCCGTGGCTGCTCGCGTACAAGCTGAAGCTGATCTCGGCCGAACGCATCCGCGCGCGCGTCACCCGCCTGACCTTCAGCGACCGCCACAGTGACGACATCGCCACCCTGGCCGCCGGCTTCTCGCGTGAGTTCCTGCCCGACGTGGTGCGCCCGGAAATGCTGGAGCAGATCCGCTGGCACAAGGAACAGCAGCACACCGTGGTGATCGTGTCCGGCTCGCTGGACCTGTACCTGCGGCCGTGGTGCGAGCAGCTGGGCCTGCAGTTGATCTGCAACCGGCTGGAATGTCAGGACGGACGCCTGACCGGCCGTTACGCCGGTGGCGACTGTGGCCCGCGCAAGGTCGAGCACATCCGTCGCCAGTTCGATCTGTCGCGTTACGTGCGCATCCATGCCTACGGTGACAGTTCCGAAGACAAGCCGATGCTGGCGCTGGCCCACGAGCGCTGGTTCCGCGGCAAACCCCTGAAGTAACCCGACGCGCAGCCTTCGCCACGCATGAGCCTGATCCCGCCCCTGACCGAACGCCTCGACCGCCTGCTGCCGCAGACCCAATGCGGGCAATGCGGCTACGACGGTTGCCGACCGTACGCGCAGGCGATGGCGCGCGGCGAGGCAGGCGTCGACCGCTGCCCACCCGGTGGCGATGCCGGTGCACGCGCGCTGGCCCAGGTTCTGCGCGTACCGGCGATTCCTTTTGATCGTTCGCGCGGCGAGCACAAGGCGCCGCAGGTGGCGTTGATCGTGGAAGCCGACTGCATCGGCTGCACCAAGTGCATCCAGGCCTGCCCGGTGGACGCCATCGTCGGCGGCGCCAAGTACATGCACACGGTGATCGCCGATCTGTGCACCGGCTGCGAGCTGTGCATCCCGCCGTGCCCGGTGGACTGCATCGAGCTGGTGCCGGCCTAGCCACCAGACCAACCGGCGGTGGAGCGGCGGGGTAGAGTCGGCTGTTAGTCGACTGCTCTTCGTTCCGGCGGCGCAAAACCCCGCGCTGCGCGCGACAGTCGACTCTACCCCCCCTCCACTGCTGGGAGGTGACCTTGCCGTTACGGCACTGCCGCCGTCACCACGATCTCGACCTTCCAGTCGGCGTGGGCCAGCTTGGCCTCGACCGTGGCGCGCGCCGGGGTCGCACCTTCCACCACCCACTCATCCCATGCCTTGTTCATACCGTCGAAATCGGCCATGTCGGCCAGGAACACTTCGGCGCGCAACACGTGCTGGCGATCACTGGCCACCAGCGCCAGCAGCTTGTCGATCTCGGCCAGCACCTGCCGGGTCTGCCCGGTGATGTCCTGGCTGGTGTCTTCCGGAATCTGGCCGGAAAGGTAGGCGACCTTGTTGTACACGGTCATTTCGGACATGCGCGGTCCGACGTCGTAACGCTCCATCATGGGCGTGGCTCCTGCGGGTGATCAGGCCTGCATTGTCCTCCAAACCGGTCAACGATGGGTGCAGGGCAGCCATCCACACACGGTCACTACCGGCTTCCGACAGCGACGCTGGTCAAATGCCAGCGACAGGCGCACGATGCGCCACGGCTGCATTGACACCGCCCTCGCCCTCCCTGACGCACCCTTGCGCCGATGACCGAAACCACCGACCCCGCCACCGCTCCCTCCACCCCGGCATGGAAGCGGGTCCTCACCATCGTCATCCCGCTGCTGATCCTTGCGTTGGCGCTGCACGGCCTGGCCAACGAGTTCGATGAGAACGGCTACCGCGCCATCCGCCATGCCTTCCACCAGCTCAGTGGCACGCAGATCGCGCTTACTGTCGTGCTGGGCCTGGCCAGCTATGCCTGCCTGATCGGCTTTGATGCCATCGGCCTGCGCCGCAGCGGCATCCGCGTGCATCCGGCGCGCATCGGCATCACCGCGTTCCTGGCACACACGCTCGGCCAGACCGTGGGCTTTGCCGCGCTCACCGGCGGTGCGGTGCGCCTGCGCGGCTACCGTACCGCCGGCCTCGACCTGGCGCAGATCGGCCAGGTCGTGCTGATGAGCACGCTCGGCTTCGTGTTCGGTGCGTGGCTGCTGATCAGCGTGGCGCTGTGCATGGAACCGGCGGCAGCGGCGCTTGCCCTGCCGCTGGACCCGGATGCGGTGCGCGTGGTCGGCATCGTCGCGCTGCTGGCCTATGCGGCCACCCTGCTACTGGTCGGCCGCGATGGACGCCAGTTCAGCGTGTTCGGCCATGCGCTGTGGCTGCCCGACCGGCGCACGATGATCGGGGTGACCGTGCTCAGCGTGATCGAGCTGGTGCTGGCCAGTGCCGCGTTCTATGTGCTGCTTCCGGACTCGACGCCGACCGGCCTGCCCGGCTTCGTCGGCCTGTACCTGGTCGCGGTGCTGGCCGGCCTGGTTTCGACCGTGCCCGCCGGCCTCGGCGTGTTCGAATGGAGCCTGCTGAAGCTGCTGCCACAGGTGGCACCGGCTGCGGTGCTGGCGGCGGCGTTGATCTACCGCGTCACCTACTACGTGCTGCCCCTGCTGCTGGCCACCCTGCTCGCGCTTGCACCCGCGCTGCGCCAGCCGCTGCAGGCCAGTGCCGGGGCAACCCGTGCCGGCTGGAACGCGCTGCGCCCATGGTTGCCGCAGATCATCGCGCTGGCGGTGTTCAGCATCGGTGCTGCGCTGGTCATCGACGGCACGTTGCCCACGCCGCGCCGTCACTTGGTCAACGCATCACTGCCGATCCTGGAAACGTCCCATCTGATCGGCAGCCTCAGCGGCGTCGCCCTGCTGCTGATCGGCCAGGGCCTGGCCCGGCGCAGCCATGCCGCATGGATGCTGGCGATGGCCGTGTGCGTGATCACCCCGTTGCCACTGTGGCTGCGCGGTGGCCAACCGTTGATCGCGGTCTCCGCCCTGCTGGTGGCGATGGCGCTGTGGGCCGCACGCCGCGAGTTCTACCGCCAGGGCGCGCTGCTGGATGAAGCATGGTCGTGGCCATGGCTGCGCAACCTCGGCCTGGTACTGGTGGCGGTCACCTGGCTGTTGTTCTTCACCTACAGCCATGTCGAGTACCAGAACGAGCTGTGGTGGCAGTTTGCGATATCCGGCAACGCACCGCGTGCGCTGCGTGCGCTGCTGGTGGTGGCGATCGCGCTGGTGATGTTCGGCCTGGCGCGGCTGCTGCACAGTACGCGCAGCCCGCTGCCAGCCGCCGACGAGGCCACGCTGCAATCATTGGCGCCGGTACTGGCCGGTGCCACCGATACCCAGGCCTGCCTGGTACTGACCGCCGACAAGGCGGTGCTGCGCGATGATGCGAAACAGGGCTTTGTGATGATGCAGCGCTACGGCGGTTCGCTGATCGCGATGGGCGATCCGGTCGGCCCGCCTGATGTGGCGCGCGCGCTGATATGGCGCTTCCGCGAGGAAGCTGACCGGCTCGGCCTGCGCCCGGTGTTCTACCAGGTGGGCGAGACCTACTGGCAGACCTATCTCGACCTGGGCCTGGGCCTGGTCAAGCTGGGCGAGGAAGCGATCGTGCCCTTGCACGACTTCGGCCTGGAAGGCCGCGAACGCGCCGATCTGCGCCAGGCCTGGAACCGTGGCAAGCGCGGGGGCCTTTCGTTCCGCGTGGCACCGGTGGAAGAGATTCCCAGCCTGCTTCCCCGCCTGCACGCGATCTCCAACGCGTGGCTGGAAGACAAGGCCGGCGACGAGAAGGGTTTCTCGCTGGGCAGCTACGATCCGGATTACCTGGCGCGCTTCCCGGTGGCGCTGGTCGAAGCCGAGGGCCAGATCGTGGCATTCGCCAACCTGTGGCAGGCACCGGCCGGTGCCGAGCTGTCGGTGGACCTCATGCGCCACGTCAACGAGGCACCGAAGGGCACGATGGACTTCCTGTTCATCGAGCTGTTCCTGTGGGGCCGCGCGCAGGGCTATGCGCGCTTCTCGCTGGGCATGGCGCCGCTGTCCGGGCTGGCCCAGCATCGCCTTGCTGGTCGCTGGAACCGACTGGCCGGCCTGCTCGCGCGGCATGGCGAACGCTTCTATGGCTTCAGTGGCCTGCGCCGCTTCAAGTCGAAGTTCGACCCGCAGTGGCGACCGCGCTATCTGGCAGCACCCGGCGGCATGCATCTGCCGGCCGCGTTGCTGGATGCCACGCGCCTGATCTCGCTGGACCCGCGGCGTAACTGAAGCCCTGAGCCGCCGGGCATGGCCCGGCGCTGCAAACCACCCGGTAGGTGTCGACCTTGGTCGACACGGCGGCGACAGCGTTCGGGCGTGGCCCGGCGCTACGCCCCGCCCTTGAGGATCACTTCGGCCAATCGGTCGTAATCACCATTGAAGTGATGGTCGCCCGGCAGCTTCACCTTCTGCACGCCGTCGTTGGCCGGCAGGCCGGGGCACAGCGCGTCGTCATCCTTGTCGCCATACACGCAGAGGGTCTTCGCCGCCGGCAGCTTCGCCACTTCCGGCGCGATCGGCAGACCATCGCCGCCACCACCCAGCCAGTTGCTGACGTGGAATTCAAAGTCGGCCTTCCTGCCTACCGACAACAGCACGATACGATCCAGCGCTGCGCGGGTATCGGCATCGAGCTGGTTGATGGTGGCCGGCAGCACGTCGGCACCCTGCGAGAAACCGATCAGCATCACCTTGTCGCGATGCCACTGCTGGCGGTAGTGATCGATGATCTTCTGCAGGTCAGTGGCAAATCCCTTCGGCGTGCGTTCGCTCCAGAAGTAGCGCAGTGAGTCGATGCCGACCACGGCCACGCCATGCTCGTTGAGCGACGATGCCACGTCCTTGTCCAGGCCGGCCCAGCCGCCATCGCCGGAAACGAACACGGCCAGCGTGTCGCCATTACCGGCAGCGGGTACTTCCACTATCGGCAGGCCCTTCAGCGCGGCTGGTGGCGGTGCCAGGCTGACGCCGGCCTGCGCGCCGATCACCCGCGCCGCCGCCACCAGGCCGGGTGAAGCATCACCGCGCGCGGTGCGCTTGAACTCGCGTGCCATCGCCACCTGCTGCACGAAGCGGCTGGCCTCGCCAACCTTGCAGCCATGGTCGCCGGCGGCGCTCAGCCACGGGGAATTCAACTCGGCAGGCTGCAGCTTGTTGTGCTTCACGCCATCGCCGCAGACCATGCGCTCGTGGCTGCGATCCGGGCAGAAGCCAGTGGTCAGCAGGCCGGCGAACACTTGGGTGTCGGCCTGTGCGGCCAGCGTGTAGGCCATCTCGGCGCCTTCACCATCACCACCGACCAGCGGCAGGTGGTAGCCAGGCAGGTGCAGGGAGGCCTGCAACCAGCGCGAGAAGTTCTCGACGTCGCCGGAACCGAACGAACAGGTCGGATTCCCCTCGCGCTTGAGCACGCTGCGCAGATGCGCGATGTCCACGGCAGCGACCATCGCGCCATCGGCACGCAGGGCCTCGATCGGAAGGCGGCTGGTATCACCACCGGCGGTGGGTTCATGGAACCAGATCACCACACGCTGCGGCGTGCCAGCCGGCATGTGCACCGGAATCTGCTCGAACCGCCCGTGGCTGAACTGCTGCACGTTGGCCGCCGCCATTGCCGGCAGTGCTGCCAACGCCAGAACCACACCCATTGCCCTGCCCAGCCCTGCACGCTTCATGTCGCATCCCCGATGGAATGCGCACACGATACGCCGCCGCCGCGTGCACGGCACGTACCGGCGCAGGCCGTTGGGGATTCAGTGGGCTACGGCCCGACGGCTGCGCCGGTACAGGGCCATCGCCAGATACAGCAGCCAGCCAACGATCACCGCGATCACCACTTTCTGTCCCAGCCCACGCGGTGGTCCACCACGCCACAGCACATGCAGCCACAGCAGCACGAAGGCCAGCCATGCCCAGCCCCAGAGCAGGCCCGCGGCGGACTGCCAACCCGGTTCGCGGCGCAGGTACCAGGCCTGCAGCAGCATGCCGACGCTGGCACACAGGAACGCGGTGTTGGCTGCCAGTCCATGGATGAACGGTGCAAGCAGCGGGGTCGCTTCAGGCAGCCAGCTGTCACCGATGGCGACCGTCGCCAGCCCCAGCGCAGAGACAGTGAACAACAGCGGCGCCGCCGCACTGCGGCGCGGCCCGATGCTGCCGCGATACAGCGCAATGCCAAGCGCCGCAATGGCCAGCGCCAGCAGGCAGTAGGCAGCGCGCAATGCCAGGCCCCACGGCCCGTGCAGGTACAGGCTCAAGGTTGCCCGCACCCAGTCCAGATCACTGCGCGCGACCTGGGTCCACAGCGCGGTGGTCACGAACAGCAGCAGCGCCACCAGTGCCAGCACCGCCGCCGGACGCGCACGGCTCATGGCGTTGCCTCCGGATGCCGCGTCTTCCACTCGGCCAGCGCCTTGCGATAGCGCTGCAGCTCATCGGCATACAGATCCAGCACGCACAGCGGACAGCCGCTGCCACAGCACTCGTTGGGACCGGGCTCTTCGGGGGGCAGCGGGCGGGGGTCGGGATCAGGGACGGACACAGTGGGAAGCGACAATCGGTGAGAGCAGGCCCAAGTGTACCGGTCCAGCTCAGCGGGCCAGCTGTCGACGCAGGTTTTCCCGAGCCGCCGCATCCAGGCGCTGGTGGAAGAAGTCACTGAGGAAGATGCGCGGCGCCCGCAGCAGCCCCTGCAGGAAACGGCGACGCCCGGCGCGGTACAGGAAGCCCGGCACGACCCCTTTGTACTCTTCGGCCACGCCACGATCGTAGGCGGCGAACACCGGCTCGGGCGCGGCCAGGATCGCCATGTCGCAGTCCAGGAACAGCGCGGCCTCGGCATCAACGTCGTCCGGGCCCAGATCGCCATGGCGGGCTGTCAGCAGGATCAACTGCTCGACCCGCGCGGCGTCGACGCCGGCCAGTTCCGGGGCCCGTGCGATTGCCTGCAGGGCCAGCGCCGCCGAACGCGCTTCGTTATCCTTGCGGCCCGCCACATAGATCGCGTCGTGGTAGAGCACGGCCAGGTACACCTCGGCGGGCCTCTGCCAGCCCGGGCCGTCAGCCACGTCCTGGCAGTGCTGCAGCACCGCGCGTACGTGTCCGAAGTGGTGGTAGGCGCGGGGCGGCGTTGCGTAGCTGTCCTGCAGCGCCTGCCACTGCGCAGGAGCCAGCGTCAGCGGAGAGAAATCCATACCCGGATCATCCCGCCTGCGCAGCCCCGCGGCAAGCTGATGGTTTTTTCACCACATACTCACAACGCTTGCCCGGTGAGGCCTGGACGCGGTTGTCCACAGCTTTGTCGAGCGCTGGTCCACATCGGTTGTGGATGAAACGCCGTACCGGCCACGCGCCGACCAACGGTCACTGCAGCGCGGCGCCGCCGGGTCTACACTCGCCGCAGGCGGGAGCGCCCGCCGCTGCCGGGAACTGTCATGTATCGCCCTGCCGCCCGCATCTTCGTCGTGGTCCTGGCCGCTTTGATGGCCGCGCCGCTCTGCGCACAGAACCACCCGCGCACCGATGCACTCCCGCCCATCGGCAGCGTCCCCCCGGTGGAGGTCCCCTCACCGGAACAGGTCTTCGCGATTCCTCCCGCAATGCGCGCGATGCTGCAGGCGCAGGTGATCGACCGCAGTTCATCGCGCGAGCAGCGGCTGCAGGCACTGGTGGAAATGATCTTCGGCCGCCAGGGGCTGGACCTGCAGTACGACGCGAACGCGACCTATACCGTGGACGAAGTCTGGCAGCAGCGCCGCGCCAACTGCCTCGCCTTCACGCTGATGTTCGTGGCACTGGCGCGCGAGGCTGGCATCCAGGCCCGCGTCCAGGAAGTCGGCCAGGTCGTGTCCTGGTACCAGGACCAGGACGCCGGCGTGGTCTACAGTGTGGGCCACGTCAACGCGGGCGTGGAGATCGCGGGGCGTTACGCCACGGTCGACCTCGATCGCAACGTACTCTACGACCGCCGCGGCCCGCAGCCGGTCAGCCGCGCGCGTGCACTGGCGCATTTCTACAACAATCGAGGTGCCGAACGCATGGCCGAAGGAGACCTCCTCGGCGCCCGCGCGTTCTTCGATGCCTCGGTCGTGCAGGACCGCGCGTTCCCCTCGGTCTGGAACAACCTGGGTGTGCTCGACAACCGTGAGGGCAACACCGGTGCGGCGCGGGAGGCACTGGACCGCGCCCTGCGCCTGGACGGCCGCCAGGATGCGGCGCTGACCAATGCCAGCGCGCTGTATCGGCAGCTTGGGCTGGATGCGCAGGCCAAGGCCCTGGAGCGACGCTTGAAGTCGGTGCAGCGTGAGGACCCGTTCGCGCAGTACATGCTGGGCACGCAGGCCGAGCAGGCCGGAAAGCTGGCCGAAGCCATCCGCTATTACCGGCAGGCCGTACGCCTGTATGACACCGCGCACCAGTTCCACTTCGGGCTGGCGCGCGTGTATTTCCTGTCCGGGCAGCTTGAACGCGCCGACCGTGAACTGACCCGCGCGCAGCTTCTGGGTGGTGCACCGGAGCAGGCACGCTACCAGGCCAAGCTCGACAGCCTGGCCCGCTGGCGCGCGCAGCAGCAGGCCAGGCGCTGAGACCGATCAGGCCTTCTTGAGGAAGCAGGTCTTCAGGACCAGGCCCTTGATCTTGTCCGAGTTGCCTTCGATGTGCTCGGCATCATCTTCGACCAGGCGGATGTTGCGGATCACGGTGCCCTGCTTCAGCGGGATCGAAGACCCCTTCACCTTCAGGTCCTTGATCACGGTGACGGTGTCGCCGGCCTGCAGGGTATTGCCGTTGCTGTCACGCACGACCAGGGTCGAACCGGCACTTTCCTCGGCGGTCCATTCGAAACCGCAATCGGCGCAGATCCACAGCGCGCCATCGGCATAGGTGTTTTCCAGGGTGCACTGCGGGCAGGCGGGAACAGACGACATCGGCAAGTACCTCAAAGTGAATCAACAGCCGCCATTGTAACCGCCCGGTCCGGGGCCCCGGCTCCCTGGCAGGTGCCCGGCCGCCGCCATGACCACGGCTGGAGCAGCCGCGACGCTGGAACTTGCAGTCGGCGGCGAACTGCAGCAGAGTGCGCGGCCCCTGACCGCCCCCGGAACTCCCCATGCGCCTCGGCATCGACTTCGGTACCAGCAATTCCGCCGCCGCCATCGTGCATGAGGGGAAACTGCTGCCGATCCGTTTCGGTGACGCCGAACAGTTCCGCACCAGCGTGTACTTCCCCGGCGTGGTGCCCGACCCGGACGACTTCCAGCTCGACGACGGCCAGGAACACCAGCTGCAGCAGATGATCGACAGCGCCGCGCGTGCAGCTCGTGCCGCCGGCCAGGAACGCACGCCGCAGGCGCTGCGCCGTGAAGCCCTGCGCGCCCTGCGCCGGGAATGGATGGAAGCCCGCGCCGGCAAGGAACGCAGTGCCAGCGACCTGCTGCAGAACGCGGTCTACGGCGACGACGCGCTGGAAGCCTATTTCGAGGAACACGAAGGCAACCTGGTGCAGAGCCCGAAGTCGATGCTGGGCTACAACCTGCACCCACGCGCGAAGCAGACCATCACCGGCATCGCCGCGCACATCCTCGAACACATCCGCCTGACCGCCAGCGCCCAGCTTGGCCAGCCGCTGCGTGCCGCTCTGCTCGGCCGCCCGGTGCAGTTCCGCAGCTCGATCGGCGCGGCCGGCAATGACCAGGCACTGGATATTCTGCGCGAGGCCGCCACCCAGGCCGGCTTCGACCAGATCGATTTCCTCGAAGAACCCGCCGCGGCGGCCATGCACTACCACGCCGAAAGCCGCGAGCGGCACCAGGCGGTGATCGTCGACATCGGCGGCGGTACCACCGATATCGCGCATGCCGAAGTCGGCGGCGACGACGCCCCGCGTATCCACCGCGCGTGGGGTATCGCCCGCGGCGGTACCGACATTGATCTGGCGCTGAGCCTGTCCAGCTACATGCCGCTGTTCGGCCGCGGCATCACCCGCGTGCCCGCCCACCACTATGTGGAAGCAGCCACCGTGCAGGACATGACGCGCCAGCGCGACTTCCGCCAGCACAAATACGATCACGTCGACGAGCCGTGGTGCGGGCGCCTGCAGGCCCTGCAGGACACCGGCAATACCGCCCGCCTGTACCGCGATGTCGAACGCGCCAAGATCGCCCTCAGCGCCGCCAGCGAGCACCGCAGCACGCTGGACTACATCGCCCGCGACCTGCATGCCGACAGCAGCGCCGATGGCCTGGCCGCCGCCGCCCACGGCTACCTGGAGCAGATCCGGGAACTGCTGGCCCAGGTCCGCAGCGACATCGGGGGCGACCCGGATGCGGTGTTCCTGACCGGGGGCATGTCCCGTGCCGGCTACCTGCGCCAGGCCGTGGCCGAGGCCTTCCCGGGGGCCCGCATGGTCCACGGCGAGCCCTCGCTGGGCGTGGTCCAGGGCCTGGCGTTGGCGGCAGCCAGCCAGGATTAACAAAACGTTACGCGGTCTAAGTTACTCTTGGTCGGCTAGAACCCCGCTGCACCTTCCACCGGCCACGCCGGTGTGTGTCCACGGTGCAGCCTGGCCCGCCCTGCGGGCCTAGCGGCCATGCCTTCCTGGCTCGTTCATGGTCCGCGCAGCACCTGAGCCGCCATCGAGACCCGCTTTGGGCACCCGCCAGGCCCCCGTGGCCTTACAACCTGACGCAGCACCTGCACCCATCGACTGCCGCCGTTGTGACGCGGTCTGTTGCCGGCTGCCCGTGCTGCTGCAGCCCGGCGACCACGTGCCTGGCCAGTTCCTGTCACGCGACACCCACGGCCGTGCCGTGATGGCGCGCAACGAGGAAGGCTGGTGCGCGGCGATCGATCCCTATCACCTGCGCTGCACGATCTATTCGCAGCGCCCGGCGATCTGCCGCCAGTTTTCGATGGGCGGCGATGACTGCCGCCGCGAGCGGCAGGACTACCTGCGCCAGGCCGACGCCTGGGCGCTTTCCTCCCCTTCCACCTGACAGGAGCAACCATGCCCCGCAAGGCAAAGACCCCCGCGAAGGCCAGCAACAGCATCCGCAGCGAACGCAAGGGCGCGGCCGCCAGCACCGTGGTCAGCAGCGATTCGATCGCTTCGGACCTGGCAGCGTTCCGCAAGGCCGGTGGCAAGATCGAAGTCCTCGGCACCACCTGGGCGCTGAAGAAAGCCAGCTGACCCAGTACCGACCGCGGCGGCGCTGCCGCCGCGGCCTGCCGGACCGTGCTCAGCGATCCAGGCGTACCCGCACACTGCCCGAATGCGACTGGATGCGGATGTCTCCATCACCGCCCCCCAGACGCGTATCGAGATGGCTGCCCGGCCCATAGCGCGGCCGCTCCACCTGACCGGCGTCGCTGTTGATCGAGCCGCTGAAGCTGTTCACCGACAGCTGTGCCGACACCGTGCGTGGCAGGCTCAGCGTGACCGAGGCACTGACCGATTCGACATTGATGCGGCCGCCGGGCGCCAGCCCGGCCGCTGCCAGATCGATGCTGCCAGAGACGGTTTCCACCGCCAGTCGCTGCACGCGCCCGGCGTCGACCTGGACCCGTCCGGACACCGTCTGCGCACCGATATCACCGGACACGCCGCCGCCGGCCTCGATGCGGCCACTGACGGTGTTCACATCCAGCTTCGGCGTCTGCAGGCGTGCGCTGACGCTGCCACTGACCGTGTTGAGCTTGCTGTCGCCACTGCGGCCAGCCGCGCTCAGGCTGCCGCTGACCGTGTCGGCCTGCAGCCGTCGCACATCGATACCACTGATGTCCTGGCTGGCGCTGACCGTGCTCAGCAGCAGCTCCACAGATCGCGGCACGTTCAGCACCAGCGTTGCACCGCCGTTGTTGCTGCGGCGCGGATATTCGATCTCCCAGCGCACACGGTTGGCGCTTTTTTCCTGACGCAACTGCAGGCCGTCGCTGAGCGTGCCTGTGAGCTGCACGTCATTGCGGTCCCAGCCACGCACGGTCACCTTGCCGGCCACGTTGCTCAGCTCGATGCGCCCCCCCGCAGCCAAGGTGTGGCGCTCGTCGATGCGGGTGTCGGCCAGCGCCACGGCAGGGGCCAACAGCAGCGCGACGCAACAGGAAATCAGGGTTCGGGTCATGGGGGTCTCCTCAGGTCGTCAAGCCGGACTCGGCGGCATAGGCCGCCTGCCGGGTCAGTTCCAGCCGCAGCGCATAGGTGCGCTTGAGCTGGCCAAGCAGGTGCGGCGCACGCGGGTCCTGCGCCAGGGCGGCACGGATCTGCGCCGCGCTTTCATCCAGTTCATGCAGGGCCGGCTGCCATTCCGGCGCCCGTCCATCGGGCAGCGCGGCCACGGCCTGCTGGTACTGCTCGGTCATCGCCGCGGCCTGCAGCTGCAGGGCGGACGGCGCCGGCGTATCCGGCTGCGCATGCCGCCACGGCGCCACCGCATACAGTGCCAGGCTGGCAGCCAGGGCAGCGCCGGCCGGCCACCACCAGCGGCGCCGCGAACGCACCGGCAGGACCACCACGTTGTCCGTTGGCGCGGGTGCTGCCTGCGATTCACGCGGCGGCAGCCGGGCGGACAGGCGTGCCCAGCCATCGGCGGGTACATCGCGCTCGTTCGGCAGCGCGCGCAGCCGGGCCAGCAGGTCGTGATCGGAATCGTGTTCGTGTGTACTCATGTCATGTCTCCCAGCCGTGCGCGCAACAGGCCGCGCGCACGATGCAGCTGTGCCTTGGAACTGCCGACAGCCATCTGCAGCTGCTCGGCGATTTCCTGGTGTTTCCAGCCTTCGATATCGTGCAGCACCAGTACCGCACGCGCCCGTGGTGGCAGTGTCGACAATGCGCGCTCCAGGTCACGCTCGGTACCCGCGCAACGGTCATGCACCGCCAGTTCCAGCAGGCCGCCATCGACATCCTCCAGACTGTCGTGATCCTGCCCTGCGGCGCGACCACGCAGTTCCATCAGTGCGGCGTTGACCCCCAGCCGATGCAGCCAGGTGGACAGGCTGCTCTCGAAACGGAACCCTGGCAGGGCTTTCCAGGCCTGCAGGAAGGCCTCCTGCAGCGCATCCTCGGCACGTGCCTGCTGGCCGCCACACAACCGCCACAGGACAGCGAATACACGCGGCGCGTGACGCCGGTACAGCAGTTCGTAGGCAGCGGTGTCGCCGGCGGCCGCCGCCCGTACCAGAGCGGGTTCGTCGACGGCGTCGTTGGCGGCGGGCGGCGCGGGCATGGTGGTGTCGAGCATATCGCTTGGATGCGGCGACCCGGGAAAAGGTTTAGAGCCGATCGACGGCCGATGCCATGCAACCTTTTCGACGGCTGCTGCATCCATGGAAGGTCCTTCGCGAATCTGCCGTCCGGGAGTCCTGCCATGTCCAGCCCTTCCTGCGCCGCCCTGCTGGTGATCGCTGCCTGCGTCCTGCTGCAGGCGCTGGGCCTGTCACTGCAGCTGCGCCCCGACAACGGCCGCGCCTGCCTGCAGCAGCACCGCCAGGAGCTGGTCTGCCTGGCCTGGACCCCGGCGGTCGAATCCCCCGCACGCGCCGGGTAACATCGAGGGCCGTTATTGCCACCCGTCGTCGCCCCCATGATGTTGTCGCTGAAGGATCACCTGCCGGCCTGGACCTACCCTTGGCTCCACGACGCGGGTATCGCCGTGAAGATCCTGCTCACCCTGCTGGCCGCGTGGCTGCTGCGAGTGCTGGCACGGCGCTTGATCCGCCGCTTCGCCGAGCACTACACGCTGCCACCGGAAATGGTGATGGGCGCGCGCCGGATCACCAGTTTCGTGGTCTATTTCAGCGCGGTCCTGTACATCCTCAGCCTGCTCGGCGCATCGCCGTCGGTACTGTGGACCGCGTTCACCGGCTTCGCGGCGGTGGGTGCGGTGGCCTTCTTCGCGGCCTGGAGCGTGCTCTCCAACATCTTCTGCACGCTGCTGATCTTCACCACGCGCCCGTTCCGCCTGCATGACTACATCGAGGTGCTGGAGAACGGCGAGAAACCGGGCCTGAAGGGGCGGGTGATCGACGTGAACCTGATCTACACCACGCTGCAGGAGACCGGCGACGGCCACGAGGGCACGGTGCTGCAGCTGCCGAACAACCTGTTCTTCCAGCGCACGGTGCGGCGCTGGCGCGACCCGGCACAGGCCCCCGGCAGCATCCAGGGCGACGGCTGAGGGAGGTTCTTCTTTGCAGGGCTGCACCCTGCACCTGCAGAGGCCGAAGCCGAAGCAAGATCAAGAGCGGCATTCCGTGGGATGGCGGGGCGGTGTGGGTGGTCAGGACACGCCGTAAACCCGTCCATGGGGGCTCGATGGCGCCATCCATGGCGCCAACGGTCCTGCCCACCCACACCGCCCCACCTCTGACAGATTCCGTGCGCTGTTGGTGGGTGCCGACCGTTGGTCGGCACATCTGTCAGATGTCGATAGTCAAAATTGAATCCGACCCCGTGCCGACCAACGGTCGGCATCAGCAGCGGGTTCCAACAGATCGCGGAAATCTGTCAGAGGCGGGGCGGTGTCGGAGTGCGGGGTGTCCGCGGCATGGATGCCGCGGCCAAGCCCCCATGGACGGGTTCACGGCGTCCCCGCACTCCGACATCGCCCTGCCAACCCACGGAATGCCAGCTTTTGCTGTTGCTGTTGCCTTGGCTTGAAGGCTTCGGCGGGTGCAGGGCGCAGCCCTGCCGAACAACCTTTACCTCAGCTGGCTGTCCTTGCTGCCACGCCGGTTGTAGCCGGCATGCGCCTGCTCTTCGTCGTCATGCGCCTGCTGGCACGCCACGCACAGCCGTACCCCAGGCACGGCCTGGCGCCGCGCCAACGGAATCGGTGCGTCGCATTCCTCACAGTGTTCCAGACCAGGGCCCTGCCGCAGCTGGCGCCGCGCGCGGGCAATCGCATCGTCGACGGTGGCGTCGATCTGGTCCTGGACCGCGCCGTCTCCCGCCCAACCGGTGGCCATGGCCATCCTCCGCAGGTGTGTCGCCTGATATGGGGACGATACACCCGCGCACAAAGGAGCGGACCTGTGTTGAGCCGAGCCATGCCCGGCTGATCTTCAGCAATCTGAGCAGAACGTGGAGGGCTTCAATCAGGTCGATCGCGACTTAATCCCCTCCGTCCCCTTTTCGCTTACCAGACCAGGTCGTCGGGCACCTGGAACTGCGCGTAGTAGGCGTCGTCCTCGGCGTTGCCGGTGGAGATCTCCGCGGTCGAGCCCGGCTGGCCGTGGTCGACGATGATCGCTTCCGGGGCGCGCTCACGCACCTTCTCGGCAGCAGCACGTGGCAGCAGCGCGTAACCGTCGCCGTGGGCAACGATGACCAGCACGCCCACCGACAGCGCCTTGCGCAGCTTGGGGTCGATCAGCAGGGTGCGGATCGCCGCGCCATCGCTGAAGCGGTACTCGTCATCGCCCTTGTGGGGCACGGCATGGGCCGCGATGATCTGCTTCGCCTGCGCCTTCTGTTCAGCCTGCCTGGCCTGCGCATTGCGCTCGGCGGCCAGCGCGCGGTCGCGCTCGACCTTCTCGGCACGGGCCCGTTCAGCCTCGCGCTGGACGTCGGCCGAGGTCGATTCGGCCTTGCCCTGCCGGGCCTTGGCCTGCTCGCGCGCGGCGGCGCTGGCCTGCGACTTCTTGGCCAGGCCGGCCTTGAGCAATTGTTCCTGCAGCGCGTTGGGCTTTGCCATGGTCGGTGCGTACCGCGTGTAATCTTGGATGCCCCATTCTACCGACGCCCCGCCGCCCCTGCATGGCAGTCCTGAAGTACCTCACCGGCTATCCCGAACCCCTGGTCGCCCAGGTCAGCGAACTGCTGGCGCAAGGCAAGCTCGGCCCCTGGCTGCAGCAGCGCTATCCCGACCCCCACGAGGTGCGCAGCGACCGCCAGCTGTACGACTACACCCAGGAGCTGAAGGACCGCTACCTGCGCAAGTCGGTGCCGCTCAACAAGGTCTGCTACGACAACACGCTGGAAGTGATCAAGCACGCGCTGGGCACTCATACCGCCATTTCCCGCGTGCACGGCGGCCGCCTCAAGGCCAGCCGCGAGATCCGCATCGCCACCGTGTTCCGCCAGGCACCAGCAGCGTTCCTGCGCATGATCGTGGTGCATGAGCTGGCCCACCTGAAGGAAGCCGACCACAACAAGGCCTTCTACCAGCTGTGCCAGCACATGGAGCCGGAGTACCTGCAGCTGGAGTTCGATACCCGTCTGTACCTGACGGAGCTGGCCAACCGCGGCCAGCGCTGACCGGCCGCAGCAGCTACACTGCGCGCCCCCTGCCCGACCTTTCCGCCATGGAACCGATCCGTCTCGACAAACGCCTGTCCGCCCTGCTCGGCATCCCGCGCGGCGAAGCGCGACGCTACATCGAAGGCGGCTGGGTCACGGTCAACGGCGACGTGGTGGAGCAGCCGCAGCGCCTGGTCGATGACAGCGCGGTGATCGTTGTGGCCGAGCAGGCCAGCGATGAAAAGGCCGAGCGGGTCAGCATGCTGTTGAACAAGCCGGCCGGTGTTGCCGCTGAGACCCTGTGCGCGCTGGTCAGCAGTGACAGCCGCAGCGAACTCGATGCCAGCGACATCCGTCCGCTGCAGCGTCACTTCCATGGCCTGCAGCTGGCCGCCTCGCTTCCGGCCAGCGACAGCGGCCTGGTGGTGGTCAGCCAGGATCCGGCCACGCTGGCCCATCTGCAGCGCAATCTTGGCCGCACCGAACAGGAATACCTGATCGAAGTGGCCGAAGGCGGCCCGGAGCGTGGGCCATGGCTGATGGCGCGTCTGCAGCAGGAGGCCGGCGGCGGCAAGGTCAGCTGGCAGAGCGAACAACGCCTGCGCTTTGCCGGCAAGGGGCTTACCGCCAAGGGCCTGCGTGCAGCGGTGACAGCCGCCGGGCTGCAGGTGACCGGGGTGCGCCGCCTGCGTATCGGACGCGTGGCGCTGGGGCCGCTGCCGCCGGGGCAGTGGCGCTACCTGGGCAGCGACGAGCGGTTCTGAGGTGTGCGGGTCAGAGCCCTTTCCTGTGGAAAGGGATCCGACCCCATCGGTGACGCCCCCTCGGGGTGGGATTCCGTGCCGAAGGCAAGGGCTCTGACCCCCTGTCGATCCTGCAGGCATTCCTTCACGCATGGCGTGGCTCTACCATCGGGGCATGAGCCTGCCCAAGCCGCTGTGGCGACGCCTGCTGCGTGTTGCTGCGATCATCCTCGCCGTGCTGGTGCTGCTGGTGCTGTCCGGCCTGCTGCTGGCCGACCACCTCACGCCGCAGGCACGGGGCACGCCTTCGCATGTGCTGCCACTGCAGCCGGCGCAGACCCGCATCGACCAGCAGATCGTGCCATTGCAGGAGGCCCATCCCGGCCAGTCCGGCGTGGCCTTCCTCAGTGATGGCATGGATGCCTTCGCCGCACGCGCGATGATCACCACGCACGCAGGCCGCAGCCTGGACCTGCAGTACTACATCTGGCACGACGACCTGATCGGCCACCTGATGGCCAAGGCGCTGTATGACGCCGCCGAGCGCGGCGTGCGCGTGCGCATCCTGCTTGATGACATGAATGCCAAGGACAAGGACGCGCTGATGATGGCGCTCGATGCGCATCCGAACATCGAGATCCGCCTGTACAACCCGTTCCGCAACCGGACCGGCATCCTGCGCATGGTGGAGATGGTGCAGCGCTTCTTCAGCGTGAACCACCGCATGCACAACAAGAGCTGGATCGCCGATGGCCGCGTCGCGATCGTCGGTGGCCGCAACATCGGCGAGGAGTATTTCAGCGCGCGCACCGATGTGAACTTCCAGGATCTGGACCTGCTGGTCGCCGGCCCCGCCGTGGAGCAGGCCAACCGCATCTTCGACGACTACTGGAACAGCGAAACCGCCATTCCGGTATCCGCGCTTGCCTTCCATACCGACGCACAGCTGCGCCTGCTGGTGCGCGAATCGGACCATGAGGCGCAGCGGGACGTGGCCCGGCCGTACCTGGCGCGCGTAGCCGAATCACGCAAGCGGCAGCGCCCGAGCCCCGAGCCGCTGCGCTGGAGCGGTGCAGTGCGCATCGTGTCCGACCCGCCGATGAAGCACCGCAAGGACGATCGCGCTGCCTGGCTGGTGTCGACCCTGATCAGCGAGCTGCAGGCCGCCAGGCACAAGGCCCTGTTGATCTCGCCCTACTTCGTTCCCGGCAACGAGGGCCTGGATGGCTTTTCGGCCATGTCCGGGCGGGGCGTGCAGGTCGGCGTGGTCACCAACTCACTGGCCGCCAATGACGTCGCCGCCGTGCATGGTGGCTACATGGGCTACCGCGTGCCGTTGCTCGAAGCCGGCGTCCACCTTTACGAATTGAAGGCACAAGGGCAGTCCGGCGATGCCGGCGTGTTCGGCAGCAGCGGCGCCAGCCTGCATACCAAGGCGTTCCTGGTCGATGACCGCCGCGGTTTTGTCGGTTCGTTCAACCTCGACCCGCGCTCGGCCTATCTGAACACCGAGATGGGCGTGCTGTTTGACGATCCGGTGCTGGGCGCGCAGCTGCGGGACGAGTACCTGCGCCTGGCTGATCCCAGGCACAGCTGGTGGCTGGCGCTGGATGACCGTCGCCGGTTGCGCTGGCTGGAGCGCGAACCGCCACCGCACTGGGTGGAGGAGGAGCCGGGGGCAACGGCGCGCAAACGCTGGTTGTCGCGGGTGATCAGCTGGCTGCCGGTCGAATCGCAGCTGTAGCGCTCAGGGCGTTGGACCCGCCTCTTCCTGTCCGGCCTCATCACGTGTTTCCACGCTGCGTCCATGCAGGCGCCGCCAGATCCAACGCAGGGCATGCGGCGGCGCTGAAGGCAACTGTTCGAGCAGGGCCAGCATGCGGCTCTGGCCGGCATGTCCATGCCGGCACAGCAGGCTGGCTGCCGCCGCAGCGCTGGCCAGACGCAGGCTGTCGGCGAGTGGGCCATCGGCCTCCGGCGCCAGTGCCTGGTGCACGGGCTCGGGCAGCTCCCAGGCTGCAGCCACGCGTTGTGCCAGCGGCAACGACCATTGTTGGAGCAGTTGCAGGGCCAGCGCCGGCTCCACGGTTTCGTCGCGTGCCTGCGCTTCCTGCAGCAGCTGGCGCATCACCAGCGCTGACCCCAGCCCCTGCACCAGGCCCAGCCACTGCGCAGCGAAGGCATCACCGAAGGTGACCGTGCGCGCATGATCGGCGGCCGCACGCGAAGCCAGCAGTGCGTGCTCCCAGATGATCGTGCTGAACTGCGGAAACATGCCGCACTGCACCTGCATCACCGGCTGCACCAGCACCGCGCTGATGATCTGGCGCACGCCCTCGGTACCGACCAGGGTCACCGCACGCTGCAGGCTTTCCACCGGCCGCTCATGCACCTTGTAGGCCGGGCTGTTGGCGATGCGCAGCAGATTTCCGGTCAGCACCGGGTCCTGGCCGATGATGGCCGCCATCACCCGTGCCGAGGCGGCATCGTCGTTGACGGTCTGGATCAGCTGCGGCAGCAGTTGCGGGCGCCGCGGCAGGTGCCGGGCGGCCCAGTCACGGTCCTGCAGCGCGCGCGCCACCGCTTCGCCCAGTGCCGGATCCTGCACGGGGGCAGGCTCGCCGGCCAGCCGTGGGTACAGGGCAAGTGCATGCAGGCCGCGCTGCAGGTGGGCGGCGATCTCACCGGCCTGCAGCGCCTCGCCCTGAAGGCTGGCTGCGGCAGCAGCGACCGCCTGTCGCGATACGGCCGCCAGGCGCAACGGAGCCGCCCCGGTCGAACGCGCCAGCCAGCCGCGCAGCGATCGCCACCAGGCCGGCGTCATCGCCGCCTGCCCTGTCGTTGTGGTGCCCTTGCCGTCACTGACCGCCCTGCCTCTTCACGCGAATCCGGCCACCCGCCGTCGTCGCAGCATCGGCCGCACTTTCATCTTCTTTAACCGGAAGGGCGCCGATGTCGACGGCAGCGACCGGGGGAATGGACTAGAATGGCGCCGCGCGACCCGTCCCCCTGCACTGACGACGTCGCTTTTTTTGTTTTTGGGACCCTACCGTTCACTGGCCGTTCGCTGCAGTTCGCCGCGGTTCGCGCCATCGGAGACGCCATGCTATTCGAAACCCTCGCCACCACCGGCCACGAACAAGTGGTGTTCTGCCACAACCACGATGCCGGCCTGAAGGCGATCATCGCCATCCACAACACCACCCTGGGCCCGGCCCTGGGCGGCGTGCGCATGCGCCCTTACGCCAGCACCGACGAGGCGCTGGCCGATGTGCTGCGGCTGAGCCGGACGATGACCTACAAGAATGCGCTGGCCGGGCTCAACGTGGGCGGCGGCAAGGCGGTGATCATCGGCGACCCGAAGACGGACAAGACCGAGGTACTGTTCCGCGCCTTCGGCCGCTACGTCGATTCGCTGGGCGGCCGCTACATCACCGCCGAGGACGTTGGCACCGACGTCAACGACATGGAGAACATCTACCTGGAGAGCCAGTTCGTGACCGGCGTGCACCAGGTCCATGGTGGCTCCGGCGATCCGGCGCCTTTCACGGCCTACGGCGCACTGCAGGCACTGATGGCGTCGATGCGCTTCAAGTTCGGCCATGAGGAAGTAGGCAAGACCAGCATCGCGGTGCAGGGCCTGGGCCACATCGGCATGGAACTGGTGAAACTGCTGCGTGACCGCGGTGCCAAACTGTATGTCACCGACCTGGACAGTGCCCTGGTTGATCGTGCAGTCAGCGATTTCGGCGCCGAGGCGGTCAAGCCGGACGAGATCCACGAAGTGAACGCCGATGTGTTCGCACCGTGTGCGCTGGAAGGCGCGATCAACGCCGATACGCTGCCGCGGATCAAGGCCAAGATCATCTGCGGCACTGCCAACAACCAGCTGTCGAGCCTGGAGATCGGCGACGAACTGCATGCGCGCGGCATCCTCTACGCCCCGGACTACGCTGTCAACGCCGGCGGTGTGATGAACGTGTCGCTGGAGATCGACGGCTACAACCGCGAACGCGCGATGCGCCTGATCCGCAGCATCTACCACAACCTCACCCGCATCTTCGAACTGTCGCAGCGCGAGAACATCGCGCCGCAGCGGGCCGCCGATCGCATTGCGGAAAGCCGCATCCTGTCGATCGGCAAGCTGAAGATGCCGCTGGGCCGCAGCACTCCGCGCCTGGGCAACCTGCGCGGCGGCTGAGGCTGCAGACGTCGCGCCGGGAGCCTTCCCGGCGCGACCGATTGCTCAGAACCCGGTGCTGTAGCGCAACGCAGCCTGCCGCGCGCCCTCGCCACCGATACGCTGGTCGAAACCCAGGCTCAAGCGGCCATTGCGGCCCCACCACGATTCCAGCGCGACGCCGATCAGCGCACTGCCGCGCGGCGCATTCCAGCCTGCCAGCGGCGCCCAGGCATCCACGCCGACAAAACTGGCCTGCCAATCGGCGTCACCGCCGTCCAGCCGCTGCTGCCACTCGGCGTGTCCGCGCAGGTTCCAACGCCCCCAGCCCCGCTCGCCACGGATGCCGGCCAGCATCTGGCTGCGCTGCGCGCGGGTGGCATCACCCCGCAGGCCGAAGCCGAAACCGCCCAGCTCATTGAACGCATCGGTATCGACACGCGTGGTGCTGGCACCGAGGTAGGGCGTCACCGAAGCCCCTGCGCGGCCCAGGCGATATCCGCCTTCCACGCTGGCGCTGCTGAAACGCCCGCCGTAACGCGCCGAGACACCATAGGCGCCCGCACCCAGCAGCAGCTGGCGATCCAGCGCGCGGGTGAACTGGCCACTGCCGAACTGGGCCAGCGCATAGCCACGCCCCAGGTTCCAGCCAGCGTACAACTGTGCCTGCGCCTGGCGATCACGCCCGCGATCGCCGCCGAAACTGCTGCCACCATTGCTGCGGGTCTCACCGAAGGCGACGCCCATCAGGCCGTTGCCGCCCAGCGGCAGATCCTGGCCGGCCATCCAGCCCCGGCTGTCGGCGGCGTTGCCGGCGAAGCTGCCCTGCCCCGCCTCACCCAGCGCGCTCTGCCAGCTCCCGCGCAGGCGCGGGGTGGCCTGTACACGATCGAAGCGCTCGGCAATCGCACGCCGCGACATGTCGATGCTGTCGAAGGTGGCGGCCTCGGCGCGGGCATGCGCCTGGCCGGACAGGCTCTGCAGGCTGTCGGCCAGGCCCTGCTGGCCGCCTCCGGCCCACTGCAGCGCACCGGCTGCCGCACCGAAGGGCGATCCCTGCAGGCCGGTGTTGCCGTCGAGCACTGCGAATGCGCCTTCCAGGCGCTGCGCTGCGGCCTGTGCGGAGGCGCTCAGGCCACTGGCTGCGGCGGTGACGCTGACCTGGTTCACGTTCAACCAGGCGTTGTTGCTGTCGTAGCCATACGTGGGTGCCACCAGGGTCAGCCCCTGCAGGCCGGTGGAAGTGGCTTGGGTACTGAAGGTGCCGTTCAGGCCACCCGCGGCGTGGATGAGGTCCTGGCGCGCTCCGTTCTGCGGCACATAGCCGGAGACGAAGCCGTGCACACGCACACCGCCATTGATCGTTGCGTTGCCGGTGACCTGAAGTGCGTTGGCACCGAGCGCGATCATCAGCTGCGCGCCGGGCTGCTGGGTGTAGTTGCCCTCGATGGTGCCGGTGGTGTTGCCGGTGGTGAGGAACACGCTGCCGCCGTTGACCACATTGCCGATCACCCGCGGCGTGCCACCGTTGAACTGCAGACCGGTGGAGTCCGGGTCGGGCTGGGCGAGGATCGTCACATTTGAACGGATCACGCCACCGTTCTGCAGCGTCAGGATGCCGCGCTCGATGCGGGTGGCGCCGGAATAGCTGTTGTTGCCGGCCAGTACCAGCTTGCCTCCGCCCTGCTTGACCAGGCCACCGCTGCCGGTGATGTCGTTGCTCCACATCGAGTTGGTCGAGCCGGCATCAACGTTGGCAACCACATCGCCCCAGTCGAAGCGGCCGGGACCGTTGATCGCGCGACCGATGTCGAGCAGGCCATAGCCGAACACTGGATCCACGCCGGGCGCACCGATGTCCTTGGCAGTGCCCAGCAGGGTCTGCCTCACCAGATCGTTGTTGAAGTAGGGGAAGCGCTGCCAGACCAGCGCCGCCGCACCGGAGACCAGCGGCGCGGCGAACGAGGTGCCGTAGTTCCAGTAGTAGCTGCCACCGTTGGCATCCGGGTAGACCGCGCTGCCCGGCGCCGCCAGGCAGTAGCGGGCCGCCTGGCCGCAGGCATTCGAATAGCTGGCCAGCGCGCCCGGCGTAAACGGGTCCACCGCCGTGGCCACCAGCCAGCCGCGCTCCAGATCGGCCGCCGGAAGCGTGCCTGCCACGCCCTTCTGGCTGGGCAGCGCGGCCAGGCTGCTCGGCTCGCTGCGGCCGTCATTGCCGGCGGCGAACACCACCAGGCCACCGTGGTTGATCACGAACGGCCGGTATTCGGCGGCTACCTGCGCGGTGGTCGGCAGGTCGGTCCAGTACAGGCCGCCCCACGAGTTGTTCATCACCTTCACGTTGTAGCTGATCAGGTCCTGGTGGACCTGGGCCACGCCCAGCGGCCCACTGAAGGCATTGCCCTGGCCACTGCCGTCATCGGTCGGCGGCTTGTCGGAAATGATCCTTGCCGAGACGATCTGGGCGCCTGGCGCGATACCGCCCGGCCAGGTCCCCACTGCTGCGCCGGCGGCGAGGCTGGCCACGGCGGTGCCATGCCCGACCACGTCATCAACCGCCAGGTTGTTCCTGGCGGGATCGATGTAATTGAAGTTGGCCAGCACGCGACCATTCAAGGCCACCGCGTTGCGCTGCACGCCCGAATCGACGATGCCGATGCGCACGCCCTGCCCGGTCAGGCCGGCGGCCTGTGCGGCACGCGCGTTGGTGACTGAAAGATGCGCATCAAAGGCCGGCTCCTGCGGCTTGGCCGGCGGTGGTGTCGTCGGCGGAGGCGTGGTTGGAGGCGTCGGCGTGGTCGGGGGCGGGTCGACGCGCACGTTGCTGCCGCCTCCGCCGCCTCCACCACAGGCCGTCAGCGCCATCGCCAGCGCGGTTGCCAGCACAGACCTCACCATCATCGTTCGCTCCATCGATTCCTTCCCGTGAACGTTGGCCTGCCTTCATCCCGGCAGGCGTTCGGCGCCGCACAGCGGCAGCCCTCCCCGACCCTCTATACTTGGGCCGACCCCCACGCAGTCTGCCGGGAAACCGGGGCGCATCCAACGGCCTCCGGTCTCCTTTCCGAACATTGCTTACGCATCAACGAGATTGCCATGTCCAACATCGTCATCGCCGCCGCCAAGCGCACCGCCATCGGCTCCTTCCTCGGCCAGTTCAACGGCGTGCCGACCCCGACCCTCGGCGCCGCAGCCATCGCCGCCGCCCTGGAACAATCGGGTGTCCCGGCCAGCGACGTTTCCGAAGTCCTGATGGGCTGCGTGCTGCCGGCCAACCTCGGCCAGGCGCCCGCCCGCCAGGCGGCGATCGCCGCCGGCATCCCGCTGTCGGCCGGTGCCACCACGCTGAACAAGGTGTGCGGCTCGGGCATGAAGACCATCATGCTCGGCCATGACCTGATCAAGGCCGGCTCGGCCAGCATCGTGGTCGCCGGCGGCATGGAATCGATGTCCAACGCCCCGCACATGCTGCCGAACTCCCGTACCGGCAACCGTTTCGGCAACTTCCAGGCGGTCGACCACATGGCCCACGATGGCCTGGTCAACGCCTATGACGGCAAGGCCATGGGCGAATTCGCCGAGTGCGCGGTGGACAAGTACCAGTTCAGCCGCGAAGAGCAGGACGCCTATGCGATCGAGTCGGTCAAGCGCGCGCAGGCTGCCCAGGCCAATGGTGCGTTTGCCGATGAGATCGTCGCGGTGAAGGTAGCCACCCGCAAGGGTGACGTCGAGGTCGCCATCGACGAGCAGCCGGGGCGCTCGGACATCGCCAAGATCCCGACCCTGCGCCCGGCCTTCAAGAAGGACGGCAGCGTGACCGCCGCCAGTTCCTCCAGCATCTCCGACGGCGCCGCCGCGGTGGTCCTGCTGACCGAGGAAGACGCGGCCGCACGTGGCATCACCCCGCTGGCCCGCATCGTCGGCCACGCCACCCACTCGCAGGAACCGGAGTGGTTCACCACCGCGCCGATCGGCGCGCTGCACAAGCTGCTGGGCAAGACCGGCTGGTCGCTGGACCAGGTCGATCTGTTCGAAATCAACGAAGCCTTTGCTGTGGTGGCGATGGCCCCGATGCGCGAACTGGGCATCCCTCACGACAAGCTCAACGTGAATGGCGGCGCCTGCGCACTGGGTCACCCCATCGGGGCCTCCGGCGCACGTCTTGTGGTGACCCTGGTCAACGCTCTGCGCACGCGTGGTGGCAAGCGCGGCATTGCCACCCTCTGCATCGGCGGCGGCGAAGCAACGGCAATCGCCATCGAATTGATTTAAAAAGATTTAACGATGATTTCGCAAAAATGAATGCGGGATCGCTTGACACCCAATCTTGGCTTGTCATCATGTTGTCGGCGCGCAGCATGCGCGTTGCCTAATTCTAACGACGAGGATTTACACAATGAGCATCAACAAGCTGCTGGTCGCGATGTCCCTGGCTCTGGCCCTGGCCGCCTGCTCGAAGCAGGAAGCTGCCCAGGACGCCGCTGCTTCGGCCAACGAAGCCGCCACCGAAGCCCAGGCTGCTGCCGACCAGGCCGCCGCTGCTGGCGCCCAGACCGCCGACGCTGCCCAGCAGGCCGCTGACACCGCCGCCACCGCTGCTGACGCCGCCACCGACGCCGCTGCCCAGACCGCCGGTGCTGCCACCGACGCTGCTGCCGGCGCTGCTGCTGACGCTGCCAAGGCTGCTGAAGGCACCGCTGAGAAGGCCAAGGACGCTGCTGAAGAAGCCAAGAAGTAATAACTTCTTTCTTCACGCTGTTCCGGAAAAGCCGCTGGTTCGCCAGCGGCTTTTTCTTTGCGTGGATGCCGGCGATCAAGCCCCTGCATCGCGACCCGGTCTTCACAACGGCATGAATAGGCTGGCGTCCCCATCCATTGCAGTGCCGGAGACCGCCATGAAGATTCGTCCGATCACCACCACCCTGCTGGCCGCCTCCCTGCTGCTGGCCCTGGCCGCCTGCAAGGGCCCGGAAGCCGAACAGGCCAAGCAGGACGCGCAGCAGGCGGCCGACAGCGCCGGCGCTGCCGCCCGCGACGCCGTCGACAAGGCTGCTGCCGCCACCCGCGAAGCCGCCGACAAGACCGCCGCCGCTTCCGAGCAGGCCGCCGCCGATACCCAGCAGGCGCTGGACAAGGCCGCAGACGCCACTGCCAACGCCGCCGATAAGGCCAAGGACGCCGCAACCGACGCCGCCGCGCACGCCAGCGACGCCACCGCCGACGCCGCGCAGAAGGTCGCCGACAAGGCCCGCGATGTCGCCAATGACGCCAAGGCCAACGCCGCCAAGGAAGAAGCCAAGCACTAAGCCCTACCGGCAGCCGAGCACCGGCTCGGTTCCACAGGAAAAGCCGCGGCACCGCCGCGGCTTTTCTGCTTTTCGCTCCCTGCTTCTTCTGTTGATTCCGTGGTGTGCGCCTACGGAAAGTGTCCAAGGACGCGCGGGCAGGTTGCGCAGGGGCGTAAGCGCGATGGATGGCGCGCCCGAGCCTTATCTGATGAAAATCTGTCAGCGTAGGTGTCGAGAGCCGGCGTGGGCCGCCGCTACGGCAGCGCGCGCGCCAGCATCGCCGTCAGCTCCAGCCCCGCCGGCAGCGTCCCGAACGCCAGCCCATGCTCCCCTTCCAGCCGGCTACGCACGAACGCCTCCGCCATCGGACTGCGCGCACGCAGCAGCAGCGCCGCCTGCAGCAGCAGCGCAGTGCGCTCGCAGAACAGCCGCGCCTGCGCTTCCTCCGGTGGCGGCGCCGCTGCCCAACGCTGCAATGCCGCTGCATAGCGCGCATCACGGTCAGCCACCGACGCCAGCTCACCGCGCAACGCCGCCATCGCCTCCGGTTCACGCGCCAGCGCACGCAGCACATCCAGGCACTGGATGTTGCCGCTGCCCTCCCAGATCGAATTCAACGGTGCCTGCCGGTACAGGCGGGGCAGCATCGACTCCTCCACGTAGCCGGCACCGCCCAGGCATTCCTGCGCTTCATTGACGAAGGCCGGCGCACGCTTGCACAGCCAGTACTTGCCCAGCGCCGTCCCCAACCGCGCCATCGCCGCTTCATTGGCATCCACACCGGCACGATCCACCGCGCGTGCGATGCGCATCGCCAACACCGTGGCCGCTTCCGACTCCAGCGCCAGATCAGCCAGCACGTTGGTCATCAGCGAGTGCTCCACCAGCAGCTTGCCGAAGGTGCGCCGATGGCGTGCATGATGCAGCGCCTGCGCCAGCGCCATGCGCATCTCCGCGGCCGCACCCAGCATGCAGTCCAGGCGGGTCATCATCACCATCCCGATGATGGTCGCCACGCCACGCCCTTCTTCGCCCACGCGCCATGCCTGCGCGCCACAGAACTCGACCTCGCTGGACGCATTGGACCAGTCACCCAGCTTGTCCTTCAGCCGCATCAGCCTGAATGCATTGCGGTCGCCATCGGCCAGCCGGCGCGGCATCAGCAGGCAGGTCAGCCCGCCCGGCGCCTGCGCCAGCACCAGGAAGCCATCGCACATCGGCGCGGAAAAGAACCACTTGTGCCCGACCAGGCGGTAACGTTCGCCATCGATCGGCTCGGCGCGCGTGCTGTTCGCACGTACATCCGAGCCGCCCTGCTTCTCGGTCATGCCCATGCCCAGCGTGATGCCGGTCTTGTCCGCCACCGGCACGTCGCGCGGGTCATAGACCGGCGCGGCGGCCTTGCGCGCCCATTCGGCCAGGTGCGGCTGCGACTGCAGCACTGCCACCGCCGCATGGGTCATGGTCAAGGGGCAACTGGTGCCGGCTTCGGCCTGGTGGTGCAGGTAGCTCAGCGCCGCACGCGCGACGTGTGCGCCGGGCTGCGGCTCGTGCCAGGACAGACCCGCCACGCCATGCTGCTTCGCTGCGGACATCAGCTGGTGGTACGCAGGGTGGAACTCGACCGTATCAATGCGGTGGCCCTGCGCATCGTGCGTACGCAGCCGCGGGCGATCACGGTTGGCATCGAAGCCGAGCCGGTACAGCTCGTCGCCGGCCAAGGCTCCGTACACGGCCAGGCGTGGCGCTAAGGCACCGGCACCCTCGCGATGCACCGCCTCCGCCAACGCCACATCGTCGGTCCACAGCTGGCGTCCCGCGAACGGTGGCGGCTGGTTCAGCACCACATGGGTTTCAAACGGCGCGTTGCTGCTGAAGCTGGGTCCACTCATCCGGTCCATCCTGGCGGCAAGAGGTATGCGGTCCGATTGTGCCGCATGCCCCGCCAAGCCCGTGTTCAGGCCGGTTCTCACCGCCTGCACGAAGCGCAGGCCACAGTGGCCGCATGGAAGGCAATGACGATCTGGTGGTGCTGCGTCCGGAGGGGCTGTACTGCGCTGCGGGAGATTTCCACATCGATCCCTGGCGCCCGGTGCCGCGCGCGGTCATCACCCATGGCCACGGCGACCACGCGCGCCCGGGCATGGGCGAATACCACTGCAGCGAAGGAAGCCTGCCGATCCTGCGCTGGCGGCTGGGCGATGTTGGCGTGCAGGCGCACGCCGAGGGGGTGCCGTTCCGCTTGGGCCGGGTGCAGGTATCGCTGCATCCGGCCGGTCATGTGCTCGGTTCGTCCCAGGTGCGCATCGACGATGGTGAACGGGTGTGGGTGGCGTCCGGCGACTACAAGCGCCAACCCGACCCGACCTGCACGCCCTTCGAAGTGGTGCCCTGCGATACGTTCATCACCGAAGCGACGTTCGCGCTGCCGATCTATCGCTGGCCGGACACCCCGGCGGTCGCCGCAGAGATCGTGGCGTGGCGCCGCGAATGCGAACAACGTGGCGAAGCGGCGATCCTGCTGTGCTATGCACTCGGCAAGGCGCAGCGGGTGCTGGCCGAGTTGTTGCCACTGGACGACCGCCCCGCGTGGCTGCACGGCGCCATCGCCAATGGCGTGTCGGTCTACCGGCAGGCCAACATCCCGATGCTGGAGACGCTCACCGTCGCCGAACAGGGGCGTCAACCCGATGCCGCCGGCCAGTTGATCCTGGCCCCACCCTCGGCCGCAGGCACGCCGTGGATGCGCCGCTTCGGACCGCATCAACTGGGGTTCGCCTCGGGGTGGATGCAACTGCGCGGCAACCGGCGGCGCCGCAACGTCGACCGGGGCTTCGTCATTTCCGATCACGCTGATTGGCCCGCGCTGCTGCAGACCATCGAACAGACCGGCGCGCAGCGGGTCATCGCCACCCATGGCAATACCGATGCATTGATTCCGTTCCTGCGCGAGCGCGGCGTGGCGGCTGAAGCCTTTCGCACCGACTTCGGGAGCGAGGAATGAAGGCGTTCGCCGCGCTCTACCAGCGCCTGGACCGCAGTACTGCGACGCTGGACAAGCGCGCCGCACTGGTCGACTACTTCCGCCACGCAGCGGCGCACGATGCGGCGTGGGCGCTGTACCTGCTCAGCGGCGGCAAGGTCGGCGGCGCACGCCGCAGGATCGCCGCCAGTGGTGAGCTGCGCAGCTGGATTGCCGAGGAATCCGGACTGCCCGCCTGGCTGGTGGAAGACAGCTACGCTCAGGTCGGCGATCTGGCCGAAACACTGACACTGCTGCTGGATGACCCCTTGCATCCCGCCGCCGACCGGCCGTTGTCGGACTGGATCGAACAGCATCTGCTGGCGGTGGCCAACCAGCCCGAAGTGGTGCGCCGTGCGGCGGTCGTCGCCGGCTGGCGGCAGCTGCGGAGCGGCGAGCGCCTGGTGTTCAACAAGCTGCTCACCGGCGCGCTGCGCGTGGGTGTCTCGCAACGGCTGGTGCAGCAGGCGCTGGCAGAATGGTCCGGCCTGGACATCGCGCGCATCGCCCAGCGCATGCTCGGCGAGTGGGTGCCCTCTCCCGGGTTGCTGGGGCAGCTGCTGTCGCCGGATGAACTGCCACTGGACCGGCAGCAGCCGTACCCGTTCTTCCTGGCCTCACCGCTGGAGGGCGAACCGGGCGAACGGCTGGGTCCGGTCGAAGACTGGCTGCTGGAGTGGAAATGGGATGGAATCCGTCTGCAGCTGCTGCGCCGACGCGGTGAAGTGGCGCTGTGGTCACGTGGCGAGGAACGGCTGGATGGCCGCTTCCCGGAAATTGAACAGGCCGCGATGGCGCTGCCCGACGGCTGCGTGCTGGACGGAGAACTGCTGGCCTGGGACGAGAGCGACGACCTGCCGCGCGCCTTCACCGCGCTGCAGACCCGCATCCAGCGTCGCAAGCCCGGTGCAGCGACCTTGCGCAACACCCCGGTACGCGTGCTTGCCTACGACCTGCTTGAACGCGATGGCGAGGATCTGCGCGGGCTGCCACTGCAGCAACGGCGTGCACAGTTGGCCGAGGTCATCGGTGCCCTGGGCGACACACGCATCCAGCTGTCGCCCGACGTACCCGCTGGAGACTGGCTGCAGGCGGCCACGTTGCGGGAGGCCGCCCATGAGCGGGGCGTGGAAGGGTTGATGCTGAAACGCCGGACGTCCGCCTACCAGTCAGGGCGACGGCGCGGCGACTGGTGGAAATGGAAGGTCGACCCCCTGACCATTGATGCCGTGCTGCTGTACGCGCAGGCCGGCCATGGACGGCGCAGCACGCTGTACACCGATTACACCTTCGGCGTCTGGGACGGCGATACGCTGGTGCCGGTGGCCAAGGCCTATTCGGGCCTGGATGACAAGGAAATCCTGGCCCTCGATCGCTGGATCCGCGCCAACACCCGTGAACGGTTTGGCCCGGTGCGCAGCGTGCGTGCCGAACAGGTGTTTGAACTGGGCTTCGAGGCAGTCAACCGCAGCAGCCGGCACAAATCCGGCATCGCCGTGCGCTTTCCCCGCATCCTGCGCTGGCGCCACGACAAGCCCGCCGCCGAAGCCGATCAGCTGGCCACGCTGCAGGCGCTGGCGCGATGAACCGCCGCCAGGCGTTGCGCCGGCTGGAAGACTGGTTCGCTGCGCGCGGCTGGCGCTCACTGCCGTTCCAGCGCGCGATGTGGCGGCACTATCTGGCAGGCGACTCCGGGCTGCTGCACACCCCCACCGGCAGCGGCAAGACGCTGGCCATGTTCGGCGGCCCGCTGCTGCAGGCGATGCTCGATCCACCGTCGGCACCGCGCCGGGCCAGCGCGGTGCGGCCGCTGCAGGTGCTGTGGGTGACGCCGCTGCGGGCATTGGCCAGTGATACCGCACGTGCACTGCAGGCAGTGGTCGACGGGCTGGGCTTGGGCTGGCGGGTCGGCCTTCGCAGCGGCGATGCCAGCAACCGCGAGCGCCGGCAGGCCCGCGAAGGCCGCGTCGACGTACTGGTGACCACGCCGGAATCGCTGGCACTGCTGCTGAGCTATCCCGACACACTGCCACGCATGCGCCAGCTGCGCTGCGTGGTGGTGGACGAATGGCATGAACTGCTGGGGAACAAGCGCGGCGTCCTGCTGCAGCTGAACCTGGCGGTGCTGCGCGACGCCGCCCCTTCCCTGCAGCTTTGGGGACTGTCGGCCACGCTGGGCAACCTGCCGCAGGCCCGCGACGTGCTGCTGCCTGGCCAACAGGATGCACCGATCGTACAGGGCGTTCGTCCGCGCGCGATCAGCGTGCGCAGCCTGCTGCCGGAACCGGGTGAACGTTTCCCTTGGGCGGGGCATCTCGGCCTGGCGCAGCTGCCGCGCGTGCTGGACGCGCTGATGGCCGTACGCAGCAGCCTGCTGTTCACCAACACCCGCGCGCAGGCCGAGCTGTGGCACCAGGCGCTGGCTGCGGTATGGCCGGAAGACGCGGACACGCTGGCACTACATCATGGCTCGCTGGATCCAGCACTGCGCCAGCAGGTGGAAGACGGCCTGCGCGCAGGCGCGTTGCGCTGCGTGGTGGCGACCTCCAGCCTCGACCTCGGTGTGGATTTCCCGGAGGTTGAACAGGTACTGCAGCTGGGCAGCCCCAAGGGCGTGGCGCGGCTGCGCCAGCGCGCCGGGCGCGCACGCCATCGCCCCGGCGCCGGGGGGGCCATCGTCTGCATACCCAGCCACGCACTGGAACTGGCCGAATATGCAGCGGTGCGCCGCGCACTGCACGAAGGCGTGGTCGAAGCGCGTCGACCGCCGACGTTGTCACTGGACGTGCTGGCACAGCATGCGGTCAGCCGCGCCCTCGCTGGGGGCTTTGACAGTGATGCGCTGCTGGCGCAGGTGCGTCGCACCCATGCCTTCGCCACGCTGGGCGATGAACAATGGCGGGCCGTGCTGGACTTCATCGTGCAGGGTGGGCAGGCGCTGGCGCAGTACCCCGATTTCCACAAGGTCGTGCGCGATGCCGATGGCAGCTACCGCATGCACGATCGCCGCCAGGCGCTGCGGCACCGCCTGTCGATCGGCACCATCAGCAGCGATGGCAGCGTGCGCGTGCAGTTCCTGCGCGGTGGCGGGCTTGGTGCAGTGGAGGAGCAGTTCGCCAGCCGCCTGCGTCGCGGCGACCGTTTCCAGTTCGCCGGGCGCCTGCTGGAACTGGTGCAGCTGCGCGACATGACCGCTTTCGTGCGGCTGGCACGAGGGCGCGGTGATGGTGTGGTGCCGCGCTGGCAGGGAGGCCAGTTGCCGCTGTCGATGCCACTCGGCCGTGAGCTGGAGTGGGTGCTGTCCGGCGCCGACGACAGTGCCGAATCCCGCTGGTTGTCACCGTTGCTGGCACTGCAGCAACAGCTGTCAGCGCTTCCCGGCCCAGAGCACCTGCTGGTGGAAGAGGTGCGGCGCCGCGAAGGCCAGTTCATGTTCGTCTACCCCTTTGCCGGCCGCCACGTACACGAGGCACTGGCCGCGCTGTTGGCGCTGCGCTGCACCCGCCAGCAACGCAACAGCATTGGCTATGCGGTGAACGATCATGGCCTGGTGCTGGCGCCGGCGCGGCCGATCGATCTGGATGAGGCGCAATGGCGTGCGTTGTTCGGCAATGACCGGTTGCTGGACGATCTGCGCGCTGCAGTGAACCTGGGCGAGCTGGCGCGACGTCAGTTCCGGGGCATCGCACGCGTAGCAGGCCTGCTGGTGCCCAGCCTGCCCGGTGGCATGCCACGGTCGCTGCGCCAGCTGCAGGCGTCCGCGGGCCTGCTGTTCGACGTGCTGCGCGAGCACGATCCGGAACACCTGCTGCTGGCGCTGGCGGAACATGAAGTGCTGTACGACAGCCTCGACCTGCCGGGGGTGCAGCAGGTACTGGAGCGGATCGGCACGCAGCAGCTGTCGCTGCAGCGACCGTCATCACTCACGCCGCTGGGCTTTCCATTGTGGGCCGAACGCCTGCGCGGTCAGTTCAGCAATGAAGACTGGCGTATGCGCGTGCAGCGCGCGGCCCAGCAACTGGAGCGCCGCCATGACCGATGAATTGCCGCTGCTGCTTGCTGGTGAGTCCGTGGTCCTGGTGGGCGCGCGTGCGCTGTACTGGCCCGCGCGGCAGGCACTGCTGATCGCAGACCTCCATCTGGGCAAGGCCGATGTGTTCCGTCGCGCCGGCATCGCGTTGCCCAGCGGCGGCACCGGCGAAGACCTGCAACGCTTGCAGCGGCTTCTGGACCTGCATGCCTGCCGCGAGCTGTGGATCCTGGGCGACATCCTGCATGGGCCGGCGCATCGCGCTGGGTGGTACCAGCAATGGCTGGGATGGCGTGAACGCAATGCTTCGCTGGACGTGCATGTCCTGCGCGGTAATCACGACCGCCAGCTGCCGCACGCGCAGTTGCAGGTCCAGATCCACGATGAAGTACGACTGCAGCCGTTCCTGCTTCGGCATGAGCCGATGCCCGATGCGGCGCTGCATGTGATCGCCGGGCATCTGCACCCGCAGGTTGCCTTGAGGCCACTGCGACGGCGCTTCCCCGCGTTCTGGCTGCGTGACCGGATGACGGTCCTGCCGGCCTTCTCCGCATTCACTGCAGGCATCGTGCCTGCCCCCGCCCGCGGCGAACAGATGATCGCCTGCGTGGAAAGCGGCCTGGTGGAACTGCCGGTCGCCTGACTCAGGCCGGGCCAATGCCCAGCTGCGGCATCAACTGGAAATCAGGGGTGTCATTCTCACGCCGCCGCGGCAAGGCCTGGATTGCCGCCAGCATCTCCTGCGCGCAGGTCCGGATGCGTGCGTGGTGTTCCGGCGACGCATGGCTGACCAGGCTGCCAACATGGAACTCGAATACATCCTCCAGTACGTCGGGCTGGTCCTCGTGCAGCATCTGCAGCAGTCCACGCAGCTTGCAGATTTCCGACTCCAGCTCCTCGACCGCGAACAACATGGCATCCTCCTCTTCAACATCAGGCGGCACGTCCGGGCCGCAACAGGCCGCAACGGCAGCGCCGCCCGGGCCACGCGCGATGTTGATCACGGAAAGGAAAACGGGCGACGCGCAGTCGCGTGCAACCTACTTCTCGCACATCCGCGGTGAGGCAACCGTTAATTCACGTGACGGCACGCTTCACGCGCCGGCCGTGATCGCGTTGCTGCGAGGTATTTCCATCGTCGTCGCCAATGCGTCGATGAAGGCCGGATCCAGCGTAAGCGAACCGAACCACCCCTGCTGCGTGCCGCTGAGCACGCGCAGCATGTGGCCACGGCCTCCCGGCAGGCGCCCCATCGGGCCCAGCAGCACGTCGCGCGTCTTCGCCCAGGCATCGCGATCGGACTGGAACAGCGGCGTCAGCCAGCGACTCCAGCGCTGGTAGACCGCCACGTGGGCCCTGCGTTGCGCCTGGTAGGCCTGCAATGCAGCGGCACCACCGCCATGCGTGCGCACCGCATCGCGCAGCGCCAGCGCATCGAGCAGCGCCATGTTCACCCCCTGTCCCAGCTGCGGGCTCATCGCGTGCGCCGCATCACCTGCCAGCACCATGCGGCCCTGGTGCCAGCGCGTCATCACTGCATCGCGATAGACCGCGCGCGCCAGCTGGCCGGCATCGCGCAGGTGGGCGAAGCGCGCACTGGCCTGCGGCCACAGCGCATGCAGCTCGTCCAGCCAGGGCGTCATGCCATCGGCCTGCCAGCGCTCGAAGTCGGTGCGTGGCAGGCTCCAGAAGAAACTCAGGCGCGGCGTGTCATCGCCGGGGCGCGTGCCGACCGGCAACAGGCCGATCATCTTGCGCGCGGCCACGTAGCGCTGCCGCAGCTCCTGCACATGCGGCCAGTCTTCGGCCGGCAACAGGCACCACAGCGCTCCCCACGGATACACGCGGTCCAGCCCGGCACCGCCGGCAATGGTGCTGCGCAGCGTAGAGGCCGCGCCATCGGCGGCCACCACCAGGTCGAACGGGCCATGCAGGCGCCCTTCGCTGTCGCGCAGGCGGCCCTGCTCGGCATCCACGGCGGCGATGGTGACGCCCGCATGCAGATTGCCTGCCCCCGCGCGCGCCTGGTCCAACAGCGAGAACAACGCCCCACGCTGCATGCCCAGGCCATGCAGGCGCGCATCCAGACCGTCGTAGCGCATGTCCATCACCGCGCGCTCGCATGGCGTGTCGCCATACAGGCGGTGCACCGGCGCGGCATGCGCGCGCACCGCATCCAGCAGGCCCATCTGCCACAGCACCTGCAGGCCGCTGGGCTGCAGCAGGAAACCGGCACCCACCGGTCCCGGCGTCGGCACGCGTTCGAATATCTCCACTTCGTGGCCGTCACGGGTGAGGAGGATGGACACCGCCTGTCCAGCGGTGCCGTAGCCGATCACGGCAATACGCAGTCGTTCCGTCATGGCCACATTGTGCCCGAGGCGGGTGGACCGCGAACCGGCCGCGGGCACGCCGCGCAAAAAAAAACCCCGCCGAAGCGGGGTTTTCAACGCACTGTCGAGTGGATCACTCGGCCGGCGTGATGTTCGAAGCCTGGGCACCCTTCGGGCCCTGGGTCACGTCATAGGTGACACGCTGGCCTTCCTGCAGGCTGCGGAAGCCCTTGGAGTTGATGGCGGAGAAGTGCGCGAACACGTCGGCGCTGCCATCCTCCGGCGAGATGAAGCCAAATCCCTTGGCGTCGTTGAACCACTTGACGGTACCGTTCGGCATGGTGATGCGAGACCTTATGCAATGAATGGGTGGTGTACGCTGAACCCGCGCACAAGCTGAGTATGCAAAGCTTGCTCGGGGAAGACAATCACCCCCGCGCCAATTCGCCCACCAGTTCCGGAAGTCCGTTGCTGGCCGCCTGTACGTTGGCCAGCACTTCGGCCATCGTAATCTCCTCGCCATCACCACAGCCGGCAGCCCAGTTGGCGATGATCGCCAGGCAGGCGTAATCCAGCCCCAGTTCGCGTGCCAGCGCGGCTTCCGGCATGCCGGTCATGCCCACCAGGTCGCAGCCGTCGCGGCGCATGCGGGCGATTTCAGCGATGGTTTCCAGGCGCGGGCCCTGCGTTGCGCCGTAGCAGCCACCGTCATGGACCGTGACGCCGGTCACTTTGGCCGCCGCCAGGATCTTGCTGCGCAGCATCGGCGTGTACGGGTGGCCGAAATCGACGTGGACCACATCGGTCCCCTCTTCTTCACAGATGGTGCTGATGCGGCCCCAGGTGTAGTCGATGATCTGGTCCGGGCAGGCCAGCACGCGCGGGCCGAAGTTCTCGGTGACGCCACCGACCGTGTTCAACGCCAACACGCGCTGCGCGCCCAGCTGCTGCAGCGCGGCCAGGTTGGCGCGGTAGTTGATCTTGTGCGGCGGCAGCGAGTGGCCTTCACCATGGCGCGCCAGGAACGCCACGCGATGGCCGAGCAGCGTACCGACGCGCACCGGGCCCGACGGACGGCCGAAGCGGGTGTCGACCTCGTGGGTCCGCACGTCGTCAAGCTTGGCCAGGTTGTAGACACCGGTACCGCCGATCACGGCCAGGGCGATCTGTTGCATTCGAAGCACTCCATGAAAAGACGAACGCCGGCACCCGAGGATGCCGGCGGCAGAAGAAGACGCGCCGCGGGCGGCTGCGCCGTTATTCCTTCATCGCGTAGATGGCCGGCACGCAGCGCAGGGTTTCGTTGACGTCCATGCCGAAGCCGAACACGTAGCGGTCCGGCAGTTCGATGCCGGCGTAGTCGGCGGTCACGTCCGGCAGCGCGCGGTCGTGCTTCTTCACCGTCATCGCGGCGATGCGCACGTCGGTTGCGCCCTGTTCCAGGCACCAGGTGCGCACGCCCTGCAGGGTGTAGCCCTCGTCAAGGATGTCGTCGACCAGCAGCACGCGGCGGCCGAACAGCGAGGTGGCCGGCTTGTGCTTCCAGACCAGGTCGCCGCCGGTGGTTTCACCGCGGTAACGGGTGGCGTGCAGGTAATCAAACTGCACGTCCTGGCCGCGCGCGCCCAGTTCCAGCGCCAGCTGGCCGGCGAACGGCAGCGCACCGTGCATGATGGACAGGAACAGCGGCACCTCGCCCTTGTAATCGCGCGCGATGGCGTCGGCGATACCAGCGATGGCCTTGTCGATGGTGGGGCGGTCGACCAGCAGGTCAGCCTGGGCCAGGGCCTGGGAAATGGTGAGGTTGGGCATCAGACGGTTCTTCCAAGGGTTTCAAGCAGACGGGTTTGGGTGTCGCCATGGCGGGCATCGGCCAGCAGGCCATCCCAGCCAAGCGCGCCGCGGCCGATCAGGCCCAGCAGCGCAGCGGTATTGAGGGAGCGCCCCTGCACCGCGTGCAGGGCTTCATCGACCAGCTCCGGGTGGCAGACGAGCACCACGTCGCAGCCGGCGTCCAGATGGGCGTGCACGCGCGCCGGCACGCCGCCGGCGCTGTGCGAGGCGGCCATGCCGATGTCGTCGGAGAACACCACGCCACGGAAGCCGAGCTCGCCGCGCAGGATGTCCTGGATCCAGCGCGGCGAGTAACCTGCCGGTTCAGGCGCAATCTGCGGGTAGATCACGTGTGCCATCATCACCGCATCGGCACCGGCGGCGATGCCGGCCTGGAACGGCACCAGGTCCTGCGCGCGCAGCTCGTCCAGCGCGCGCGGATCGATCGCAGTATCGACGTGGGTGTCTTCCAGCACGGTGCCGTGGCCGGGGAAATGCTTGAGCGTGGCGGCCATGCCGACCGAGTGCATGCCACGCACGTAGGCGGCGGTGAACGCGGCCACCACCTGCGGGTCTTCACTGAAGGCGCGGTTGCCGATGGCACGGTTGCCACGGCCAAGGTCGACCACCGGCGCGAAGCTCAGGTCCAGGCCGCTGGCGCGTACTTCGCTGGCCATCAGCCAGGCGTGCCGTTCGGCCAATGCCAAGGCCTGCTGCGGGTCGGTGGCATACAGGGCACCAATGTCCTGCAGTGGCGGCAGATCGCTGTAACCCTCGCGGAAACGCTGTACACGACCGCCTTCCTGGTCCACGCAGATCAGCTGCGGGCGCGGCGCGGCGGCGCGGATCGCCGCGCTAAGATCGGTCACCTGCTGGCGGGAGGCGAAGTTGCGCTTGAACAGCACCACCCCGGCCACGGCATCGTGCTGCAGCCAGTCACGTTCCTGGGCGGTCAGTTCGGTGCCGGCAACGCCGATCAGCAGCATGGTCGATCTCCACAACGCGCGCCCGCATGGCGCAGTGCCGCATTGTCGCAGAACCGGCCGACAGGCGCAGTGGTCAGAAAAAGGGGAGTGTGCGGTCAGAGCCCCTGCGGGGATCTGACCCCGGGGCCGGATCCCCGCAGGGGCTCTGACCCCGATCTGCTCAGACCTTGCAGCCGTCCGGGCCGCAGGCCTCGTCGTCGCCAGCCGGGGTGGCCGGGGCGCCCTGTTCGGCGGCAATCTGGCGCAGGGCGTTGGCGAAGGCCTCGGGGGGCTGCGCCCCGGAAATGGCCCACTTTCCATCGATGACGAAGGTCGGCACCGAGGAGATGCCCAGCGCATGCGCCTCCGCCAGCTTGGCTTCGACCTCGGCCAGGCCGCGGTCGGAGGCCAGCATCTGCGCGATTTCGCCGCCGTCCAGGCCGCCCGCCACACCGGCCTTGATCAGCACCGCGCTGTCCGCCAGGTTCTGGCCAAGCTCGAAGTGGGCGCGGAACAGCGCCTCCCCGACCGCGTCCTGCACGCCGTGCTGGCCGGCCAGCCACAGCACCCGATGTGCCGGCAGCGTGGTCACCCGCACCTGGCCCCGGCTGAAGTCCATCGGCAGGCCTTCCGCACGCGCCGTGGTCTGGGTCTGGCCGAGGATCTGCTCGGTGCGCTCGACGCCACCGAACTTGCGCACATAGGCCTCGCGCAGCGGCACCGGGGTGTCGTCCGCGTCCGGGTCCAGCTGGAACGGCTGCCAGTGGATATCGAGTTCAGGCGCATCGGCGCCCAGCAACTGCACGCCCTGCTGGAAACGATGCTTGCCGATCCAGCACCAGGGACAGACCACGTCGGAGTAGATGTCGATTCTCATCCCACCGACATGGGGCCCGCCCCCGCCGAAAAAAGGGGACGGAGGGGATTAAGTCGCTTTCCGCACAGGCGGGGTAAAGACGACTTAATCCCCTCCGTCCCCTTTTCAGGGTTTCACCACTGTGAATAGGGATGACTGGCGAGCGCGACGTTGTAGTAGCGGGCGTCGTCGGTGACTTCCGCGCCGGCCCAGTCCGGCAGCTCGATGGCCTGGTCGGCGCTGTCCAGTTCCACCTCAGCCACGACCAGGCCGGCGTTGTCGCCGAGGAACTCGTCCACTTCCCAGGTCAGGCCGGCGTGCTCGACCAGATGGCGACGCTTGTCGATCAGGCCACCCACGCACAGCGCCAGCAGCGCGCGCGCGTCCTCCACCGGAATCGGGTAATCGAATTCCTGTCGGGTGTGGCCGATGGTGCGCGACTTCAGGTTCAGCGCAGCATGGTCGCCCTCGATACGCACGCGCACCGAGGCGTTCTGGGTACCGCGATCCAGCGCGCCCATGTCGTTGATGTAGCCCTGCGCCATCGGGATCACCCGGTGCGCAGCGGATCGCCAGCCATCGTTGATGACCAGGAATTTGCGTTCGATTTCAATGCCCATGGCGCGATTATGCGCCATGGGTGATGACAGCCGCTCAGCGCTTCTCGAACACCGCGATGCTTTCCACGTGCGCGGTGTGCGGGAACATGTCCATCGCACCGGCACTGACCAGGGTGAAGCCCTGTTCGTTGACCAGATAGCCGGCATCGCGCGCCAGCGAACCCGGGTGGCAGCTGACGTAGACGATGCGCTTGAACTGCTTCAGCGGCAGCTGCTGCAGCACTTCGATGGCGCCCGAGCGCGGCGGGTCCAGCAGCAGCTTGTCGAAGCCCTGGCGCATCCACGGCGTGCTGCGCTGGTCCTGGGTCAGGTCGGCGCTGAAGAACTGGGCGTTGGCCAGCCCGTTGCGCACGGCATTCTCACGGGCACGCGCGACCAGGCCGGCATCGCCTTCCACACCCACCACTTCGCGCACTCGGCGGGCCAGCGGCAGGGTGAAGTTGCCCAGGCCGCAGAACAGGTCAAGCACGCGTTCGTCCTCGCCCGGCTCAAGCAGGTCCAGGGCGTGGGCGATCATCTTTTCGTTGAGCTTGGCGTTGACCTGGATGAAGTCCAGCGGGCGGAACGCCAGTTCCACGTCCCAAGGCGCCAACCGGAACGACAGCGGCACGCCCTGCCCGTCCAGCGGCTGCACGGTGTCCACGCCGCCGGATTGCAGGTAGATCACGAAACCATGCTGCTGGCCAAAGGCGGCCCAGGCGGCGCGGTCGGCATCGCTGAGCGGCTGCAGGTGACGTACGGTCAGCACCACCGCCTGATCGCCGGCGATGAACTCGATCTGCGGGATCTCGCGCTTGCCATCGAGCGAATCGATGAAGGTCGACAAGGCCTCGACCTTGGTACCGATCTCCGGGATCACGGTCAGGCACTGGCTGAGGTCGGCGACGAAACGCGGGTCCTGTTCACGGAAACCGACCAGGGTCTTGTCCTTCTTCTCGACCCGGCGCACCGAGAAGCGGCCCTTGCGGCGATAACCCCAGCTCTCGCCGACCAGCGGCGCCAGCACCGTGCCCGGCTTCACATGGCCGATCCGCTCAAGGTTGTCCATCAGCACGCGCTGCTTGGCGACGATCTGCTGGTCTTCGTCCAGGTGCTGCAGCACGCAGCCGGCGCAGGTACCGAAATGCGGGCACTTCGGGGTCACGCGCTGGGGCGATGCCTGCAGCACTTCCACCGTGCGTGCCTCGTCGAAATGGCGGCTGCGGGCGGTCTGTTCGGCCATGACCACCTCGCCCGGCAGGGCGCCGCTGACGAAGGTGACCTTGCCGCCCTCGCCTTCACGGCGGGCGACGCCGCGACCATCATGGCTGAGGTCGAGGATCTCGGTCTGGAACGGGGTACGGTCGATACGGGAGCGGGATCGGGCCACGTGGCAACAGGCTGCGGGCAAAAATGGGGGCACATTGTCGCAGATCCTGACTGGCAGGGTCCGGACCCGCTTGCGCCCGCCGCCGCCGTGCTTGATGATTGCAGCAGCTGACATGGAGGCAGCCCTGATGCAGATGACCCCGCAGGCCAGCCGGCCCCGCTTCCTGCTTGTCGAGGACGACATCATCAGCCGCGGTTTTTTCAAAGCGGCGTTGGAAACGTTACCGGCGGACGTGGACACCGCAGATTCATTGGCCAGCGCGCTGGCCAGCGCCGAGCCCGGCGCGCATGACCTGTGGCTGATCGACGTCAACCTGCCGGACGGCAATGGCGCGCAGCTGCTGCGTGAACTGCGCCGTTCACACCCCGATACCCCGGCATTGGCGCATACCGCCGATGGCGACACCTCCATCCATGCCCGCCTGCGCGAAGCTGGCTTCAGCGACACGCTGGTCAAGCCGCTGGGCCGCGACCAGTTGCTGAAGGCCGTGCGCCGGGCACTGGTGAACAGCCCGGCGGGGATCTCCGTTGCCCCGGCTCCGGCAGCGGTCGAGCTGCAGGTACAGGACTGGGACGAGACCGCGGCACTGGCCGCGCTCAATGGCCAGCGCAACCACTTGATCGCGCTGCGCGAGCTGTTCCTGGCCGAGTTGCCGGGCGTACGCGACGCGGTCGAGCAGGCCGTGGACCAGCACGACGAGCGCCAGCTGCGCAGCCAGCTGCACCGGTTGCAGGCGAGCTGTGGGTTTGTCGGCGCGGCACGGCTGGGACGGGCGGTGCGGCAGCTGCATCATGCGCCCGAGTCCGGGCAGGCCCAGGCGGGGTTCCGCGACGCGGTGGCGGCCCTGCTGCATTGAGGGTTTTCGGCAGGGCTGCGCCCTGCACCCGCAGAGGCTTCAGGCCAAGGCAACAGCAAAAGCAAAAGCTGGCATTCCGTGGGGTGGCGGGGCGGTATCGGAGTGCGGGGACGCCGTAAACCCGTCCATGGGGGCTTGGCAGCCGCATCCATGCGGCTGACACCCCGCCCTCCGACACCGCCCCACCTCTGACAGTTTTCCGCGATCGGGTAGATCCACGCCGTGCGTGGATGAATCTCTGTCAGATATCGAAATCAATCTGGGGTCGGATCCGTTTTCCTGTGGAAAACGGATCCGACCCCGTGCCGTCCCGACAGCTCGCGGAAAAACTGTCGAAGGCGGGGTGGGTCCGGTTGCGGAGGCGTGAGCCGCATGGGCCCGAGGCATGCCTCGGGCGGGTTGGGCAGGACGCCCAACCCCGGTCTTGCCGTGTGCGCAGGACAGCGCACACGAGCAAGCGGCGACCGAGCTTACATGGGTGAGGGCGCTTTGCTTGCGAAGCACTGCTTCGCAAGCGCCCGAACGCACAGCCGCCAGCGGCTGGGCCGGACCCCGGAGGGGGACTTGCAGCGCCCCCCACAACCGGACCCATCCCGCCATCCCACGGAATGCATGCTGTTGCTGTTGCTGTCGCTTTGGCCTCGGCAGGTGCAGGGCTGCAAGCCCTGCCCAACACCCCCTACCTGCGGGGCGCGAGCTGCTCGAGCATTTCCCAGGACTTCAGGCCGCGTGGCCCGAGGTGATGGGCCAGCACCCGCCGCATCGGCAGGCGCAGGCTGGCCAGGTCGGCGGCAGCGGGCTCTTCGTCGGCCGCCAACGCCAGCAGGGCCGAGCCAGTGGCCGCCGCCCGGCGCTCCCCACCGCGCTCACTGAGCAGGCGCTGCGCGCCTTCCTGTGGGTCCAGCTCGTAGCGCGCGGCCGGGTCGATCGGCTGGCCGTCGCTGGCACTGTCCAGTTCGAAACCCAGGCCCAGCGCGGTCAGCAGCTCGCGCTCGAAACGACGCAGCGTCCAGGCCAGGCCGGCACCGACCGCCAGCCGCGCGCGCGCTTCGCCATAGGCCAGATACAACTCAGGCAACGGATCCTGGCGAGGTGCCAGGCGCAGGGTCAGTTCACTCAGATAGAAGCCGGCCAGCATCGCCTGGCCGACCAGGCGCGGGGCCGCATCCAGCGCTTCAGCGCCGCGCAACTGGGCCAGTTCACCGCGCTGCTGGGCGCTGAAGCGGATCCACTGCAATGGCTGCAGGGCAGCGCGCAGCACCTGGCCCTTCGCGGTTGACACACCACGCGCGAGCAGGCCGACGCGGCCATGCTGCGCGCTCAACACCTCGACCAGCAGGCTGGTCTCGCGGTAGGCCCGCGCATGCAGCACGAAGCCGGTGTCGTCCTCGATCATCATCGAAGCGACCGCAACGGCTTACTCGTAACCGAAGGCCTTCAGCGCGGCCTCGTCATCGGACCAGCCTTCACGCACGCGCACCCAGGTCTCAAGGAACACCTTGGCCCCGAACAGACGCTCCATCTGCAGGCGGGACTTGGCGCCGATCTCCTTGAGGCGGGCGCCGCCCTTGCCGATCACGATGGCCTTCTGGCCTTCGCGCTCGACCCAGATCACCGCGCCGATGCGCAGCAGGTTGCCGTCCTCGGTGAAGCGCTCGATCTCAACGGTGGTGGCGTACGGCAGCTCCTCGCCGAGCTGGCGCATCAGCTGCTCGCGTACCAGCTCGCCGGCCAGGAAACGCTGGCTGCGGTCGGTGATCTCGTCCTCGCCGAACATCGGCGGCGCTTCCGGAAGCAGCTTCAGCACGTCGCGCACCAACGCTTCCAGGCCATTGCGCTTCTGCGCCGAGATCGGATGCACGGCAGCGAAATCACGGCCTTCGGTCACCTGCTGCAGGAACGGCAGCAGCGCGCCCTTTTCCTTCAGGCGATCGATCTTGTTGACCACCAGCACCACCGGAATGCCGGCATCGCGCAGCACATTGAAGGCCAGGCTGTCTTCTTCATCCCAGCGACCGGCCTCGATCACCAGCAGGCCGGCATCGACGCCCTCCAGCGAGCCGCGCGCGGCACGGTTCATCACCCGGTTCATCGCCCGCTTCTGCACCTTGTGCAGGCCGGGGGTATCAACCAGCACCAGCTGGCCTTCCGGGTAGGTGGCGATGCCCAGCAGGCGATGGCGCGTGGTCTGCGGACGGTTGGAAACGATGCTGACCTTCGCACCGACCAGGGCATTGGTCAGGGTCGACTTGCCCACGTTCGGGCGGCCGATGACGGCCACGCTGCCGCAATGATGAGGAGTTTGTTCGCTCACTTGGAATCCAGTTGTTCTAGGACGGCCGCAGCCGCCTGTTGTTCGGCAAGCCGCCGCGAGGCGCCTTCGCCCTCGGTGCTGGCGGCCGGGTCGGCTACGTTGCAGCGTACCCGGAAGTGCTTGGCATGGTCGTCACCGGATTCTGACACCAGTTCATACTGCGGCAACGCCTTCTGTCGGGCCTGCAGCCATTCCTGCAGGCGGGTCTTGGGGTCCTTCTCGGGACGGCCGGAGGCCGGCAGCGCCTCGATCGAAGCGCTGAACCAGGGCAGTACCACCGCCCGGCAGGCCTCGAAGCCGGCATCCAGGTAGATCGCCGCCACCACGGCTTCCACTGCGTCGGCCAGGATCGAGTCGCGGCGATGACCGCCGGACTTCATTTCGCCCGGACCCAGGGTCAGCCGCTCGCCCAACTGCAGGGTGCGCGCGATCACCGCCAACGCGCCTTCGCGCACCAGCTCGGCACGGGCACGGGTCATCGCCCCTTCGTCAGCCTTGGGCCAGCGTCGGTACAACGCCTCGGCCGCCATCATGTTGACGATGCTGTCGCCGAGGAACTCCAGGCGCTCGTTGTGCGGCGCACCGGCACTGCGATGCGTCAGCGCCTGCTTGAGCAGGGCCGGGTCGCTGAAGGCATGACCGATCAGGTCGCCACGTTGGATGAATTTACTGGGCACCGCTTCGTGTCAGGTCCTGGGAAGAATCGAATTTGCCAACCACATCGAGGTTGCCGATCAGCTGGCGACGCACTTCGTAGTTGACCTTGAGGGTCCAGCCATTGTCGCGACGGTCGAACTTCACGTTGGCCGGCTTCACATTGTCCGAGTAGTTGATGTACAGGCGCTTGAAGAACAGGTCCTGGATCCGCGACGGCTCCATGCTGCCCACGCCCGGCTCGTTGGCCAGGCTCTTCATCGCCGAGCGCACGGCGTAGTACTCCTGGTACATCGGGAACAGCTTCATGCCGATGTAGAGGAAGAAACCGACCACGATCAGGACCGTCAGGAACGAGGTCAGGGTCATGCCGCGCTGCGTGTTCATCGTCTTCATTGCGTTCTCCCCAGATACGCGTTGGATGTGAAGGTACTCAGTTGATGCCCGATCAGTTGATGCTCGAGCCGATCCGCGACGGCTCGAAGCCATCCTTGCAGAACCAGCCCTGGCAGTTCAGCCAGATCAGGAAGGCCTTGCCGCGCAGGTTCTCTTCCGGCAGCAGGCCCCAGAAACGGCCATCGTCGCTGTTGTCGCGGTTGTCGCCCATCACCAGGTACTTGCCGGCCGGCACCGTCCACTGGCCCTGGCCGCGCGGGTAGTCGGTCTCCAGCACGGTGTGGGTGCGGCCCGGCAGGTGCTCGACCAGCAGGTTGGCGCCTTCGCCCTGACCCTTGTGGCCGGCGTAGATGCCCTTGTTGTCGTACTTCAGCGGCTCGCCATTGAGGATCACGCCGTCGCCTTCGAAGACCACGGTGTCACCCGGCACGCCGATCACGCGCTTGATGAAGTTCTCGCCCTTGGCCGGGTCGTTGTCGCTGTGGCCGGGGAAGTGGAATACCACCACGTCGCCACGCGAGGGCTCGCCGAACGGCACGATCCTGGTGTTGCTGATCGGCAGGCGCAGGCCGTAGGAGAACTTGTTGACCAGGATGAAATCGCCGATCAGCAGGTTCGGCATCATCGAGCTGGACGGGATCTTGTACGGTTCGGCAATGAAGCTGCGCACGATCAGCACGATCGCCAGCACCGGGAAGAACGCACGCGAGTAATCCACCAGCACCGGCTCGGAATCGAGCAGGCCGGCGCGCTGGGCGCGACGCTTGGCGAGGTACAGCTTGTCCGCAAGCAGGATCAGGCCCGAGGCCAGGGTCAGCACGACCAGGAGGATCTCAAACAGTTTCATTCAGGGTCCTTTGCAACGTCACCGGACGACCGGCCCCGCAGGGCCGGTGCGGGATTACTTGTTGTCCATCTGCAGCACGGCCAGGAACGCTTCCTGCGGGATCTCCACGCGGCCGACCTGCTTCATGCGCTTCTTGCCTTCCTTCTGCTTTTCCAGAAGCTTCTTCTTGCGCGAAACGTCGCCACCATAGCACTTGGCCAGCACGTTCTTGCGCATGGCCTTGACCGTGGTACGGGCGATGATCTGCGAGCCGACCGCAGCCTGGATGGCGACGTCGAACATCTGGCGCGGAATCAGGTCCTTCATCTTCTCGCACAGCTCACGGCCACGACGGTCGGCATGGCTGCGGTGCACGATCAGCGACAGTGCGTCGACCTTGTCGCCGTTGATCAGCACGTCCACGCGCACGAACGGGCCGGCGTCGAAGCGGACGAAGTGGTAGTCCAGCGAGGCGTAGCCACGGCTGACCGACTTCAGCTTGTCGAAGAAGTCCAGCACTACCTCGGCCATCGGCAGCTCATAGCTGATCTGCACCTGGCTGCCCAGGTAGTTGATGCCGATCTGGCTGCCGCGCTTTTCTTCGCACAGCTTGATGATGTTGCCGATGTACTCCTCGGGAGTGAGCACGTTGGCACGGATGATCGGCTCGCGGATCTCCTCGACCTGGTTCACCGGCGGCAGCTTCGCCGGGTTGTCCATGTTGATGATCGAGCCATCGGTCTTCAGGACTTCATACACCACCGTCGGCGCGGTGCTGATCAGGTCCAGGTTGTACTCGCGCTCCAGGCGTTCCTGCACGATTTCCATGTGCAGCATGCCCAGGAAGCCGCAGCGGAAGCCGAAGCCCATCGCCTCGGAGCTTTCCGGCTCGAAACGCAGCGCGGCATCGTTCAGGCGCAGCTTGTCCAGCGCTTCGCGCAGGTCCGGGTAATCTTCGGCATCGACCGGGAACAGACCGGCGAACACGCGCGGCTGCATTTCCTGGAAGCCCGGCAGCGGCTTCGGTGCCGGGTCGCCGGCCAGGGTCAGGGTGTCGCCGACCGGCGCACCGTGCACGTCCTTGATGCTGGCGGTGACCCAGCCCACTTCACCGGCACGCAGCGCAGGCAGCACTTTCCGCTTCGGCGTGAACACGCCGACGTTGTCGACCTGGTGGTTGCGGCCGGTGGACATCACCTGCAGCTTGTCACCGGCCTTGATCTCGCCCTGCATCACGCGTACCAGCGAGACCACGCCCAGGTAGTTGTCGAACCAGGAGTCGATGATCAGCGCCTGCAGCTTCTCGGTGTCGCGCGGTGTCGGCGGCGGGATGCGATGCACGATCGCTTCCAGCACGTCCTGCACGTTCAGGCCGGTCTTGGCACTGACCGGCACGGCGTCGGAGGCGTCGATGCCGATCACGGCCTCGATCTCGGCCTTGGCGCGCTCGATGTCGGCGGTCGGCAGGTCGATCTTGTTGATCACCGGCACCACTTCCAGGCCCTGCTCCACTGCGGTGTAGCAGTTGGCCACCGACTGCGCTTCCACGCCCTGGGCCGCATCGACCACCAGCAGCGCGCCTTCGCAGGCGGCCAGCGAGCGACTGACTTCATAGGAGAAGTCGACGTGGCCGGGGGTGTCGATGAAGTTCAGATGGTAGGTCTGCCCGTCCTTGGCCAGGTACGGCAACGACACCGACTGCGCCTTGATCGTGATGCCGCGCTCGCGCTCGATCGGGTTGGAGTCGAGCACCTGCGCTTCCATCTCGCGGGCCTGCAGGCCACCACAGAGCTGGATGATGCGGTCGGCCAGCGTGGACTTGCCGTGGTCGACATGGGCGATGATGGAGAAGTTGCGGATGTTCCGCATCGAATCAGAAGACATAGGTGGCGGCGGCGCGCGGCGTCGTCAGGGTAACGGTCGATTATCGCATGCCCGGCGCCCCACCGCGAAAGCGGACTGCTCGGGCCCCGCCCGGAAAGGCCGAAGCCCCGCCAGAGCGGGGCTTCAGGGGAGAAACACGGGCCGCCGAAGCGGCCCCGGCAGGCCTTACTGGCCGGCCTTGACCGCCACGAAGGCGCTGTTGCCGTTGCCGGTGCGCACCAGCAGCATCACCACGTCGTCCTTCTTGTAGCTGGACAGCGCCCGGTTCAGGCTCTCCACGCTGCCGACCGGGGTGCGGCCGACCTGCAGGATCACCATGCCCGGAGACAGGCCGGCATCACGCGCCGCCTGGCCCTTGACTCCGGTGATGCGCACGCCTTCGTTGCCATCCAGGCCGAACTGCTTGCGCTGCGGTGCGGTCAGGTCGCTCACGTCCAGGCCCAGCAGGGCATTGGCGCCGGCCTGCGGTGCCGCATCGGGCCTGGCGGCAGACGCCGCACGGGCATTGCCCTGACCGTCTTCGCTCAGCGCCGTGAGCGTGGCGCTGAGGTCGCGCGGCTTGCCGTCGCGGATCACCCCCAGCGTGACCCGGCTGCCCGGTGCCATCGCACCGATCAGCGGCGGCAGGTCGGACCAGCTGTTGACCGGGCTGCCGTTGACCGAACGCACTACGTCGCCGATCTGCACACCGGCCTTCTCTGCGGCACTGCCGGCGACGATCTGGTTGACCAGCGCGCCACGACTGTCGGGCAGGCCCAGGCCCTGCGCCTTCAGCGCATCGATCGGCTCGACCACCGCACCCAGCTGGCCACGGGTGACCTTGCCACTCTTCTTGATCTGCTCGACCGCGCTCATCGCCAGGTCGATCGGGATCGCGAAGCTGATGCCCATGTAGCCGCCGGAGGCGGAGAAGATCTGCGAGTTGATGCCGACCACTTCGCCGCGGGTGTTCAACAACGGACCGCCGGAGTTGCCCTGGTTGATCGCCACGTCGGTCTGGATGAACGGCACGTAGCGCTGGTCGGCGCCACCCGTGCTACGTCCCAGTGCACTGACGATACCGGCGGTGACCGAATGGTCGAGACCGAACGGCGAGCCGATCGCGACAACCCACTGGCCGGGCTTCAGCGTATTGGAATCACCCACGCGCACGGTCGGCAGGTTCTTGCCATCGATCTTCAGCAGCGCCACGTCGTACTGCTGGTCGCTGCCCACCACCTTGGCGTTGAACTCACGGCTGTCGCCCAGCTTGACCTTCACGTCGCTGGCATCGGCCACCACGTGGTAGTTGGTCAGCACATAGCCATCGGGCGAAATGATGAAGCCCGAGCCCATGCCGCGGCCCTTGATGCTGGGGCCACCGTCCGGGCCGCCCGGGCCCTGCCCCGGCATCGGGAAGTCCGGGCCGAAGAAGCGACGGAAGAATTCCGGCATGTCGTCGTCACCGCCCATCGGGCCCCGCGAAGCCTGGCGGTTGGTGCGGACGATGGTGGTGTCGACGTTGACCACACCCGGCCCGACCTGTTCAACAAGGTTGGTGAAATCGGGCAGGCCGGTAACCAGCGGCTGTGCCGGTGCCCTTGGCGCGGTGGCTGGAGCAGCCTGGGTCGGGGCGGCCGGAGCCGGTGCCTGCGCGCAGGCCACCAGCGGCAGGGTCAGGGCCAACAGGCCCATGGCCTGCGTGCGGAGTCGGGGAGTCATCGGACGGCAACCTCCGGATCGGATGGAAAGAGGAATACGGGCCCCGCTGACGGCGGGGCGTGAAAGCGCCCGGCTCAGTCGCGCGGGCGCGGCGGCACCGGCAGGTCGTCCTGCAGGCGCGGCTCGAACGGGTAGAAGGCGGCGCCACCGGTATGGGCCGGGAAGCTGGCATTGAGCGCCCCGCCGGCGGCAGGCGCCAGGCTGGAACGCGGCCACGGCCGCGCCTGCAGCCCACCGACCTCGCCAAACGGCATGTTGCGGCTGCCATTGGCCGGTATGGTCGGGGTCAGCGGCGCCTGCGCAGCAGCCACCGCGCGTTGCGGCACGTCCTCACGCTGGGCGGCACGCGCGGCCTGCTGGCTGCGGGTGGCACTGGCGCGGCGGGTGTCCTGGCGGCGACCGGCAGTGGCCATCGCCAGGGCGGGAGCCGCCGCCACAGCCATCGCGGCCGTGTCTGCAGAGGCTTCGGTAACCGGGGCAGGATCGGTCGGCACGGTCGGCAGCTCCGCCTGGCTGGCGATCACCTGAGGTGCCAACGGCTCGCCCGGGGTGGCTTCCTTCAGCTTCTCACCGCCCATGAACAGCGCCACCGCTGCCACTGAAGCGGCCAGTGCGGCACCACCGCCCCAGGCCCGCCAGCCACTGCGACGCACCTGACGGCGCGGCTCGGCCTGCGGCGCAGGCTCGGCGGCGATGGCAGCAGCCACGGCGGAACTGAACCCGGCCGGGGCCAGTGCCGACGCCTGCCCACGCATCACGTCGCCCAGCAGCTGCCAGCGCTCCTGGCAGCCGGCCAGTTCGGGGTCATGCTCCATCCGCCGCAGCAGGAAGCGCGCTTCATCGGCGCCCAGCTCGCCATCGACCAGGGCCGACAGCTGCTCGCGATGGCGCTGGTCCAGGCGCTGCCCGGCGGGCGATTGATGGTTCTGCGATTCGTTGAACGGGTTACTGGTCATACGCGGCTCTTCTCACGGGTGGCGCTGCCGATGTCCAACAGCGGCCGGAGTTCGGTGTCGATCGCCTCGCGCGCCCGGAAGATCCGTGAACGCACGGTGCCGATCGGGCACCCCATTTTCTGCGCGATTTCCTCGTAGCTCAGGCCTTCCACCTCGCGCAGGGTGATCGCCGACCGGAGCTCTTCCGGCAGCGCGTTGACGGCCTTCATCACCGTCTGTTCCAGCTCCTGGCGCATCAACTCGCGTTCGGGCGTGTCGGTGTCGCGCAGGCGCGTACCACTGTCGAACTGTTCGGCATCGCCGATGTCGATGTCATCGGTCGGCGGCCGTCGATTGTGTGAAGCCAGGTAGTTTTTGGCGGTATTCACGGCGATTCGATGCAACCAGGTTGAGAACTGGGCGTCGCCACGGAAACTTCCGATCGCGCGATAGGCGCGGATGAAAGTGTCCTGGGCGACGTCCTGACATTCGCTCCAGTCGGCGATGTAGCGGCCGACAAGGGCCACCACGCGATGCTGGTACTTGCGCACCAGGACATCGAACGCGGCGCTCTCGCCGTGCTGCACGCGCCGGACCAGTTCCAGATCCAGCTCCTGTGGTGTATCAACCTCGGCCATGAGGGGCCGCACTCCTGTCAGCCCAACCGACGTCGGGCAATGAGACTGCCAATCCCGGGAAAAGTTCAGTCGCCGATCACCCGGCGCCGCACCAGCTTTTAACCAACGTTCCGTTAGCGTTCCGGTCCACGGCCATGGATCCGGGGTCGCCACTCCCCTGCTATTGGGATTTGACGCGGGGGAAACAACCTCTGGATCATAGCCGCTTCTCCATACACAACCGGATGGAACGTCCATGCTCTCAGGCTTCGATGGTCTCCGCTTCAGCCACTGGCACCCCGAGATCCGCGACGACGGCGTGGTGGTCCTCTCCCTGGATCGCCAGGACAGCAGCGTCAATGCCATGTCGCAGGATGTGCTGCTGGAGCTGGGTGACCTGCTTGAGCGCATTGCATTGGACCCGCCCAAGGGCGTGGTGATCCAGTCGCTGAAGAAAGCCGGCTTCATTGCCGGGGCGGACCTGAAGGAGTTCCAGGAGTTCGACCGTCGCGGCACCGTTAACGACGCCATCCGCCGCGGCCAGGCTACCTACCAGAAGCTGGCCGAGCTGCCCTGCCCCACCGTGGCGGCCATCCACGGCCATTGCCTGGGCGGCGGCACCGAGCTGGCGCTGGCCTGCCGCTATCGCGTGGCCTCCAATGACAGCAGCACCCGCATCGGCCTGCCGGAAACCCAGCTGGGCATCTTCCCGGGCTGGGGCGGCAGCGCGCGCCTGCCGCAGCTGGTCGGCGCGCCAGCGGCAATGGACATGATGCTGACCGGCCGTACGCTGTCGGCCTCGGCCGCGCGTGGCATCGGGCTGGTCGACAAGGTGGTGGCACCGGCCGTGGTGCTCGACACCGCCGTGGCGCTGGCGCTGTCCGGCACCACGCGCCCGTTCAAGCAGCGCGCAACGGCCTGGGCCACCAACACCTGGCTGGCACGCACGCTGCTGGCACCGCAGATGGTCAAGCAGGTCGCACGCAAGGCCAAGAAGGACCAGTATCCGGCGCCCTACGCGCTGATCAGCACCTGGCAGCGCAGTGGCGGCAAGCCGATCCAGGCGCGTCTGGACGCCGAGCGCCGCGCGGTGGTGAAGCTGGCCAGCACCCCGACCGCGCGCAACCTGATCCGCATTTTCTTCCTCACCGAACGCCTGAAGGGCCTCGGTGGTGGTGATTCCGGCATCCGCCACGTGCACGTGGTCGGCGCCGGCGTGATGGGCGGTGACATCGCCGCCTGGGCCGCCTACAAGGGCTTTGAAGTGACTCTCCAGGACCGCGAGCAGCGCTTCATCGACCCCGCCATGGAGCGCGCGCAGGCGCTGTTCGCCAAGAAGGTGCGCGACGAGAGCAAGCGCCCCGCCGTGGCCGCGCGCCTGCGTGCCGACCTGGAAGGCAACGGCGTGGCCGAGGCCGACCTGGTGATCGAAGCGATCATCGAGAACCCGGAAGCCAAGCGTGCGCTGTACCAGACGCTGGAACCGAAGATGAAGCTGGACGCGCTGCTGACCACCAACACCTCGTCAATTCCGCTGGTGGAACTGCGCGACCACATCCAGCGCCCGGCGCAGTTCGCTGGCCTGCACTACTTCAACCCGGTGGCGCAGATGCCACTGGTGGAGATCATTCACCACGACGGCATGGCGCCGGAGACCGAGCGCCGCCTGGCCGCGTTCTGCAAGGCGCTGGGCAAGTTCCCGGTACCGGTGGCCGGCAGCCCGGGCTTCCTGGTCAACCGCGTGCTGTTCCCTTACATGCTGGAAGCCGCCACCGCGTATGCCGAAGGCATTCCGGGCCCGGTGATCGACAGGGCCGCGGTGAAGTTCGGCATGCCGATGGGCCCGATCGAACTGATCGACACCGTCGGCCTGGACGTGGCCGCCGGCGTCGGCCGCGAACTGGCGCCGTTCCTCGGCCTGCAGATTCCGGCCGCGCTGCAGACGGTGGAACCGGACAAGCGCGGCAAGAAGGATAGCCAGGGCATCTACACCTGGGAGAACGGCAAGCCGAAGAAGCCGGACGTGGCCAGCGATTACCAGGCCCCGGCGGATCTTGAGGACCGCCTGATCCTGCCGCTGCTGAACGAAGCGGTGGCGTGCCTGCACGAAGGCGTGGTGGCCGATGCGGACCTGCTGGATGCCGGCGTGATCTTCGGTACCGGCTTTGCCCCGTTCCGCGGTGGTCCGATCCAGCACATCCGTGCGGTCGGTGCCGATGCGATCGTCGAGCGGCTGAAGGCACTGCAGCAGCGCCACGGCGACCGTTTCGCCCCGCGCCCGGGCTGGGACAACCCCACCCTGCGCGAACCAGTGGTTTGAGTTTATCGGCCGGGCCTGCGGCCCGGCACCCGCGGTAGTGCCGGCCGCTGGCCGGCAACCTCAAAAGCCAGAGCCAGAGCAACAGCCGGCTCTGGCTTTTCTGTTTGTTGGGCGGGGCGGTGTGGGCAGGCAGGACACGCCGTAAACCCATCCATGGGGGCTCGATGGCGCCATCCATGGCGCCAACGGTCCTGCCTGCCCACACCGCCCCACCCCTGACAGTTTCCCGGTGACGGTCGGTGAATCTCGATTCCGGTGTGGATCACTACGAACGGGTGGGTGGCTACCTGGGCCGCCACCAGGAGCGAAGCAACCAGCGTTTGATTTTGACTTTGATTTTCTTTTTTCTTCTCCGTGGCTGGACGCACACGGAAACTGTCAGAGGTCGGGCGGGGTGGATTCGCGGGGGTGTCCGCGGCATGGATGCCGCGGCCAAGCCTCCACGGACGGATTCACGGCGTCCCCCGCGAACCCACCCCGCCCGGCCAAGCGCGGCTTTTGCTTTACGCGACCAACCCCACAGCCACGAGGGGCTGCGCAGTTGGCTGGAACACCCTGTTACCCATACGGGGCATGTGCCCGTCACAGCTGCATGCGATGCTGACCGCCTGATCCCTGCCAGCGAGAACGCCCGCATGACCACCATCATCGCCCCGCGCGTGCACGACATCGGCGGCCTGGAAGTCCGTCGCGCCGTCCCCACCCTGCAGGCGCGCAGCATCGGCTCGTTCGTGTTCGTCGACCAGATGGGCCCGGCACTCATGCACCCCGGTACGGCCATCGACGTGCGCCCGCATCCGCATATCGGCCTGGCCACCGTCACCTATCTGTGGTCGGGCGCCATCGGCCATCGCGACACACTCGGTTCGGACCAGGTGATCCGACCCGGAGACGTCAACTGGATGACCGCTGGCCGCGGCATCGCCCATTCCGAGCGCACGCCGCAGCCGGACCGCGATCACGACAACCCGATCCACGGCATGCAGACCTGGGTGGCGCTGCCGAAGTCACATGAAGAGATCGAGCCGGCGTTCTACCACCACGCCGCGGCCACCCTGCCCGAGCAGCGCCGCAACGGTGCCTGGCTGCGCGTCATCGCCGGCCGCGCCTATGGCGAGGAATCGCCGGTGAAGGTGTTCGCCGACACCCTCAACGTGGCAATCGATCTCGACCCGGATGCGGAAATCGATATCGACGACGGCCACCGCGAGCGCGCGCTGTACATCCTCGAAGGCGACGCACAGCTGGATGGCGTGGACATCCCTGCACAGCATCTGGTGATTCCCGAAGCCGGCGCACGTGGCCGCCTGCGCGCGAAGACGCCGGTGAAGGCGATGCTGTTCGGTGGCGAGCCGCTGGATGGCCCGCGTCACCTGTGGTGGAACTTCGTGTCCAGCTCGAAGGAACGCATCGAGCAGGCCAAGCACGATTGGGAGGCCGGCCGCTTCGGCACCATTCCGGGCGACGACAAGGAATTCATCCCGCTGCCGCAGTACTGAACATCGCGTGTTGCACACATCCGAAGGTGTATGCCTGCACCCGGCGTTGACGCTACAGTCACCCGCTGATCATTGAAATGTGACATAAATCACACTTTCGACCGTCAAAGGAGTGCAACACATGAGCATGGGTAAACGCTTGTCCGCCGAATTCCTCGGCACGTTCTGGCTGGTTCTGGGTGGCTGCGGCAGTGCGGTGCTGGCCGCCAAGTTCGGCGGTGACAGCAATCCGCTGGGTATCGGGTTCCTCGGCGTGGCGCTCGCCTTCGGCCTGACCGTGGTGACCGGCGCCTATGCGTTCGGCCATATCTCCGGCGCGCACTTCAATCCGGCGGTCAGCGTCGGCCTGTGGGCCGGTGGCCGCTTCCCGACCAAGGACCTGATCCCCTACATCATCGCCCAGGTGGCTGGCGGCCTGCTGGCCGGCTTCATCCTGCTGCAGATTGCCTCCGGGGCCAGCGGCTTCGCCATCGACGGCAGCCAGGCCGGTGCGTTCGCCAGCAATGGTTATGGCGCGCTGTCGCCCGGCGGTTACAGCGTGGCGGCGGCCTTCCTGTGCGAAGTGGTGCTGACCGCCGTGTTCCTGATCGTGATCATGGGCGCCACCCACGGCAAGGCACCGGCTGGCTTCGCGCCGCTGGCGATCGGCCTGTCGCTGACCCTGATCCATCTGATCAGCATCCCGGTCACCAACACCTCGGTGAACCCGGCCCGCTCCACCGCCGTGGCCTTCTTCGCCGGCAGCGGGGCGGTCAGCCAGCTGTGGCTGTTCTGGGTCGCCCCGCTGCTGGGCGGTGCGATCGGCGGCATCATCTACAAGTGGCTCGGCAACGACCGCTGAGGCCTGTGCGGACCATTGCGGCTGACCTTCGGCCGCAATGGTTACGCTTGTAACCGCAATTTGTGCGATCGCTCACGTTCCGTTAAGCTTGAGTTGACCGTCCGTGCACATGCCGGCCGGCGGGGCATCCGGGGATGGGATGCCAAGGCCGCCGGTCCATCCGACGGAGCCACGACACACCACCTTGGGGGATGCATGAAGTTCGCGCCTGTAGTGTTGTCGAGCCTGCTTTTCGCTGCGGCCCAGGCCGCCGCGCAGGCTCCCACCGAATGTCCTTCATTGCCGGCCAACAGCGGCCTGCAGTGGCAACAGCAGGCACAGGCCGATTTCCTGGTCTGCCGCGCCAGCACCAGCGATGGCCGCGAGGTACTGAGCCTGATGCTCAGTGCACGCGATCCCAACCTTCCATTGAACCGCTCGCTGCGCCACGAAAAGGGCAGCTTCGGCGGTGAATCACTGTACTGGTACCAGCCCGATCTGGGAGGCCAGCAGCCGCCCGGTTATGCCGAGCGCCGCATCAGCGTGGTCAAGCTCGACAAAGGGCGTTACGCGCAGATTTCGCTGTATCCGGACAGCGCGCAGGAACTGGGTTCGCTGCAACAGCTGGCGCAGGGGATGAGCCTGACCCCGTCGGCCGTGGCTGCCGGGAACTGACGATGGCGGGGATGACTGCCTTGCAGCATCCCCGCAATGCGAGCCGACCTGACGGTAGTGCCGGCCGCTGGCCGGCACCTCGATCCGCCGTGACCGCAGGCAGTTGCCGGCCAGCGGCCGGCACCGCCTCAGAACTTGCCTTCCTGGAAATCGACGAAGGCCTGCATCAGTTCCTGCCGCGTGTTCATCACGAACGGGCCATGGCGCATCACCGGTTCTCGCAACGGACGACCAGCCACCAGGATCAGCCGCGCACCCTCGCTGCCGGCCGACAGATGCAGCTGCTCGCCCCCGCCCAGCACCGCCAGTTCCTGGCGGGCGACGTCGCGCGCCGCGTCCTGCTCACCCACCGTCACCGCACCTTCGAACACATACGCGAAGGCGTTGTGCCCTTCCGGCAAGGCATAGGTCCAGGCGCGATCCGGGGCCAGCGTGATGTCCAGGTACAGCGGATCGGTGGCCGGCTGCACGATCGGGCCCTGCGTGCCATCCACGTTGCCGGCGATCACCTTCACTTCCACGCCCGCGTCCGGCTGCACCACGGGAATGCGCTCGGGCGCGAACTCCTGGTACTTCGGCTCGGTCATCTTCTCTTTCGCCGGCAGGTTCACCCACAGCTGGAAGCCGCGCATCTGACCGCTTTCCTGCTCGGGCATTTCCGAATGCACCAGGCCACGGCCTGCGGTCATCCACTGCACGCTGCCCGGGGTAAGCAGGCCCTCGTTGCCGTGGTTGTCGCGATGCCGCATGCGCCCGTCGAGCATGTAGGTGACGGTCTCGAAACCGCGATGCGGATGCTCCGGGAAGCCGGCGATGTAGTCCTCGGCACGGTCGGTGCCGAATTCATCGAGCAGCAGGAACGGGTCCAGGTCAGGCAACGTCGGGCCGCCGATGACGCGGGTCAGGCGCACGCCGGCACCGTCGGAGGTGGGCATGCCACGGATGGTCCGCAGTACGCGGACCGGTTCGGGAAAGCTCATGGCGACTCCTGTTGGATGGATGCCACTGAAGATGGACGCCACATGGCCGCACGCCAATGGACGGCGCCGCAACCGATTGTTCCATCCCTGATGTTCGCTGCATGTCAGCACAACAAGCGTACGACCAAAGTACTACCGCCGATTCGTCCTGTGCCAATTGACCCTGCCGAGGGCACGCGGGACTCTTTGACTGTCTTTCCGGGAGAGAGCACCTCATGAAAGGGTTTTCCAAAATAGGCTGGGCGGTACTCGCCCTGCTCGGCGCCTTCTGTCTGGGCACCGTGGCCCTGCGCCGCGGCGAACACATCAATGCCCTGTGGATCGTCGTCGCCGCCGTTTCGCTGTACCTGGTGGCCTACCGCTTCTACAGCCTGTTCATCGCCAACAAGGTGATGCAGCTGGATCCGACCCGGGCCACCCCGGCGGTGATCAACAACGATGGCCTGGACTACGTGCCGACCAACAAGCACGTGCTGTTCGGTCACCATTTCGCCGCCATTGCCGGTGCCGGCCCGCTGGTGGGACCGGTGCTGGCCGCACAGATGGGCTACCTGCCCGGCCTGCTGTGGCTGGTGGTGGGCGTGGTGCTGGCCGGCGCGGTGCAGGACTTCATGGTCCTGTTCCTGTCCAGCCGCCGCAACGGCCGCTCCCTGGGCGATCTGGTGCGGGAAGAGATGGGCCAGGTGCCCGGCACCATCGCGTTGTTCGGTGCGTTCCTGATCATGATCATCATCCTGGCGGTGCTGGCGATGGTGGTGGTCAAGGCGCTGGCCGAAAGCCCGTGGGGCATGTTCACGGTGATCGCGACGATGCCCATCGCGATCCTGATGGGCGTGTACATGCGCTACATCCGCCCCGGCAGGATCGGCGAGATTTCGGTGGTCGGCCTGATCCTGCTGCTGGCCGCGATCTGGTACGGCGGCAAGGTCGCCGCCGATCCGGTCTGGGGCCCGGCCTTCACCTTCACCGGCACCCAGATCACCTGGATGCTGATCGGTTACGGCTTCGTTGCCTCGGTGCTGCCGGTGTGGCTGCTGCTGGCCCCCCGCGATTACCTGTCGACCTTCCTCAAGATCGGCACCATCATCGCGCTGGCCGTCGGCATCCTGATTGTGATGCCGGAACTGAAGATGCCGGCGCTGACCCAGTTCGCTGCCAGTGGTGATGGCCCGGTGTGGAAGGGCGGCATGTTCCCGTTCCTGTTCATCACCATCGCCTGCGGTGCGGTCTCCGGCTTCCACGCGTTGATTTCCTCCGGCACCACGCCGAAGCTGCTGGCCAATGAAGCGCACATGCGCTACATCGGCTACGGCGGCATGCTGATGGAATCGTTCGTGGCGGTGATGGCGCTGGTGGCGGCCTCGATCATCGATCCGGGCATCTACTTCGCGATGAACAGCCCGGCGGCGGTGATCGGTGCCGATGCGGCCTCGGCGGCGCACTACATCACCAACACCTGGGGCTTCACCATCACGCCCGAGCAGCTGACCGCGACCGCGGCGGCCATTGGTGAACCGACCATCCTGCATCGCGCAGGTGGCGCACCGACACTGGCGGTGGGCATCGCGCAGATCCTGCACGAAGCGATTCCCAGTGGCAGCGACGCGATGATGGCGTTCTGGTACCACTTCGCGATCCTGTTCGAAGCGTTGTTCATCCTCACGGCAGTCGACGCTGGCACCCGTGCCGGTCGCTTCATGCTGCAGGACCTGCTGGGCAACTTCGTGCCGGCCCTGAAGAAGACCGAATCGTGGACCGCCAACATCATCGGTACCGCCGGCTGCGTGGCGCTGTGGGGCTACCTGCTCTACACCGGCGTGGTCGATCCGTTCGGTGGCATCCAGACGCTGTGGCCGCTGTTCGGCATCTCCAACCAGATGCTGGCGGGTATCGCGCTGATGCTGGGCACGGTGGTGCTGTTCAAGATGAAGCGTGACCGCTATGCGTGGGTGACGGCCGTGCCGGCCATCTGGCTGCTGATCTGCACCACCTACGCCGGCTTCATCAAGATCTTCGACAGCAATCCGGCGCAGGGTTTCCTGGCCCAGGCACACAAGTTCCAGGCCGCCCTCGCCAGCGACACCATCACGGCACCGGCCAAATCGGTGGCGCAGATGAAGCAGATCGTGGTCAACGCCTACGTCAACACCGGCCTGACCGCGCTGTTCCTGCTGGTGGTGGGCGCAGTGCTGGTGTATTCGATCAAGACCATCCTGGCGGCCCGCCGCAATCCGCAGCGCAGCGACCGCGAGACCCCGTACGTGGCGCTGAAGCCGCATGAAATGGTGGATCTGTGATGAGCACGCAACTGGTTCCCGCCGGCCAGTACCAGGCACACCGCCGCATCTGGCGGCGCCTGGTGCAGACCGCCCGACTGTGCTGTGGCATTCCTGATTACGACAACTACGTCCGGCACATGCTGGAAAAGCATCCGGACCAGGAGCCGATGGATTACAAGACGTTCTTCCGCGAGCGCCAGGAAGCGCGCTACGGCGGACGCAACGGTGGTCGCTGCTGTTGAGGTTCCAGGGTGGGTGCCGGGCTTGCAGCCCGGCGCCCGCAGAGGCCGGAGCAACGGCAACAGCTGAGGCGTCGGCTCTGGGTTTCTGTGTGGTTGGCGGGGTGGTGTCGGATGGCGGGGACGCCGTAAATCCATCCCTGGGGGCTTGGCCGCGGCATCCATGCCGCGGACACCCCGCCATCCGACACCACCCCACCTTCGACAGATTTCCGGTGACGGCGAGATGCATCAGGGGTCAGATCCGTTTCCTCCGGGAAACGGATCTGACCCCTTCCATGTTCATGGAGGCCCATGAAATGCATCCACGCATGGCGTGGATCTACGCAAGCATGACGCCGGGGCGGCCCGGACTCAGCCGTTGGCCATCCACTTCAGGATCAGGCCAGTGACATAGGCCAGCCCGGTGCCGGTGGCGTAGCCCACCGTGCCCAGCAGCACGCCCACCGGAGCCAGCGTCGGATGGAACGCCGCGGCCACCACGGGGGCCGAAGCGGCTGCGCCGATGTTGCCCTGCGAACCGATCGCGAAGAAGAACAGCGGCGCGCGCAGCAGCTTGGCCACCACCCACAGCACCAGCACATGCGTGGCCATCCAGATCGCGCCGAGCAGGAACAGCCACGGCCGGTCCAGCAGCGACAGCAGGTTCATCTGCATGCCGATGCAGGCGATCAGGAAGTACAGGAACACCGTGCCCAGCCGCGAAGCGCCTGCGGCTTCCAGCCGGCGCGCACGAGTGAAGCTCAGGCCCAGGCCCATCGCTGTCGACAGCAGGATCACCCACACGAACTGGCTATCCAGGCTGAACTGGCTGGCCCAGCTGACATTGGTCTTGAACCAGCCCGCCAGCGGCGCGGCGATGGCATGGGCCAGGCCGACGCCGCCCAGTGCCACGCCGACGATCACCATCAGGTCGGTCATGCTGGGAATGCGCGCGTTCTGCGCCTCGTAGGCACTGATGCGCGCCTTCATCTCGTCGATGGCACGGGTATCGGCACCGTTGCGGGTATCGATCTGCTGCGCGCGGTTGGCCAGGAACAGCAGGATGGCCATCCACAGGCTGGCGCAGGCCACGTCGACCACCGCGAACTGGCCGAAGGTGGTGGCATCGGTGCCGAACACTTCGCGCATGGCCACCATGTTGGCGCCGCCGCCGATCCAGCTGCCGGCCAGCGCCGCCATGCCGGCCCAGGTATCACCGGCCACGGTTTCGGGGTGGATCAGCTTCATCAGCTGGAACGAGACGATGGCGCCGAGCATGATGCCGGCGGTACCGGCGCAGAACACGATCAGCAGTTTCGGGCCGAGCTTGGCAATACCCTTGAGGTCGATCGACAGGGTCAGCAGGACCAGCGCGGCCGGCAGCAGCACGTCACGCGCGACCGGGTTGTACAGCGAGGTGTTGTGGCCGTCGATGACACCGGCGGTGTTGTAGATGGCGGGGACGAAGTAGCACAGCAGCAGCGCCGGCACCCAGGCGAAGATCTTCTTCAACAACGGGGTCGGGCCACTGGCAGCCCAGAAGATCAGGGCCAGGGTGGCGGCAATCAGGCCCAGGCCAACGATGTCGTTGCTGATCAGGGCAGTAGCGGGTTCGGTCGGCATGGGATCCTCTGTCGATCGAAAGAGCGGGAAAAAAAAAGCGCCGCATGAAGCGGCGCACCCCGAGATTAACATTGTCTTCACGCCGGGTCATGCTGCAGTGCCGGCTGCCCTTTCCCGGAGCCACTCCCATGCAGCTCGGCGCCTTCTCCGTCAGCCTCTCGGTCAGGGACCTGGCGGCCTCCCGCAGCTTCTACGAAGCACTGGGCTTCTCGGTGACCGGTGGCGAGCCGGCGCAGAACTGGCTGGTGATGCGCAACAACGGCATTGTCATCGGCCTGTTCCAGGGCATGTTCGAGGGCAACCTGCTCACCTTCAACCCGGGCTGGGACCAGCACAAGCAGGAACTGCCCCACTTCCAGGATGTACGTGAACTGCAGGCGGAACTGGATGCGAAGGGCATTGAACTGGCGGTGCGTACCGACCCTCATGGGCGGGGCACCGGCTACCTGCAGTTGGCCGATCCCGACGGCAATGTGATCCTGATCGACCAGCATGTGGCGCGGCCGAACGGCTGGTAATGCGAACGGACATTGCGTGGGCAGGCGTCGACCTTGGTCGACGGGCAGCATGCCAACCAAGGTTGGCATCTACCAGGACGGCCGGTTCAGGCCGGACGTGAAGCGCTGAAATCGAGCGTGGCGCGCGTGCCACGCGGCTCGCAGGGCTGCAGCTGCAGGGTCCAGCCAAGGTGCTCGCAGAGCCGGGCGATCAGGTCCAGGCCGATGCCGCCGCCACGGTCGGCGCGCTCGCCACGGGCCATCCGCGCGTGGATCGCCGCAATCTCCTCCGGGCTCATGCCATGTCCCGGATCCTGCAGGGTCAGCACCGCCGACGAGCTCAGGCGCAACTCAATGTGGCCACGCCCGCTGTTCTCGATGGCATTGCGCAGCAGGTTGCCGATCGCGGCCTGCACGACGGCCAGCGGCGCGACAATATCCACCGGGGCCGCCTGGATGCCGATGCTCAGGTCCTTGTCACCGAGCAGGTGACGATGGTCGTCGACGATTTCCGGCAGCAGCTGGTCCAGGGCGATGCGCTCGGCGCGTGCGGCCAGGCGCGCCGGGTCACGCGCCAGCACCAGCAGCAGTTCGATCAGCTGCTCCACGCTCTGCGCGGTGCGCAGCACGCGTTGCATCTGCTGGCGCGCGCGCTCGGGCAGGCCCGGCTGTTCCAGTGCCAGCTCTGCGGCACCGGTCATCACCGCAATCGGCGTACGCAGCTCGTGGCTGGCGGTGCTGATGAACACCCGCTCGCGTTCGACAAACTGCTCGTTGCGGTCCAGATAGTCGTTCAGTGCATCGGCAATGGTATGCAGCTCGGAGCTGCCACGCGGGTCGACCTCGATGCGCTGGCCCTGGACACCCGGCCGCAGCGCCGCGATGTGCTGCGCCAGCAGGCTCAACGGGCGCACCATACGTTCCATGCCGAACGACGCCATCAGCACGGTGACGAAGATCATGATCACCCCGGCCAGCATCACCCAGCGCGTGGCGAACTGTTCCAGGTCATGGAAGTCGGAAATGTCCAGCGCCAGCGCCACCCGCCCCATCGAGCCGGTGTCACGCACCATCACCGCAGTCTGCCGCCCCTTGATCGGCACCCCGTCATGCAGCCCCGGGTGCAGCAGGCGCACGCTTTCCGGCATGTTGCCTTCATCGAAGCGGAACAGGCTGAGCGTGTCCGAGTCCTGCCAGCGATAGTGCGGCTCGTGCTCGGTGTGCTCGACGATGCTGTCCAGTTCGGAATTGAGCAGCGCGCGCCAGGCAGCGTGCTCCGCATGTTCATGCACGTAGTTGCCGACGCTGAACACCGCGATCGACAGCAGCGCCAGATAGCCCAGCAACCACCACACCACGCGCCGGTACAACGGCCCCGGCTTACTCGCCTTCATCATCATCCTTGCCGGCATCGCTGGGCGTGGTCACGGCCAAGCGGTAACCCACCCGCGGCAGGGTATGGATCAGTTTCTCGGCGAACGGTCCGTCCACACTGCGGCGCAGCTCGTAGACATGCGAACGCAGCAGGTCGCCATCCGGCGGTTCGTCGCCCCACAGAGCGAATTCCAGCTGCTGGCGGGTCACCGCGCCGGGGCTGGCGCGCATGAGCACTTCCAGCAGCTTGCGGCAGGCCGGGTACAGGTGCAGCACCTGGGTGCCGCGCTGGGCTTCCAGGGTGGCCAGATCCAGCACCAGATCGCCCACCTGCAGGCGCTTGCGCGGGTTGCGGCCCTGCGCACGCAGCAGCAGCGCTTCCAGCCGCACTTCCAGCTCCGGGAGTGCGAACGGCTTGGTCAGGTAGTCGTCGGCACCGGCGCGGAAGCCGGCAATCTTGTCCGGCAGCTCGTCACGCGCGGTCAGCATGATCACCGGCACTTCCGATGCATGCTCGGCGCGCAGCCGGCGCAGCACCTCCGGGCCCTCCATGCGCGGCAGCATCCAGTCCAGGATGACGGCGTCATACGGATGGCTCCCGGCCAGGTGCAGTCCGGTGATGCCATCCGGCGCCACGTCGAGCACGTGCCCGCGCGACTCGAAATAGTCGAACAGGTTGGCCACCAGCTGGCGGTTGTCCTCGATCACCAACAGACGCATGCACGAAACACCCACGGAAGTTCGTACCATGGTAGCGCCGCACATGTCGGAATGCGGTCGCCCCGGCGCCGCTCTGACGCTTTTCCCACCCCCGCCACCTCAGAATGGCCGTTTTGCTCCCGGAGCCTGCCGTGCCCGTAGCCCTGCCCCGCCGTTGGCGCCTGCCCCTGTTGTGGCTGCTGATCATTGCTGCGCTGGCAGCGGGGATCGGCCTTCGGCAGCCGCAGCCGCCGGACGAGCCGCGCTTCGTGCTGGCGGCCCGGACCATGGTCGAGAGCGGGCAATGGCTGCTGCCGCACCGTGGCGTGGAACTGTATGCGGAGAAGCCACCCGTCTTCATGTGGCTGCAGGCCGCCGCCTACGAGATCGTCGGCAGCTGGCAGTGGTCCTTCCTGCTGCCGTCGTTGCTGGGCGCCCTGCTCAGCCTGTGGCTGGTGTCGGACCTGGCGCGGCGGCTGTGGTCGCCACGACATTCCATCTACGCCCTCGCTGCGCTGTTCTGCACCCTGCAGTTCGGGCTGATGGCCAAGCGCGCGCAGATCGACATGGTGCTGGTGGGCATGACCACCGTGGCCCTCTGGGGCCTGATGCGTCATCTGTGTGAACGCCGCAACCTGCCTGCCCTGTGGCTGGCCGGCTTCGCCGCAGGCGTCGGCACGGTGACCAAGGGCGTGGGTTTCCTGCCGCTGCTGATGGTGCTGCCCTGGTTCGGCTGGTGGCTGTACCAGCGCCGCCGCGGACGCACGGTGGAGGGTCCGCATCCGGCAACCCTGCTGTGGCTGATCCCGGCCTTCCTGCTGGGTGTCGGGGTGTGGCTGGCGCCGCTGGGCTGGGCCCTGCTGCACACGCCCAGTGCCGAACTGCAGGCTTATGCGCACGAGCTGCTGTTCAAGCAGACCGGCACCCGTTATGCCAATGCGTGGCACCACCGGCAGCCCGCCTGGTATTACCTGCAGGTGATCCTTACCCTGTGGCTGCCGGGCAGCCTGCTGCTGCCGATGCTGTTCAAGCCCTGGTGGCGCCGTATCCGCCGTGGCGACCGCCGCCAGTGGCTGCTGCTGGGCTGGGCCGTGCTGGTGCTGGTGTTCTTCAGCGCCAGCCCGGGCAAGCGCGAGGTGTACCTGCTGCCGATGTTGCCGGCGATGGCGCTGGCCGTAGCCCCGCTGCTGCCCGGCCTGCTGCGCCGCCTGTGCGTTCGCCGCTACCTGTTCGGCTACAGCGTGGTGCTGATGCTGGCCACTGGCACGCTGGGCGTGATGCTGCTGACCGAACACGCTTGGGCGGTGGCCCAGCTGGAACGCCGCGCCATGCCCGATACCCTGCTGCCGGTGCTGGGCGATGGCCTGCTGACCTTCGCCATCGCGCTGGCCACGCTGATCGTGTGGCTGCGGGTGCGCCGCGCGGCGACGCTGGTGCTGCTGACCCACGGCATGCTGTGGATGCTCTACGGCCTGGTACTGATCCCGGCGCTGGATCCCTATGCATCGGCGTCAGCGCTGATGCGCCGGGTCGGCGCGCGGATCGGACCGGATACCGAACTGGCGCTGGTGGCCTGGCGCGAGCAGAACCTGCTGCAGGCCGACCGCCCGGTACGCGAATTCGGCTTCAAGCGGCCCTGGGCAGAGCAATGGCATGACGCCGGCCCTTGGCTCGCTGAGGCGCCGGACAAGCGCTGGCTGCTGGTGCTGGACGATGCGATGAGCCCCTGCGTGGATCCGGCCAAAGTGATCGACATCGGTGTTGCCAACAGGAATCGTTGGCAACTGCTTCCCGGTACCGCATGGAACCCGGAGTGCCACGCCGAGCGGACAGGATCGACTGCCGAAGAAGACTGAACGTTGACATGCGCCGAGGACTCATTAACCCGGCGCGAACGGGCGTCCGACCCTTCTCCGACATCCAGGTGACGAGCATGACTGCGGATTCCCGAACCGCCCCTTCCCAGCATGCCCGTCCGTCCCCTTGATTCGGTAGCGCCGCTTGCGACATCACCACTGGCGTCTCGATTTGCCGTAACTCACCTCTGGCTGCCTGTCGCAATCGGCCTGCCGTTGTTTACGCTGCTGATGGGCTTCGGCGGCGATCAATGGGTGGCCGATCACCTGTTCCGTCTTGAAGGCAGCCACTGGGCGCTGCAGGACGCCTGGATCACCCGCAGCGTCGTGCACAAGGCCGGCAAATGGTTGAGCACGGCGGCGGCGCTGGTCGTGATCCTGCTGTGCTTCCACCACTGGCGTAAGGGTCGCGATCGCACCCTGCAATGGGCGCTGCTTTATGTCGTAATTGCCATGGCACTGGGCACCGGCGTGATCTCCCTGCTGAAGTCGCTGGTGCCGATGGAATGCCCGTGGGACCTGCTGCGCTACGGTGGCCACCAGCCTTTCATCGGTCTGTTCACCCTGCGCCCGGAAGGCATGCCGGCACAGGCCTGCTTCCCGGCAGGCCACGCCAGCGCAGGCTATGCGTGGCTCTGCCTGTACTTCTTCGCGTTGCTGTGGCGGCCGTCCTGGCGGTGGACCGGGCTCTGGATCGGCCTCGGCACCGGCCTGGTGTTCGGGATCAGCCAGCAGTTGCGGGGCGCCCATTTCCTTTCGCATGACATTGCCACCGCGTTGATATGTTGGCTGCTTTCGTTGGGCCTGTATGTTCTGATCCACCGTCAGCTGGACCGTCCCCACCGCCAGGAGGCAAACGCATGAGTGCATCGGTCCAACGCCCCGCCCGCCTCCCCGCCCTTGCGGGTCTTCGCAACTGGCGGCCGCAGCTCTCCACGGAAGCACTGATCGCGCTGACCAGCCTGTTCTTCGCGGTGGCCGGCAACGGCCTGTTCTGGCACAGCGCGATGGCGAGCCATCCAGGCAGCCTGCGTTACGCGCTTTCACTGCTGCTGTTGCTGCTGGGTGCGCACGGCGTGCTGCTGGGCATCCTGGTCTGGCGCTGGAATGCCAAAGTGGTAATCGGCCTGTTGCTGCTGGTGACGGCGTTCGCTGCGCACTACATGAGCCGCTACCACATTTATCTGGATGCGGACATGCTGCGCAACGTGCTGGCGACCGACCCCAAGGAGAGCCGCGAGCTGATGACCGTATCGCTGCTGTGGCCGGTGCTGCTGCTGGCCGTGCTGCCGATGGTGGTGCTGTGGCGCGTGCAGCTGCGCCGACGCAGTTGGGGCCGCAGCCTGCTGTGGCGACTCGGCTTCCTGGTCGTGGCGGCGACGACCGCAGTTGGCGGTGCGCTGATCTCGTTCCAGGATGTCTCGGCGCTGATGCGCAACCAGCGCGAAGTACGCTATCTCGCCACCCCGGCCAACGTGCTGCTCGGTATGCCGCGCGCGCTGCGTGGCGACAACCCGGTGCAGCGCGCGCCGAAGCTGCCGATCGGCACCGACGCCAAGGCCACGCCACGCGCCCCGGCCAGCAAGCCGCGCCTGCTGGTGATCGTCATGGGCGAGACCGTGCGTGCACAGAACTGGGGGCTCAACGGTGGCCGTAACACCACCCCGGAGTTGGCCCAGGCACCGGTGATCAACTTCCCCGACATGCACTCCTGCGGCACCAGCACCGAAGTGTCGCTGCCGTGCCTGTTCTCGCCGTGGGGACGCCACGACTACGATGAAAAGAAGATCCGTGCACACCAGTCGCTGCTGCACGTGCTGAACCGCGCCGGCATCGCACCGTTGTGGCGTGACAACCAGTCCGGCTGCAAGGGCGTCTGCGAAGGGCTGGAGTTCCAGTCGCTGTCCGATGCGACCACGCCGGGGCTGTGCGCCGATGGCCGCTGCATGGACGAGATCCTGCTGCAGGACCTGGCCGCCCAGGTGCGTGCCAAGCCCGGCGACCGCGTGGTGGTGCTGCACCAGCTGGGCAACCACGGCCCGGCCTACTTCGAGCGTTACCCGGCAGCCTTCGCGCGCTTCAAGCCAACCTGCGACACCCGTGACATCGGCCGTTGCTCTCGCGAAGAGATCACCAACAGCTATGACAACGCGGTGTTGTACACCGATCATTTCCTGAGCAAGACCATCGGCACCCTGCAGGGCATGCAGGATTACGACACGGCGATGATCTACCTGTCCGATCATGGTGAATCGCTGGGCGAGAAGGGCCTGTTCCTGCATGGCGTGCCGTATGCGATCGCTCCGGCCGAGCAGACCCGCGTACCGATGACGATGTGGTTCTCGCCGGGCTTCGCCAGCAGCCGTGGGTTGGACCTGCAGTGCGTGCGCAAGCGTTCGGCGGCGTATACCGACCACGACAACCTGTTCCCGTCGGTGCTGGGCCTGATGCAGGTGAAGACCTCGCTGTACGAGCGCGATCGCGACCTGTTCGCCAACTGCGAAGGTTGAGGGTTGTTCGGCAGGGCTTGCAGCCCTGCACCTGCGGTAGTGCCGGCCGCTGGCCGGCAGCCTCGACAGCAACAGCAACAGCAACAGCAAAAGCAAAAGCAAAAGCAAAAGCTGGCATTCCGTGGATTGGCGGGGTGGGTCCGGTTGCGGGGGACGCTGCAAGTACGTCCATGTAAGCTCGGTCGCCGCATCCATGCGGCTCACGCCCCCGCAACCGGACCCACCCCGCCTTCGACAGATTTCCGCGATCTGTTGGAACGACCTTGGGGTCGGATCCGTTTTCCTGAGGAAAACGGATCCGACCCCATTTTGATTTTCGATACCTGACAGATGTGTCGACCAAGGTCGACACCCACCAACGGCCGCCGCGATCTGTCAGAGGTGGGGCGGTGTGGGCTTGCAGGACCGTTGGCGCCATGGATGGCGCCATCGAGCCCCCATGGATGGGTTTACGGCGTGTCCTGCAAGCCCACACCGCCCCGCCATCCCACGGATAGCCCGCTTCTGCTGTTGCTTTGGCCGTTGCCGTTGCTTCTGCGGGTGCAGGGCGCAGCCCTGCCGAACCCTACCGACTTCCGCCACTTGCGGTGGCAGCGACGGCCCACTAGCCTTCGGCCGTCGTTCACCACCCAAGGACCGCCCGTGAAACACCGTCATCTCCTGCTGGCCTCGGCAATCGCCGCCGCCACGCTGGCCCTGGCCGCCTGCAAGAAGGAAGCTGCCCCAGGCACCGATACCGCCAGCAGCAGCGCCCCGGCCGGCGAAACCGCCGACCAGTTCGTGGCCCGCATCAATGCCGAATTCAAGGCCGCCTACCCGGAGATGACCTCGGCGCAGTGGCTGTCTTCCACCTACATCAACAGTGATTCGGAACGCATCGCGGCCAAGGCCAACGAGCGCTCGCTGACCCAGCTCAACAGCTGGATCGAGCAGGCCGCCAAATTCGATGGCAAGCCGATGAGCGAGGACAGCAAGCGTGCGATCCACCTGCTGAAACTGATGTCCTCGATGCCGGCGCCGCGCGATCCGGCCAAGCTGGCCGAGCTGACCCAGATCGCCACCCGCATGGAAGGCAGCTACGGCGCCGGCAAGTACTGCACCGACGCCAACGATCCGAACTCCTGCCGCCAGCTGGGCGAGCTGGAACAGGTACTGGCGCGCAGCCGCGACTACGACAATCAGCTTGACGCCTGGCAGGGCTGGCACAGCACCACCAAGAGCATGCGCGGCGACTACCAGAAGTTCGTCGGCCTGGTGAACGAAGGCGCCAAGGGCATGGGTTTCACCGATGCCGGCCAGATGTGGCGCAGCGGCTACGACATGCCGCCGGAGCAGATCGGCCCGGAAACCGACCGCCTGTGGGAACAGGTCAAGCCGATGTACGAGCAGCTGCACTGCTACGCGCGCGGCAAGCTGGACAAGACCTATGGCAAGGACAAGGCCGAAGTGGGGAATGGCCTGATCGCCGCGCACCTGCTGGGCAACATGTGGCAGCAGGACTGGTCGAACCTGTGGGACCAGCTGGAACCGTACCCGGGCGCCGGCAGCCTGGACATCACCGCGGCGCTGGAAAAGCAGTACCAGACCAACCTGAGCGCGGCGCTGGCCAAGGCCGGCAAGGATGCGAACGTGGCCGCGCAGTACAAGGCGCAGCGCGAGGCCGAACTGCGTACCGCCAAGCAGATGACCGAGCGCGCGCAGGACTTCTACGTGTCGCTGGGCATGCCGTCGCTGCCGCAGTCCTACTGGGAAAAAACCCAGTTCATCAAGCCTGACGACCGCGACGTGGTCTGCCACGCCAGCGCCTGGGACATGAACATGGAAGGCGACGTGCGCACCAAGATGTGCATCAAGCCGAACGAAGAGAACTTCACCACCATCTACCACGAGCTGGGCCACATCTATTACGACCTGGCCTACAACCCGCTGCCACCGCTGTTCCAGGGCGGTGCCAACGATGGCTTCCATGAAGCGATCGGCGACACCATCGTGCTGGCGATGACGCCCAAGTACCTCAGCTCGATCGGCCTGGTCGATGCGCCGACCGAAAGCCGCGAGGCGGTCATCAACAACCAGATGCGCATGGCGCTGTCAGGCGTGTCGTTCCTGCCGTTCGGGCTGATGATCGACCGCTGGCGCTGGGGCGTGTTCGATGGCTCGATTACTGCCGACAACTACAACAAGGCGTGGTGGGACCTGAAGGCCAAGTACCAGGGCGTGGCGCCGGCCAGCACCCGTGGCGAAGAGTTCTTCGATCCGGGCGCGAAGTACCACGTGCCGGGCAACACTCCGTACACCCGCTACTTCCTGGCGCGCATCCTGCAGTTCCAGTTCTACAAGGGCCTGTGCGACGCGTCCGGCTACAAGGGCCCGCTGCATGAGTGCACCTTCTACGGCAACAAGGAAGCCGGCCAGAAGTACTGGGCGATGCTGAGCAAGGGTGCCAGCCAGCCGTGGCAGGCCACGCTGAAGGAGCTGACCGGTACCGACAAGCTCGATGCCGGCCCGATGATCGAGTACTTCACCCCGGTCAACGAGTGGCTGAAGCAGCAGAACGAAGGCCAGATGTGCGGCTGGCAGGCCAACGCGGCTCCGGCGGCGAAATGAGAAAAGGGGCGGGTCCGCGAGGATCCGTCCCTTTCTGGTAGTGCCGGCCGCTGGCCGGCAACTGCACGGTGGAAATCCATCTGGCAGCCGGCCAGCGGCCGGCTCTACCGAAACAGCAGTCAAAGGCCAGATGTGCGGCTGGCAGGCCAACGCGGCCCCGACGGCGAAATGAAAAAAGGGGCGGGTCCGAAAGGATCCGCCCCTTTCCGGTAGTGCCGGCCGCTGGCCGGCAACTACGCGATGAAGACCCAACCGGCAGCCGGCCAGCGGCCGGCTCTACCGAAACAGCAGTCAAAGGCCAGATGTGCGGCTGGCAGGCCAACGCGGCCCCGGCGGCGAAATGAGAAAAGGGGCGGGTCCGCGAGAATCCGTCCCTTTCCGGTAGTGCCGGCCGCTGGCCGGCAACTGCACGGTGGAAATCCGTCTGGCAGCCGGCCAGCGGCCGGCTCTACCGCAACAGCGGTCAGCTGTTCTTCTTCGCGGCCATCGCTGCGGCCAGCTCGGCCTTGAATTCCTCGAAGGTCTGGCCCTTCTCCCTGGCTTCGGCCTGTGCGGCATCGCGCAGCGCGTCGGAGTACATCAGGCGCACCGGCGTGCCATTGCGTTCGTGCAGCTCACCGGCCTGCATGATCAGCGCCAGCACCTGTGCGGCGCTTTCGCTGTGGCCGGCAATGCGGCCATCCATGCCCAGCACCCATTCGCCGTCGCGGCGCACGACACCGGCCAGCAGGGTGCGCTGTGCATCGCGCAGTTCCGCATGCGGCTCCACCGGCGAGGCCTGCGCGGCGGCCTTGTTGGCGGCCTGCTTTTCCTGGCGACGGCGCTGGTCGCGGCGGGTCTTGGAGCTGGTGGACATGGTGCGGTACCGCTGCGAAGGGGGGCGCAAGGATAGCGCACCCCGCCCGCAGCACCGCTTCACACCCCTCAGTCCAGCACTTTGCCGTGCCGCCAGTAGCCCATGAAGGTGATCGCGCGGCGGTCCAGCCCGCAGTCGCGCACCAGATGGCGACGGATCGCCATCACGGCCCCCGCCTCGCCCGCCACCCAGGCATACAGCGGTCCGGCCACCCGGGTATCGGCCTGCTCCCAGAGGATCTGCGTATCGACGTCGATCTCCTCCAGCGCATCGCCGGCAGTCACGCCCAAGGTCGCTGCCAACCGCGCCTGGACCGCCTGCAGCAACCGCTGTCCGTAGGCGGCCTGCCCGCGCGGCAGCCAGACCAGCTCGGCGCTGGAGGGCGCCTTCAGGTGCACCGCATCACCGGCCTGCGCCACCTCCAGCAGCGCCAGCGTGCGCGGTGGGTCGACCATGGCCGCCAGCTCCTCGAGGATGCCGGCCACCGCAGGCAACGCGGTTTCATCGGCCACCAGCAGCACCTGGCCGACACCGGCCGGTGGCTTCCACTCCCAGCCCTCGCTGCTCCCGGCACAGTCGGCGTCCGGGGCCAGCAGCACCACGCGGTCGCCAGGGCGGGCGTGCATGGCCCAGCGCGAGGCGGGGCCGGTTTCGCCATGGATGACGAAATCGACGTCGACCTCGCCCTGCTCGGCGCGCAACTGGCGGATGGTGTAGGTACGCATCGGCGGGCGCTTGTCGTCCGGCAGGGCCCGGTAGCGTGGGTACCAGTCTTCACCGCTGGGGACCTGCGGCACCTCCTGGCCGGGCAAGGGGAAGAACACCTTGATGCGCTGGTCAGGGCCTTCGGTCTTCATCCGCGCCACGTCGGCACCGGTGAACACCATGCGGTCAAGGGAAGGGGAAAGAACGCGGCGCTCCTTCAGCGCCACCTCGAACAGGCGGTAGGTCTGCTGCGCAGCCATGGGGAACCTCATGCAACGACATCGGATTGGCTGGCTGTCGTGCATCCACGCACCGGCTGGCTGGAGTGCCCAGCCTAGTCCGGTCGTTCCTCTTCGCAAGCGTTGCGGGCAAAGCGGCCGGCCCTACCCCTGCGCGCTGCTCAATGGCCCGTGCAGGCCGCCTGTGCCGCGCGTTCACGCTGGTGTTCCCAGTACCAGAACACGAAGCCGGCGGCGAAGAACGCGGCCTGCCCCAGCGCCAGGTGCAGCGGGCTGGCGCTGAGCAGCGGCGACACCACGCCGGCCACCACCGTGCTGATCATCAGCTGCACGAAGGCCTGCAGCGACGAGGCCAGGCCGCGCTGGTGCGGGTACATGTCCAGCACCGCCAGCGCCAGGATCGGGAAGATCAGCGCCATGCCCATGCCACCCAGGAAGATCGGCAGCACCGCCCACGGCAGCACGAACTGCGGCGACAGCGCCACGTAGCCGACATTCAGCAGCACCGACAGCGCACACAGGCCGAAACCAATGGACACCTGGCGGGTGGGCGTGGTGTGCCCGGCCATGCGCCCGGACAGGAACGAGCCGGTGGTCATGCCGCCGATGGTGGGGATGAACAGCCAGGCAAAACCACCCTCGCCCAGATGCAGGTGCTGCATCACGAACACCGGCGCCGAGGAGATGTACAGGAAAATGCCGCCGAAACCGATGCTGCCGGCCAGCGCCAGGCGCAGGAACCGCGGGTTGAAACCGATGCGCACGTAATCACGCAGCAGCACGCGCGGCGACAACGGCACCCGTGCCTCCACCGGATGGGTTTCCGGCAGGTAGCGTGCGGTGGCCGCCAGCAGGAGCAGCGCAAACACCACCAGGAACCAGAAAATCAGTGGCCAGCCGGCGCCACTGAGCAGGATCCAGCCGCCAATGATCGGTGCGATGGCCGGAGCGATGCCGAACAGCATCGATACCTGGCTCATCAGGCGCTGCGCATCGTGGCCGTGGTACAGGTCGCGGATCACCGCGCGGCCGACGATCATGCCGACGCCTGCTGACAGGCCCTGCAGCGCACGGAACGCCAGCAGCGTGGTCAGGTCGGTGGACAGCGCGCAGCCGACCGAAGCGCCGACGAACACCACCAGGCCACCGAGGATCACCCGCTTGCGGCCCCAGGCGTCGGACAGCGGACCGTGCGCCAGGCTCATCAGGCCGTAGAACAGCAGGTACACGCTGATGGTCTGCTGCACCGCCACTTCGTCCACCGCCAGGCGCTGGGCCAGCTGCGGGAACGCGGGGAAGATGGTGTCGATCGAGAACGGACCGAACATGGCCAGGCCGGCGAGCAGCAGGGCCATGCGGCGGGTGGAGGGAGCAACAGCGGCGGTCATGGGAAAGGCGTCCGGCAGGGCCATGCGCGGCACGCACGGCGGGCGCCGGTCCCCTGCAGCAGGGACGGCGCCAGATGAATTCGGGTATCCGCCCATCATAGGTGGGGAATGCGCCTGATGCCATGCAGCAGTGCACAAAACGCACGGACGGGCCATCGGCCATTCAGGCGCGGCCGCCAGGTCCGAAGGCGGCCGCCGCGCCCGCAACGGGCTATAATCGGCGGGCAACACGGTGGGAGAAGCGGAACACCGCTGCCGAAGGCGCAACGCCCGTAATCGCTCAGGCCCGATACCACCCGTAACACAACTCTGGAGAGACCGGTTCGATCCGGCGCCGAAGGGGCACGAAGCTGCGGTCCGCCGCGCTTTTAAACTCTCAGGCAAAAGGACAGAGGGGCGCCCCGCAGACCGCCGACCGGCGGCTTGTGCCCGTGCGTGTGCCCTTTCCTGACGGATCCTTCGCCATGTCCCAGAACACCCCTTCCCTGCGTGAGCTCGAGCACCACAACGCGTTCGTCGAGCGCCACATCGGCCCCAACGACGCCGAGATCGCGCAGATGCTCGACGTCGTCGGCCACGCGTCGCTGGATGCGATGACCGACGCCATCGTGCCGGCCAAGATCAAGTCGCCGGCACCGCTGGCACTGCCGGAGTCGATGACCGAAGTGCAGGCACTGGCGAAGATCCGTGCGATCGCCGACAAGAACACCGTGCTGCGCAGCTTCATCGGCCAGGGTTACTACGGTACCCACACGCCGAACGTGATCCTGCGCAACATCCTGGAAAACCCGGCGTGGTACACCGCCTACACCCCGTACCAGGCGGAAATCTCGCAGGGCCGCATGGAAGCGCTGATCAACTTCCAGACCCTGTGCGCCGACCTGACCGGCATGGAAATCGCCAACGCCTCGCTGCTGGACGAAGCCACCGCCGCCGCCGAAGCGATGACCCTGGCCAAGCGTTCGGCCAAGTCGAAGTCGGACACCTTCTTCGTGCACGACGCCGTGCACCCGCAGACCCTGGAACTGCTGCGCACGCGCGCCGAGCCGATGGGCATCGTGCTGCGCGTCGGCACCCCGGCCGAAGCGCTGGAGTCGGAAGCCTTCGGCCTGCTGCTGCAGTACCCGGATACCTTCGGCCAGGTCGGCGACTACAAGGCGCTGGTCGACGCTGTGCACGCACGTGGCGGCCTGGTGGCCGTGGCCACCGACCTGTTGGCACTGACCCTGCTGGCCGCCCCGGGCGAATGGGGCGCGGACATCGTGGTCGGCAACAGCCAGCGTTTCGGCGTGCCGTTCGGCTTCGGTGGCCCGCACGCCGCCTTCATGGCCTGCCGTGACGCCTACAAGCGCTCGATGCCGGGCCGCCTGATCGGCGTTTCGATCGATGCCCAGGGCAACCCGGCCTACCGCCTGACCCTGCAGACCCGCGAACAGCACATCCGCCGCGAGAAGGCCACCTCCAACATCTGTACCGCGCAGGTGCTGCTGGCGGTGATGGCCTCGATGTACGCCGTTTACCACGGCCCGGAAGGCCTCACCCGCATTGCCCGCCGCACCCATCGACTGGCCTCGATCCTGGCCGCAGCGCTGCGCAATGCCGGCGTGAAGGTCGGTGGCGACTTCTTCGACACCCTGCACGTCACCGGCGTGCATGCCGATGAAATCCATGCCAAAGCACGCGCCACCGGTTACAACCTGCGCGCGATCGACAGCGACTCGGTCGGCATCAGCCTGGACGAGACCACCACCCGCGCCGACATCGTCGCCGTGGCTGCGGTGTTCGGTGCCTCGCTGGACGTCGACGCGCTGGATGCCAGCACCGCCGACGCGCTGCCGGCCGGCCTGCTGCGCCAGTCCGCGTTCCTGACCCACCCGGTGTTCAACACCCACCACAGCGAGCACGAACTGCTGCGCTACCTGCGTTCGCTGGCCGACAAGGACCTGGCGATGGACCGCACGATGATCCCGCTGGGTTCGTGCACCATGAAGCTCAACGCCACCGCCGAGATGATCCCGGTGACCTGGCCGGAGTTCTCGCAGATCCACCCGCTGGTGCCGGCCGACCAGGCGCTGGGCTACAAGGAACTGATCGACACGCTGGAAGCGATGCTGGTCGAATGCACCGGCTACGACGCGGTCAGCCTGCAGCCGAACTCCGGCGCACAGGGCGAGTACGCCGGCCTGCTGGCGATCCGCGCCTACCACCGCTCGCGCGGCGAAGGCCACCGCGACATCTGCCTGATCCCCGATTCGGCGCACGGCACCAACCCGGCCTCGGCGCAGATGTGCGGCATGAAGGTGGTGGTCACCAAGACCGATGCCAACGGCAATGTCGATGTTGAAGACATCCGCCTCAACGCCGAGAAGTACAGCGACCGCCTGGCCGCGATCATGATGACCTACCCGTCCACGCACGGCGTGTTCGAGGAAGAGGTGGTCGAGATCTGCGAGATCATCCACCAGCACGGCGGCCAGGTGTACACCGACGGCGCCAACATGAACGCCCTGGTCGGCGTGGCCAAGCCCGGCAAGTGGGGTTCGGACGTTTCGCACCTGAACCTGCACAAGACCTTCTGCATCCCGCACGGCGGCGGCGGCCCGGGCGTCGGCCCGTGCGCGGTCAAGGAACACCTGGCCCCGTTCCTGCCGGGCAAGCTGGGTGACAACGGCCCGGTCGGCATGGTCAGCGCCGCCAGCTTCGGCAGCGCCTCGATCCTGCCGATCAGCTGGATGTACATCGCGATGATGGGCCGCGAAGGCCTGCGCAAGGCCACCCAGGTCGCGCAGCTCAACGCCAACTACATCGCCAAGCGCCTGGCCCCGCACTTCAAGACCCTGTACACCGGCCGCAACGGCCTGGTGGCACACGAGTGCATCCTCGACGTACGCCCGCTGGAGAAGACCAGCGGCATCGGCGCCGAGGACGTCGCCAAGCGCCTGATCGACTTCGGCTTCCACGCCCCGACCCTGAGCTTCCCGGTGGCCGGCACGCTCATGGTCGAACCGACCGAGAGCGAATCGCTGCACGAGCTGGACCGCTTCATCGACGCGATGATCCAGATCCGCGAGGAGATCACCGCGATCGAAGACGGCCGCCTGGACCGCGAGGACAACCCGCTGAAGAACGCGCCGCACACCGCCACCGCGGTGACCGCCAGCGAGTGGACCCACGCCTACCCGCGCGAACTGGCTGCCTTCCCGCTGGCCAGCCTGAAGCAGAGCAAGTACTGGCCGCCGGTGGCGCGCGTCGACAACGTGTACGGCGACAAGAACGTGATGTGCGCCTGCATCCCGGTCGATGCCTACAAGGATGATGAAGTCGAGGCTTGATTCCTCGCGGCATCGGTAAAGAGAACGGCCCGCGCAAGCGGGCCGTTTTCATGAGGGCGGGTGGACCAGGGTCCACATCCACGGTAATCCCGATCACGGGTCCGGCATCTGCCCCAGGCTCAACTGCCACGACACGCCGAAGCGATCCTGCACCCAGCCGTAGCGGTTGCTGAAGTCATAGTCGCCCACCGGCATCAGCCAGTGGCCGCCCTCGCCCAGCACGCGCGCGGCGCGCTCGAACTGCTCGGCGCCGGAGCACTCGACGAACAGCGAGATCGACGGGCTGAAGGTGAAATCGTGCACGTCCAGGCTGTCAAAGCACAGGTAGTGGGTGCCACCGAGCAGGAAGATGGCCTGTCGGACCTGCCCGGGCACGCCGGCACCGGCGCCGTCCGGATGGCGCTGCATTGCCAGCAGGCTGAAATCGGCGAAGGCCTCGGCGTACAGGGCCAGCGCGGCCTCGGCCTGGCCGGTAAACATCAGGAAGGGGCGACTGCGCAGCATGCGGTACTCCCGGTCGACGGGCCGATGACGGCCCACACGATCAGGATGGCACGGCAGATGTGCAGCCCCCGTGGTAGTGCCGGCCGCTGGCCGGCAGCTCCAGTCACGCCTCGCGCATGCGCCGTGCGATGGCGCTGCCGGCGGCGATCGTGGCGGTCAGCGCCACCATCGACAGGAACTGCAGGCGGGTGTGCGACTCGCTCAGCAGCAGGCCGAAGATCAGCGCCAGGATCGCCAGCGCGCAGCAGGTCAGCCACGGGAAGCCCGCCATGCGGAACGGCAGCCGGGTACCCAGGCGATCTGCGCGGCGGCGCAACACCAGTTGCGAGACCAGCGACAGCGTCCACACCAGCAGGCAGGTGGAACCGACGATGTTCAGCAGCACCGGCAGCACCCGGTCCGGGAACAGCAGTTCCATCACCGTGGCGGCGAAACCGAACAGCACGCTGGCCAGCACGGCAATCACCGGCACCTGGCGCGGATCGGTCCAGCCCAGCACGGCCGGGGCTTCGCGGCGCTGCGCCAGTGAATACATCATGCGCGAGGCGCCGTAGAGGTTGGCATTGAGTGCCGACAGCAGCGCGATCACCGCGATCAGGGTGATGGCGGTGCCGGCGCCCGGAATACGGGCAATGTCCAGCACGGCGGCGAACGGCGACTTCAACGCTTCGCTGGTCCACGGCACGACGGCGATGATCACGCTCAGCGAGCCGATGTAGAACACCAGGATGCGCCACGCCACGGTGCGGATGGCACGGGCGATGCTGCGCTCCGGATCTTCGGTCTCCGCCGCCGCAACGGCCACGATCTCGGTGCCACCGAAGGCAAAAACGACAACCAGCAGTGCAGCGCCAATACCCGCCAGGCCCTTCGGCGCGAAGCCACCATGCTCGGTGAAGTTGCTCAGGCCCGGCGAGGTCACCTGCGGCAGCCAGCCCATCAGCAGCGCCACGCCGATGGCGATGAAGGCCAGGATCGCCGCCACCTTGAGGATGGCGAACCAGAATTCGAACTCGCCGAAGTTCTTCACCCCGAGCAGGTTGATCGCGGTGAAGAACAGCATGAAGGCCAGCGCCGCCATCGGTACAGGTACTGCTGGCCAGACCGTGGCCAGCAGCCCGGCCGCTCCCACCGCCTCGGCGGCGATCACGATCACCAGCTGCACCCACCACAACCAGCCGACGGTGGCACCGGCGGTGGCGCCCATGGCATCGGCGGCATAGACCGAGAACGCGCCACTGGTCGGTTTGGCCGCCGCCATTTCGCCCAGAGCGTTCATCACGATGATCACCAGCGCGCCGGCGACCAGATACGACACCAGGACCGCCGGACCGGCCGCCTGCACACCCACGCCCGAGCCGAGGAACAGGCCGGCGCCGATGGCGCTGCCCAGGCCCATCATGATCAGCTGGCGGGGCTTGAGCGAATGTCCGAGGCGGGACGGCGAAGCGGTCGGAATCGAGTTGGGCATCGGCAGGGCTGGCGGCGGGCTACAGGGGCGACACCTTACCCTGTCCCATGCCCGCGGGGATAGGCACAGCGCAGCAGGCGGCTCAGGCCAGTGCCGGCTCTCCGACACTGCCACCAATACGGGCGCGGTAGGCACGCGGCGAGAAACCGGTTTCAGCCTTGAACTTGCGGGTAAAGGCGCTCTGGTCGCTGAAACCGCAGGCCTGGCCGATGCTGGCGATGCTCTCGTCACCGTGCAGCAGGTGCATGGCCATCTGGATCCGCAGCCGGGTCAGCACCTGCTGCGGGGTCATCTGGAACACCTTGCGGAAGCTGCGCTCCAGCTTGGACAGCGAGAAGCCGGTGATGTCCAGCAGGGTCTGCATGCGCACGTTTTCGGCGTAGTGCGCGTTGAGGTGGGCCAGCGCCAGCCGCAGCTGCTCGTACTGGGTACCCAGGCTGTCCTTCTGGCCAAGGTCGCGGGAAATGCCGATCAGGCCCTCGATGGCCCCATCGACCACCAGCGGGCGCTTGCAGGTCAGGCACCAGCCCGGTTCGCGGTTGGCGAACAGGTGCAGCTCCATCAGGTTCTCGATCACCTCACCGGCCAGCACGCGGGCGTCCTGGTCCACGTAGTCGGCGCTCAGCCCGGTCGGGTAGATCTCCGCCGCGGTACGCCCGATCACGTCCTTGCGGGCGCGCAGGCCCAGCCGCCGCAGCATGGTCTGGTTGACGTGGGTGTAACGCCCCTGAAGGTCCTTGATGAAGAACAGCACATCCGGGATGGCGTCGAACAGGGCTTCGATGTCGGCGGGCTCGACTCGCATGGAGCAAGCATACCCGAGCCTGCTTTTGCCTGTACGTTCACCTTTGCCGGACCTCGGTTTAACGGGCCCGGTTCCAGTGTCGTGGTTCTCTTTGAGCATCCGGAGCCAACGTCAATGGCCGCCAGCAAGCCGACCGGCAAGCGCGCAACCACCCACGCCGAGAACCATCACCGCGGCAACGGCGATGAACTGCACCAGCAGGCCGGGGGCAGTCATCCGGCGATGACCACCGATCAGGGCATCCCGGTGGCAGACAACCAGAACTCCCTGCGGCAGGGACCTCGGGGGCCTACGCTGCTGGAGGACTTCATCCTGCGCGAGAAGATCACCCACTTCGACCATGAGCGCATTCCCGAGCGCATCGTGCACGCCCGCGGCAGCGCTGCGCATGGCTACTTCGAGTTGACCCGATCACTGAAGGCGCATACCCGCGCGCGCATCCTGACCGAGGTTGGCGTGAAAACACCCGTGTTCACCCGCTTCTCGACCGTGGCCGGTGGCGCAGGTTCAGTGGACACCCCGCGCGACGTGCGCGGCTTCGCGGTGAAGTTCTATACCAGGGAAGGCAACTGGGATCTGGTCGGCAACAACATCCCGGTGTTCTTCATCCAGGACGCCATGAAATTCCCGGACCTGGTGCACGCGGTGAAGATGGAACCGGACCGTGCCTTCCCGCAGGCCGCGTCGGCCCATGACACGTTCTGGGACTTCATTTCGCTGATGCCCGAATCGATGCACATGATCATGTGGGCGATGAGCGACCGCGCCATACCGCGTTCGCTGCGGATGATCGAAGGCTTCGGTGTGCACAGCTTCCGCCTGCTGAACGAGGCCGGCGAGTCAACGTTCGTCAAGTTCCACTGGCGGCCCAAGCTGGGTATCCAGTCCACGGTCTGGGACGAAGCGCTGAAGCTGCAGTCGGCCGACAATGACTTCCATCGCCGTGACCTGTTCGAGGCCATCCAGCGCGGCGACTTCCCGGAATGGGAACTGGCGGTGCAGTTGTTCACCGAAGAAGACGCCGACGCATTCCCGTTCGATCATCTGGACCCGACCAAGATCATTCCCGAATCGCTGGTGCCGTTGCAGGTCATCGGGCGCATGGTGCTGGACCGCTGGCCGGACAACTTCTTCGCCGAGACCGAGCAGGTGGCTTTCTGCCCGGCCAACGTGCCACCGGGCATCGACTTCAGCAACGACCCGCTGCTGCAGGGGCGCCTGTTCTCCTACCTGGACACCCAGCTGCTGCGCCTGGGCGGCCCGAACTTCCACCAGATCCCGGTGAATGCGCCCAAGTGCCCGTTTGCCAATCATCAGCGCGACGGCCACATGCAGATGCAGGTTCCCAAGGGTCGGGTGGCCTACGATCCCAGTTCGCTGCAGGAGGACACCCCGCGCGAGACGCCTGCCGGATTCCGCAGCCATGCCAGCGCCGACGATGGCCGCAAGGGTCGCACCCGCGCGGAGAGTTTCGCCGACCACTACAGCCAGGCCCGCATGTTCTTCCGCAGCCTCGAAAAGCCGGAGCAGGCGCACTTGGCATCGGCGCTGGTGTTCGAGTTGTCCAAGGTGGAAACGCTGAAGGTGCGGGTACGCACCGTCAGTCACCTGCGCAACATCGATGACTCACTGGCGCAGCGCGTGGCCGATGGTCTGGCGTTGCCTGCACTGCCCGACCCGGCGCCGACCGCTACCCCAGTGCGGGACATGCCCCCCGCCCCCGAAGTGCGGGTGATCGGTCGCAACAAACCCACCCTGCAAGGGCGCTGCATCGGCATCCTGTTCGATGAGGGTTCTGATGCCCGGATCATTGCCAGCCTGAGCAAGGCAGCCAGGAAAGCAGGTGCGGATGTGAAGCTGGTCGCCCCCAGAGTGGGTGGCGCCACGCTCAGCGATGGCGCGCTGCAGGCGGCGGATGGGCAACTGGCGGGCACCCCGTCGGCCGTGTTCGATGCAGTAGCCGTGGTGCTCAGCCCGGAAGCGGCGAAGGCCTTGTCGAAAGAGAGTGCAGCTATCGAATTCGTCAGCCAGGCGTGGGCGCACCTGAAGGCCATCGCCAGCGACGCGGGCGGCCAGGCGCTGCTGAAGGCGGCAAGGGTCGGCAACGACGCCGGCATCGTCGAAGCGGAAGACGCCAAGGCATTCCTGGCGGCGGCCGCCACCCGCCAGTGGGCGCGCGAACCCAAGCTGCGCCTGCTGGCCTGACTACAACAACAGGAGAACTGTCATGCCCCGTGGTGACAAATCCGCATATTCCGATAAACAGAAGCGCCAGGCCGAGCACATCGAGGAAAGCGAGCGCGAGCGCGGTGCCAGCGAAGGCACGGCCGAGCGCATTGCCTGGGCGACCGTGAACAAGCAGGATGGTGGTGGCAAGCGTAGCGGCAGCGCGCGCAAGGGTACGAAGAAGGCGACCAGCAAGAAGGCTGCCAAGAAGGCGCCTGCCAGGAAGTCGGGCACAAAGAAGGCCACGACCAAGGCGACGGCGGCGAAGAAGGCACCTGCGAAGAAGACGACAGCCAGGAAGGCGGCAAAGAAGGCACCGGCTCGCAAGACAGCCACAAAGAAAACCGCAAAGAAGACAGCGGCCAAGAAGGCCGGTACAGCCGCCTCGCGCAGTGCTGCAGCGAAGAAGGCGGCGAAGACACGTGCGGCGAAGAAGACCGTGCGCAAGGTGGCGGCGAAGAAGGCCGCGCGTATCCGCGCGCGCGGCTGAGTCCTTCGATCAGGGCGACAGCGTCCTCATCCACGCGGCAACTTCGGCTGCGGCTGCGTCAGCGCGTGCCTGCAGCAGCAGATGCGGCCCTTCCAGCGAAACATGCCGGGCATCCGGCAAAAGGGCCTGCAGTTCTGCCACGCTGGGCGGCCACAGCAGGCGGTCATGGCACGCGTGCAGGCACAGCGTCGGCACGTCGATTGCCGGCAGCAATGCGCGTATGTCGACGCGCAGGGTCGCTGCGGCGCGTTGCCGCAATGTGGCCGCCGGAATCCGGGCCAGCGCATCGCGCAGCATCGACAGGTGCTCGCGGGTGCGCCACCGCCCCAGCAGCAGGCGCGCCAGCAACGCCACGGGAGGCAGAGGCCAGGCCGGCGTCAGCAGGGCTGCGCTGGCTGCCGGCAATGGCACCGGTCGACGCGCAAAGGTCGCGGCAAGCACCAGTCCGCGCAGCCCGGCGGGCTGTCGCGTGGCCAGTTCAACCGCCAACGGGCCCGAGAAGGACTCGGCAAGCAGGATGAAGGGATGGCCGGGCAGCTGCGACCACAGCCGTTGGGCCAGCGTGGCGTGATCCTGCCCTCCCTGCGCAGGCAGCGTAATCGCCTGCGTCGTCAGCCCATGAGCCTGGAGTGCTGACAGAAACGGGATCGACAGCCTGCCGGAGCCATCCAGCCCGGGCAGCATCAGCACGTGCTGCGGCGTGGGTGATGCTGAATCACAGCCCGGCTTTTCCTCGCGCCCGATTCCCATGTCACCTCCTTTGCTGGCAAGCATCGCCCACATCGGCAGGCAGCGGAACCTTCGCTCCGGCTCTCCTGCTGCTTTGCCGGTCAAGGTTGAGCGATACTCCCCGCTCTGCTGCGGGACGCGGCTGCCAAGGAGAGCCTCTGATGCGATGGACCTACGCGCTGGCCATGATGGCCATGATGCTGCCACTGAACAGTTCCGCCAGCGATGGCTGGATAAACGGGGCAGGCAAGGCGATGCCGGAGACCGATGCCATGAAATCCAGCGGTGGCTTTGCGGCATCGCTGCTGGTCACCTCCGATGCCGACTGGCGGGCCAAGTGGGAAACCCCACCAGAGACCACTCCCGGTTTTACCCAGGCCGACGAAGTCCACCCGGGCGGTGAATTGTTCCTGCTGACATTCCTGTCCAACCCGCAACTAGATGAGAACCGCGTACCCAAGGTGCACTGCGATCTGCGCATGCTGCGCCCGGACGGCAGTACCAGCATCGACGAACGCGATGTTCCCTGTTTCACCGCTGCCCTGCCCGGCCCGCCAACCCTGTTGTACATGACCAACCTGCACCTGAAGTTCGTGGCCGAGGCCAGTGATCCGAAAGGCACGTGGACTGCGCAGGTGGTGGTCAGGGATCTGCTGCGGAATGTGAGCCTGCCTCTGCAGGCTCACTTCGACGTCCGTTGAACGGAGGCGTGCGGATGAAGATGCGGCGATTACTGAGCTGGACCGGTCTTGCGCTTTGCGTGGTCTACCTGCTGTTGACCGCATGGCTGGTTCACGGCGCGCAGTCGGATGCGGACCCGAAGGGGGCCTATATCCTGATGTCGCTCCCCATCACCCTGCAGTCTGCTGCACTCGATGCCATCGGCGCAGGCAGCCTGCTGTACGGCAAACCCTGGTCGACCGCGTATGCAGTACTGGTTCCGCCAACACTGCTGTTGCTGTACGCAGCCGGCTGGCTGATCGAACGCGCCGCGGGCGGCCGCTAGCCAGCGGCACCGACCGGTTGCGTGCATGCGGTGCCCTGCATGCGGGGCATCGCATGCAGGGCGTCATCCAACATCCAGTCGCAGGTTGCTTACGCCGCCTGCGCAGGCACGATGGGCATGCGCGCGCCCTGCTCCACCTTGAACACCGCCACCGACGTGGTCAACGCATGCGCCTGTTCTTCCAGCGCGCGGCTGGCGGCAGTGGCTTCTTCCACCAGCGCAGCGTTCTGCTGGGTCACCTGGTCCATCTGCACCACCACCTGGTTGACCTGCTCGATACCGGCGGCCTGTTCCTTGCTGGCCGCTGCGATGTCGCTCATCAGCTGCGTGGTGCGCGAGCTGGCCTGGGCCACGCGGGCGATCGCGGCTTCCGATTCAACGGTCACCGCCAGGCCGCTCTTCACCTTGGCAGCGGCGTCTTCGATCAGCTCCTTGATTTCCTTGGCGGCGACACCGGCACGCTGTGCGAGCGTGCGTACCTCGCTGGCGACCACGGCAAAACCACGGCCCTGCTCACCTGCACGCGCGGCTTCAACCGCAGCATTCAGCGCCAGGATGTTGGTCTGGAACGCGATGCCGTCGATCACGGTGGAGATTTCCGAGATGCGTGCCGAGGACTGATCGATCTCACCCATCACCGACGCCATCTGCGCCATCGCCTGCTCGGTTTCGCGTACGGCGGCACCGGCGGCATGCGCTTCACTGTCGGCCTGACGAGCGAGCTCGGCATTCTGGCGCACAGTCGAGGTCAGTTCCTCCATCGATGCGGCGGCTTCTTCCAGGTTGGCGGCCTGCTGCTCGGTGCGGCGCGACAGGTCGTTGTTGCCGGCGGCCAGTTCCTGCGCCGCGTTGTTGATGCTGTCGGCGGCAACCTGGATGCCACGCACGATGCCGGTCAGCTGCGCGGTGGTGGTGTTGGCGTCGTCACGCATGCGGGCGAATACACCGTCGTACTCGCCGTCCATGCGTGCAGTCAGGTCGCCGTGCGAGATCGCGCGTAGCACGTCGGAGACATCAGCTATGCTGGCCTGCGAACTGGCCATCATGCCGTTGAGGTGCTCGACCATCGCCTTGAACTGGAACTGGAACGCAGCGGCATCGCCACGCATGCTGAAATCACCGGCGCGCGCGGCCCGGGCCAGTGCATCGATCTGCGCGTTGATCGCCATCAGGCTCTGCTTCACTGCGGCCAGAGTGCGGGTCAGCGTGCCCTTCTCGCCCGGGTAGTCCGGCAGGTCGCGGCTGAGGTCACCGATGGCATAGCGCTGCATCACTTCGGCCATCAGCAGTTCCACCTGCACGTGCGATTCGACCAGGCTGTTGGTGGCCTGCACCATGCGGCCGAAATCGCCGGGGAAGGCGCTGGCGTCCATGCGGTAGCGGATCGCACCGGCCTCGTGCTGTTCGGCCATCTGCAGCTGCGCGCCGATCGCCGCCTGCACACTCTGGCGCACGCTGGCCATCGCCTCGCCCAACTGGGTCAGTTCGTCACGGCCGCCGAGGCGGAACTCCTGATCCAGCTGGCCCCTGGACAGGCGCTCGGCCAGGTTCACCGCGCGGGCCAGCGGGCCGGTCAGGCTGCGGCCGATCATCACCGAGGCACCGATGCCCACCAGCAGCGCGACGCCGCCCAGCACCAGCAGCTGCAGCAGGCTGCGCTCGCCCAAGCGGATCGCCTCGGCGGCCGCCTCACGGCTTTCCTTCTCCTCGAAGTCCACGCCATCGGACAGCGCCTTGTTCCAGCCGTTGGCGGCTTCCTGCACCGGGCCCAGGGTCAGCGCCACGGCGCCCGGGTAGTCGCCCTGCTCCATCAGTTCGCTGGTCTGCTTGTTGAGCGGACGCGCGATGGCACGCTTGGCGGCGATGGTTTCGGCAATGGCCTTGCCCTCGGCGTCGCTGGGCAGCGCCTGGTAGGCCGTCCAACTGGCCTCATAGCGCTTGACCAGATCGGCGATGCGCTGCTCATCATGGCCACGGTCATCGCCCTGGCGGATCAGCATCTCGCGGCGAACGACCATCATCTGGTTGTTGGCATCGAGCATCTGCGAGAGCAGGCGCACTTTGGCCACGCTGACATCGACCACCTGCTGCATCGCGCGCTTCTGCACGACACTGGCGGTGGCGCCGGTGGCCACCACGGCCGCAACCAACAGCAGCAACAGGCCAAAGCCCAGCCCAAGACGCCAGGCAACCCTGACATTCCTCAAGTAGTTCATCGGTACATCCAAAACGGGGGGATGTGGCGTTATCGGCGGCCCGCCAGGCAATCTTGATCGCCAACCGCCAATGGCGTGGGGCACCATTCACCTTGGTGAGCCCTTGGCCGGCGGCACCCGCGCGGGGACGGTGGCGCAACGACCCGACTGCTCATGCAGACGTCAGATCTCTTTCACGGTGGCTCGGCGCGGCCTGCAGGCAAGGTGGTGGCGTCATCTGCTGGAGTTCCCAATGCCATTACCCGTGTACCGATCCACCCTGCTCGCTCTCTCGCTGCTGGCATCGCCGGCGTTCGCGCAGGCACCGCCCCCTGGACTGCCCGCCCCCATTGCCGAGAAGGCCGGACCGGACACCGCAGCACGTTCCGCCCTGCATGCCCAGGTGCTGCTGGATCGTGCGAATTTCTCGCCCGGCCAGATCGACGGTGAAGTGGGCAGCAACCAGCGGCGCGCGGTGTCGGGTTTCCAGGCGGCGCACGGCCTGACCGTCACCGGTGAACTGGACGACGCGACCTGGCAGGCCCTGCGGGCCGATACGGTCCCCCCCCTGGCCAGCTACACGCTGACCGGCGAGGATGTCGCCGGGCCGTTCCAGGCGGTGCCAAAGGGCCCCGCCGCACAGGCCAAACTGAAATCGCTGGGCTTCAACAACGTCGAAGAGTCGCTGGGCGAACGCTTCCACGCATCCCCTGAGCTGTTGAAGCTGCTCAATCCGGGCGTGGATCTGAGCAAGGCGGGCAACCGCATCCAGGTGCCCAATGTCGCACCATCGCCGCTGCCGAAGGCGGCCAAGGTGGTCGTCGACAAGTCCGATTCCAGCCTGCAGCTGCTGGATGCGCAGGGCAAGGTGATCGCTCAGGTGCCGGTTTCCTCCGGCAGCCAGCATGATCCGCTGCCGATTGGCGAATGGAAGATCCTGGGCGTGTATCGCGACCCGCCGTTCCACTACAACCCCAAGCTGTTCTGGGATGCGCGCAAGGGCGAAAAGAAGGCGACACTGCCGCCGGGCCCGAACAATCCGGTCGGCCGGGTCTGGATCGACCTGTCCAAGCCACACTACGGCCTGCATGGCACGCCCGAGCCCGGCCATGTCGGCAAGACCGAGTCACATGGTTGCGTGCGCATGACCAACTGGGATGCGCTGCGCGTGGCCGATGCGGTGGATACCTCCGTCCCCGTGGTGATGCAGGAGTGAGCGGATGCGTCTTTCGCAGCTGATCGTGCTGGGTGTTCTGCTGGGACTGGGGGCAGGCTGGTGGCTGCGCCGCGATGCAGGCGAGCCGGTAGCCGCCTCGCTGCCGGAAGCACAACCGGCAGCAGCTGTGTCGCCGGCCAAGGGATCCCTAGCGCCGCTCGACACGGCCCCTGCCCCCGCCGCCACCGCACCGTCAGCCGCGCGGACTGCGGATGCGCCGTCGGGTCTGCTGCTGCCGGTACAGGGCGTCCTGGCCTCCCAGCTGCGCGACACGTTCACCGATGCGCGCAGCGAAGGCCGCGTGCACGATGCCATCGACATCATGGCCGATGCCGGTACGCCGGTGCTGGCAGTGGCCGATGGCACGGTGGAAAAACTGTTCGACAGCGAGCGCGGTGGACTGACGGTCTACCAGTTCGAGCCCAGCGGACGCTGGTGCTACTACTACGCGCACCTGCAGCGCTATGCCGACGGCCTGACCGAAAAGCAGGTGATCAGGCGCGGGGAGGTGATCGGTTACGTGGGCAGTACCGGCAACGCCAGCGCTGAGGCTCCGCATCTGCACTTTGAAGTGCACGTGCTGGGGCCGGAGAAGCAGTGGTGGAAGGGGGAATCGATCAATCCGTATCCACTGCTGAATCCGCCTGCTTCGAAGCCCGGTGCTGCCAGCGCCGCAAAGTGAACGTGAACACCGCCAAGGCAGCTCCTGGAATCAGCAGGAGCAGTGCCGCCACTTTCCAGAAGAAGAACGGCCACAACCAGACATAATCCAGGTCAGTCAGCTTCAACAGGTCCAGTGGCGGCTGCAGCTCGACGGTGGCCGCGCGATCGGCCAGCGCCGGGTCCACCTCCAGCACGGTTAGCCGCACCCATGAGCGGCCGCGTGGCAATGCATCGCCGCGACCATAGCCGAAGTAGGACGCCATGAGGCCGCTGGACTCAACCGAAGCCAGCCCACGATTGATGCCCTGTCCGGCCACTCCCGAACGCTCCCCTGCGCGGAAGTCTCCATGATCGGTCGGAGTTTCGATGCGCAGCAGCACCTCGGGGTCAGCGTCCGTACCGTCCGCGGCATAGCGCAGGCGCAGCCGCAGTTGATCATCGATGAGGCGGTAGACGGTGATCTGGGCGGTTGCGCCAGGGCTCAGCACCAACGGCACCGTCTGCGTGCGCGAAGCCAGGGTATTGGCTGCCGCGCCCAGCACCAGTACCAGGCAGGCGATGCCCCACAGGCTCCACAACACCCACAGGGTGATCCGCACGACCGTTTCGCCCTTCACGCTGACGTCCTGGTCATCGCTTTGCTTCCCCGCTGGCCCTGGCGACACAGTAACGAAAAAGCCCCGCTTGCGCGGGGCTTTTCATGTCACCTACGCCGGGCAGCGCCCGGCGTTATCTCAGGCAAACGGATCCTGCAGGACCATGGTGTGGTCGCGGTCCGGGCCGGTGGAGACGATGCTGATCGGGCAGCCGGCCAGCTCTTCCAGCGAACGCAGGTAGGCGCGCGCAGCCGGCGGCAGGTCGTCCCAGTTGGTGATGCCGTGGGTGTTCTCGCTCCAGCCCGGGAACTCCAGGTACACCGGCGTGCACTCTTCCCAGCCCTGCGCGTCCAGCGGCGCGTACTCGGTGCGCTTGCCGTTGTATTCGTAGGCGATGCAGACCTTCAGCTTTTCCATGCCGTCCAGCACGTCCAGCTTGGTGATGCACAGGCCGCTGATGCCGTTGATGGCCACGGCACGCTTCAGCGCGACGATGTCCATCCAGCCGCAACGACGCGGACGGCCGGTCGACGCACCGTACTCGGCGCCGCGGTCACGGATGCCCTGGCCGACTTCGTCGTCCAGCTCGGTCGGGAACGGGCCACCGCCGACGCGGGTGGCGTAGGCCTTGGCGATGCCCAGCACGTAGTCGATCGAATCGGCGCCGACGCCGGAACCGGCCAGCGCGCCACCGACGGTGGTGTTGGAGCTGGTGACGTACGGGTAGGTGCCGTGGTCGATGTCCAGCAGCGCGCCCTGTGCGCCTTCGAACAGCACGCGCTTACCCTGCTTGCGCAGGTCGTGCAGGATGCCGGCCACGTCGGACTTCATCGGCTGCACGTATTCGCCGAAGGCCAGCGCTTCGTCGAAGGTCTTCTGGAAGTCGACCGCATCGGTGTTCAGATACTTGGTCAGCACGAAGTTGTGGTAATCCAGCGCGGTGCGCAGCAGCTCTTCCAGCTGCTTCGGGTAATGCAGGTCGGCGATGCGGATGCCGCGACGCGCCACCTTGTCTTCGTAGGCCGGGCCGATGCCACGGCCGGTGGTGCCGATCGCCTTGCCACCGGCAGCGCGCTCGCGCGCCTGGTCCAGGGCGATGTGGTACGGCATGATCAGCGGCGCGGCCGGGGAGATCTTCAGGCGCGACCGCACTTCCACGCCGGAGGCTTCCAGCTCGGCGATTTCCTTCTGCAGCGCGGCCGGCGAGATCACCACGCCGTTGCCGATCAGGCACAGCGCGTCGTCACGCAGGATGCCCGACGGGATCAGGTGCAGGACGGTCTTCTTGCCGTTGATGACCAGGGTGTGGCCGGCGTTGTGGCCGCCCTGGAAGCGCACGACGGCGCCGATTTCCTCAGTGAGCAGATCGACGATCTTGCCCTTGCCTTCATCGCCCCACTGGGCACCCAACACTACGACAGACTGACCCATGACGGGCTCCTCGATTTGTTGCGGCCATCGGGGCCGCGGACGGGTAAACCGTGGCGGGGCTGGCCAGCACCTGCAAGGCGGCTCCAAACGGGGAGCGGCCGGCGATGGAAGGCCCAGACACGGAAAAAGCCGAACGGGGAGGCCCGTCCGGCTTTTGTGCATTATCCGGGTTTCCGGGGTCGGGTGCCACCTTTCCGACGGGCGGCTTTACCGGCCGGTCAGCCGCCCCGCCCGGTAGTGCCGGCCGCTGGCCGGCAACGCCAACCAAGGTTGGCATCCACCAGAGCCGGGCCATGCATGTGAACGCAGGCGGTAGTGCCGGCCGCTGGCCGGCAATCCCGGGTTGCCGGCCAGCGGCCGGCACTACCCTTTCAGTGGCGGGCCCACCACAGCAGGCTCAGGCCGGCCAGCAGCACCAGCCCACCGAAGCTGCGCAGGGCCGAGCTGGGCAGGTCCAGCAGACGTTCGGCCATGCGCTTCCAGGCGAACGGTGCGACGAACAGGAACAGGCCTTCCAGCACCGCGACCAGGCAGACAGCGGCAAACAGATCTTTCATGGGGGACTCCGGAAAAAGCACGGGGCCCGGCATCTGGCCGGGCCCCGTGGGGTACTGCCCTGCGACCTCAGCGGTCGTTCTTCAGGTACTGCAGGAACGGGTCGTTCTTGTCGAGCACGATCACGCCGTTGCCGTCGGTCATGGAGCCACGGTAGGCCTCCAGGCTGCGGTAGAACGCATAGAACGACGGATCGGCCGAGCCGGCCTTGCCGTAGATGCGCGCCGCCTCGGCATCGCCTTCACCGCGCAGGCGCTGGGCATCACGCTCGGCCTCGGCGATCAGCACGGTGCTGTCACGGTCGGCCTGGGCGCGGATGGTCAGCGACTGCTCCTCGCCCTCCGCGCGCAGCTTTGCGGCTTCCTGCTTACGCTGGGCACGCATGCGCTCGTACACATCGTTGATCACCTGGCTGTCGGTCGGCAGGTCCACCTGCTTGATGCGCAGGTCGATCATCTGCATGCCCAGGCCGGCCACCGCCTCGTTGATCCCCTTCAGCTGCTCGGCGATCAGCTCGCTGCGGTCGCCGGAGACCAGCTGCTGCAGGGTGCGCGAGTTGATCTGGTTGCGCAGCGAGTCGGTGATGATCGGTGCCAGGCGGGCGTTGGCGATGCGCGGATCGCCGCCGGTGGCACGGAAGTAGTCACCCACGTTGGAGATGTAGCCGATGGCGAAGAAGTCGACGCTGACGTCCTTCTGCTCGGCGGTGAAGTAGCGCGCCGGCGCGGTGTCGAGCACCTGGAAGCGGCGGTCGAAGACCTTCACCGTTTCCACCACCGGCACCTTGAAGTGCAGCCCCGGCTTGATGTCCGAACGCACCACCTTGCCCAGGTTCAGCACCATGGCGGTCTGGTCCTCACGGACCACGTACACCGAGCCGAGCAGGCCCAGCACCACCGCCACGATCACGGCGATCCAGATAGGACTCTTCATCGGCTGCCCTCCTCACGGCCGCTCGGTCGCCCGGTCGGGCGGCCCACCGGCCGGCCCGGATCACGGGAAGCTTCCGTCGCTGCACCCGGCAGCGACGGCATCACCACGTCCGGGTTGGCCACTGCGGCCGGAGCCGACGTGCTCGGACGGGTATCGCCGGTCATCGGCACGTAGATCAGCTGGCGGCCATCGCCACCGATCACCTTGCGGTTCTCGCTCAGTACCTGCTGCACGGTCTCCAGCCACAGGCGCTTGCGGGTCACTTCCGGGGCGTCCTTGTACTGGGCCTGCAACAGGCTGAAGCGCTGCGCGTCACCCTCGGCCTTGGACACCACGGCCTGCTTGTAGCCTTCAGCGGTGGTACGGGCGCGCGAGGCCTGGCCCCGGGCTTCCGGCACGACCTTGGCGGCGTAGGCCTGGGCTTCGTTGATCAGGCGTTCCTTGACCTGCTGGGCACCGTTGACCTCGTCGAAAGCCGGCTTCACTTCTTCCGGCGGACGGGCATCCTGCAGGGTCAGGCCGGTCACGGTCAGGCCGGTCTTGAACGCCTTCAGCAGCGCCTGCAGGCGCTCCTCGGCGGCCACGGCCAGCGGGCCACGGTTGTTCAGCACGGCGTTGAGATCAGCGCGGCCGACTTCCTCGCGTACGGCGCTCTGCGCCGACTGCTCCAGCACCTGGTTGGCATCGACGGTGCCGAACAGGTACTGCTGCGGGTCGTCGATGCGGTACTGGACGTTCAGCGAGACGTTGACGATGTTCTCGTCGCGGGTCAGCACCGGCACCTGGATCGAGAACGTCTTGATCTCGGTGGCGTTGACCTTGGTGACCGATTCGATCGGCCACGGCAGCTTGAAGTTCGGGCCGGGCTGCAGGATGCGCGAGAACTGGCCGAAGCGCAGCACCACGCCACGCTGCTGTTCGCCGATCAGCTGGAAGCTGGAGAACAGCACCAGCAGCACCACGGCTGCCACCACCCAACGCACGATGCCGCCGTCGAACAGGTCCTTCAGCGGCCCGGGCAACCCGCCCCAGCCACCACCATTGCCACCGCCGCGTGACCCGAACGGCCCGCGTCGATTGTCCTCGGGGCCTTGTCCGCCCTTGTTGCCGCCGGGTGTATTCCAGGCCATGCACGCTCCATCAAGATTTGGGCTGCGGCGCGGGCCCTTCCCGCACCGCCAGCCGTGAAACCATCACCGATCATACAAGATGGGGCGGATCGGCAGGATCGAAAGGGGGGCAACGGGGTAAGGTGGCGTTTTCCTCGAAGTCAGGCAACGCCGATGGCCCCCACCACCCCGTTCACCGCCTTCCGCATCGAAAACGACGACGCCGGCTACCGCAGCGGCCTGGTCCGGCTCGGGGTCGACGACCTCAACCCCGGCCAGGTGCTGATCCGCGCCCACTGGTCCTCGGTCAACTACAAGGACGCGCTGGCCGGTACTGGAAAAGGGAAGATCCTGCGCCGCTTCCCGCTGGTGGGCGGCATCGATGTGGCCGGCACCGTGGTCGCCAGCACCGACCCGGACTGGCGTGAAGGCGACGCGGTGCTGGCCACCGGCTGCGGCCTCAGCGAGACCCGCGACGGCGGCTACAGCCAGTACGTGCGGCTGGAATCGCGCGCGGTGATCGCCCAGCCGGCCGGGCTGACCCCACGCGAGGCGATGGTGCTGGGCACCGCCGGCTTCACTGCGGCGCTGGCCCTGCTGCGCATGCAGGACAACCGCCAGACCCCGGAACTCGGCCCGCTGGCGGTCACCGGTGCCAGCGGCGGTGTCGGTGCGCTGGCGCTGTCCATCTTCAGCCGTGCCGGCTACAGCGTGCACGCGGTCAGCGGCAAGCCGGACCAGGCAGGATTCCTGCGCAGCATCGGCGCCACCGAGGTACTGCCGCGCGACGCGCTGGCCGACACCGGCGCGCTGCAGTCGGCCCGCTTCGGGGGTGGCCTCGATAATGCCGGAGGCGACATGCTGGCCAGCCTGCTGGCGCAGACCGTGCCCTACGGCAGCGTGGTCAGTGCCGGCCTGGCTGCCAGTCCGACGCTGGACATGACGGTGATGCCGTTCATCCTGCGCGGTGTCTCGCTGCTGGGCGTGTCCTCGGCCAATGCGCCACGCGGACTGCGTGAGGAAGTGTGGTCGCGGCTGGGGAGTGACTGGAAGCCGCATCACCTGGACCGCATCTGCACCGCCGAAGTCGGCCTCGATGGCCTTCCTGCCGTATTCGAACGGATGCTGGCGGGCGGTTCGCTGGGTCGTACCGTGGTGCGGATCGACTGAACGTCGCAGGCAGGCGACGGACGGCAGACGCGGCCCTCCCGCCGGTAATGGGCCCGCACTACACTGCGGGCATTACATGGGGAACAACATGGCACGCATTCTGATCGTCGACGACTCACCGTCGCAGCTGTTGGGGATACAGCGCATCGTCGAAAAGCTCGGGCACCAGATCCTGACCGCCACCGATGGCGCCGCCGGGGTCGAAACCGCCAAGGCCGAGCTGCCCGACCTGGTCCTGATGGACGTGGTGATGCCCAACCTCAACGGCTTCCAGGCCACCCGTACCCTCGCCCGCGACGAGGCGACCCGGCATATCCCGGTGATCCTGGTGACCACCAAGGACCAGGACACCGACCGCATGTGGGGCATGCGCCAGGGCGCCAAGGCTTACATCACCAAGCCGTTCTCGGAGGACGAGCTGTCCGAGGTGCTGGAGCGCGTGTTCGCGGGCCAGGGCTGAGACGCGCGCGGTAGTGCCGGCCGCTGGCCGGCAACCACGCATCACCGTCCAGGGCAATGAAGTTGCCGGCCAGCGGCCGGCAGTACCTTCAAATGGTCTCGCCGAACGCCTTGGCCAGATTGCGGTACGCCTTCTTCTGCGCCTCATCGGTCGCAGCCGGGGCCACGATCTCGATCTCGACGATCTGGTCGCCATCCGGGTTGCCCGGCAGGCCACGCCCGCGCAGGCGCAGCTTGCGGCCGGCATCGGAATCGGCCGGAATCTTCAGTTCCACCGCGCCGCCCAGGGTCGGCACGCTGATGCTGGTGCCCAGCGCGGCCTGCCACGGCGTGAGCGGCAGCGTATAGAGGATGTTGCGGCCATCGACCTCGAACTGCGGGTGGGCGGCGTATTCCACTTCCAGCAGCAGGTTGCCGCCATGGTTGCCCTGCCCTGCCAGGCGGATCACCTGGCCCGGGCGGATGCCCTTGGGCACGCGCACGTCCAGCTGCTTGCCGTTGACGGTGATGCGCAGGCTGTCGCCGCTGTAGGCCGCTTCCAGTGGCACCGACAGCTTGGCGCGGGTATCGCGGTTGGGCGCATGGCCCTGGCTGCTGAAGCCCGGACCGGCCCCCGCGCCCGCTCCACCGCGCTGGCGCGCGAACAGGCTTTCGAAGAAGTCGCTGAAGCCGCCGTTGGGGCCGCCGCCACCGAACACTTCCTCGAAATTGAAACCACCGGCGCCGCCGTAGTTCGGCGGCACGTTGAACTCCTCGCCCGGGCGATAGCCCTGCGCGCGCAGCTGGTCGTAGGCCGCGCGCTTTTCCGGATCACGCAGCGCCTCGTAGGCCTCGTTGACCGCCTTGAACTTGTCTTCGGCCCCAGCCTCCTTGCTGACGTCCGGGTGGTACTTGCGTGCCAGCCGGCGGTAGGCGGTCTTGATCTCCGCCTCGCCCGCGCTCGGTTCCACCCCCAGGGTGGCGTAGTAATCCTTGAATTCCATCCAGCTACCTCGATTCGCTTCGGCCGCGCCGGTGGCGCCGCCCCGGGTTCATTCTACGCGCCTGCGAGGCTACGCCGCCCCTCGTGCGGCCCCGGTGAGGCCGACTGATCCTGCGCAATGCGGCTGCCATCCCCGTGCGCCACGCTGTGGCTGGAAGCCCCTGCCACAAAGCCGGAAGATGGGGCCTGCACACCGGGTTTCCAATGTCTTGACGCCCCTGTCCCATCCGGCCCACTAGCCTGCCCCAGCAAGGAGTTCCCATGACCATCCATGTCGGCGACCGCATTCCGGAAGTGACCCTCAAGCGCATCCGCGAGGGCATTGAAACGCTTGATACGCATTCGTTGTTCGATGCGCGCAAGGTGGTGCTGTTCGCCGTGCCCGGCGCGTTCACCCCGACGTGCTCGGCACGTCACCTTCCCGGCTACGTCGAAAAGTTCGAGGCCTTCCGCCAGCGCGGCATCGACGTCTACTGCATGGCCGTCAACGACCCGTTCGTGATGAAGGCCTGGGCCGCCGACCAGAGCGTGCCCGACGGCCTTCTGATGCTGTCCGACGGCAATGCCGAGCTGACCCGCGCCCTGGGTCTGGAGCTTGATGCGAGCGCGTCGGGCATGGGAATCCGCTCGCGTCGTTTTGCCCTGTACGTCGACGACGGCGTAGTTCGAGAGGCCTGGGTTGAACAGCCCGGCCAGTTCGAAGTGTCTTCGGCCGAGTACGTGCTGGAGCATCTCCCCACCTGATTCCCCACCGCAGAAGGAAACGGCCAGCCATGTCCAGCAAGCCAGCCAAAGCCAGCAAGCCCGCCGCGAACGTTCCTGGCATCAGCGCTCGCGCAACGCTGCGCGAGCGCGCCCGGCGCAACCTCGAAGACGGCGCGATCACAGACAGCTACAGCGCTGACCGCGAGGTGGTGATCAAGCTGCTCAACGACGCACTGGCCACCGAGTACGTCTGCGTTCTGCGCTACTACCGGCACTACTTCATGGCCAAGGGCATGCTGGCCGACGCGGTCAAGGCCGAGTTCCTGGAACATGCACAGCAGGAACAGGCGCACGCCGGCAAGCTGGCCGAGCGCATCGTCCAGCTGGGCGGCGAGCCCGACCTCAATCCGGATACGCTGACCGCGCGTTCGCACGCCGAATACAAGGAAGGCAGCGACCTGCGCGACATGGTGCGCGAGAACCTGGTGGCCGAGCGCATCGCCATCGACAGCTATCGCGAGATGATCAACTTCATCGGTGACCGCGATACCACCACCAAGCGCATCCTTGAAGAGATCCTGGCGCAGGAAGAAGAGCACGCCGACGAGTTCGCCGACCTGCTGGATGGGTGGATCGGGGAATAGCGGCCCCGCATACGCCTTGGTAGATGCCCACCCTGGTGGGCGCATTCATCGCGTGCCAACCAAGGTTGGCACCTACCGCAGGACGTTGAACCTTACCTGTGTCCAAGCGCCATCGGCCGCCAGCGCGGTCAAGGTGTGCGCGCCCGGCTCGGCGAACTCGCGCTGCATCAGCTGCGCACCGCGCGTCTGTGCGATCCAGCGTCCATCGAGCAACCAGTCCACCGCCTGCTCGCTGCCCAGCGCGCGCAGCTGCAGGCGTACGCCATGTTCCGAATTCGGCGCGCGCGCCAGCGTGGCGCCATCGTTGAGCCCATCGATGTGCAGCGCAACGCTGGCCTCGCGGCCATCATCACGGCAGTCCGGCGACAGCGCCGGCAGCTGCGAGGCTTCGCGCGTGGCCTTGGACAGCCACGGCGACAGCAACGCTGGCCAGCGCGCGATCTCGCGCGCGACTTCTTCGTGCGGCAAGCGGCAATCGGCTGACACGCGCAGACCGGTACGCGCATCGGCAAGGTAGCGCTGCCGACCCGGTTGCCAGCGCCGTGCCTCGCGTTCGGGGAAGGTCGGTGGTGCCGCGCCTTCCAGCAGATAGGCTGGCATCAGCCGCTGGCAGAGCGCAGCAGGCAGGCCTTCGGCACGCTCACCGGTCGGCCAGCAGATGTCTTCCTGGCTGACGCTGGCCGGCATCGGCGCAGCGGCCGAGTCACCGCGCTGGCGCGGCAGGCTGTCCACCACCTCGAACATCAGCGGCAGCGCGGTCACCGCGCCGTACTGGCCCGGTAGCGGTGTGCCGTCCGGCCGGCCCACCCACACGCCCACGGTGTAATGGCGGGTGCTGCCGATCGCCCACGCATCGCGGTACCCGTAACTGGTGCCGGTCTTCCACGCCACGCGCGGGCGGCCACCGACATCGAACGTCCCGACGCTATACCCCGGCCGCGGATTCGATTCCAGCATCTCGCGCACGATCCAGCTGGCGCCGGGCGAAGCGAGGCGCCGCTCGATCATCGGTTCGTCATCGGTGTAGCGCACGCGCCCGGCGATGCCGTTGCGGTTGAGCGCTGCGAACGCACCGACCAGATCTTCCAGCCGCGCACCGGTGCCGCCCAGGATCAGCGACAGGTTGGGCGTGCTGCCCGGCGGGAAGCGCAGCTGGATGCCGGAGTGCGACAGGCGCGCAGCAAAGCGCGCCGGACCGACCCGCTGCAACAGGTCCACCGAGGGCACGTTGAGTGACAGCCGCAGCGCGCTGGAGGCGCCGATCGGCCCATTGAAGGCCATGTCGAAGTTGCCGGGGCGGTAGCTGCCGAAACTCTGCGGCGCATCGACCAGCAGGCTTTCCGAATGGATCAGGCCATCGTCCAGCGCCATTGCATACAGGAACGGCTTGAGCGTGGAGCCCGGCGAACGCCAGGCCTGCACCATGTCCACGTGGCCGAGCCGCTGGCGGTCACCGAACGCCAGCGTGCCGACATAGGCACGCGCCTGCAGGGTCTGGTTGTCGACCACAAGCAGGGCCGCCGAAGTGCGCTCGGGCAGCGTGGAGAAGTAGCTGGCCACGCGTTCTTCCAGGGTGCGCTGCAGGCCGATGTCGATACTGCTCTGGATGCGTGCCTGGCCCGGATGCGCCGAGTGCAGGCGCTGCGCCAGCAACGCGGCATGCAGCGGCGGCCGCAGCGAGCGTGCAACCACGTTCTCGATGCGCGCATCTTCCACTTCTTCCGCTGTCCACGCGCCCAGCTCGGCCATGCGTGACAGCACCTTGTCGCGCGCCTTCTGAGCCGCTTCCGGATGGCGGTCCGGGCGCAGCCGGCTCGGCGCCTGCGGCAGCACCGCCAGCAACGCGGCCTCGGCATGCGACAGCTGCGCCGCCGGCTTGCCCAGGTAGGCCCAGCTGGCCGCTTCCACGCCCTCGATGGTGCCGCCGTAGGGTGCGCGCTCCAGGTACAGGGCCAGGATCTGCTGCTTGCTCAGGTGCACTTCCAGCTGCACCGCACGCAGCATCTGCTTGAGCTTGCCCCAGGGGGTGCGCGTATGCGGATCGAGGATGCGTGCGACCTGCATGGTCAGGGTCGAGCCACCGGACACGATGCGACCACCGCGCAACAGCTGGCCACTGGCACGCAGGATCGCCAGCGGGTTGATGCCCGGATGGCGCCAGAACCAGCGGTCTTCGTAGGTCAGCAGCGCCTGAAGGTACAGCGGCGAGACGCTGTCGGTCGATGCCGGATAACGCCACACGCCCTCGGCATCGGCGAACGCACGCAGCGGCGTGCCATCGGCAGCCACCACCAGGGTGCTGGTATCGCGCTGCTTCGGCAGCGGCGGCGGGAAGGCGAAATCCAGCACCAGCAGCAGTGCCAGCGTGGCGGCCGTACCCCAGCGCAGCCACGGCCACAGCGGCTGCAGCCGGCGGCGCAGGGCCGCCAGCCGGGCCGTCATCGTGTTCGTCATTGCAGCGTGCCGCATTGGAGCTTGCCAGCTGGACGGGCCGCACCGTCGCGGCCCGTCCGCGCGGTCACGGCTGTACCACCGTGATCGTGGTCGGGTTGCTGCGGCCGACGCCGCGCAGCTGCGGCCGGTACATGTCCTCCACCAGCGGCGGCGGCACCGAGTAGGTACCCGGGGTCACCGCGCGCACCAGGTAGAACACGTTGGCCTTGCTGCCACGCGAGAGCTTCAGCGCGGCCACGTAGCGGTCGTCGCGGAATTCCTCGTGCTTGGTATCGGCCGCTTCACCCCGGTCGCTGATGGTGATGCCATCGACCACCACGTCGGCCCACTGCTTGGCATCGCCCAGGTTGAAGTTCTCGATCTCCAGGCCGGCCGGCAGCAGGTCGGTCAGCAGTGCATCGGGCATCGTGGTGTCGGCAGCGACGGTGACGCGCACGATCAGGGCTTCGCCTTCCTTCAGCGGCCGCGGCGACCACGGCTTGCCATCGGTGCCGTAGTAGCTGCGCTCGACGCCCAGCACGCTGTTATCCGGTGCCGGCGCGCTACGCGGGATACCGGCCACGTCGATGCTGGCGAACATCGGCGGCTGGCCCTGCGGGGTGAAGCGCACGCCGCTGGCGAGTTCATTTGCACTGAAGTTGCGGCCGAACAGCTTGCGTTCGCCGATGGCTTCGGTGTTGCCACCGATCACCAGTTCACCGGCCACCAGCGCCTTCTGGTTGGCAGCAAGCGCCTTGCCAAGGCGGGCAATCGCTACCTGTTCCTGCGTGCTCAGCCACATCCAGCCGGCATTGCGGCGCGCATCCAGGCCACGGCCGAGGTCAACCGCACGTGCATCCCAGGCCGGCTTGGCCAGCTTGTTTTCGTGGGTCAGCGCGATCATCAGCGCGTCATCACGGATCGCACTGCCGTAGTCGCCGAAGTACGACGGGCGTTCGCTGCTGGACTTGGCGAAGGCCGCCGCCAGCGCGGCCTGGCCGCGCTTGGCATCGCCCTGCAACGACAGCGCCACGCCCAGGTGGACCAGCGACAGGCCGCCGACCGCCTTGCTGCGCTCGTTGTCGTACAGCGTGCGCAGGGTACCCAGCGGCGCACGGTTGACCCGGGCCAGCACGTAGCCCGAGTACGCCTGGTTGGCGAACTTCAGCTTCTCGCGGTCGTCCTGGCCATAGAACTGGTTGCCACCGGACAGCAGATCCTCGCTGAGGCGGTTGAGCGCCTTCTGCAGCACGTTGTCGGGCACGGCGAAGCCGGCGTCCTTGGCATCGAGCAGGAACTCGGTGATGTACGGGGTCAGCCACGGGTTCACGTAGCCGTCGTCACCCCACATCGAGAAGTTGCCATTGGCCACCTGCATCGACGCCAGGCGGCCAAACGCACCTTCCATGCGCTCGCGGCGGGTCTTGGCATCCAGCCCGTCGGCACCGAGCATCGACGATGTTGCCTGGTCCAGGATCAGCGCGGCGTAGCCCTTGCTGGTGGTCTGCTCGGCACAGCCATACGGGTAGTTCAATGCACCCTGCAGCGCACTGGCGAACGGGATCGGCGGCAGCGGGCTGACCAGCAGGCGGGCATTCACCGACTCGGCCATCAGGCCATCGGTCAGGCTGTTATCGAGGCTGACCGCGGCCAACGGATCAAGCGTGCGCACCTGCGAACGCAGCACCTGCGGCCACGCCGCACGCACCGGCAGGTCGTAACGGCGATCGGCCTTGAAGCCGTTGCCGTCCACCCGCACCCGCACCTTGGCCACGCTGTGGCCCTCGCGTGCCGAAAGCGGGAAGCTCAACGTGGTCTTGGCGTCGGCATTCAACTGCACGCTGCGGCTGCCCTCGCCCAGGTTCAGCGGGCCCTCGCTTTCCACCTTCACGTTGAACTGGCCCGGCTTGCCGGTGAAGTTCTGCACATCCAGGGTCACGGTGCTGCGGTCGCCCGGAGCGAGCACGCGCGGCATGCTGGCTTCGGCGAGGATCGGCGCACGCACCACGGTTTCCACGTCGCGCTTGCCGTACTGGTCATCGCTGTAGACCAGTGCCGACACCCGCAGGGTGCCGTTGAAGTCCGGCACCTTCAGGCGGATGCGGGCGATGCCCTTGGCATCGAGCTGCACCGGGCCAGAGAACAGGTCCACGGTCTGCACGCGCGCGGTCGGGCGCTTGGCCTGCGGCAACGCCTGCAGCGCCATGTCGCCACCGAACTTCAGCTTGCCGGCACCGCCGTCAAAGCTCTCGATCACCCGGCTGTAGATGTCGTAGGCATCAATGCCGAGACGACGCTGGGCGAAAAAGTGCGCACCGGCGTCGGGCACCGGGAAGCGGGTGATGTTGAGGATGCCCACGTCCACCGCCGAGACCGTGACGTGCGCCATTTTGCCGGCCAGCTGCGGTGCGCTGACCGTCACCGGCAGGTCCTGTTCCGGTCGCATCTGCTTAGGCGCTGCCAGGCCGACGGCCACGGTGCGCCCCTTGCGGTCCATCGGTACGTGCACCACGCCCACCGCACGGGCCGGGGTGATCTTGCTCGGCGCACTGCCGCCGCGGAACACCAGCGCGGTGATGTAGACGTCGTGGCGCTCCCAGTCAGCGGTGACCGGAATCTTGAAGGTCGAACCCGGCTTGGCGTCGATGTCCTGCACGTACAGCATGCGGTCGGTCTCGACCATCAGGATGCCCTTGCCGGCGTGCGGCGGGGTCACCGTCACCTCTAGCGTGTCGCCTGCCTTGTAGCCGGTCTTGTCCAGGCCCAGCTTGATCTTGTCAGGGCGCGCGTCCAGGCCGCGGTTGTCATCACCCCAGCTCCAGCCGGCGCGGAACGGGTAACGGCTGGTCAGGCCGGTGGACGGGTCGAACACGTCCACCCGGTACTCGCCCCACTCCACCGGGAAATCGAAGGCGACCGCACTGCTGCCGGCATCGACGGTGCGGGTTTCCTTGTTCTCGAAACGGCGGGTGAAATCGTAGTCCCAGCGATTGTCGTTGAAGGTCCAGTGGTAGTCGCGCAGCTCGCGCACCAGGGTGATCTTCAGGCCCTTGGCCGGCTGCGGCGTACCAGCAGCATCCACGCGCATCAATTCGAAGCGCGCGTTGCCGTTGGAATCGGCACCGTCCTCCGGGTTGAACAGCGGGCGTACACCAACCAGGGCGTTGGCCGGCCACATCACCCGCTTCAGGGTACGGGTGACCGTGCGGCCACCGGTTTCATACAGGCTGCCGGACAGCACTACGGCAATCGGCGCCTTGGCCTTGGCTGCCTCTTCCGGCAACACGACGTCCTCACGCAGCTGGCCGTTGCCCGGCAGCGTGGTATCGATCACGTCCTTGGCCTCGCGCGGCAGCTGCAGGGTCGGGTCACCGAAGAAATAGCCCGGCAGGCCTTCCACCGGCTTCTGCTCGGCGGCCACCGCCATGCGCGCGGTGAAGCGGTTGCCATCGGCCGGCGCGCCATACAGATAGGCGCCATTGGCCTGCAGGCGCAGGTCCTCACCCGGCTTCAGCGTCTTCTGCGCGCTGTCCAGGTCCAGCTTCATGCGCTCGGGCAGGAACTCCTCGATGCGCAGGGTCATGCCCTGGATCGCTTCCTTGCTGGCCGGGTCGGTGCGGAACTCGACCTGCCAGCGCCCGGTCGGCGCCTCGGCGGGAATGACCTGCTCGAAGTTGATGTAGCCCTGGTCGCCCGGCTGCAGGCGGGTCTCGCGGAAAGTCTTGCCGTCGGGCTGCTTCAGCCGCAGGAATACCGGCTGCGCCTTGACCGGCTTGCCGTCGTTGTCGCGCAGCAGGGCGGACAGGCGCACGGTCTCGCCCGGGCGGTACAGGTCGCGGCCGGACCAGGCGTAGACGTCGAACCACGCATTGTCACGGCCGGCCACGGCGAATTCGCTCAGATCCAGCGCCGGCTGGTTGAACGGCAGGAAGCTGGTGTCCTTGCCGGTGCTGGCGACCAGCACGTGGGTGGCATCCAGGGTGTAGTTCAACAGCGCGTTGCCATTGCCGTCGGTGCTGCCCTTCAGCACAACCTCGCCCTTGGCATCGAGCACGCGCAGGTCGATGCCCTTCAGCGGCGCGCCGTCCTTGAGGCCGGCGGTATGGACGAACAGCTTGTCCTTGTAGGCGCGGGTATGCAGGCCGATGTCGCTGACCGAGAAGAACGCGGTATCGAACTCGCCTTCGTAGTCACCGGTGCGCTTGAGCAGGGCGAAGTACAGGCCCGGCTCCTGCAGTTCCTTGATGTCCTGGGTCGGCAGGTAGGTCAGCACCCGCTCGTTCTTCTTGCCCCCCAGGATGAAGCGGTTGACGTAGACCGGCTCTGCCAGCTTGTTGATCGGGCTGCGCTCGTAGTCGCTGCTCAGCTCCCAGCTGCCGCGGCGGCCGCCGCGCTGGTACTGGCTGAAGAAGGTCGGCAGGTCCTTCTCGCGCACGCGCAGGAACTCGACATCGACCTCCGGCACGTTCACCGAGACCACCGGCAGGCCGCGGCTGTCCTTGGCCGGCAGCACGCTGCCCTGCGAGGCGAAACCGACCACCGGCTTCAGCTCGCCGCTGAACACCTTCTGCTTCAGTTCCTTGCCCAGGCGGCTGCCATCGGCGGCCAGCAGGTCCGGCGAGACCACCAGGCTGAACTCCTTGCCGGCCTCGACGAACGGGTAGCGCAGGGTCAGGCCGTCATCGGACAGCGTCCAACTGCTGTCGTCGGTGCCGACCTTCTCTTCGAAACGCACCAGCTTGTCGAAATCCTGGGTACCGACCAGCGGGCGCGAGAACTCCAGCGCCAGCGACAGGCCGTCATTCTTCTGGTCCGGGTAGGCACGCAGCAGGGTGAATTCCTTCACCTGCTCGGCCTTGGTGGTGATCGCCTCACCACTGGCCTTGGGCAGCTGCCCGCTGTCATTGCGGCAGCCGGCCAGCCCCAGCAACAGGCCTCCTGCCAGTACCGCCGCCGCCCATCCCCACCGCTTCCGCCGTGCCGGACCGCTCATGTCGTCACTCCTTGATCGAGGCGGCCATTATAGGCAGGCCGCGTCAAGGTGTTGACGCGATTTCGGCAATTGCCCCAAGTGCGGGTAGTGCCGGCCGCTGGCCGGCAACCGGCATGGCAGGTTGGATGGAATTGCCGGCCAGCGGCCGGCACTACCGATCGCCCTAGCCCGGCAGGTACAGGTCCACGTAGTCGGTCACCGGCATTGCCGCCAGCGCCACCGGGTCCAGCGATGCGGCCAGGATGCGCTGCTGCTGGCTGGTCGGGAAGCGGTGGGCCAAGTGCCGGCGGAACTTGTCCATCAGCAGCGGAATGCCTTCCTCGCGACGGCGGGCATGGCCGAGCGGGTACTCCACCAGCACCTCGGGCAGCTCGGTGCCATCGGTGAAGCGCACGCTCAGGCCGTTGGCGATGCTGCGCTTGTCAGGTTCCAGGTAATCGGCGCTGAGCTGCGGGTCTTCATGGCAGGTCATTTTCGCGCGCAGCGCATCGATGCGCGGATCCGCCGCCACATCGTCCTCGTAGTCCTCTGCCACCAGCCGCCCATGCAGCAATGCGATGGCGACCATGTACTGCACGCAGTGGTCGCGGTCGGCCGGGTTATGCAGTGGGCCCTGCTTGTCGATGATGCGGATGCAGGCTTCCTGGGTCCGGATCGCGATGTGCGCAATGTCCTCGACCCGCCGCCCCATCGCACGCAACTGCTGGTGCAGCATGACCGCGGCCTCCACTGCGGTCTGGCCGTGGAACTCGGCCGGGTAGCTGATCTTGAACAGCACGTTCTCCATCACATAGCTGCCTAACGGTCGCCCCAGCGTCAGTGCCTGACCGCGCATGGACACGGCCTCGAAGCCCCAGGTTGGCGCGCTGAGCACGCTGGGATAGCCCATCTCACCACTGGCCGCCATCAAGGCCAGGCGCACGCCACGGCTGGTCGCATCGCCGGCGGCCCAGCTCTTGCGCGAGCCGGTGTTGGGAGCGTGCCGGTAGGTGCGCAGCGCTTGGCCATCGACCCAGGCCAGCGACAGCGCATTGAGCATGCGCTCGCGGTCCAGCCCGAGCAGTTGGGCGACCACGGCAGTGGTGGCCACCTTGACCAGCACCACGTGGTCGAGCCCGACCCGGTTGAAGGAGTTCTGCAGCGCCATCACGCCCTGGATCTCGTGCGCCTTGATCATCGCCAGCAGCACATCGTGCACGGTCGGCGGCGGACGACGCAGGGCCTGCGCGTTGCGTCCCAGCCAATCGCAAACAGCCAAGATGCCGCCGAGATTGTCGGAAGGATGGCCCCACTCGGCAGCCAGCCAGGTGTCGTTGAAATCCAGCCAGCGCACCATTGCGCCGAGATTGAAGGCGGCCTGCACCGGGTCCAGCACGTAGTGCGTGCCCGGCACGCGCGCGCCGTTGACCACGCTGATGCCCGGCACCAGTGGACCGAGCAGCTTGCTGCAGGCCGGGAAAGAAAGTGCCTCCAGTCCGCACCCAAGCGTATCGAGCAGGCAGTGGTGCGCGGTCTGGAACGCCAGCGGTGAGTCGATGCGTGCGTCGCGCACGTAATCGACGATGTCCACCAGCAGCGCATCCCACGCTGCACGCTCGTTGGATGGGGTGTGGCTGTCGGACATCGTCAATCTCCTCGTTGCGGTGCACGGTTGCCCGTGCACCATGCCAACCAAGGTTGGCATCTACCAAAGCAATCGATCTCTGCGGCCCGGTAGTCGCCAACCTTGGTTGGCGTTTACCAACGCATCACTCGGCCGGTACCCGCACCTTGCCTTCCATCAATACGCGGGCGCTGCGGCTCATGATGGCCTTGGTCACTGTCCACTGGCCGTCAACGAGACCTGCCTGTGCACCCACGCGCAACGTGCCCGAGGGATGACCGAACGTCACCGCTTCGCGTTCGCCGCCGCCGGCGGCGCGATTGACCAGCGTGCCCGGGATCGCCGCCGCAGTGCCGATCGCTACGGCGGCGGTACCCATCATCGCGTGGTGCAGCTTGCCCATCGACAACGCGCGCGCATGCAGGTCGATCGCCGAGGCCGGGATGGCCTTGCCACTGGACGACACGTAGTCCTGTGCCGGTGCCACGAAGGCCACCTTCGGCGTGTGCTGGCGGGTCGCCGCGTCTTCCAGGCTCTTGATCAGCCCCATGCGCAAGGCGCCGTAGGCGCGGATCTTCTCGAAGCGCTCCAGTGCTCCCTTGTCCTCGTTGATCGCCGGCTGCAGCTCGGTGCCGGTGTAGCCCAGGTCGGCGGCGTTGAGGAAGATGGTCGGGATGCCGGCGGTGATCATGGTCACCTCGAAGCTGCCCACGCCGGGCACGTCCAATGTATCGACCAGATTGCCGGTCGGGAACATCGCGCCCGCATCACCGTCATCGGACGGATCGATGAATTCCAGCTGGATCTCGGCCGCCGGGAAGGTCACGCCATCCAGCTCGAAATCGCCGGTCTCCTGCACTTCGCCATCGCGCATCGGCACATGGGCGATGATGGTCTTGCCGATGTTGGCCTGCCAGATGCGTACGGTGCACAGGCCATCGCGCGGCACCCGGGCCGGATCGATCAGCCCATGGGCGATCGCAAACGGACCCACCGCGGTGCTGAGGTTGCCGCAATTGCCGCTCCAGTCGACGAAGGCGGTATCGATCGAGACCTGGCCGTACAGGTAGTCCACATCGTGGTCCGGCACAGAAGCAGTGGAGATGATCACGCACTTGCTAGTGCTGGAGGTGGCGCCGCCCATGCCGTCAGTCTGCTTGCCATACGGATCGGGCGAGCCGATCACGCGCATCAGCAGCGCATCGCGTGCTGCGCCCGGCACCCGCGCGGCCTCGGGCAGGTCCTGCAGGCGGAAGAACACACCCTTGCTGGTGCCACCGCGCATGTAGGTAGCGGGAATACGGAGTTGCGGGAGGAAGGTCATGGATCAGTATCCTGGATGCGACGAACCAATATCGGGGTTGAGCTTCTCGTCTTCGAACAGTGCTTCCATGCCCCGCGAAGCATTCCAGATGCGCACGATGGAAACGTGCGCAGGTAGCTCCACGTAGTAGACCAGGTAGCCGTCGAAGCGACGAACCGGATGAAAACGCAATGGCGCTGGCAGCGAGGGCAACAGATCCGCATGCAGTGCGGAACCAGCACCCGGGTGGGCCTCGATCAGCTTGACGACGGATTCCACCGCATCGATGAAGCCGATTTCCAGCACTTCTCCGCCCTGATCTGCATACCAAGCTGCTGCCTGGTCAAGATCTCGAACCGCTGCAGGGGACCAGTGCGAAGGTTTCACTTGCGGTTCCGTGCACGCTCACGGAGCTTGTCAAAGTGATCCGGCGCCAGAGGCGCCGAAGGTCCCGACGCCAGCCCCTCGGCAATCAGCTGCTTGAGCAGCTCTTCAGCCTTGCTGCGCTGGCGCTGGCGGATCAGGTCACGCACATAGTCTGACGTACTGGAGTAGCCGCCTTCGCGCACTTCTTCGTCCACGAACTGCTTGAGCGGATCGGTCAGCGAAATGTTCATGGTGGCCATGAAACCCTCCTTTGGCAGTTTTTGCCAAGCCAGTGTGCGCCCTGCCCTGGGGTCGGACAAGCCCGCCCCCGGCCTCCGGGGGCGGGCATTCAGCCGGCTATCACGCCACCTTGGCGCCTTCCAGGAAGTCCTGGGCGAAGCGCTGCAGCACGCCGCCGGCCTCGTAGATCGCCACTTCCTCGTCGCTGTCCAGGCGGCAGGTGACCGGCACCACCACGTCCTGGCCGTCACGGCGGTGGATGACCAGGGTCAGCTCGGCACGCGGGGTACGCTCGCCGATCACGTCAAAGGTCTCGGTGCCATCGATCCCCAGGGTCAGCCGGGTGGTGCCCGGCTTGAACTCCAGCGGCAGCACGCCCATGCCGATCAGGTTGGTGCGGTGGATGCGCTCGAAGCCCTCGGCCACGATCGCCTCCACGCCGGCCAGGCGCACGCCCTTGGCGGCCCAGTCACGCGAGCTGCCCTGGCCGTAGTCGGCACCGGCGATGATGATCAGCGGCTGCTTGCGCTGCATGTAGGTCTCGATCGCCTCCCACATGCGCATCACCTTGCCTTCCGGCTCCACGCGCGCCAGCGAACCCTGCTTCACGCTGCCGTCGTCATTGCGCACCATCTCGTTGAACAGCTTCGGATTGGCGAAGGTGGCGCGCTGCGCGGTCAGGTGGTCACCGCGATGCGTGGCGTAGGAATTGAAGTCCTCTTCCGGCAGGCCCATCTTCGCCAGGTATTCGCCGGCGGCACTGGACGCCAGGATCGCGTTGGACGGCGACAGGTGGTCGGTGGTGATGTTGTCCGGCAGCACCGCCAGCGCGCGCATGCCTGCCAGCGTGCGCTCGCCGGCCAGTGCGCCCTCCCAGTACGGAGGACGGCGGATGTAGGTGCTCTGCGGGCGCCAGTCGTACAGCGGGCTGACCGCGGCGCCGTGCTCCACGCGCACGTTGAACATCGGGTTGTAGACCTTGCGGAACTGCTCGGGCTTCACCGAGGCCTTCACCACCGCGTCGATCTCGGCATCGCTGGGCCAGATGTCCTTCAGGCGCACTTCGTTGCCGTCGGCGTCCACGCCCAGCACGTCCTTCTCGATATCGAAGCGGACGGTGCCGGCGATGGCATAGGCGATCACCAGCGGCGGCGAGGCCAGGAAGGCCTGCTTGGCGTACGGATGGATGCGGCCATCGAAGTTGCGGTTACCCGACAGCACGGCCGTGGAATACAGGTCACGGTCGATGATTTCCTGCTGGATCTTCGGATCCAGCGCACCACTCATGCCATTGCAGGTAGTGCACGCGAAGGCGACGATGCCGAAGCCGAGCTGCTCCAGGTCCGGCAGCAGGCCGGATTCTTCCAGGTACAGCTGGACGGCCTTGGAACCCGGCGCCAGCGACGACTTCACCCACGGCTTGCGCTGCAGGCCACGCGCTTTGGCGTTGCGCGCCAGCAGTGCGGCGGCGATCACGTTGCGCGGATTGGAGGTGTTGGTGCAGCTGGTGATGGCCGCGATGATCACCGCGCCATCGGGCATCAGGCCCTGCGCCTGCTCGGCCTTGCCCGCTTCCAGCTTGGCCTCGTCGGCGATGCCGCGCTCGGCCAGCTCGGCAGTGGCCACGCGCTTGTGCGGGTTAGACGGGCCAGCCATGTTGCGCACCACGCTGGACAGGTCGAAGTGCAGCACGCGCTCGTACTGCGCGGTCGCCAGATCGTCGGCCCACAGACCGGTGGTACGTGCGTAGTTTTCCACCAGCGCTACCTGCGACTCCTCGCGGCCGGTCAGGCGCAGGTAATCGATGGTCTGCCCGTCGATGTAGAACATCGCGGCGGTCGCGCCGTATTCCGGGCACATGTTGGAGATGGTGGCGCGGTCACCGATGGTCAGTGCCGCGGCACCCTCGCCGAAGAATTCAAGCCACGCGCCGACCACGCGCTCCTTGCGCAGGAACTCGGTCAGCGCCAGCACCACGTCGGTGGCGGTGATGCCCGGCTGCGGGCGGCCACTCAGTTCGACACCGACGGTGTCAGGCAGGCGCATCCACGACGCGCGGCCCAGCATCACGTTCTCCGCTTCCAGACCACCCACACCAATGGCGATCACACCCAGCGCATCCACGTGCGGGGTGTGGCTGTCGGTGCCCACGCAGGTATCCGGGAAGGCCACGCCGTCCTGCACGTAGATCACCGGAGACATCTTCTCCAGGTTGATCTGGTGCATGATGCCGTTGCCCGGCGGAATCACATCCACGTTCTGGAATGCCTGCTTGGTCCAGTCGATGAAGTGGAAACGGTCTTCATTGCGACGATCTTCGATCGCGCGGTTCTTCTCGAACGCCTGCGGATCGAAACCACCGCACTCCACCGCCAGCGAGTGATCGACGATCAGCTGCACCGGCACAACCGGGTTGACCTTGGCCGGGTCGCCACCCTTGTCGGCGATCGCATCACGCAGGCCGGCCAGGTCCACCAGCGCGGTCTGGCCGAGGATGTCGTGGCAGACCACGCGCGCCGGGAACCACGGGAAATCCAGGTCGCGACGGCGCTCGATCAGCTGCTTCAGCGAATCGCCGAGCGTGGCCGGATCGCAGCGACGCACCAGGTTCTCGGCCAGCACGCGCGAGGTGTACGGCAGGGTGGCGTAGGCGCCGGGCTGGATCGCATCGACAGCGGCACGCGCGTCGAAATAATCCAGCGCGCTGCCGGGGAGGTTCTTGCGGTAATCGGTATTCATGGGCTGGCGGAGTACTTGGGGCGGGCCGGGTGCCGGCGGTGCGGCGGCGAAAGCACCCGGCCGGCACGCGGCCGGCCGGATGGGTACGGCAGGTGGATCAGACGCGCTTGTCGATGGCGACGAAGTCGCGGTCTTCCGGACCGATGTAGTTGGCGCTCGGGCGGATGATCTTGCCGTCGATACGCTGCTCGACGATGTGCGCGCTCCAGCCGGCGGTGCGGGCGATCACGAACAGGGGAGTGAACATCGCGGTCGGCACGCCCATCATGTGGTAGCTGACGGCGCTGAACCAGTCCAGGTTCGGGAACATCTTCTTGATGTCCCACATCACCGATTCCAGGCGCTCGGCAATGTTGTACATCTTCATGCTCGACTGCTCTTCGGACAGCTCGCGGGCCACGTCCTTGATCACCTTGTTGCGCGGATCAGAGACGGTGTAGACCGGGTGGCCGAAACCGATCACCACTTCCTTGCGCTCGACGCGGGCCTTGATGTCTTCCTCGGCCTCATCGGGACTGTCGTAGCGCTTCTGCACTTCGAACGCCACTTCGTTGGCGCCGCCGTGCTTCGGACCGCGCAGCGCGCCGATGCCACCGCAGATCGCGCTGTACATGTCGCTGCCGGTGCCGGCGATGACGCGGCAGGTGAATGTCGAGGCGTTGAACTCGTGCTCCGCGTACAGGATCAGCGAGGTGTGCATCGCCTTCACCCACGATTCCTGCGGCTTCTCGCCGTGCAGCAGGTGCAGGAAGTGGCCGCCGATCGAGTCATCGTCGGTTTCCACGTCGATGGCACGGCCGTTGTGGCTCCAGTGGTACCAGTACAGCAGCATCGAACCGAGGCAGGCCATCAGCTTGTCGGCGATGTCACGCGCGCCCGGATGGTTGTGGTCGTCCTTCTCCGGCGCCACGCAGCCGAGCACGGACACGCCGGTACGCATCACGTCCATCGGGTGTGCCGACGGCGGAAGCTCTTCCAGCGCCGCCTTCACCGCAGCAGGAATGCCACGCAGCGACTTCAGTTTGGCCTTGTACGAAACCAGCTCGGCGCGGGTCGGCAGCTTGCCGTGCACCAGCAGGTAGGCGATTTCCTCGAACTCGCTGGTGTTGGCCAGGTCCAGGATGTCGTAGCCGCGGTAGTGCAGGTCGTTGCCGCTGCGGCCCACGCTGCACAGCGCGGTGTTGCCGGCGGCGGTGCCGGACAGGGCGACGGACTTCTTCGGCTTGAAGGTCGGGGTTGCGGTCGTATCGTTCATGTTTCCCTCCGAAAACTCGATGGTGCAGGGTACTGCTTATTTCTTGGCGGCGAACAGTGCATCGAGCTGCTGCTCGAAGGCGTGGTAGCCGATGCGGTCGTAGAGTTCTTCGCGGGTCTGCATGGTCTCCACCACGTTGCGCTGGTGGCCATCGCGGCGCACCGCCTGGTAGACGTTCTCGGCGGCCTTGTTGGCAGCGCGGAAGGCCGACAGCGGGAACAGCTGGATCGCAACGCCGGCAGAAGCCAGTTCATCGCGGCTGAACAGCGGGGTGGCGCCGAATTCGGTGATGTTGGCCAGCACCGGCACCTTCACCGCGTCGACGAAGCGGCGATAGGTGTCCAGGTCGTAGGCCGCCTCGGCGAAGATGCCGTCGGCACCGGCCTCGACACAGGCGATGGCGCGCTCGATGGCCTTGTCCACGCCGTCCACCTGGATGGCATCGGTACGCGCGATCAGGAAGAAGTCCGGATCGGTCTTGGCATCGGCAGCCGCCTTCACGCGGTCGACCATTTCACCCTGCGAGACGATTTCCTTGCCCGGGCGGTGACCGCAGCGCTTGGCGCCGACCTGGTCTTCGATGTGGCAGGCGGCCGCGCCGGCCTTGATCAGCGACTTCACGGTGCGCGCGATGTTGAACGCGCTCGGGCCGAAGCCGGTGTCGATGTCGACCATCAACGGCAGGTCGCAGACATCAGTGATGCGGCGCACGTCCACCAGCACGTCTTCCAGGGTGTTGATGCCCAGGTCCGGCAGGCCCAGCGAGCCCGCGGCAACACCGCCGCCGGACAGGTAGATGGCGCGGAAGCCGGCGCGCTTGGCCAGCAGGGCGTGGTTGGCGTTGATCGCGCCGATCACCTGCAGCGGCGATTCGGCAGCCAGCGCCTCACGGAAGCGGGCACCGGCGGAGAAAGGAGTGGAAGCGGTCATGCGGCAATCCAGGTTGAAGTACGGGAAAGAGAGCGCAAGCACCATGCCAAGCTGCAAGCCGTTGATTTCACGGGAATGACGCCCATGCAACAGCGAAACATATGAAACATTGAAACAGATGTATCATGAAACATCCCGTCCAACGCGCGCCGCCATGTACCTGCCCCGCTCGCCCCTGCGCCACGCCGATGCCGACCCCAGTCGGCCGGTGATCTGGACCGTCAGCGTCTCGCGGCTGACCGGTCTTCTCGGCGACGTCATTCCCGAGTTCGATCGCCGCGCGCGTATCGAGCAGATCAACCTCGGCTTCGAGGAAGCGGTGGACGTGATCGGCCAGCGCCTGCGCCGCGAGCACTGCGACGTGGTCATCGCCGGCGGCTCCAACGCGGCCTGGCTGCGCGGCCGGCTGGAGCTGCCGCTGGTGCCGATCCAGGCCAACGGCTTCGACCTGATGGAAGCCTTGGCGCGCGCACGGCGGATCGCCGGCCGTATCGGCCTGGTCACCCACGCCAGCGACGTGCCGGTGTTCAGCAACTTCCAGCAGAGCTTCGGCCTGGACATCGAGCATCGCCGCTTCGTCACCCGCGAGGACGCCCGCGACTGCATCGCCGACCTGCGCGCCAACGGCATCGAGGTGATCGTCGGCACCGGCATGGCCATCGACCACGCCGAACAGGCCGGCCTGCCCGGCGTGCTGCTGTACTCGGCAGATTCGGTACGGCAGGCGTTCGAGCACGCGTTGGAACTGACCCAGACCCTGGCCCGCTCCGGCGGCAGCCGGCCCGCGCCGCGCCGCCGCGCCGCACCGCGCAGCGATGCCCACGACCTGCTCGGCGACAGTGAGGCCATGGCACAGGTGCGCGCACAGATCGCGCTGTACGCCCCGCATGACAGCACCGTACTGGTCACCGGCGAAACCGGCACCGGCAAGGAACTGGTGGCGCGCCAGCTGCACGCCGCCAGCGGACGCCGTGGCCGCTTCGTGGCACTGAACTGTGGCGCGATCAGCGAATCGCTGCTGGAAGCGGAGCTGTTCGGCTACAGCGATGGCGCCTTCACCGGCGCACGCCGTGGCGGCCGCGTCGGCCTGGTCGAGGCCGCTGACGGCGGCACCCTGTTCCTGGATGAAATCGGCGAACTGCCGCTGCCACTGCAGACCCGCCTGCTGCGGGTGCTGGAAGAACGCGAGGTACTGCGTGTCGGTGCCACCGAGCCGACCCCGGTCGACCTTCGCGTGGTGGCCGCGACCCTGCAGTCGCTCGAGCAGCGCGTGGCGGCCGGCAGCTTCCGCCGCGACCTGTATTACCGCCTGGCGGCGCTGCGCATCGCCCTGCCCGCACTGCGTGCCCGGCGCGGTGACATCCCGCTGCTGGCGCAGCATTTCTTCCGCCAGCTGCGTGGTATCGACGCGCCACTGGATGCGGAGGCACTGGCGGTGCTGACCACCGCCGAGTGGCCAGGAAACGTGCGCGAATTGCGCAATCTGGTGGATCGGCTGCGCATCCATTGGCAACCCGGTGAAGGGCTGATTGATGCCGCGCGACTGCTGCAGCTGGCACCCGAACTGGTGAATGAGGGCGCCGCTGCGCTACCGGTGGAAAGCAACGGCAAGCGGCCGCCGCGTGCGCAGTTGGAAACGCTGTTGCAGGAACACCGCAATGACCGCGAGGGCATGGCACAGGCGCTGGGCGTATCACGCACCACGCTGTGGCGCTGGCTGCGCGCGGAGGGATTGTAACGTCCTGCCATCTGGCTGGTGCACACCGATCTCTGGCCGGGGCGAACCGATGCCGATGTCTGTTGAGGGCAACCCGATGCCTGGGCGGTGCGAAGCGATCCCCGGTGGGTGCGAACCTTGGTTCGCACCGCTTTTCCCAATCACCCCATCCACGCATGGCGTGGAACTACTGGAGCGTCCAGGCGCTACAGCACGCTCGTCGGCCGGGCGCCGAATAAAGTGCAATCAGCGTGTCCAACGCGCTTCGATCGCGAACCGTCCACTCCCCACTGCGGCAATCCACAACAGCAACACACCCAGCGGCACTTCGCTCAGGTAGAAGAACCAGCTCAACCAATCCGGCACGCTCAGTCCCGCAGGAATGCGCGCGATGCCATCGGTCAGCGCCGCCACCGCACAGATCCCCGCCAGCAGCAGGGCCGAAGGACGGCTGAGCAGGCCCAGCACCAGCAGGCCGCCCGCAATCCATTCAATGCCGCCGAGCACCGGCGCACTGAACACCGGGAACGGGATCCCCGCATCAACCAGCGTATGCACCATGCGTTCGCGGCCCGCATCGGTGAACACCTTGTTCCAGCCGGACACGCAGAACATCACCCCGGCGACGATGCGGGCGATCAACAGCAGGAACGCTTCCACGCCGTGACGCGGCGGCGGCACCGCAAACAGGCAACGCCAGGAGGGCATGGCAACTCCGGAAGTCGAGAACATCCGTCGGAGTGTGCCGGTTAAGGGCCTGCTCGCAGATGAAGCAAGCCGGTCCATTTGCGACAGCCTGCTCTTGTGGAGTCGAGCCCTGCTCGACTGCCTCATGCGTCGGAGCAGCAGCCGAGCAGGGCTCGACTCTACAAAAGGCGTGCGTCGGCCAGCAGAAGCTCGATCTCCTCCACCTGCACCACCGGCACCTGCCACGGATGATGCGGCACGATGCCCTGTTCGAAGATGCGCTGCAGCCGCTGCGGATCGCGCGGCAGGCAGAATTCCAAGCGTACGCTGTCGACCACTTCGGTGCGCCCCGCCTCACCCTGCACGGGCGACGCACCCACGCGCGGGCGGAACTGTTCGAACCCCGGCGCCGACCACCACATACCGTGCTCGTAGTCGCCGGCCGCCAGCGCGTCCACCGCCAGGATGCCCTGCTTCACCGCGCCCAGTGCTGCCGACGGCACGAACACCACCACGCGGTACAGCGCCACGCGATTCACGCCGATGGCTCCAGCGGCATGCGGAAATAGACGACCCGTTCGGTCTCTTCGAAGCCGCAGGCCCGATGCGCGGCGTGAGCCTGCACGTCTTCCACGCGACTGTCCGAAGCCAGTTCGCGGCAGCCCGCATCGCGCGTCCACGCCTGCACCGCCGCCAGCAGGGCGCGGCCGACGCCGCTGCCTTGCCACTGCGGCTGCACGTACCAGCCCTCCAGGAACCCCACCGGCGAAGACTCGGTACCGTTCACGTAGTCATGGCGCAGGCGCACTTCAGCGAAACCAACCGCCTCGCCATCCGCCGCACAGGCCAAGAACACAGCACCTTCGGCATCTGCCAGCGACTGCGCCAGTTCCTCCAGCGGATCATCGGCATCAGGCCACAGGCCGAGACGCAACTGCGCCCATGCGGCCGCATCGGCCGGCGTGGCCTGGCGGATCGTGGGCGCGCTGGCGATCACGGGTACAGCAGGCGCTTGCTCCAGCGCCCTTCGGCGCCGGCTTCATAGCACCAGCGTTCGTGCAGGCGGAACTGCGCGCCGTACCAGAACTCGATGCGGTCGGGCACCACGCGCAGGCCGCTCCAGCCCTCCGGGCGCGGCACGTCCTTGCCCTCGAAGCGGGCTTCGACCTCGGCCACGCGCGCATCGAATTCCTCGCGCGTTGCCAGCGTCTTCGACTGCTGCGAGGCCCACGCGCCAATCTGGCTCATGCGCGGGCGGCTGGCGAAATAGGCATCGGCTTCGGCATCGGCGACCTGCTCGACACGGCCTTCAATGCGCACCTGGATACCGGCTTCGCGCAGGCTGCGCCACAGGAACAACAGCGCGGCCTGCGGATTGGCCTGCAGCTCCTGGCCCTTATGGCTGTCCAGGTGGGTGTAGAACACGAAACCACGCTCATCGAACGCCTTCAGCAGCACGATACGTGCAGAGGGACGGCCGTGCGTATCGGCGGTGGCCACGGTCATCGCGTTCGGCTCGACCTCGCGGCTCTGTTTGGCCTCTTCGAACAGGCCGGCAAACGTGGACAGGGCTTCGGCGTACAGGTCGCTCATGATTGCGTTCTTCTCACACGGATTGGGCTATTGTGGCTGCATGGCCGCTGCTGCGTATATGCCCCAGGTGAAAGGATTCCCCGAAACATTGGCCGAACAGGTGCTGGACGATGCACTGGGCAACGCTGCAGCGGTTCCAGTATTGGCGATCAGCGGCCTGCAGGGGAGCGGCAAATCGACGCTGGCCGCGCAGGTGGTGGCGCGCGCCCAGTCGCGCGGCCTGAACGCCGCCACGCTGTCCATCGATGACGTCTACCTGACCCGCGCACAGCGGCAGCGGCTGGCCCGCCAGGTGCACCCGCTGCTGATCACCCGAGGCCCGCCGGGCACCCATGACCTGCCGTTGGCCCATGCAGTGCTGGACGCCGTGGCCACACGCCAGCCCTTCGCGATGCCGCGCTTCGACAAGCTGGCCGATGAACGCCTGCCCGAAGCGCACTGGCCGCGCCTGCAGCAACCGCTGGACCTGCTGGTCTTCGAAGGCTGGTTCCTTGGCACCCCCGCGCAGGATGACGACGCGCTGGACAGCCCGTTGAACGCACTGGAGCGCGAAGCCGACGCCGATGGTCGCTGGCGGCGCTGGTGCAACCAGGCGCTGGCCCGCGACTACCCGGCGCTGTGGCAGCGCTGCGACCGCCTGTGGTTCCTGCAGCCGCCGGATTTCTCGGTGGTACCGCGCTGGCGCTGGCAGCAGGAGCAGAACCTGCAGGCCGCGCAGCCCGGCCGGCACGGCATGAGCCGGCCACAGCTGGAGCGCTTCGTGCAGTACTACGAGCGGGTCAGCCGCCAGGCGCTGCATGCCCTGCCCGCCCTGGCCGACCACGTGGTGGTGCTGGACGGCCAGCGACAGGTGCAGGACGTGCGCTGAGCGCGCCTATTCCACCAGGAAGGTCACCCGCAGGTTGACCCGCCATTCGGTGATTTCGCCGCTGCCATTGGTCACCACCTTGGTCTCGTTCACCCAGGCGCCCTGGATGCCCTTGACCGTCTCGGAGACCTTCTTCAGACCGCTGCGCACGGCGTCCTCCACGCTCTTCGGCGAGGAGGCGGTGATTTCGATGACCTTCGCGACCGTCATGGCCTGTACTCCGGTTGGCGCGGGAAACCCCGCAGGAACGCCTACCCTGACGTGAAGGACGTAAAGGCCAGGGCACGGAGGTGTTAGCATCACAGGGCATGAATCCTGCTCCGAACCTGATCCTGATCGGCCCGATGGGCGCCGGCAAAACCTGCATCGGCCGCCGCCTGGCCGAGCGCTTCACGCTGGACTTCGTCGATGTCGACCAGGCCATCGTCGATGCCGCCGGCGCCAGCATCCCGACCATTTTCGAGCACTCCGGCGAAGCCGGCTTCCGCAGCCATGAACGCGAGGCGCTTGCCCGCGTGCTGGAAGGTCGCGGCCAGCTGGTCTCCACCGGCGGCGGCGCGGTGCTGGATCCTGGCAACCGTGCGTTGATCGCCCAGCGCGGCTTCGTGGTCTACCTGCGGGTCAGCGTGAACGCGCAGCTGGAACGCCTGGCCCGCGACAAAGGCAGGCCGCTGCTGCAGCGCCCGGACCGTGAGCAGGTGCTGCACGATCTGGCCGCGCACCGCGACCCGCTGTACCGCGAACTGGCCGACATCACCCTTAATACCGACCCGTACACCGCTGCCGACGCGACCGCCCACCTGGTGGTCAAGCTGGCCACGCAATGGCAGCGCCAGGACCTGACCCCATGACTTCCCCCGCCCTGCTTCAGGTCGCCGTCGGCGGCGACCATCCTTACTCCATCACCATCGGCGCCGGTGCGCAGGCCGACGGCACCGCGCTGGCCTCGCATGTGCGTGGCCGCCACGTGCTTTTGCTCAGCGACAGCGAAGTGGCCCCGCGCTATCTGGGTGCCGTGAAGCAGACCCTTCTGACCGCACGCCCCGACCTGATCGTCGGCGAGCATGTGCTGGCCGCGGGCGAAGCCTCCAAGACGCTGGCCGAATTCGGCCGTGCCATCGACGCCCTGGCCGCGCTCGGCGCCACCCGCGACGCCTGCGTGTTCGCCCTCGGCGGCGGCGTGGTCGGTGATCTCGCCGGCTTCGCCGCGGCCTGCTGGATGCGCGGCGTGGACTGCGTGCAGCTGCCGACCACCCTGTTGGCGATGGTCGATTCGTCGGTGGGCGGCAAGACGGCGGTCGACATCCCGGCCGGCAAGAACCTGGTCGGCGCGTTCCATCCGCCGCGCGCGGTGATCGCCGATACCCGTGTGCTGGCCACCCTGCCGCCGCGCGAGCTGCGTGCCGGCCTGGCCGAAGTGGTGAAGTACGGCGCGCTGGGTGATGCCGTGTTCTTCGAATGGCTGCAGCAGCATGCCGATGCGCTGCTGGCCGGCGAGGATGCGGTACTGGCCGAAGCCATCGCGCGCAGCTGCCGGCACAAGGCCGCCATCGTCGAGCGTGATCCGTTCGAGAAGGGCGAGCGCGCCCTGCTCAACCTCGGCCATACCTTCGGCCATGCCATCGAAACCGAGCAGGGCTACTCGGCCCCGGGCCGCGATGCGCTGAACCACGGCGAGGCGGTGGCGGTGGGCATGGTGCTGGCCGCGAAGCTGTCCACTCACCTGGGCCTGGCCGACGATGCCGATCGCGCACGCCTGCAGGCGCTGCTGGAACGGCTCGGCCTGCCGGTGTCGATCCCGGCCGGGCTGGACCCGCAGGCCCTGCTCGGCCGCATGCGGCTGGACAAGAAGAATGTGGCCGGCCGCCTGCGCCTGGTGCTGTGGCGCGGCGTGGGCCGCGCCGAAGTGGTGCCGAACGTGGATGAGGCGGCGGTGCTGAAGGTGCTGTCGGCCCGGTAGTCCGGCCGCTGGCCGGCAACGTCAGCAACGAGGAAGCCCGCCAGCCGCCGGCACGACCGCGTTGCGGCCGGGGTCACCCTGGCCCCGCTACAATCGGCCCATGCACGTCTACCTGCAACATCCCGACGCCGGTGCGCAGGCACCGCGCTTCCTGCGCCTGAGCCTGCAGCCGGACCTGTTCGGCGGCTGGGAGCTGCTGCGCGAGAGCGGCCGCGTCGGCAACCGCTCGCAGCTGCGGCGCGAGCTGTTCCTGCAGGCCGACGAAGCCCGTCATGCCTTCGAGAAGGCGCGCGATGCCGAACTGCATCGCGGCTTCCAGATCCTCTCGCACGGCGACTGACGCCGCTGCCAACTTTCGTCCAAGGAATGCCCATCGTGACCAGCCCTCTCCGCAACGATCGCCTGCTGCGCGCCCTGCGCCGCGAACCGGTGGACTGCACCCCCGTCTGGCTGATGCGCCAGGCCGGCCGTTACCTGCCGGAGTACCGCGCAACCCGGGCCAAGGCCGGCAGCTTCCTGGCCATGGCCAAGAACCCGGAGATCGCCTGCGAAGTCACGCTGCAGCCGCTGCGCCGATTCCCGCTGGACGCAGCCATCCTGTTCTCGGACATCCTCACCATTCCCGATGCGATGGGCCTGGAGCTCTACTTTGTTGAAGGCGAAGGCCCGAAGTTCCGTCATCCGGTGCGTGACGAAGCGGCCATCGCCCGGCTGGCGGTACCGGACATGGAGCAGGACCTGGGCTATGTGATGGACGCAGTGCGCCTGATCCGTCGGGAGCTGGACGGCCAGGTACCGTTGATCGGCTTCTCCGGCAGCCCCTGGACACTGGCCTGCTACATGGTGGAAGGCGGCGGCAGCAAGGATTTCGCGCGCATCAAGGCAATGGCGCTGAACCATCCGCAGGCCCTGCACTGCCTGCTGGAGGTCACCACCGACGCGGTGATTGCGTACCTGGGCGCGCAGCGCGCGGCCGGTGCGCAGGCGCTGCAGGTGTTCGACACCTGGGGCGGCGTGCTGTCGCCGGCAATGTACCGCGAGTTCTCGCTGCGCTACCTGCAGCGCATCGCCGAGGGCCTGGAGCGCGGCGCAGGCAGCGAGCGCACGCCGCTGATCCTGTTCGGCAAGGGTACCGGCCTGCACCTGGAAGCGCTGTCGCAGACCGGCGCCGATGCACTGGGCCTGGACTGGACGCTGGACCTGGACGAGGCGATGCGCCGCACCGGTGGCCGCGTCGCGCTGCAGGGCAACCTCGACCCGACCACGCTGTACGCCTCGCCGGATGCGATTGCCGCAGCCGCAGCGCGGGTGCTCGACACCTACGCCGCCGGCAATGGCGGTTCGCGCGAGGGCCACGTGTTCAACCTCGGCCACGGCATGTCGCCGGACATGGACCCGGCCCACGTGCAGGTGCTGGTCGACGCGGTGCACGCGCACAGCCAGCGCTGAGCATTCGGCATACGGTTGCGGCGCGATGTTGATCGCGCCGTGACCCACAGTGCGCGATCATGGCATCCCCCACGCTGCACCGGCCGCACCCCATGTCCACATCGCCATCGACCTACAACCGCCAGCGCCCCCTGCTGTGGCTGGTGTCCTTGGCGATCTTCATGCAGATGCTGGACTCGACCATCGTCAACACGGCATTGCCGGCGATGGCGGCCAGCCTGGGCGAAAGCCCGCTGCAGATGCAGTCGGTGGTGTTCAGCTACGCGCTGGCGGTGGCCACCTTCATTCCCGCCTCGGGCTGGATCGCTGACCGCTACGGCACCCGTCGCACCTTCCTGGTGGCGATCATTCTGTTCACCCTCGGCTCGCTGGCCTGCGCGCTGGCCCAGCACCTGCACCAGCTGGTCGGTGCGCGCGTGCTGCAGGGCATCGGCGGTGCCATGCTGCTGCCGGTCGGCCGGCTGGCAGTGATGCGATCAGTGCCGCGCGAGGATTTCCTGCGCGCGATGAGCTTCATCGCCATCCCGGCCCTGGTCGGCCCGCTGATCGGCCCCACGCTCGGCGGCTGGCTGGTGGAGATCGCCTCGTGGCACTGGGTGTTCCTGATCAACCTGCCGATCGGCGTGATCGGATTCATCGCCGCGATGAAGATCATGCCCGACCACTACGCCAGCCATCGCACCCGTTTCGACCTGCGTGGCTACATCATGCTGGCCTTCGCGATGGTGGTGCTGTCACTGGCGCTGGACGGCATCTCCGGACTGGGCACGCCACACGCGCTGGTGATGCTGATGACCGTTGCAGGGCTGGCGGCTCTGGTGGGTTACTGGCTGCACGCTGCCAATTCGACGGCGCCGTTGTTCTCGCTGGCGCTGTTCCGCGTACCCAGCTACCGCATCGGCATTCTCGGCAATCTTTTCTCGCGCATCGGCAGCAGCGCCATGCCGATGCTGATCCCGTTGCTGCTGCAGGTCGGCCTGGGCCTGGGCCCGATGAACGCCGGCCTGATGATGGTGCCGGTGGCAGCCGCCGGCATGGTCTCAAAGAAACTGGCGGTGAAGCTGGTGGAGCGCTACGGCTACCGCCGCGTGCTGATGGTCAACACCGTGCTGGTGGGCCTGGCGATGGCCAGCTTCATCCTGATGACACCCGGCCAGCACCTGGCCTGGCGCCTGCTGCAGCTGGCGTTCTTCGGCGCGGTCAATTCGCTGCAGTTCACCGTGATGAACACCGTGACCCTGCGCGATCTGGACCGTGAGTTCGCCAGTTCCGGCAACAGCCTGCTGTCGATGGTGATGATGCTCGCCGCCGGCTTTGGTGCTGCTGCGGCCGGCAGCCTGCTGGCCGCGTTCGGCAACCACCTGGACAGCAACAGCGCCACCGCCGCGTTGCACGCCACATTCCTGTGCGTGGGCGCGATCACCCTGACCTCGACGATGATCTTCTGGCAGCTGCCCGATACCAAGCCGGAGCCACGGCAGGTCGAGCACGTTGCGGAGTGAGGGTGGTTCGGCAGGGCCTGCGGCCCTGCACCTGCAGAGGCTTCAAGCCAAGGCAACAGCAACGGCAAAAGCAGGCATTCCGTGGGTGGTGGGGCGGTGTGGGCTTGCAGGACACGCCGTAAACCCGTCCCTGGGGGCTCGATGGCGCCATCCATGGCGCCAACGGTCCTGCAAGCCCACACCGCCCCACCTCTGACAGATTTTCGCGATCGGGTAGATCCACGCCATGCGTGGATGAATCTCCATCGAGATCGAATATGTCGAATTGAGATCGAAAACCATCCACGCATGGCGTGGATCTACTGCAGATCGCAGAATTCTGTCGAAGGCGGGGTGGTGTCGGAGTGCGGGGTGTCAGCCGCATGGATGCGGCTGCCAAGCCTACAAGGACGTACTTGCGGCGTCCCCGCACTCCGGCACCGCCCCGCCATCCCACGGGAAACCAGCTTTTGCTTCGGCTGTTGCTGTTGCTCCGGCTTGCAGCAGGTGCAGGGCTGCAAGCCCTGCAATAAACCCTACCTGCCCATGACCCTGGCGATCGCTTCCACCAGCAGCTCACCGGTCACCGGCTTGCGCAGGAAACCACCGATGCCGGCCGCTTCCACCTGCTGCTGCAGGTCTGGATCGGTCCGTGCCGTCACGGCGAGCAGTGGCAGCATGTAGCCCTGGTTGCGCAGGTGCTGGGCCAGCTCGAAGCCGCTCAGGCCCGGCAGGTCCAGATCCAGCAGGCCGACGTCGAAATCCCCTGCGCTGATCTCGCGCAGTGCCGCCAGCGCATGGCCCGCATGCACCACTTCATGGCCGCGCGCACTCAACAGCCCGCGCACCACATCAGCCACGGTTGCATCATCCTCGACCAGCAGCACGCGCAATGGCGGCATGTTGGCCGCATCCTCGCGGTGCACTTCGCCCTCGGACTCTGCATTGGCATCGACCACCAGCGGCAACGGCAGGGTCACGCCAAAACACGTGCCGCGGCCGAGCTGGCTCTCCACCTGGATACGCCCCTGCATCGCCTGCGCCAGTTCGCGGCAGATCGCCAGGCCCAGGCCGCTGCCGCCGTACTGCGCCGCGGTGCGGGCGCCATCGGCCTGCTCGAAGCGGCGGAACAGGCGCTGCTGCTGTTCCTGGCTGATGCCCGGCCCGGTGTCGCGCACTTCGAAATGCAACGCGCGCAGCTCGCCGTCGCTGCGCGCATGCAGGGTGATGGTTCCGCGGCTGGTGAACTTGACCGCGTTGGAGAGCAGGTTGAGCAGGATCTGCCTTACCCGCATCGCATCGCCGGTCGCCTGCAGGCCCGGCGGCAACTGGTTGTCGAGGGTGAAGCGCAGGCCCTTCTGCGCTGCCAGCGGTCCCATCAGCGCGGCCAGGTCCTGCAGCAGGCAGCTCAGCGCGAACGGCTTGGACTGCAGCTCCAGCCGTCCGGATTCGATCCGTGCCAGGTCCAGTGCATCGTTGACCAGGTGAAGCAGGTGTTCGCCGGCGTGCCGGATCGACTGCGTGTAGCCGCGCTGCTGCGGGTCCAGCGGCGAGGCCAGCAGCAGTTCGCTCATGCCGAGCACACCGGTCATCGGCGTGCGGATTTCGTGGCCGAGATTGGCCAGGAAGCGGGTCTTGGCCGCCGAGGCCTGTTCGGCCAGTTCCTGTTTATGCAGTGCCAGCTGATAGGCATGGCGCCGCTGCAGGCGACGGCGATACAACCAGGCAAACCAACTGGTCAGCAGAAGCGCGATCGAGGCCAGCACCAGCAGCCCGGACAGGCTGCGCCACCACGGTGGCTGTACACGGAATTCCAGGCTCTGCACCCGGGACCAGACATGGTCGGCCGAGCGCGCCTGTACCTCCAGGCGGTAGCTGCCCGGCGGCAGGCGCGAAAACAGGCGCTCACCGGCCGGCCCCACTTCCACCCAATCGGGGTCGTAGCCGGCCAGGCGGTAGCGGTAGCTGTTGGAGGCCGAATCGGCGAATGACAACAGTCGCGCGACGATGCGCAGGTCACGGTCACCATCGGCAATCTGCAAGGGCGTGTCGTGGGTCAGGTCGAGTACCTGCTCGTTGCGGCGGACTTCGACCCGTTCGATCACCAACGGCGCCCGCCGCACCGACGGCCGCACCTGTTCCGGGTCGAACACCACCACGCCGGCCGGGGTACCGGCCACCAGATGGCCATCGCCGGACATCGTCAACGTGTGCTCGCGGAACTCCTGGCTGGGCAGGCCGTCGTGGACGCCGTACAGGCGCACGCTCTGCCCGTCGGCGCCAACCCGGACCAGGCCGCGCGCACTGGTGGCCCAGGCCACCCCCTGTGCGTCGACCACCAGCCCGGAAGCGGAGATCGCCGGGTAGCCCTGCTCCGCGCCGACCACGGCCTGCCGTTCAAGCCGGCCCTGGCTCCAGCGGTAGCGCGACAGGCGGCCATCCTCCGACAGCCAGACCTGGCCATCGCGGCCCACGTGCAACGCATGGATCGCGGTCGCCGGCGCGCCCGGCACCGGCTGGAAGCGCTCGCTTTCCGGCAGCCACTGCAGCAGGCCACGGCTACTGGCCAGCCAGATGTGGTCCTGCGGCCCGCATTCCACATCCAGGTTGAGCTGGCCCTGCTGCAGGCCGCGCTGGCCGTTTTCCAGCTGGCGGCGCAGGCGACCGTCGAGGTCACGCTGCTGCAGGCCTGCAGGCAACATCAACCATAGACTGTCGCCGTCACAGGTCATCATCGACTCGATGACCCCTTCCATGGTCGCGTCGGCCCCGGCATCACGGCCCCAGCGACGTAGCTCACGTCGCTTCGGGTCATAGCGCAGCAACGCATCGGTCGAGCCGATCCAGACCTGGCCACGGCGATCCTCGCGTACCGAGGACAGCCAGTACATGCCATTGACCCAGGTGCGGTGCTGCTCGATCTTGCCCGTCCTGGGATCGAACCGGTCCAGCGCGCCGTGGCTGCCGACCGTCCATATGCCGCCATTGCTGGAAGGGCTGGTGCCGAGCACGAAGGCATTGCGCAGCGAACCGGTGTCGTCCTCCAATCGCGACAGCACCGAGAACTGCCACCAGCGCGGCAGCAGATGCCACAGGCCGGCATTGGTACTGGCCAACCAGATGCCGCCTTCGCGGTCCTCGTAGGCGCCCGTCCAGTTCGGCCGCACCGGCCCGCGCGCAACGGCGCTGTACAGCGGAACGGTCTGGTACTGCCCATCCACGGCCCGACCAAGCCCGGTACGGGTATCCAACCAATGCCCGCCCTGTTCATCGCGCAGCATCATGCCGAGCACCTGCTCGCCCGGCGGCAGTTTCCATGGCGGCGACTCAAAACGCCCGTCGGGGCGACGCACCGTGGCGCCGGCCATCGTACTGATCCACAGGCTGCCATCGGGTTCGCTGGTCAACCCATTGATCAGCAGGCTGGGAATGACGTCCGTACCGACCCGCTCGAAGTCGGTGCCGGTCCAGCGCGCCACGCCATGCTTTGTGCCGACCCACAGGCTGCCATCGGCCAGCGTGGCCAGGTACGGCACCGAGGCGGCAGGCAGGCTGCGGGGATTGTTGGCCTCGGGCAGGAAACGCTGCAGGCGGTCCTGGCTGTCCAGCCGGTACAGCCCACCTTCGTGGGTGCCGAACCAGATCGCACCGTCCGGCGTGGTCGCCAGGCTCCAGACCGTGTTGGTCCCCATCAACGGCTGGCTGCTGCGGTCGTAGAAATGCAGCTGGCGGCGGTCGGCCGACATCCGTACCAGGCCCGCGTTCTCGGTCCCGATCCAGAGCTGGTTGCGCGCATCGACCAGGACCGTCCAGATGCGGTTGTCGCGCAGGCCATCCTCAGAACGCCAGATCCGGTAGTTGCGCCCGTCGTAACGGGCCAGGCCGTCGTTGGTGGCGATCCACAGGTAGCCATAGCGGTCTTCGGCCATGCGGTTGACGGTATTGGACGGCAGGCCGTCGAATACCGTCACCTGGCGCGGGCTCGGTGGCACCGGCTGCGCGGCAGCGGGTGACAGGCCGCACAGGAGGATCAGCAGCAGCATTGCCGCCCGCAGATACACCACCGATTGCCTCCTCACGCTGCCTGATGATTCCCGCGCCGCGGGCGTCGGCATGGTAAACCGAAAGTCGCGCCGTTCACGCCCGGCGTCGACGTTTTCAAGTTGTGGTCTGTCGTTTGGCGCGAGCCTGGATGATCGCTGCCACCAGCATGTCGCCGGTCACCGGCTTGCGCAGGAAACCATCGAAACCGGCAGCGAGCACCTGCGATTCGGCATACGCATCGGAGCGGGCGGTCACCGCCACCAGTGGCAGTTCGTAGCCCAGGGTGCGCAGCTGGCGGGCGATCGCAGTGCCGTCCAGCGCAGGCAGGTCGAGATCGAGCAGGCCGACATCGAAGCCGTCGGTAGCGATCTCCGACAAAGCCCCCAGGCCATGCAGCACATGCACCACCTCATGGCCGCGGCTGCGCAGCAGGCCGGCGATGACCTCGGCCACGGTGGCATCGTCCTCCACCAGCAGGATGCGCAGTGGCGGCAGCATCGGCAGTGCCGGCGCTTCGCCCGTGGCGGCTGCCTGCCGGGTCCAGGGCAGCGGCAACCGCACCCGGAAACGCGCGCCCTTGCCTGGCTGGCTGTCCACTTCGATGCGCCCGCCCATCGCCACGGCCAGCTCCTGGCAGATCGCCAGGCCCAGCCCGCTTCCACCATAGCGCGAGGCCGTGCGCGGCCCCTCCGCCTGTTCGAATCGGTGGAACAGCCGCTCCTGCTGCTCGGCATTGATACCCGGACCACTGTCGTGCACTTCGAAGCAGAGACCGCCGCCGTTCTCTTCCAGGTGCACGGCCAGGCCGACATGACCGCGCTCGGTGAACTTGATGGCATTGCCCAGCAGGTTGAGCAGGATCTGCCGCACGCGCATCTCGTCGCCACTGATGCTGATCGGGCCGGGCGGATCGTCGCCACGCTGGAAATCCAGCTTGCGCTGTTTGGCCATGGGCTGCATCAGCGCCTGCACCTGGTCGAGCAGTCCGGCCAGGTCGAACGGACGCAGATCCAGCTCCAGTCGACCGGCTTCGATGCGCGCGAGGTCCAGCGCATCGTTGACCAACCGCAGCAGATGGCTGCCGGCCTGCTGGATGGAGCCGGCATAGCTGCGCTGCACCGGGTCCAGCGGTGTGGCCAGCAGCAACTCGCTCATGCCAAGCACGCCGGTCATCGGCGTGCGGACTTCATGCCCCAGCGTGGCCAGGAACCGGCTCTTGGCCTGCGAGGCCTGTTCGGCCAGCTCCTGCTTGTGCACGGTCAGCTGCCATTGCTGGCGACGGCGCAGGCGCGCACGGATCGACCAGACCAGGACGAGCAGCAGCAGCGAACCGATCAGGATGTAGCCGAAGATCGCCATGCCGCTGCGCCACCAGGGTGGCAGCACCTTCACCTGCAGCTGCTGCGAAGGCGTCCATGCACCATTGGCGGTGGCCGCCTGCACTTCGATGACGTAGCTGCCGGTCGGCAGTCGCGACAGCGTGCGCTGGCCGTCGCCGCCCTGCTCCACCCAGTTCTGGTCATACCCGCGTACCCGGAAGCGGTAGCGGTTGCCCTGGGGATTGGCATAAGACAACAACCGTGCATCGATCTGCAGGTCGCGATCATCCGGTCCCAGCAGCAGGGTGCCGGTGTTCGGCAGCGGCTGCCAGCCGCGTGCATCGTCGCGGCGCACGCGCACCTCGGCAATCACCAGCGACGACCCGGGCAGCACCACGTCGTCGGCATTCACGTCGAATGCAACCAGGCCGGTCTGGGCGACGGCCAGAACGCGACCATCGGCATTCACCGCTGGCGGCCGGCTGGTGAACTCGGCATCGGACAGGCCATCGCGTTCATTGAACAACTGCAGGCGTCGTGCTTTCGGGTCCCAGCGCAGCAGGCCGCGCGGCGTGGTCGCCCACACCCGGCCATTGTCGGCCAATGCCAGGCCCCCCATGCTGACCGGCGGCACACCGGCGCTTCCATCAATGCGCTGGATCAGGCGCAGGCTCATGCCATCCCACTGGTAGCGCTCCAGCGCGCCCTGGCGGGCCAGCCACAACTGCTGCGGATCCACCCACACCAGGTCGTAGATCAGCCCGCGCGAGACCCCCGGCACCGCTTCGAAGCGACCGGCCTGCTCACGCCAGATGCCCATGTCGCCCATCACCCATGCCTTGCCATGGGCATCGAAGCGGATCTGCTCGATGGGTGAGTCGGCCGCCTTGCGGAAATCGTCGAGAGGATAGCTGCGCAGCACCCGGCCCTCCGCACTGCGCTGCTGCAGGCCCAGGTTCATCACCGAAAGCCAGACCGTGCCATCGGGTGCCTGCCGCATCAGGTCGATGCGCTGGCGCAGATCGGCGCCTCCACCGATGTGCCAGTCGTGCAGCGCGCGGGTGGCCGGGTCATACACGCTGATGCGGCCGGCACGCCCCAGCCACAGGCGCCCGTCCGACCGCGGCAGTACCGACCACACCGCACCGCTGCCGATCTCGCGGTCGCTGGCCAGCAGGCGCAACGTGCCATGCGCGTCCAACTGATACACGCCGTGCGCCGAACCCACGTAGTAGTTCTGGCCATCACTGGCCGCACCCAGCAGGTACTGGCTGTCCAGCGGCTTGCCATCGAGCTGGTTCCAGATCGAGAAGCGGCGCCAATCCGGCGGGAGGTAGGCCAGTCCCTGGGTCAGCAGGGCGACCCACAATCCGCCCTCATGGTCCTGCAGCAGATCGAGCACACCGCTCTGTGCAGTGAGGAAACCACTGCCGCGGTCGCCGTCGAGCCGCCATAGCGCACTCGCGTCGCCACGCAGCAGGCCATCGGACGTGCCCGCCCAGTAGCCGCCCTGGCGATCGGCCAGCACCAGCGCCGAGCGCAGGCCGGCGCTGTCGCTCCAGCGCGGACGACTGACCCGGTCCTGCGCATCGATGCGGTACAGGCCATCGTTCTGGCTGCCGACCCAGATCGAGCCATCCGGATCGCGGCTCATCCGCAGCACGCTCAATGCGCCCAGCGCGTGCGGTGCCACGGGCTCGAAGTCACGGCCATTCCAGCGTGCGACGCCGGCCTCGGTACCGATCCACAGGCGCCCCCGCGCATCGACCAGGCTGCTGTAGATGGTGTTGCTGGGCAGGCCGTCGGCACGGGCCGGGTCGTGCTTGAAGAAGCGCAGGCTGCCGTCCTCCCCGAACCGGCAGATACCCTGGCTGCTGGTACCGATCCACAACGCATCCCCGGCGTAGGCCAGCGTCCAGAACTGGCCCAGGCACGGACCATTGACCGCATCGAAGGTCTTGAACCGCTCGCGGTCGGCATCCAGGCGGGCCACGCCCTTGCCATTGATGCCCACCCACACACGGTCCAGCGGATCGACCAGCAGGGTCTCGATCTCGTTGCCGGGCAACGAACCGGGCTGTTCCGGGTCATGTTCCCAGACCCGCAGCGAGCTGCCGTCGTAGCGCACCAGACCGCCATCGGTTGCGGCCCAGACATGGCCCTGGCGGTCCTCGGCCAGCGCCAGCACCATGCGCGAAGGCATGCCTTCGGCGGCACCGAAGCGCCGCAGGCGTGGTGTTTCTGCCATGTCCAGGGCTGCAGCCGCCGTGGCAGACGCCAACAGCAGCAGCCCCGTTGCCGCGATGCCCAGGCACCACAGGCGCCAGCTGCTCGTCATCCTGAACCCCCTGTCCTGTCCCGATTGTCACACAGGGCCGGGGTCATGGCTGCAACAGCCTGTTGCCGGGGCAGGACCACCACGAACTGTTGCAGCCATGCACGCATCCTTGGCAGGGGCCTGTGCGTATGATCACAGCGTCCCCCTTCCGGAGCCCGCCATCGATGCGTCCCTGCCTGGCCCTGCTGCCGATGCTGCTCGCCACCGCTCCCGCCTGGGCGGATGCAGATACCTATCGCCTCGATCCGGTGCACACGCGTGTGCTGTTCAGCATCGACCACGCGGGCTACTCGCAGGCGATGGGCACGGTCTCCGGCAGTGAGGGCCGGCTGCAGTTCGATCCCGACAACTGGCGCGAGGCCACACTGGATGTCGAGGTCCCCGTGTCGCGATTGGACCTTGGCGATGCCAAATGGAACCAGGCCACGCTGGCCCGCAGCCTTCTGGATGGCGAGCGTTTCCCGAAGGCACATTTCGTCTCCAGCCGGGTCGAACCGATCGATGCCAGGCGCGCCCGCGTGATCGGCACCCTGACCCTGCGCGGGGTCAGCCAGGAGATCACGCTGGACGTGACCCTCAACGCCATCAAGCGCTACCCCCTCCCCCCGTTCCGACGCACCGCCGGTTTTTCCGCCAGCACCACGCTGAGCCGGCGCGCGTTCGGCATCACCGCCTGGCCGGGCGTCATCGGTGATGCAGTACAGCTGAGGATCGAGGCTGAAGCCACCCTCGACCGCAGCGACGCCCCGGGAACTCCCGCTCCCGTTCCACACTCCGACCCCAAGACGGCCCCCTAGAGGACCCTTCATGACCGCCAAGAACACCCCCGCCGCCTGGGGGAGTGTCAGCCAGATCCTGCATTGGTTGATCGCATTGCTGATCCTCGCCCTGGGCGTGGTCGGCCTGACCATGGGCGAACTGCCCAAGACCCCCAAGTATTTCTGGGTCTATACCGCGCACAAGTCGATCGGCATCACCGTGCTGGCGCTCGTGCTCTTCCGCCTCGGCTGGCGCCTGTATGCCGGTGCCCCCAAGCCGGTGCCGGGCGTGCCCAGCTGGCAGGAACGCATCGCCAGTGCCACCCACGTGCTGCTGTATGTGCTGATGTTCGCCATCCCGCTGTCGGGCTGGCTGTACGACTCGGCCAGCGGCCTGCGCCCGTTCCGCTGGTTCGGCCTGGTCGACGTGCCCAAGCTGAGCGGTCCCGACCCGCAGGTGGTCGCGGTATCGCATGCCATCCACGAGTACGGCTTCTGGCTGTTGATCGCGGTGGTGCTGGCCCATGCCGGCGCTGCCTTCTACCACCACCTGTTCCAGCGCGATGCGACCTTGTCCCGCATGTTGCCGCGCGGCTGGCTCGCCTCCCCTCAGAAGGACTGACCGATGAACCTGAAACTGACCACTCCGGCCGCCGTGGCCGCCGCCCTGGCCGGCATGCTGGCCACCACCCCGGTGTTCGCCGCCGACTACGCACAGGCGCCCGGCGCCGGCTCGATCCTGGTGTTCGCCACCAAGTACGACGGCGAAGTGTTTACCGGCAGCTTCCCGGGCTTTGCCACCAAGCTCAGTTTCGACCCGGCCAATCCTGCGGCCGGTTCGCTGGACGTGGTGATCCCGCTGGCCGGCGCCAAGAGCGGCAACAGCGACCGTGACTCGACCCTGCAGACCGCCGACTTCTTCAATGTTGGCAAGTTCGCCACCGCACGCTACACCGCCAAGGGCTTCCGCGCGGTGGGCAATGACCAGTTCGCCGCCGATGGCACACTGGAGCTGCGAGGCGTCAGCAAGCCGGTCACCCTCACCTTCACCTGGAAGCCGGGCACCCAGCCGGTGCTGACCGGCAAGGCCACGGTCAAGCGCCTGGACTTCGGCGTCGGCGGCGGCGACTGGGCCGACACCAAGACCATCCCGGACGAAACCGCGATCAGCACGATCGTGAAGTTCGACGCGAAATAAACCGCCTCTGGTAGTGCCGGCCGCTGGCCGGCATCACCGGGCATCGCGGGGTTGCCGGCCAACGGCCGGCACTACCGATCGACGGCCAGCCAGGCCTGGACCGTGGCCGCGTCGAACGGCCAGTCCAGCTCACGGTCGCCGCGCTCGTCGCGCAGCACCGGCACCCGCGCGCCGTAGCGCGCTTCCAGCGCAGGCTGGTCATCCAGGAACACCGATTCGAACTCCGGTGCCCGCGCCTTGGCCAGCTCGGCCAGGGCCATGTCGCACAGGTGGCAGTCATCGCGCTGGAACAGGGTCAACACCGGTTTGCTCCCTTTGCCGAAATGCTGCGCCGCAGCCATGGAAGTGCGGCATGAACCGCTAGAATAGCGGTCTCCTCCGGTACCCGCAGTACGGCAACCATGGCTGTCAGCACGTTCGACGTTTTCAAGATCGGCATTGGCCCGAGCTCCTCGCACACCGTCGGGCCGATGAAGGCCGCCGAGCGATTCATCCATCGCTGGCTGCTTGACCCGGGTCGCCTGAACGAAGTCGCGCGCATCCGCGCCGATGTCTATGGCTCGCTGGCGCTGACCGGCCGCGGCCATGGCACCGACAAGGCGATCCTGCTGGGCCTGGAAGGCCAGCGGCCGAACCTGATCGACCCGGACATCATCCCGGCCACCCTGGAGCGTATCCGCAGCAGCAAGCGCATCCAACTGATGGGCCAGCACGAGATCGCCTTCGACGAGAAGCGCGACCTCGGCATGAACAAGCGCCAGAAGCTGCCGTACCACACCAACGGCATGCGCTTCACCGCGTACAACGCCGAGGACGAGGTGATCGCCACCCGCGACTATTACTCGGTCGGTGGCGGCTTCGTGGTCAACCAGGACGACGCGGCCGATGACCGCATCGTGCCCGACGAAACCCCGCTGCCCTACCCGTTCAAGAGCGGCGACGAGCTGCTGGCGCAGACCGCGCGCAGCGGCCTGAGCATTGCCCAGCTGATGTTCGAGAACGAGAAGTGCTGGCGCAGCGAAGACGAGATCCGCGCCAACCTGCGCGAGATCTGGAGTGCGATGCAGTCGTGCGTGGCGCGCGGCATCCGCGAGGAAGGCGTGCTGCCGGGTGGCCTGAAGGTCGGCCGTCGTGCACCGGCGCTGTACCGCGAGCTGTCGTCGAAGCCGGAAGCAGCGATGCGCGATCCGCTGACCACGCTGGACTGGGTCAACCTGTACGCGCTGGCGGTGAACGAAGAGAACGCCGCCGGTGGTCGCGTGGTGACTGCGCCGACCAACGGCGCTGCCGGCGTGCTGCCGGCGGTGCTGCATTACTTCGACCGTTTCTGCCCCGGCGCCAACGAACAGCGCGTATTCGACTTCCTGCTGACCTCGGCAGCGATCGGCATCCTGTACAAGGAAAACGCCTCGATCTCCGGCGCCGAAGTGGGCTGCCAGGGCGAAGTGGGCGTGGCCTGCTCGATGGCGGCCGGTGGCCTGGTCGCGGCGCTGGGTGGCAACCCGAGCCAGATCGAGAATGCCGCGGAAATCGGCATGGAACACAACCTCGGCCTGACCTGTGATCCGATCGGCGGGCTGGTGCAGATCCCCTGCATCGAACGCAATGCGATGGGCGCGGTGAAGGCGATCAATGCCTCGCGCATGGCGATGCGCGGCGACGGCAAGCACAAGGTGTCGCTGGACAAGGTGATCAAGACCATGCGCGATACCGGCCGCGACATGCAGGACAAGTACAAGGAAACCAGCCGTGGCGGCCTGGCGGTGAACGTCATCGAGTGTTGAGGTCGACCGGTCCCGGCGCGATGGCGCCGGGCCACAGGTAGAGTCGACCGTTGGTCGACTATCGCGCGCAGCGCGGGATTTTCGCTCGTTGTGGGGAAGGTAGTCGACTAACAGTCGACTCTACCCAGTCGACTCTACCCAGTCGCCCTTGCCCGGTCGGACGACACCGTCACTGCGTTCCGGTTAGGCTCGGGGCTCCCCTATCCAGGACCGCCCCATGCGCGTGATCGCTGCCGCCCTGCTTGCCTGCCTTCCACTGCCTGCGCTGGCCGCGCCCACTTACGGGCCGCGGCTGGAGGGTTTCGACTACGGCTATCCGGTGAAGACCTTCGCGCTGGAATCGCAGCGGCAGCCGCTGGAAATGGCCTACCTCGACATCGCGCCGAAGAAGGCACCCATCGGCGTGGTGGTGCTGCTGCACGGCAAGAACTTCTGTGCCGCCACCTGGAAGGAATCGATCAAGCCACTGGTTGCCGCCGGCTATCGGGTGATCGCCCCGGACCAGGTGGGCTTCTGCAAATCCAGCAAGCCCGAGCGTTACCAGTATTCGTTCGCGCAGCTGGCCGCCAACACCCATGCCCTGCTGCAACAGCTGCGACTGGGTGACGTCCCGGTGCACCTGGTCGGTCATTCGATGGGCGGCATGCTGGCGGTGCGCTACGCGCTGATGTTCCCGCAGGACCTGCGCAGCCTGTCACTGGTCAACCCGATCGGGCTGGAAGACTGGAAGGCGCTGGGTGTTCCCTGGCGCAGCGTGGACGCGTGGTACGCCGGCGAAATGAACATCAGCTATGACAGCATCCGCCGCTACCAGCTGGATGTGTACTACGACGGCAAATGGAAGCCGGCATATGAACCGTGGGCGCGGATGCAGTCGGGCATGTACGAAGGCCAGGGCAAGCAGGCCGTTGCATGGAGCCAGGCGCTGGCCTCGGACATGGTGTTCAACCAGCCGGTGGTCTACGAACTCAAGAATGTTCAGGTGCCGACCACGCTGTTCATCGGCCAGAAGGACCGCACCGCGATCGGTCGCGACCTGGCGCCACCAGCGGTGAAGGCGACGCTGGGCAACTATCCGGTGCTCGGGAAGGCGGCAGCCGCGGCGATTCCCGGCGCGACGCTGATCGAGTTCGCCGAACTGGGCCATTCGCCGCAGGTGCAGGACCCGAAGCAGTTCAACGCGGCGTTGCTGAAGGCATTGAAGGCGCATTGAACGGCAGCCCTCCCCTGTAGAGTCGAGCCATGCTCGGCTTATCCAGCAAGAGGGATCTCGCCAGTAGCAGCCGAGCATGGGCTCGGCTCTACAGAAGCAGTGCGATCAGCCGACGATCCGCAGCACGTCATCCAGCAGCGCGGCGGCGGTGACTTCCGCGCCCGCGCCCGGGCCCTGGATCAACAGCGGTTGGCGCCGATAGCGGTCACTGTGGATGGCCACGCGGTTGTCGGTGCCCGCGCCCTGCGCCAACGGGTGATCGGCAGGCAACTCACGCAGGCCCACCTGCGCACCCTCGCCATCGACACGGCCAACGAAACGCAGCACGCGGCCATTGTCATGCGCCTGCTGCCAGCGCGCCCGCAACGGCGCATCCAGCTGCTCGAGCGCCGCCACCGCATCCTCCAGCGGCAGCGCTGCCAGCGCTTCAGGCACCAGTGAATCCACCTGTACCTGCGACGCATCCAGCGCCAGCCCGCTGCTGCGCGCCAGGATCAGCAGCTTGCGGCGCACGTCTTCACCGGAAAGGTCCAGGCGCGGATCGGGCTCGGTGTAGCCGGCAGCCAGCGCCTCGCGCACCGCCGCCGAGAACGGCGACTGGCCGTCATAACGATGGAACAGCCACGCCAGCGAACCGGACAGCACGCCTTCGATGGCATGGATGTGATCGCCACCGGCCACCAGTGCACGCAGGCTGCTCAACAGCGGCAGGCCCGCGCCCACCGTCGCGCTGTCGCCATAGCGTGCGCCACTGTCGGCACAGCTTTCCGCAATGGCCTGCGCGCGGGCCAGCTGCGCACCACGTCCCAGCTTGTTGGCGGTCACCACATGCACGCCCCGCGCCAGCCACTGCACGTGGCGCGCGGCCACGTCTTCACTGGCGGTGGCGTCGACCACCACGTCGCCACGCTCCAGTCCTTCGGCACTCGCCCACGGTGGCGAACTCTGGCCATCGCGCGGTGCACGCCGTGCCAGTTCCAGCGGCAAGGCCAGGTCACGATCGATCTCCAGCGCAGTGCGTGAATTGGCCAGCCACTGCACGCTGGGCAGTTCCAGCCCACGCGCCCGCAATGCCTGGTAACGCTGTACGAAGGCCGAGCCGACCGTGCCGGTGCCCAGCAGCGCCAGGCGTCCCACGCCCAGAGCAGGAATTTCTGCGGCAAGCGCGCTCATGCATCCACCACCTGTTTGCGGCGCGCAGCCGCATCAATCACCGCTTCGGCACGCTGCAGCGCGGCGCCGAGATCGGCCAACAGGTCACGCTCGGCCTCGATGCCAACCGACAGGCGCAGCAGGCCTTCGCTGATGCCGGCCGCGGCACGCGCTTCGGCGGTCATCGCCGCATGGGTCATGGTGGCGGGGTGCGCGATCAGGCTTTCGACGCCGCCCAGCGATTCGGCCAGGGTGAAACAGCGCAGGCCATCGACGAACGCGCGCACCGCCGCGTGCGGATCATCACCCGCGCAGTGCGCCAGTTCGAACGACAGCATCGCGCCGAAGCCACTCTGCTGGCGAGCAGCGATGGAGTGGCCCGGGTGATCGGCCAGGCCCGGATAATAGACGCGGCCGACCGCCGGATGCTGGTCCAGCAGCGCAACGATCGACGTGGTGTTCTCCTGATGCACGCGCAGGCGCGCATCCAGCGTGCGCAGGCCGCGCAGGGTCAGGAAGGCATCAAACGGCGAACCCGTCAGGCCCAGCGCGTTGCCCCACCACACCAGCTGCTCATGCAGTGCCGGATCGCGCGCGACGACCGCACCACCCACCACGTCGCTGTGGCCGTTGATGTACTTGGTGGTGGAATGCAGCACCAGATCCGCCCCGAACGACAGTGGTTGCTGCAGGGCCGGCGACAGGAAGGTGTTGTCGACCACAACCAGAGCACCTGCCTTGTGCGCGGCATCGATGACGAAGCGCAGGTCGGTGATGCGCAGCAGCGGATTGGACGGCGTTTCCACCAGCACCAGCTTCGGCTGGGTGGCCAGCGCCTGCGACAGCGCGCGCGGATCGGTCAGGTCGGCGGTGACCAGTTCGAAATGGCCCTTCTTCGCCAGCGCATTGAACAGCCGCCAGCTGCCACCGTACGCGTCGTGCGGCACGACCAGGGTATCGCCCGGCTGAAGCAGCGCGTTCAGCACCAGGTTGATCGCGCCCATGCCGGTGGCGGTGATCACGCCGCCCGCACCGCCTTCCAGCTCGGCCAGCGCTTCACCCAACAGGTCGCGGGTCGGGTTGCCACTGCGCGTGTAGTCGTACTGGCGCTTGTTGCCGAAGCCTTCAAAACTGAAGTTCGACGACAGCACGATCGGCGGCGTGACCGCGCCATGCGCGGTGTCCCGATCGATGCCGGCACGGACGGCGGCAGTGGTGCGGCTACAGGACGGCTCGTTGGCGTGCAGGCTCATGCGGACTCTCCAGAGGTGCGGAAGGCGGTGGCGAGGATCGCGTCGATGCGATCGGTTTCTTTGAGGAAGGCGTCGTGGCCGTAGGGCGAGCGCAGCACGCGCAGGCTTCCGCGCGGCCCCAACCCCTCGACCAGGCCGACCAGGTCGGCCAGCGGCACCAGGCGGTCACCCTCCACCGCGACCACCACGGTCGGCGGCAGGATGGCGGCGGGGTCCACGCGGTGCAGGTCGATCGATTCGGACAGGCGCAGGTAGGCGGTCACCGGCGTGCGCGCGACGTACTGCGCGCCGGCGGCGTCGAGATAGTCCTCGGCGGCGACCCGCACGCGGCCGTTGATCACTTCCGGCGCGGCGTCGAAGCGCTCGCCGAACTCTTCCGGGGTGCGGTAGCTGAGCATGGCGAACTGCCGCGCCAGCGCCAGGCCGTGGTCTTCGCCGCACTGCAGTTGGCCGAGGGCGACGGCGCGGCGCTGCAGTGCGCGCCAGGCCGCGGCATACGGGTGCGGACGATGCGCGCCGCTGGCCAGCACCAGCTGGCGCACCCGGACTCGATGACGGATTGCGAACTGCTGGCCGACCAGCGCGCCATACGAGTAGCCGACGAAGGCCTTCAGCGTGCGGATACCCAGATGATCCAGCAGCAGTGCCAGCGCATCGGCCTGGTCAGCGGTATCGATCGGCACGTCCAACGCACCGTCGGCCCCGATGAAGTCGAACGCCAGTACGCGCAACTGCTGCGGATCCAGCGTGCGACCACTGCCGACCAGGTCTTCGGCCCAGCCCTTCTCGCTGAACTGTGCGTTGGACGCCACATGGCGATGGGCGGAAATGCCGCCGGCCAGCACCACAACCGGCGCATTGGCCGGGCCGACCCACTCATAGCGCAGGCGCACCGGGCTGGGGCCAGCGTGACGCATCGACAGCACCGCGGCGAACTCACCGCGCTCGGCATGCACGCGGTCTTCAACCGGCACGCTGACGGGGACAAAGGGTTCGGGGCGAACGGCGGTACTGGCAGCGAAGCTCATGGCGGGATCCGGTTGGGGAATCGGCCATCGAGCCTTCGCGGGGCTCGCGTTCGAGATGCACGTGCGGTGCATGGATCGAACCATCTTTCGGTGGACGCCACGGTCCCCGCAGGATTTGGCACCTACGCGGACGCTTTCGCATCCGCGGGCTGCCCCGGCTTCAAAGGGCCTGTCCCTCTGCCGGTCTCGATGGTGAGGCCACGATGCCAGCGCTTCCGGGCGCTGTCAATCCCTTCATGCGGATAAAGCGATGAATATTTTCGCGACAGGTATGCGAGAGGCGTCGCGGTCGCTCCGTTCAGGATCGGGTACAGTCCGGACGGTCCGTTTTCCTGAATCCGCTGATGCCACGCCTGCCCTTGACCTGCCTGCTCCTGCCGCTGCTGGCCAGCGCCTCTGCCGGCGCCAGCGACTGGCGCCAGGGCTGGGGGATGCTGCCGAAGGCGCCTGCCCCCGCCAGCGCGGAGGCGAAGGCCCCCCTTCCGATGGCCCAGCTGCGCCTGCAGTCGATCGGCGAACAGTGGCAGGCCCGGATCGACAACACCCTGGCCGGGCCGTTGCAGATCGAACTGCGCGCCGCCCCTGGGCACCTGGTCGACGGCTTGCCGGTGCAGTCACTGATACAGGGCGACAGCAGCCTGGTCGTCGGCCACCTCCCCGCGCCGGTCAATGGCCGGATGCTGGACCTGCGCCTGCAGTCGGTACCAGGCAACCCCGCCGCACAGGCCGAGGATGTGGCCTACCGCCTGCCCTTCGATGATGCACGCCCGCGCGTGGACCAGGCGCCGCAGGGCCGGTTCAGCCATGACGACGAGGAGAACCGCGACGCGGTCGACTTCGCACTGCCGGAGGGCACGCTGGTGCTGGCCGCGCGCGAGGGCACGGTGATGCAGATCCAGGATGGCTTCCGAGGCAACGGCCAGGACCGCGAACGTGATGGTGCCCGCGCCAACTTCATCCGCGTGCTGCACAGCGACGGCAGCATGGCCCTGTACGGCCACCTGCAGGCCGGCGGCATGCGCGTGCGTCGCGGCCAGGCAGTGGGCGCCGGGCAGCCCATCGGCCTGTCCGGCAACAGCGGCTTCAGCAGCGCACCGCACCTGCACTTCGTGGTACAGGTCAACCGCGGCATGGGCCTGCGTTCGGTGCCGGCACGCATCTTCGCCGAGCAGGGCCAGCTGCAGTTCGCCCGCCAGGGCGAGGCCGAGGGCGGCATCGGGCGCTGAACGGCCCCGGTCGGTATAATCGGGCGCTTATCTCTTTGAAAAGCGCCCCGGGCGGGCGCCACTGCCATGTCCGAAGTCGCCAACGAAGCGTCGCGTCGCCGCACCTTCGCCATCATTTCCCACCCTGACGCCGGCAAGACCACGCTGACCGAAAAGCTGCTGCTGTTCGGAGGCGCGATCCAGATGGCCGGTTCGGTCAAGGGCCGCAAGGCCGCCCGCCACGCCACCTCCGACTGGATGGCGTTGGAAAAGGAACGCGGCATCTCCGTCACCTCTTCGGTGATGCAGTTCCCGTACGAAGACAAGATCGTCAACCTGCTCGACACCCCCGGCCACGCCGACTTCGGCGAGGACACCTACCGCGTGCTGACTGCGGTGGACTCGGCGCTGATGGTGATCGACGTGGCCAAGGGCGTGGAAGAGCGCACCATCAAGCTGATGGAAGTGTGCCGCCTGCGCGATACCCCGATCATGACCTTCATCAACAAGCTCGACCGCGAGGGCAAGGACCCGATCGAGCTGCTGGATGAAGTGGAAACCGTGCTGGGCATCCAGTGCGCGCCGGTGACCTGGCCGATCGGCATGGGCCAGCGCCTGAAGGGCGTGGTCCACCTGCTGACCGGCGAAGTGCACCTGTACGAGCCGGGCCGCAACTTCACCCGCCAGGACTCGACCATCTTCCCGTCCATCGACGCCCCCGGCCTGGCCGAGAAGATCGGTGCACAGATGCTGGCCGACCTGCGCGACGAACTGGAACTGGTGCAGGGTGCCAGCCACCCGTTCGACCTGGAGGCCTACCGCGCCGGCAAGCAGACCCCGGTGTTCTTCGGCTCGGGCGTGAACAACTTCGGCGTGCAGCCGCTGCTGGACTTCTTCGTCGAGCATGCGCCGTCGCCGCAGGCACGCTCCACGACCGGCCGCGAGATCGCCCCGGAAGAAAACAAGCTGACCGGTTTCGTGTTCAAGATCCAGGCCAACATGGATCCGCAGCACCGTGACCGCGTGGCCTTCATGCGCGTCTGCTCCGGCCGTTTCAGCGCCGGCATGAAGACCTTCCACGTGCGCACCGGCAAGGAAATGAAGCTGGCCAACGCATTGACCTTCATGGCCAGCGACCGCGAGATCGCGGCCGAGGCGTGGCCGGGCGACGTGATCGGCATCCACAACCACGGCACCATTTCCATCGGCGATACCTTCACCGAAGGCGAAGCGGTCACCTTCACCGGCATCCCCAACTTCGCCCCGGAACTGTTCCGCCGCGCGCGCCTGCGCGATCCGCTCAAGCTCAAGCAGCTGCAGAAGGGACTGGCCCAGCTGTCCGAAGAAGGCGCGACCCAGTTCTTCCGCCCTCTCACCAGCAACGACCTGATCCTGGGCGCGGTGGGTGTGCTGCAGTTCGACGTGGCGGCCTATCGCCTGAAGGACGAGTATGGCGTGGAAGCCACCTTCGAGCCGGTCAGCGTGACCACCGCGCGTTGGGTCCACTGCAGCAACGAGAAGAAGCTGGAAGAGTTCCGCGAGAAGAATGCGCTGAACCTGGCACTGGATGCAGCCGGCCACCTGGTCTACCTGGCACCGACCCGGGTCAACCTGCAGCTGGCGCAGGAACGCTCGCCGGACGTGCGTTTCTCGGCCACCCGCGAAGCGGCCCATACCGTTTCGGTAGGCTGATGCCACGGGGTCGGATCCCTTTCCGGCAGGAAAGGGCTCTGACCCCAGCCAACGCAAGGCAGGCATTCACCCACCATACGGTGACAGGCGTGCACGCATCGCCCATCGCGGCGATGATAAGGGGGTGCGGGTCCCCCTCCCCGCGAACAATGCCTACGCCATGTCCACGACGTCCATTGCTTCGATCCGTGAAGAAATCGCCAGCGCCCTGACCCATGGCCTGGGCGCGGTATTCGCCCTGGCCGCCAGCGCGGTGTTGATCACCCTGGCTGCGATCTACGGCGACGGCTGGCAGCTGGCCAGCGCGATCGTGTTCGGTATCGCGCTGTTGCTGCTGTACACCGCCTCCACGCTGTACCACGCCATCCAGCATCCGGTCGCCAAGGGCCGGTTGAAGGTGTTCGACCACTGCGCGATCTATGTGCTGATCGCGGGCACCTATACCCCGTTCACGCTGATCGGCCTGCGCGGTCCGTGGGGCTGGGGCCTGTTCACCGCGATCTGGGCGCTGGCGCTGGGCGGCGTGGTGTTCAAGCTGTTCTACACCGGCCGTTTCAAGGTGCTCTCAACGGTGATCTACATCGCCATGGGCTGGCTGGTGGTCGTGGCGATCAAGCCGATGTGGGCCTCGATCGATGGCGGCACCCTCACCTGGCTGTTCGCCGGCGGCCTGTCGTATACGCTGGGGACCTACTTCTACCACCGTGAATCGATCCCGTACTCGCATGCCATCTGGCACCTGTTCGTGATCGGCGGCAGCGTCTGCCACTTCGTCGCGGTCACCATGCAGGTGCTGTAAACGGCCGCTCGAGGGCGGCGTGTGCACGCCATGCACATGGTCGCTTCGCGCCCTGTCCACGAACAGAGGGCAACCATGGCAGCGTGAATGCTGCCGCCTCCCCTGCCGCAAGGCGCACGCCCCGCTGGCGCCTCCGCCGCCCCGGCCCACGAGGCCGGCGCTGGCTCACGATCCTGGTTTTCCTGCTGGCGGCGATCCTGGTACTGCTCGCGTTGTGGGACTGGAACTGGTTCAAGGGACCGGTGGAGCGCGCGGTGCAGGCACGCACCGGCCGAGTGCTGCACATCGGGAACCTTGATGTCGACCTCGGCCGCACCAGCACGATCCGCGCCGATGCGATCACCTTCGCCAATGCCAGCTGGGCGAAACAACCTGAGATGGCCAGCGCAGACCGCGTCGAGATCGACGTGCGGGTCTGGCCCCTGCTGCGCGGCAGCGTGCAGCTGCCCGAGGTGCGCCTGACCCGGCCGGACGTGCTGCTGGAAACCGCCCCGCGCAAGGGCGAGCCGGGCAACTGGGACTTCCTCGGTGAGAGCGCCGGCGGCACAAGCCCGCAGCTCAAACGCCTGCGCATCGACGATGGTCGGCTGCAGTTCATCGATGCACTGGGCCGCACCGACATCCGCGTGGGCGTGCGCAGCGGTCAGCCGAAACAGGCCGATGCCTCGCCGCCGCTGCTGGTGCAGGGCAAAGGCCACTGGCAGGGCAACCCGTTCACCCTGCGCGGTGGAACCGAATCACCGCTGGAACTGACCGACAGCGACCACCCGTTCCGCATCCACCTCGACGGTCGCGCCGGCGCTACCCACGCGGTGGCCAGTGGCACGCTGACCAATCCGTTCCAGCTGCGGGTGTTCGACCTGCAGTTCGCACTCAGCGGGCAGGACCTGTCAGACCTGTACCCGCTGCTCGGCATTGCCATCCCGCCCTCACCGCCCTACGCCTTGGACGGACGGCTGAAGCGCGACCACAACGTCTGGCGCTACGACAGCTTCACCGGCAAGGTCGGTGACAGCGACCTCGCTGGCAACCTGCAGTTCGAGGTGGGACGCGACCGTCCACGGCTGACCGCGACACTGGAATCCAGGCGCCTGGACTTCGATGACCTGGCCGGCTTCGTGGGAGCGCCACCGAAGACCGGCGGCGGCGAAACCGCGAATGCGGAACAAAAGGCACAGGCCGCCCGTGTCGCCGCCAGCCGCCGGGTATTGCCCGACACGCCCTACAATCTGGGCAAACTGCGTGCGATGGATGCCGACGTGCGCTGGAAGGCCCACCGCATCAACGCGCCCTCGTTGCCACTGGACGACATGGACGCGCACCTGCTGCTGGATGACGGCGTGCTGCGGCTGGACCCGCTGAACTTCGGCGTGGCCGGCGGCGATATCCGCAGCACGATCCGCATGGATGCACGCCAGGCGCAGATTCGCACTGCGTTGAGGGCCAGCGTACGCGGCGTGCAGCTGGGCCAGCTTTTCCCGGATGCGAAGCTGGCCGAGCAGGCCAAGGGCGGCATCGGCGGCGAAGTGGACCTGAGCGGGCGCGGCAACTCGATCGCCGCCATGCTCGGCAGCAGCAGCGGCAAGGTCGGGCTGGCGATGGGCCGTGGCCATGTCGGCAACCTGGTGATGGAACTGGCCGGGCTGGATATCACCGAATCACTGAAGTTCCTGGTGACCGGTGACAAGCAGATTCCGCTGCGCTGCGCCTTCGCCGACTTCGGTGTGCAGGACGGTCTGATGACCAGCCAGGCACTGGCGGTGGACACCACCGATACCATCCTCATCGGCGAAGGCACGGTCAGCCTGCGCGACGAGACCCTGGACCTGCTGCTGAAACCGCGCCCGAAGGACAAGAGCATCCTGGTACTGCGGTCACCGTTGCATATCAGCGGCACGTTCAAGGACCCGTCGTTCCGCCCTGACTTCAAGGCGTTGGGTATTCGCGGCGCGGTGGCCCTGGCACTGGGCAGCATTGCCCCGCCGGCAGCGCTGCTGGCTACGATTGAACTGGGGCCGGGCAAGGATGCCAACTGCGGTGGGCAGTATGCGAAGTAGGGTTACAGCGTTGTTCGCGGCGCCTCCCTTCCCGCGCGTAGAGCCGGAGCAAGGCGACAGGCAGGACACGCCGTAAATACGTCCCTGTAGGCTCGGTCGGCGCATCCATGCGCCTCACGGTCCTGCCTGCCGCCTTGCTCCGGCTCCGGACAGTTTCCTGCGCGCGCGGAACGAGAGCGAAATTCAAAGTCAAAAAAAAAGCAAAGTCAAAAGCTGTTGCCAACCAAGGTTGGCATCTACCAGGAGCGGGGGATCGGCACTGAAACGCACCGCGCTCGCGGGAACGTGTCCAGAGGCGGAGGACCCTGCCCAGCCGCACCCTCCGCCTCCCAACGTATCAGGAAGGCGCTGCTTTGGCTTTGGCTTTGGCTTTGGCTTTGGCTTTAGCTTTGGCTTTGACTTTGGCTTTGAGCTTCGAAAAGCGGGCCGGCGGGCCGCAGGCCCGCCAGCGAAAAACTCATCCCGCCACGATGTACTGCTGCAGCTGATCCAGCTCCCAGCGCTGCGCATCGATCACCGACTTCACCAGGTCGCCAATGGAAATCACCCCCAGCACCTGCGCGCCCTCCACCACCGGCAGGTGGCGGATGCGGTAGTCGGTCACCAGCTGCAGGCAATGCTCCACCTGTTCGCCCGGCGACACCGTCACCACCTGCGTCGTCATGATCTCGGCCACCGCCGTATCGCGCGAAGAACGATCACGCAACACGATCTTGCGCGCGTAATCGCGCTCCGAAAGGATCCCGACCAACCGTGGCCCGTCCATCACCAGGACCGCGCCAATGCCCTTTTCCGCCATCAACCGGATCGCATCGATCACCGCCGCATCCGGCGCGACCGCATGTACTTCAGGAGACTTGCCGTCCAACAGTTGCCGTACCGTGGTCATCTGCCTGCCCTCCGAGGGTGGGTTGCAGGGCCGAGTCTGCCACGGCGGATGCTAGCCACGCGTCAACCAGGTACAACGGCCGCTGCTTGGACTCTTCGTACAGGCGCCCCAGGTACTCACCGATCAGGCCCAGCGCGATCAACTGCACCCCGCCCAGGAACAGGATCACCGCCATCATCGTCGGCCAGCCCGCCACCCGGTCGCCGTACAGCGCGGCCTTGACGATCACCCACATGCCGAACACGAAGGCCACCGCCGCGGTTGCCAGCCCCAGGTAGGTCGCCGCGCGCAGGGGCACGGTCGAGAACCCGGTAATGCCTTCCAGGGCGAAGTTCCACAGCCGCCACAGGCTGAACTTGCTGGTGCCGGCCACGCGTGCGTGGCGGTGATAGGGCACCGCCACGCGCTTGAAACCCACCCAGCTGAAAAGCCCCTTCATGAAACGATGGCGCTCACGCATCTCGCGCAGCGCACTCAGCGCGCGTGGTGACAGCAGGCGGAAATCCCCGGTATCGGCCGGGATCGGCGTACGCGAAAGGCGCCCCATCACGCGGTAGAAGATCGCCGCCGTGGCACGCTTGATCCAGGCCTCGCCATCGCGCGCCAGGCGCGTGCCATAGACGTTGTCATGGCCCTCGCGCCAGCGCGCGACGAACTGCGGCACAAGCTCCGGCGGGTCCTGGCCATCGGCATCCAGGATCATCGCCGCCCCTTCGCGCACCAGGTCCAGGCCAGCGGTCAGTGCGGCTTCCTTGCCGAAATTGCGCGACAGCTTCAGCGCGGAGACCCGCGCGTCGGATTGGGCCAGGCGGGCGATCACCTCCCAGGTCCCGTCATGGCTGCCGTCGTCCACGTACAGAATGTGGCCGTCGATGTCGGGCAGCGCGTCGAGCACCGCGCACAACCGCGGATGCAGCAACGGCAGTGCCAGGGCCTCGTTGTAGGCGGCGATGACGAAAGTGAGCCGTTCGCGGGTCATGCCCGGATTGTACGTTGCCGCCGCCCGTAGATCAGGCGGCGCGCGCTCACTCTTCCGAAAGGTACGCGGCCCCGCCCAGCTGCCGTGCCTGGCGCTGGATCCAGGCGGCGCGCCGCTGCACGTACGGCCCTGGCTTTGCGGCGTTGTAGCGCCGCGGTGCCGGCAGCACCGCCGCCAACCGCGCGCTATCGGCCGGGCTCAACCTGGCCGCGTCCTTGCCCCAGAACTTCTGCGCCGCCGCCTGAGCTCCGTACACGCCATCACCAAACTCGGCGATGTTGGCGTACATCTCCAGGATGCGCTCCTTTGGCCACAGCGCTTCGATCAGCACGGTGTACCAGACCTCCAGCCCCTTGCGGATCCAGCTGCGGCCCTGCCAGAGGAACAGGTTCTTGGCGACCTGCTGGCTGATCGTGCTGGCGCCACGCAGTCGCCCGCCCTTGGCATTGTGGTCGCGGGCCTTCTCGATCGCCTGCAGATCGAAGCCGTTGTGGTCGGGGAAACGCTGGTCCTCGGCGGCCACCAGCGAAATCGGCAGGCTCGGCGCCATCTGGTCAAGGTCGCGCCACTGGTAATGCAGGCGATAGGACCAATCGGCCTCGCCCACCGCCTCGCCATAGCGCCACAGCATCACCATGGACACGGGCGGGTCGATGAACCGCAGCACCAGGACCTGCAGGCAGCTGAAAGCGGCCAGCAGCACCGGCAGCCACAGCAGCCGTTTCCAGCGCCAGCGCCTGCGGCGCGGGCCTTCTACGACAGCTTCCACCTTGTGCTGCTCTCCCCCTGCCCCCATTACTGGTGCATCCTTCTTCTATCTGGTTGTCGGCGCATTATCCGGCAACTGCCCCCGTTTACGCGCGATGTGAGCCGATGACCGCCAACTCCGATTCCCTGATCCGCTTCCTGCTCCCCGACGCCGGCGTCCGCGGCGTCCACGTGCGCCTGCAGGCCACCTGGCAGGAGATCCTGTCCCACGCCGAGTACCCGGATACCGCCGCCGAACTGCTCGGCGAGGCCTGCGTGGCCTCGGCGCTGTTCACCGGCCATACCAAGATCGATGGACGCCTGTCGATCCAGCTGCGCAGCAGCACTGCCCTGCGCACCCTGTTCGCCGAATGCACCGCCGCCGGCACCCTGCGCGGCATCGCCCAGCTCAGCGAAGGCGGCGACGCGCCGCGCGACCTGTCCAGCCTGGGCGATGACGCGATCCTCGCCATCACCATCGAGAACCCCGGCCTGGATCCGCGTGAACCCCAGCGCTACCAGAGCCTGGTCGGACTGACCGCACCGGAGCTGGACGAGGCCTTCGAGGACTACTTCCGCCAGTCCGAGCAGCTGCCGACCCGCCTGCTGCTGGCGGCCGACCGCAATGGTGCCGCCGGCCTGCTGCTGCAGAAGCTGCCGGGCGACGAGGGCGACGAGGACGGCTGGGCACGCGCCAGCGCCCTGTTCGAAACCCTGGGCAAGGCCGAATTGCTGGCCACCCCGGCCGAGCAGCTGCTGCACCGCCTGTTCCACGAGGAGAAGCCGGCGCTGATGGGCGAAAAGCCGCTGTCCTTTGCCTGCTCCTGTTCCCGCGAGCGGGTGGCGGCGATGCTGCAGTCGCTGGGTGAGGAAGAGGCCCGTGCAGCGGCTGCAGACACCGGCGCCGTCGAGGTCCGTTGCGAATTCTGCGGGCGTGAGTATCACTTTCCATTGACGGAGTTCGGCATACTGTTCCACGGCGCCCAGGGGGCTGTACCGGCGCCTGAACGGCTTCAATGAACGGCAGTCTTGTACCTGGGGAGGATCAAGGCTTGTTAAGAATTCATAAACACCCTAGGATCAAGTTCCCGTCCCCACGGGAACTTCCGTTGTCCGTCCCTGTCTGAACTGGTCCGATGCGTACCTTCCTGCGTCTACCGCTGGCCATGATGATCGCCCTTGGCGCGATCACGGGCGTGCATGCGCAGAGCAAGGACACCCGCACCGTGCTGCCGGTATGGAACAAGGGCAGCGGCAAGGTCGAGGCCCTGCTGTACCTGGAGCCGACCGGTGAGCAGGCGGCCGGGGCGCGCTGGCATTTCGGCCGCAACTCGCTGGATGCGGCCTTTGGCCTGTCCTCCGGCGATTCACTGGGCCTGCTCTGCAGCAGCAGCGGGACCAGCATGAGCGGCCTGGCCAGCCACTGCATGCTGGCCAGCCTCGGCGACGAGGACGACCTCAACAGCCGGCGTTTCACCGGCACCGCCGCATTGAACCGTGGCAGCAGCCGCCTCGGCATCACCGCCGGCACCGGCCGTGAAACCCTGCCGGCATGGCTGGCAGGCCCGAACAAGACCCCTTCGCTGCGCGCCGAGCAGAATGACCTGACCGTGTTCGCGCAGAAGAACATCGGCCGCGAAGGCTTCGTGTCCATCGCCGGCACCTACGCCAAGGCCCGCCTGGTACCGCTGGCCGACGCCTCGCCGGCCATTGCCGACCGCTGGGACAGCAAGAGCCTGAGCATCGGCGCCGGCTACGGCAATTTCACCGGCAGCATCATCGGCCGCGTCATCGACGTGCCCGGCAAGCCCGGCAAGTGGGAAGGCCTGGGTATCGGCCTGACCTGGCGCACGCCATGGTCCGGCCAGCTCACCGTGGGCGCCGAGAACGTGATCAGCCGCGGCAAGAATCCGTTCTCGCCACGCAACGAAAGCAACGACGACGGCACCGTGCCGTACGTGCGCTACGAGCAGGACCTGTAAGCTCCCTGCCGCCTCACCGCGACGTTTCCGCGCGCGCTCCCTTCGCCCATCCCCGTAATGACACCTCGCCGCCACCACGCGGCGATGCGCAAGCGCCTGTGCGCGGCCTGGTCCAGCGCGGCTGCGTAGGGGTGCCTGCGCCATCAAGCCTGGCTGCCCCATGAAAAAAGCCACGCCCCTTTCGGGGCGTGGCCATGTCACACGTACATATTACGCCGCGATCAGAAGCGCTGGGTGTACTTCATGTACAGGAAGCGACCGATGTCGAAGCCACCGTAGTAGGAGACGTTCGCGCTCGGCTGGCTGTACATGGTCGGGCCCACGCGGCCGAACACGTTGTTGGCACCCACGGCCACGGTCGCATTCCACGGTGCGTTCCAGCGCAGCTGGACGTCGTTGAATACGGTCGCGCCACGCTGGTTGGTCGCGCTGCCCACCGCCACGCCCTGGTTGTTCGGCGAAGCGTAGTTCGGCAGGTTGCACTCTTCCGGGAACGTCACGGCGCTCAGGCACGATTCCTTCATGCCGGAGAAGTAACGGACGGTCCAGCTGGCGCCGAAGTCACCCATTTCCCAACCCAGGTTCAGGTTCGAACGCACGCGGAAGGCGCCGCCCGCCCAGCCCACGCCGGTGCGGGGATTCGGGTGGGTGACCGGGTTCTTGGTGGTGACCAGGTCATCACGCGAGGTGTAGGTGCTGGTCCACTGCGCGCTGAAGTTGCCGAAACGATCGGTCGGCAGGCGGTAGCTGACATCCAGGTCGAAGCCTTCCACCTCGCGGTAACCGGCGTTGATGCCGGTGCGCTTGAGGTTGTTGACGATGCCGGTCACCGGGTCACGCGTGAACGCCGAGCAGCGTGCCGCGATGTCGTTGATGTAGCAGTCGTTGAGGATCAGGTTGGCCGTGTCCGAGATGATGGTGTTCTCGACGCGGATTTCCCACCAGTCCAGCGACATGTTGAAGTTCTGGATGAAACCCGGGCTCCAGACGAAGCCCAGGGTCTTGGACGTCGAGGTTTCCGGGGTCAGCTGGTCGTTGGAGCCGGAGACGAAGGCCAGCGGGGTCTGCGACGATGCAGCGGTGGTCGGGGTGAAGCCCTGCTGCTGCTGGCGGAAGTTGGCTGCATTTACGCCGGCCGGCAGTGCGGCGGCGCAACGGGCACGCACCGCAGGATTGGTGCGCGCCGCACCGTAGACCGAATCGCACGGATCGGTGAAGAAGTCGAACGACTGCGAACCGCCGCTGTACAGGTCGGCGATGGTCGGGGCACGGAAGCCTTCCGCCCAGGTACCGCGGATGAGCAGCGAGTCGATCGGCTTCCACTTGAAGCCGAACTTGCTGTTCAGCGTGGTGCCGAAGGTGTCGTAGTCCGAATGGCGGGTGGCCGCGTTGAGGCTCAGCTCGCGGGCGCCCGGCAGGTCGGCCAGGATCGGCACGTTGAACTCGGCATAGACTTCGTCAACCTTGTAGCCACCACCGGTGGGGAAGTTGGCCAGGCCGGAGGTGTTGCCCGACTGCACCAGCGCGTCCGGGCTGAAGCTGCCGGTTTCCTTGCGGTGCTCGACACCCACGGCGAAGCCCAGGTCGCCGGCAGGCAGGGTGAACAGGCTGCCGGCCAGGTTGGCGGTGATGACCTTGGTGGTGGTCTCGGCGGTGGAGTGCGCGGACGGGAACAGCAGGTTCTGCAGGGCGGTGTTGCCGGTCAATGCGCCGTTGGCACCGTTGCTCTGGATGCCGGCGTGCAGGAACGGGTTGTACGGCACGCACTGGTTCAGCCCGATCGGGTTGGCCACGGTACCGCACTGCGCCACGCCGCTGCTGTTGATGAAGGACGGACCCACCGCCGCACGCAGCGCGGTCAGGTTGAGGTCGCCGGTGCTGGTCTGGACCAGCTTGTTGTTGTTGTACAGGTAGCCGACATCCCAGTCGAACAGGCGGTCGGAGAACTCGAAGCTGCCTTCCAGGCCGCCGCTGAAGCGGAAGGTGGTCAGCTCGGCGCGGGTGTTGCGCGGCACTTCCGAAGTACGACGCCACCAGTTGGCGATGTCAGCACCCAGCGGATTGAACACACTGCTGGCCGAAATCGGCGAACCGAAGGCCAGTGCGCCGTACGGGTAGCCGGCGATCTGGCGGTTCGAATCGCGGAAGCTGTACAGCATGTTGGTGCGCAGGCGCACGTTGTCGGTCAGGTCGTAGATGCCATCGACGAACACTGCACGGCGTTCCTGCGGGGTACGCAGGTCGGTCTGCAGGTTGGTGTTGGTCTTGTCCTTGGTGGAGAAGCTGTTGACGTTCTGCGCGACGTAGTCGGCCTTGTTGTTCGCGTTGCCACCCTCACGCAGGATCACGCGCACTTCGCGGTTCGGGTTGGATGCGCTGGCGGCCGGATAGGTGACGCCCGGCAGGCCATCGGCCGGACGGCTGACGAAACCGCCGAACTCACCCACGGTGGTCCAACCGAAGTCAGGGTGGTTGGAGCTGCGCGGGAACGCACCGTACGGACGATCGGCCGCCCGCACCTTGTCTTCCTTGGCGTACTCGGCACCGATGGTCAGCGAACCGCGCTCACCCTTCACGCCCATGGTGAAGTCCATGGTGCGGGTGGCACCGTCGCCTTCACTGTACTGGCCGTAGTAGACGCTGCCGGTGGCGCCTTCGAAGTTGGTACGGGTGATGATGTTGATGACGCCGGCGATGGCATCGGAACCGTAGATCGACGAAGCGCCGTCCTTCAGCACTTCGATGCGCTCGATGGCCGAGACCGGCACGGTCGAGATGTCCTGCAGGCCACCGGTTGTGATGCCCAGGCGCTTGCCGTTGAGCAGCACCAGGGTGCGGGTGGCGCCCAGGTCACGCAGGCTGATGTAGGTGCCGCCGACGGCTTCGCCCGAGGACAGCGGCTGGGCACGGCTGATCGGCGGCGTACCCACGGCGCTGATGTTCTGCAGGATGTCAGCGACCGACGAGAAGCCCTGCTTCTCGATGTCAGCGCGGTTGAGGGTCAGGACCGGCTGGGCGGTTTCGACGTCGACGGTACGGATGCGCGAACCGGTGACTTCGATGCGGTCCAGGTTGGTGGCGGTCTGGGCAGACGCCACCCCGGTACCGGCAACGGATGCGGCGCTGGCGGCCAGCGCAACGCACACTGCATCGCGCAGCTTGTTGCTGTTCAACTTCATGGGCTCTCTCTCCATGGATCTTGGGTTGTGTGCTGAGTCCAACCGACGTGCCCCAAAAGGGAGGCACAAAAAACGGCTGGTGACCCGATAGTAGCCACACTTGATCTGGAATTAAAGAGTCGTTAAGAAAATGCCCAAATCGCGTGAAACCAGCCTCACCACGACATACGTTGGCGCATTGAGGTCGCCTGCAAGGCGCATTCGGCACTTGCAGGGCGCCATTCTCCCATTCAGCTGGGAATGAGCGTCTCGATCAGATGCTCGACATAGGCCTCGAAATCCTCGCGGGCCTGCTTGGGTTGCTGCAGCTGCAGCGACAGCTGCAGGAAGCCGACGTAGGCGGCATAGGCCAGGCGCGCGCGATGCCGTGCATCGGTGGAGCTGAGCCCGGCCTGGCGGAACGAAGCAACCAAATAGTCGAGCCGGCGCTGCGAAACGCGGTCGATCACCGGGCGCACCATCGGGTGGTCCAGCGCCTTCAGCAGTTCGCTGTAGATGATGTGCGGCTGCACTTCGTGCGCGACCATCTGGAACAGCTGGCGCAGGCGCACGCGCGGATCCGGCACGTCCTCCAGGCTGCCGAACACCTGTTCCTGTTCGAACAGTTCCCAGCGTTCCAGCGCCGCCTGCAGCAGTGCATCACGCGAGGGGAAGTGCCAGTAGAAACTGCCCTTGGTCACACCCAGGCGCCGCGCCAACGGTTCCACCGCGACGGCCCCCACACCTTGTTCAGCAATCAGATCGAGAGCGGCCTGGGCCCAGTCTTCGGCACTCAGGCGGCTGTTGCGGCCGGCGCGCGGTTCGCCGGCGGAAGCGTCAGGTTGATTCATGGGCTGATTTAACCATACGCCGGGGTTCGTTGCAGTACGCGGTTGCGGCCGAAACCGTCGCGACGCCCGCCTGGGCACCTGCCGCAGCGCACCATACCGTGCAGTATTGACTTCCCTCACAAGCGATCCATACTAGCAAGTATGGTTACGTCCCCTACTCCCGCTGCGTTCCATGATCTTCGCCTGGAGGCCGCCCATGGCGCACGCCTGGCCGCAACCGCCAGCGACCACGGCCGCCGTGGCCGCGTGTTGTTCGCGCACGGCTTCGGCCAGACCCGGCACGCATGGAACGCCACCGCGCGGGCCCTGTCTGCGGCGGGGCTGCAGACGCTGGCCTACGACGCCCGTGGCCACGGCGATTCGGACTGGAATTCTGCCGAACTGCCCTATCACGGCGAGCAGTTCGCTGATGACCTGATCGTGCTGGCCGGGGAACAGCCACGCCCGCCGGTGCTGGTCGCAGCCTCGATGGGCGGCCTGTTCGGCCTGCTGGCCGAATCGCGCTGGCCGGGCCTGTTCTCGGCGATGGTGCTGGTGGACATCACCCCGCGTTGGGATACCGCCGGTGTTGAACGCATTCTGGCCTTCATGACCGCCCATCCCGACGGCTTTGCCTCGCTCACCCAGGCCGCCGATGTGATCTCGGCCTACATGCCGCACCGTCCGCGCAAATCCGAGCAGTCGCTGCGCGCACTGCTGCGCGAGGACGGCCACGGCCGCTGGCGTTGGCACTGGGACCCGCGCCTGGTGGCCGAACTGGCGCGCGACAGCGAGCAGCACCAGGATGCACTGGCCGAGGCCGCACGCCAGGTGAAGTGCCCGCTGCTGCTGGTCAGCGGCGGCCGAAGCGACCTGGTCACGCCACAGACCGTCGCCGAATTCCTGGCGTTGGCGCCGCACGCGCGTCATGTACAGCTGCCGCAGGCCACGCACATGGTCGCCGGCGATGACAACGACGCCTTTACCGCTACTGTGTTGGACTATCTGGACGTGTTGCCCGCAGCGGATGCTGCAGCTTCGTCCGCCACAAACGAGCACGTCACCGGAGCACGCTCATGAGCATCGTTCTTCCCTTCCTCGCCCTGCTGCTGGCAGGCGCGTTCGTCGCCTACCACCGCATGCGGCTGGTTACCTGGACGCTGATCAGCGTGGCCCTGCTGGTCGCCTGCTGGTTCATTCCCTACGTCAACCAGACCGCCACGATCGTGGCTGCCGCCATATTGGCCGTCATCGCCGTGCCGCTGCTGCTGCCGTTCATCCGCAAGCCGCTGCTGACCGGCCCGATGATGAAGGTGTTCCGCAAGGTGCTGCCGCCGCTGTCGCAGACCGAGCGCATCGCGCTGGAAACCGGCTCGGTTGGCTTCGAGGGCGAACTGTTCACCGGTGATCCGGACTGGAACATCCTGCTCAATTACCCCAAGCCGCAGCTGACCGCCGAAGAACAGGCCTTCCTCGATGGCCCGGTCGAAGAGCTGTGCACGATGGTCAACGACTGGGAAATCACCCACGTCCACGCTGACCTGCCGCCGGAGCTGTGGGCCTTCATCAAGAAGAACAAGTTCTTCGGCATGATCATCCCGAAGGAATATGGCGGCCTGGGCTTCTCTGCGCTGGCCCACCACAAGGTGATCCAGAAGCTGGCCTCGGTGTCCTCGGTGGTCAGCTCCACCGTCGGTGTGCCCAACTCGCTGGGCCCGGGTGAACTGCTGGTGCATTACGGCACCCAGGAACAGAAGGACCAGTACCTGCCGCGCCTGGCCGATGGCCGCGAAGTGCCCTGCTTCGGCCTGACCGGTCCGTTCGCCGGCTCCGACGCCACCTCGATTCCGGACTACGGCATCGTCTGCAGGGGCGAGTGGAACGGCGAGCAGGTGCTCGGCGTCAAGCTGACCTTCGACAAGCGTTACATCACCCTGGCCCCGGTCGCTTCGCTGATCGGCCTGGCCTTCCGCATGTACGACCCGGATGGCCTGATCGGCGACACCCGCGACATCGGCATCACCCTGGGCCTGCTGCCGCGCGACACCGCCGGCGTTGAAATCGGCCGTCGCCACTTCCCGCTGAACTCGACGTTCCAGAACGGCCCGATCCGCGGCAAGGACGTGTTCATTCCGCTGACCCAGCTGATCGGTGGCGCGGCCATGGCCGGCAAGGGCTGGAACATGCTCAACGAGTGCCTGGCCGTGGGCCGTTCGATCACCCTGCCGTCCACCGCCAGCGGCGGTGCCAAGGCCGGTGCCGCCGTGACCGGCGCCTATGCACGCATCCGCAAGCAGTTCGGTCTGTCGGTCGGCCGCTTCGAAGGCGTGGAAGAAGCGCTGGCCCGCATCGGCGGCAAGGCGTACAAGATCAGCGCGCTGTCGCAGGCCACCGCTGCTGCAGTCGACCGTGGTGACGTGCCGTCGGTACCGTCGGCCATCGCCAAGTACCACTGCACCACCATGAGCCGCGAAGTGATCTCGGACATGATGGACGTGATCGGCGGCAAGGGCATCATCCTGGGGCCGCGCAACTTCGCCGGCCGCAGCTGGCAGGCCGCGCCGATCGCGATCACCGTGGAAGGCGCCAACATCATGACCCGCAGCCTGCTGATCTTCGGCCAGGGTGCGATCCTCTGCCACCCGTGGGTGCTGAAGGAAATGAAGGCCGCGCAGGATCCGGATACCCGTGCCGGCCTGCAGGACTTCGACCGCAGCCTGTTCGGCCACATCCGCTATGGCATCTCCAATGCCGTGCGTTCGTTCTGGTTCGGCCTGACCGGGGCACGCTTCGGTGCCGCCCCGGGTGACGCCTACACCCGCCGCTACTTCCGCAAGCTGGACCGTTACTCGGCCAACCTGGCGCTGATGGCCGACATCTCGATGATGACCCTCGGCGGCAAGCTGAAGTTCAAGGAATCGCTGTCCGGCCGCCTGGGCGACGTGCTGAGCCACGTCTACATGACCAGCGCCATGCTCAAGCGCTACCACGACGAGGGCGCACCGCAGGCCGACCAGCCGCTGCTGGCCTGGGCCTTCCATGACAGCGTGCACAAGATCGAGGAATCGCTGTCGGCGGCCCTGCGCAACTTCCCGATCCGTCCGATCGGCTGGCTGATGTGGGCGCTGATCTTCCCGCTGGGCCGTCGTGCCGAGGCCCCGGGCGACCGCCTGAGCCGCCGCGTCGCCGCCCTGCTGATGGCGCCGAACGAAGCCCGCGACCGCCTGGCCAGTGGCGTGTTCCTGACCCCGTGCGAGAACAACCCGGGTGGCCGCATCAACAGCTACCTGAGCAAGGCGATCATGGCCGAGCCGGTGGAACGCAAGTTCCTGAAGGCGCTGAAGAGCAAGGGCATCGAGGCGCTGGACTTCAAGAGCCAGCTGGACGAAGCCGTGGCCGAGGGCGTGATCACCCAGGACGAGCGCAGCCTGCTGGAAGAGCTGCGCACGCTGACCCTGGACACGATCACCGTGGACGACTTCGACACCCACGAACTGCGCGCGGCCAGCTACTACGACCGCCAGCACAAGGATCCGCATTCGCAGGCCGCCTGATCGCCCGCGATACGCGTTGCCTTCGACGGCGGGCCTCGGCCCGCCGTCGCTCTATCCGACGACCGGAACACCGACCATGTCCACGCCCCTGCTCTCGCTCTACAACCGCCTGCAGCGCTGGCCCGCCGGCAACTGGCTGTTCTCGCGCGCGGTGTGTTTCAAGGCGCCCTACTTCGCCAGCATCGCGCCGCGCATCACCCGCCTGGAACACGGCCGCTGCGAAGGCACGCTGGCCGACCGCCGCAGGGTGCGCAACCACATCGGCACGGTGCACGCGATCGCGATGTGCAACCTGGCCGAACTGACCGCCGGGCTGATGGTCGACGCCTCGCTGCCGAAGGGCATGCGCTGGATTCCGAAGGGGATGCAGGTGCAGTACCTGGCCAAGGCACGGGGCATGCTGCAGGCGGTGGCATTGCCGGCCCAGCCGATCGTGGCCGCTGCCGAGGGCTATGCACTGCCGGTGACGGTGAGTGTGCGCGACCGCGCGGGGACGGAGGTGTTCAGCGCGGTCATCGACATGTGGATGTCGCCGGCGAAGTAGTGTTCCGGCGAACGGCGCAGCCCCTCGTGGGTGGACGGTTGATCGCGGAAAGCCTTGGTTTGGCTGGGGGCGGTGAGTTCGCGGGGGACGCCGTGAACCCGTCCTTGGGGGCTTGGCCGCGGCATCCATGCCGCGGACACCCCCGCGAACTCACCGCCCCCAGCCTCTGACAGATTTCTGCGGCGTCCACCCACGCAAGAAAAAAATAAGAACAAAAGCAAAAGCGGCCCACTGGCCGCTTTTTTCGTGCGCGCAGAACCCACGAGCGCAGCGACCCGCTGTTGCTCTTGATCTTCTTTTTCTTCTCCGTGGGCTGGCCGCACACGGAACCTGTCCGGGGTCGGGCGGATGGGCTGGGCAGGGGTGTCCGCGGCATGGATGCCGCGGCCAAGCCCCCAGGGACGGGTTTACGGCGTCCCCTGCCCAGCCCATCCGCCCGGCAAGATCCACGACCCGCATTCCGCGACCAACCCACGAGGGGCTGCGCCGTTGGCTGGAAACTACGCCAGCGCGCGAAACACCAACGCCAGGATCGCCGGCACCGCCTGGATCATGAAAATGCGCCGGCTCACGCTGTACGCGCCATAGCACCCCGCCACCATCACACAGGCCAGCGAGAACGTCACCAGCACCGGCTGCCCGATCACCAGCCCCACCACGATGCCTGCCGCCAGGAAGCCGTTGTACAAGCCCTGGTTGGCCGCCAGCACCCGCGTGGTCTCCGCCTTCTCCGGCGTGTTGCGGAAGGTCTTCAGGCCCAGCGGGCGGGTCCACAGGAACATCTCCAGCACCAGGAAATAGACGTGCAGCAGGGCGACGAGCAACGTCAGGGTGAGTGCGATCCAGTACATGGGCAGTTCCTTGGACAGGGATGGGGATCGGGCCCCGGAAAATCAGCGGTCGCGCGGCAGTTTCTTTTCTTCGCGCAGTACACCGAACGCGGCTGCGGTCATGCACGCGGCCACCAGCATGCCGCCGATGAACACCACGTGCGAGCCGAACAATGACAGGCCCTTGTGCACCCAGGCAAAGCTCAGGTCCGCACCGCGGTAGACCACGGTGTCGATCGCTGCGCCGGCCTTGTAGCGCCACTGCCGGTCCACGCGCGTGTAGATGGTCTCGCGCGCCGGCTTGGCCAGTGCAAATTCGCTGGCGCGGGTCATCACCTGCACCACCGCGACCATCAACGGCATCGGCGAGGCTGCCAGCACCGAGAAGCCGATCAGGATCGCGAAACCGGGAATCAGCAGCGCCGGCGCGATGCCGTGGCGCGACAGCAGCCAGCGGGTCAGGCCCACCTGCATCAGCAGCGCCAGCGCGTTCACCGCCAGGTCGATGCGCGAGAAGAACGCGGTACTGGCCGCCGGGTCAGTGAACGCCGCACGCACGATCGCGGCCTGCTGGTTGTAGAGCAGCGTCCCCACGCCCACGCCGAACACCACCATGATCGCCAGCCAGCGCAGCAACGGCTCGCGCACGATCAGTTTCAGGCCATCCAGCACGCTGCCGCCCATCGGCTTCTCACCCGATACCAACTGCTGCTCCTGCTCGCGCAGCACCGCCCAGTGCCGCAGGCGCCAGATGCAGAACAAGCAGATCGCCAGGAAACCGGCCGACACCAGCATCAGGTTGGCGATGCCCACACGCTGCACCAGCGCACTGGTGATGACCGGACCAAGGAACGCGCCGACGGTGCCCGCCGCGCCGATGTAGCCGTAGTACGCCCGCGCCTGCGCGTTGGAGAACACGTCGGCCATGAAACTCCAGAACACCGCCACCGCGAACAGGTTGAAGACGGTGATCCAGAAGAAGAAAGCCATGCCGCGGCCAGGCACGCCGCTGTCGAACATCATGTAGAAGCCAAGCAGGGTCACGATGAAGAAGCCATACACCGCCGGCAGGAACACCCGTCGCGGGAAGCGGCTGACCAGCCAGCCGTACACCGGCTGCAGCACCAGCATGATCACGAACACGCAGGAGAACAGGAACTGCAGGACGAAGTCCTTCAGCGCGATGCCGTGACCGGCGAACCAGGCAATCAGCGCGGGCGGGAACACCGTTTCCAGGTCCGCCGAGGCGGCCATGGCTTCACGCACCGGACGCAGCACGTAGTAGCCGCTGAGCAGGCAGAAGAAGTACAGGAACGACCACCACAGCGCCGGGGACTCGCGCAGTGCCGCCATCAGCCCCTGCAGCGGGCCCTTCCCTCGTACCGCGCTCACGCGGCGTCCCTCGCCAGATGACGGCGGTTGGACAGCGGCATGGCAGGCTCCGGGGCGGTGAAGCGCGTACGTTATCCAATGCACTGCAACATCGCCAGCAGGTAGCCGTTTGAAGGCCGCAACGCGGTGTCATGACCGGGTCCGGATGACACGTTCCGATACACGCTTTCGAGGCGTCAAAATCCCAACTTTTTCAACGAGATGCGCATTCATCTTCGCTTTGTTTGTGCACAGAGGAAAAGCGGCGCTAGAATCGCCATCAGCAGTCGCGCACGGGTCCCACCGATGAAAAAGAACAGCCTGCGTCGTCCGATCCGTTCGGCGGCCACCGGTTTGCTGGGCATGTTGATGCCCGTTGCCTTGTCCACCACCGCGCAGACCCCGCCGCCGTTGCCGCCGATGCCGGCCAACATCGAGTCCGCTGCGGCCACCGCCGTTGCCCACACCCAGCCGGCGGCCTACCGTACCGGGCTGGTGCCGCAGGTGCAGGCGCCCGCCGCAGGCTTCAACGTCGCCAATATCGAATCGATGGCGCAGCAGCTCACCTATGGCGAGCGCGTGCCCGGCATGGCCGTGGCCATCGTGCAGGGCGGCCGCATCCTCAGCGCGCGCGGCTATGGCGTTACCGACGTCAACAATCCGCTGCCGGTCGATGCGCACACCGTGTTCCGCCTGGCGTCGCTGTCCAAGGCCTTCGCCGGCACCATGGCCGGCCTGCTGGTCAACGACGGCACGCTGCGCTGGGACAGCAAGGTCACCGACTATGTGCCGGGCTTCCGTCTCAACTCGCCCGAAGCCACCGACCGCCTGACCGTGGCCGACGTGCTCAGCCATCGCGTCGGCCTGCCGTACAACGCCTACGACCGCGACATCGAAGGCAACGCCGAGTACTACGCGCTGACCCAGAAGCTGGCCAACACCAGCCTGAAGTGCCTGCCGGGCGACTGCTACGCCTACCAGAACGTGGCCTTCAGCCTGATCGGCGACGTCGTCTATGCCGCCTCCGGCAGCTTCTACGAGCAGTCGGTCGAGCGCCGCATCTTCAAGCCGCTGGGCATGAACGATGCCAGCCTCGGCCTGGCCGGCATCCAGGCCAGCTCGCGCTGGGCGCGCCCGCACGTGCGCAGCCGCAACGGCTGGGTGTCGCTGACACCGAAGCCGACCTACTACCGTGTTGCCCCGGCGGCTGGCGTCAACGCCAGCGCCAGCGACATGGCGCAGTGGCTCCTGGCGCACACCGGCCATCGCCCCGATGTGCTGCCGGCACCGTTGCTGGCTACCCTGCATTCGAGCCTGATCAACACCCCCGGCGAGATGCGTTCGGGCTGGCGCCGCGAGCGCCTGCACTCGGCCGGCTACGCGCTGGGCTGGCGCACCTTCGACTACGCCGGCCACGACGTGGTGTTCCATGCCGGTGCCGTACAGGGCTACCGCGGCCTGGTCGCGCTGGTCCCCGAACGCGATCTCGGCATCGCCATCATGTGGAATGGCGAGAGCGGCCTGCCCAGCGGCCTGCTGCCGACCGTGCTCGATTCCGCGCTCGGCCTGCCGGCACAGCGCTGGCTGGATGTGGACACCGACTTCGGCAGCGACAACCTGATGGCCGAAGGCGCGAGCCCGGCGCAGCAGGACAAGCGCAAGGGCAAGGGCGCTTCCAGCAACCGCGCGGTGGCGTCGCCGCGCTGATCAGGCGGGCGCGACCGTGAGCATGAAGGGCGGCCTGCGGGCCGCCCTTTTTGTTGGCTGTTGTGGAATCGAGCCGCGCTCGCCTCTACAAACGCAGCGCTAATGCGCGAAGTAGTGCATGCCGCCGTCCACCGGAATCACTGCACCGGTGATGTAACCGGCCAGCGGCGAGGCGAGAAATGCCACCAGCGGCGCCACTTCTTCCGGCTCACCGAAGCGCCCGATCGGGATGTTACTGGCGATGAACGCGCGTCGGCTTTCCTCGGTGGGATGCAGGCGGTCCAGGATCTGCGGGCTGTTGATCCGACCCGGCGCAATGGCATTCACCGTGATGCCCTGCCCGGCCACCTCCGACGACAGCCCCTTGCTCCACAGATGCAACGCTGCCTTCGCCGCGGTGGCGGCATTCACCGAACGTGGCTCCATCGAACCGCTGAAGTTGATCACCCGCCCCCATCCCTGCGCCTGCATCGCCGGCAGCAGTGCCTGGGTCAGCCGTCGTGCGGCAGAGAAGTTCAGCGCCAATGCCTCCTCCCAGATCGTGTCGGCTGCATCGACGGTCGTTGGCCGCGAACCGCCAGCCGCGTTGACCAGGATGTCCACCCGCTGCAACGCCGCCAGCGACGCGTCAGCAATGCGTCGCACGTCCCCGGCGTCAGTGACATCGCCCAGCAGGATGATCGGCGCGGGTGCGCCCGCCGCTTCGATCCCTGCCGCCAGCGCCTGCAGCGGTGCCTGCCGCCGTGACGAGATGGCAACACGTACGCCCTGCGCGGCCAGTTGCCTGGCGACAGCGCCACCGATGCCACTGCCCGCCCCGGTGACCAGCGCTGTGCGTCCCTCAAGATTCAAATCCATCGTGTTCTCCTTTCAGCACGGCCGGTGGATCCGGCCCCTGCAGTGCATGCTGTTTGATCACCCGTGATTGATAAACTCCGCAAAAGTTTCAGCATTCAACACCCGGAGTTTCAGATGAACCTGCTGGAAAGCATGCAGGTGTACGTGCTGATCGTGGACAAGGGCAGCCTCAGCGCTGCAGCGGCAGCACTGGCCATCTCCCCGACGATGGCCGGCAAGCACCTGCGTGCGTTGGAGGCGCGGCTGGGCATGCAGTTGCTCAGTCGTACCACCCGGCGCCAGCACATGACGCCGTTCGGGGAGGACTACTACGCCCGCTGCCGGGAGATCCTGCGGCTGGTGGAGGAAACCGATGCTCAGGCCCAGTACCAGCACCTGGCACCTGCAGGCACGCTGCGCATCAGCACGCCGGTGATCTTCGGCACGCATGCGCTGGTACCGGCGTTGGCCGATTACATGGCGCGCTACCCCGACGTGCGTGTCGACGCGGTGCTGACCGACCGCGTGGTCGACCTCGCAGAGGAGGGTTTCGAAGCAGCCCTGCGCATCGGCACGCTGGCCGACAGCAGCGTGCTGGTGGCGCGTGCATTGGCACCGTATCGCTTGATGATGTGCGCCTCGCCCGGATACCTCGCCCGGCACGGTACGCCCTCCGACCTGCTGGCGCTTGCCCGGCACCAATGCCTGTCCTTCGAACCCAGCGCGCTGGCGCAGTGGCTGCAGGCCGATGCTGGCGGGCTCGGCCATGTGCCCACAGGTCGACTGCAGATCAACAACGGCGAAGCGCTGCGTACAGCGGCGCTGCATGGGCTGGGCATCGTGCTGCAATCGGCACTGCTTCTGGCCGCGGATGTCGAGGCTGGGCGGTTGGTGCAGCTGTTTCCCGAACACGGCCACGCGGGGCGGCCGATGCACGTGGTCTACGCCCACGACAGCTACCCCTCGACCCGCCTGCGCAGCTTCATCGATTTCCTGGTGGAGCGCTTTCCACCGGCGCCGCACCGCTAGCATCGACCGTCAGCAAGGCGGTCGAGCATGGCTCGACGCTACCAATGGCCCCATAAAAAAACCCCCTCCCCGCTGGGCAGCCAGGGAAGGGGTTTCAGGATGCGGCTATCGGGAAGTACTTAGATCAGCGGCGCCGGGGTTGCCGGCAGAGCGACCGGAGCGGCCTTCTTCTTGCGGGCGGCCGGCTTGCGCTTGGCAACCTTCTTCGCCGCCTTCTTGGGGGCAGCCTTCTTGGTGGCCTTCTTCGCGGTCTTCTTCACTGCCTTCTTGGCGGTCTTCTTGACGGCCTTCTTGGCAGTCGCCTTCTTCGCGACCTTCTTGGCCGGCTTGCGGGCCGTTGCCTTCTTGGCAGTCTTCTTGGTGGCCTTCTTGGCTACCTTCTTGACGGCCTTCTTCGCGGTCTTCTTGGCAGGAGACTTCTTGGCTACCTTCTTCGCCGCCTTCTTCACTGCCTTCTTCGCAGTGGCCTTCTTGGCGACCTTCTTCGCAGCCTTCTTCACTGCCTTCTTGGCAGTCGCCTTCTTCGCGACCTTCTTCACTGCCTTCTTGGCAGCGGCCTTCTTCGCGACCTTCTTCACCGCCTTCTTGGCGGCGGGCTTTTTCTTCGCAGCTTTCTTGGTTGCCATGGGATGGCTCCTCGTCAGTGATAGGGAGTTGAAACGCCCAGGTGGATCAAACCCGCGGATGCTGCGTGCGGGGACCGCCGGCGCGTCAAGCGCGCCGTTACGGATGCGGCAATGCCCGCCTCGATCGGCGGAGCGGGCATCGGAACGGGAGGTGCCTTGCATTTCTCCGGGGGAAGCGGGGCCATGTCCACCGTCATCTGGGTCGCGGTGGTCTTGAAGGGGCTGCTTCGCATCGGACGATTGATTCTGCGCACTCGGTTTGGCAGGCAAGGTCTGCTGAGGCGAAACCTAATCACGGTTTTTTTTACTGTCAACAACCCCCGCGAAAAATTTTCACATCCGCGCCATCCGCGGTGTTGCCTGCACGGTCGCGACGCTCCGCCCTCGACGACCAACAAAGCACCACGCACGCGCGTTGCCTGCAGCAACAACAACGCAAGCGTTGAACAAAAACCACTTGAAATAGGCACTCTGCGCATATGCATGCATGTTGGCGGCCACTGCATGCACGCAACGCCGGCACCGGCCGGCGCCGGCATCAGCGCCAGCACAACGGCACCGCAACGGGGGGCGAAAAGTTTTCACATCCGGACGCGTCGGCGCGGGGCGGAAACGCGGATTTGCGCAAAACTGCGCACGCCCCTCGGTACCGTTCGCGGGTCTGCTGATGCCGCGTCGAGGGCGCGCAGCAAACCCTGCGTCATGAGCCGACGTACTCGCCAAAACAAAAACGGCCACCCGAAGGTGGCCGTTGCAGAACCCGGAAACGACGACTCAGTGGTCGTCGTTCTCCAGGGCTTCGGCGTACGCGTCCGGGTCCAGCAGCTCGTTGACCTCTTCAGCGTTGGTCAGTTCGACCACGAACATCCAACCTTCGCCGTAGGCATCTTCGTTGATGGTTTCCGGCTTGTCGGACAGGGCCGAGTTGACCTCGACAACCTTGCCGCTGATCGGGCTGTAGACGTCCGAGGCGGCCTTCACCGACTCGACGACGGCGATCTGTTCGCCGGCCTTGGCGTCGGCGCCGACTTCCGGCAGTTCGACGTAGACCAGGTCACCCAGCAGGCCCTGGGCATGGTCGGAAATACCGACGGTGACGCGGCCATTGCCTTCGACACGGGCCCACTCATGGGACTTGAGGAACTTGAGGTCGCCGGGGATCTCGCTCATGGGACTGCTCCAGAGATATGCAGGGGTGGAAAAAACGGGGCTAGTGTAACCAACCGGCCGCCACTGCTGTCAGTGACGACCGGCATGTCCGGATCAGGCGTCGGCGAGCACGCCTGGCTGGGCCTGGCCTTCGCGCACGAACGGGAACTTGACCACGCGCACCGGCACCTGCCGGCCGCGGATGTCGACGGTGACCTCGCCGAGTTCACCGGCGGGCACGCGGGCAAAAGCGATGCCCTTGACCAGGGTCGGCGAGAAGGTGCCGGACAGGATCTCGCCCTGGCCGCCAGCGGTGGTCACCGCCTGGCCGTGGCGCAGCACGCCCTTCTCGTCCATCACCAGGCCGATCATCTGGCGTGCTGTGCCGGCAGCCTTCTGCGCTTCCAGCGCGTCGCGACCGATGAAGTCGCGGCCTTCGTCCAGCGACACCGTCCAGGCCAGCGCCGCTTCGTACGGGCTGATCTCTTCGTCCATGTCCTGGCCGTACAGGTTCATGCCGGCTTCCAGGCGCAACGTGTCGCGTGCGCCGAGACCGGCAGGCTTCACGCCCGCCGCCAGCAGGCGGTTCCAGAACGCGACCACCGCGTCCTGCGGCAGCAGGATTTCGAAGCCGTCTTCGCCGGTGTAACCGGTGCGGGCGACGAACAGCTCGACGCCGTCGTCGGACTGCACCTGCAGGGCGGCGAAGCGGCCCAGCTTGGTCAGCGCCTCGCGCTCGGATTCGCGGGCCAGGCCGATCACGATCGCGCGCGCCTGCGGGCCCTGCACGGCCAGGATGGCCAGGTCCGGGCGCTGCTTGACGCTGACGCCGAACGGCGCGGCCTGCTCGCGCAGCCAGGCCAGGTCCTTTTCGCGGGTGGATGCGTTGACCACCATGCGGAAGAAATCGTCGCCCAGGTAGTAGACGATCAGATCGTCGATGACGCCGCCGCGCGGATTCAGCATGCACGAGTACAGCGCCTTGCCCGGCACCTTCAGCTTGTCGACCGAGTTGGCCAGCAGGCGGCGCAGGAACGGCTTGACCTGGTCACCGCGCAGGTCGACCACGGTCATGTGGCTGACGTCGAACACCCCGGACTCGCGACGCACCAGGTGGTGCTCGTCCAGCTGCGAGCCGTAGTGGATGGGCATGTCCCAACCCCCGAAATCGACCATCTTGGCGCCGAGGGCGCGGTGGGTATCGTTGAGCAGCGTCTTCTGGGTCATGACCGGGTCCGGCAGCAGAGGAAACAAGAATCCCCATTATCCCAGATCGGTCGCCCGCAGGCGTGCCGCAGCGCAGCGCCGGAGCTGCAGAGCCGAGCCCATGCTCGGCGGCTCTTCGTGTGCGCGCCGAGCGCGGGTCCGGCTCTACAGGGGGCGGTCTGCAGCCTCGACCCGTAGCGTGCTGCCCTGCACCGCCACCACCCGCACCAGGCTGCCGGCCTGCAGTTCCGGGCCGCTGACCTGCCAGTACGCGTCGTCGATGCTGACCCGGCCCTGCCCACCAACGATACCCTGCTGCAACGGCACCACCCGTCCGACCAGTTGTTCGGCGCGGCGGTTGAGCAACGGTGCATCGCTGGGTCGCGCCCTTGCCTTGCCCCAGCGCCGGTAGCACTGGATCGAGACAACGCTCAGCACGACGAAGGCAACGACCTGCCACAGCAATGGAATGCCGCTGAACACCGCAACCAGTACGAACACCGCCGCCGCGCCAATGCCGATCCACAGCATGAATGCCCCGGGCGCCAACGCCTCGGCGGCAAACAGCAGCAGCGCCAGCGCGCCCCAACCGACGACTTCCCAGCGCATGTCAGCCTCCGAGCGGCGGCGGCCGCTTGCCGGCGGCCTTGTTGTCCTGGCTGGCCAGCGCCTGCTTCGCCAGTTCGGCCACGCCGGCGATCGAACCGATCACGCCACTGGCCTCCATCGGCATCAGCACCAGCTTCTGGTTAGGCGAACTGGCCAGCTCCTTGAACGCTTCCACGTACTTCTGCGCAACGAAGTAGTTGATCGCCTGCACGTCGCCCTCGGCAATCGCCGCCGACACCACCTTGGTCGCCATCGCTTCGGCCTCGGCCAGGCGTTCGCGCGCCTCGGCATCGCGGAACGCAGCTTCGCGACGGCCTTCGGCCTCCAGCACGGTGGCCTGCTTTTCGCCATCGGCACGCAGGATCTCCGACTGGCGGGAACCCTCTGCCTCTAGAATCTGCGCGCGCTTCTCGCGCTCGGCCTTCATCTGCCGCGCCATCGCATCCAGCAGGTCGCGCGGCGGTTGGATGTCGCGGATCTCGATGCGGTTGACCTTCACGCCCCAGGGATTGGTGGCATGGTCGACCACGCTCAGCAGCTGGGCATTGATCACCTCGCGCTGGCTGAGCGATTCATCCAGGTCCATCGAACCGATCACGGTACGGATGTTGGTCTGCACCAGGGCGATCATCGCCACTTCCAGGTTGGCCACCTCATAGGCAGCCTTGGCGGCATCCAGGACCTGGAAGAACACCACGCCGTCCACCCGCACGGCGGCGTTGTCCTTGGTGATCACTTCCTGGCTGGGTACATCCAGCACCTGCTCCATCATGTTCACCTTGCGCCCGACCCCGTACACGATCGGAATCAGGAAGTGCAGGCCGGGGGTCATGGTGTGCGTGTAGCGCCCGAAGCGCTCGACGGTCCACTCGTAGCCCTGGGGCACCATCCGTACCGCCTTGAACAGGATCACCACGGCCACGAAGGCCAGCACCACGGTAAAGAACATGGTCGGGAACATCTTGCTTTCCTTATCTATGACGTCCAGGCCCCAGCATAGCGCGTGAAGGCCGCATGCACAGCGGAGCTACCAGGGCATGCGCCCGCGCAGGATGTCGGCGAACATCACCCAGTCGCCCATGAACGAGTACAGCGGGTGCTGGAATGTCGCCGGGCGGTTCTTCTCGAAAAAGAAGTGACCGACCCAGGCGAAGCCGTAACCGCAGAACAGGGCAGCCAGCAGCAGCACCGGCTGCCCACGCAGGATCGCCGCCACGACCAGCAGCAGTACGCCGCAGCTGCCGATGAAGTGCAGCCGGCGCGAGACCGGGTGGCGGTGCTCGCTGAGGTAGAACGGATAGAACTCGCGGAAGCTGGCGAAGCGGGACATGCGCGTGCTCCGGGGACCGGGGTCGTCGCCATCATGCACCATCGCTGACCTTGTGGCGCCGAGCGATGCCCGGCTTGCGCGCGCCAGCGCGGTCGGAAGGAGGCGCAGCCACGCATGGCCCGGCGCTACCCTGATGAGGTGCGCGGCCCGAACATGATCACCGCCATGCCGGCCAGGCACAGCGCAGCGCCCAGCAGGTCCCAGCGGCTGGGGCGGATGCCGTCGACCAACCACAACCAGAACAGCGCGGTGCCGATGTACACGCCACCGTAGGCCGCATAGACCCGCCCACTGGCGGTCGGGTGCAGGGTCAACAGCCACGCGAACAGGGCGAGGCTGGCCGCGGCCGGCAGCAGCAACCAGACGCTGCCTCCCTTGCGCAGCCACAACCATGGCAGGTAACAGCCGACGATCTCGGCCAGCGCGGTCAGCAGGAACAGGCCAAGCGTCTTCACGCTTTTTCTGCTGCCTTGGCGTGCTGCCACAGCGCTTCCTGCGCATCCAGGTCCATCGCAGCCAGCGCCCCACCCTGCGCGTCGGCCTGCGCTTCCATCGCGCGGAAGCGCCGCTCGAACTTGTGGTTGGCCCCGCGCAGCGCCGCACCCAGGTCGATGTCGGCATGGCGCGCCAGGTTGGCGCAGACGAACAGCAGGTCGCCCAGTTCTTCCTGCAGCCGCGCCTTGTTGCCGGCGATATCGCCGCGCTCGAACTCCTCGCGCAGTTCCTGCAGTTCCTCGGCCGCCTTGTCCAGCACCGGCAACGGGCCGGGCCAGTCGAAGCCGACCTTGGCCGCACGCGACTGCAGCTTCACCGCCCGCTGCCATTCCGGCAGCCCGCGCGAAATGCCGGCCAGCTCGGAGGTGTCCTGCTCGCCCTTGGCGGCACGCTCGGCACGCTTGATCGCGTCCCAGTTGCGCGTCACGCCGTCGGCATCGTCGACGCTCACGTCGGCGAACACGTGCGGGTGACGGCGCTGCATCTTGTCGCTGATCGCGCGTGCGACCTCGGCGAAGGCAAAGGCCCCCTGCTCTTCGGCCATGCGCGCATGGAACACCACCTGCAGCAGCAGGTCGCCCAGCTCGTCACAGAGATCGTCGAGATCGCCACGGTCGATCGCATCGGCCACCTCGTAGGCTTCCTCGATGGTGTACGGCGCGATGGTTGCGAAGTTCTGCTCCAGATCCCACGGGCAGCCGCCCTGCGGGTCGCGCAGGCGCGCCATGATCGCCAGCAGGCGCTCCAGCTCGTGGGCGGCGGCGCTGCCGGTGGTGGGGGTGTCGTGCGCGCTCATGCGGCCTCCAGGGTCAGTCGGACAACCAGTCGCGCCACGGCAGGCTGGTATCACCAAGGGCAATGAAATCGCCGTTCAACAGGGTTTCCCGGCGGTTGTAGCGGAACGGCTTGCCGGTCGCGGCCGACAGTACCGCACCGCCGGCGGCGTGCAGTACGCATTGGCCGGCAGCGGTATCCCATTCGGAGGTCGGGCCCAGCCGAGGGTAGACATCCAGGCCGCCTTCGGCGATCCGGCAGAATTTCAGCGACGAGCCCTGCGCGATGGTCTCGATGCGGCCCATGCGCGCCAGCAGCGCCTCGGTTTCCGGCGAGCGGTGCGAACGGCTGGCGGCAACGCGCAGCGGGGCGGTGGCCGGCGTGCGGGTGCGCAGCACGGTGTCGTGCAGGCCCTGCCGGCGATAGGCCAGCTCGCCACGCATGGCGTGCCAGACGATGCCGGTGACCGGCGCCAGCACCACGCCGAAAGCCGGTGCGCCCTGGTAGATCAGGGCGATGTTGACGCTGAACTCGCCATTGCGCTTGACGAACTCGCGGGTGCCGTCGAGCGGATCCACCAGCCAGTACGCGCCCCAGTGGCGGCGGTGCTCCCAAGGCACCTGCGCCGATTCCTCCGACAGGATCGGCAGGTCCGGGGTCAGCTGGCGCAGGCCCAGTTCGATGACCTGGTTGGCGGCCAGGTCGGCGGCGGTGACCGGGCTGTCGTCGTCCTTGATCTGCACCTCGAAGCCATCGGCGTACACCTGCATGATGGCCTGTCCGGCTTCCTGGGCGATGGCGATGGCGGTCTCGCGCAGGTCCGTGGTCAGTTTGATCATCGCGTTCCCTGCAGCCACTGGCGAGCGATGAACAGCGCCGCCAGCGAGCGTCCCTCGGAGAAGTCCTCGCGCAGCATCAGCTGGTCCAGTTCGGCCAGCTTCCACGGCACCACCTCCAGTTCTTCCGGCTCGTCGCCGGCCAGCTTTTCCGGATACAGGTCGCGTGCCACCACCAGCCACGACTGGTGGCTCATGTAGGTGGGGGCCAGGGTCATCGCGCGCAGCACGTCGACCCGGCGTGCACCGTACCCGGCCTCTTCCTTCAGCTCGCGGTCGGCGGCCTCCCCGGGGGTTTCGCCGGCGTCGATCCGGCCCTTGACCAGGCCCAGTTCATAGCGGTGCATGCCAGCGGCGTATTCACGAACCAGCAGCACCGTCTCGTCATCGAGCATCGGCACCACCACCACCGCACCATGGCCACGGCTGACCAGGCGTTCGAAGCGGCGGCGTTCACCGTTGGAGAACTCCAGGTCCAGGTGCTGGCGCTGGAAGGGGCCGTTCTCCTCATCGGTGATCCGATGGATGATCGGCAAGCGCCGGCCGGCACGGTCATCGTTCATGCGGAATCTCCGCGGCGGCCGGCGCCAGCGCCGGGGCCGATAGAATGTGCAGGCAGCAACATGTTCATGAGCCCGAAATGCTAGCAGACCCAACCCCCTCCCCGCTGGCCCAGCACTGGCGGCAACGCGACCTGCAGGTGCTGTGGCATCCGTGCACGCAGATGCGTGAGCACCCGCATACCCTGCCGCTGGTGCCGATCGCCCGTGGTGAAGGCGCATGGCTGATCGACCACGACGGCAACCGCTATCTGGACGCCGTCAGCAGCTGGTGGACCAATCTGTTCGGCCATGCCGAGCCGCGCATCGGCGGCGCCATCGCGGCGCAGGCCGGGCAGCTGGAACAGGTGATGCTGGCTGGCTTCGGCCATGAGCCGGCGATCACCCTGGCCGAGCGCCTGCTGGCGCTGGCGCCACGCCAGCCCGGCCGCGAGCCGCTGGCCAAGGTGTTCTACGCCGACAACGGCTCGGCCGGCGTTGAAGTCGCGCTGAAGATGGCCTTCCAGTATTTCCAGAACCGCGGCGAGCCACGGCGCACGCGCTTCATCGCGCTGGAGAACGGCTACCACGGCGAGACCCTTGGAGCGCTGGCGATGGCGGACATTCCGCTGTACCGCCGCGTCTACGCGCCGCTGCTGGCCGAAGGCCTGTTCGCGCCCTCGCCCGATGCCTACCTGGCCGAGCCGGGCCAGAGTGCGGCTGATCGCGCACGCCAGGCCGCTGATGGTCTGGCCACCCTGTTTGACCAGCATCCCGGCGAGATCTGCGCGGTGATCCTGGAGCCGCGCCTGCAGTGCGCCGGCGGCATGCGCATGCATGACCCGGTGTACCTGCAGCGGGTGCGCGAACTGTGTGATGCGCACGGCGCATTCATGATCGCCGACGAGATCGCCACCGGCTTCGGCCGCACCGGCACCCTGTTCGCCTGCGAGCAGGCCGGGGTGATGCCGGACCTGATGTGCCTGTCCAAGGGCCTGACCGGCGGCTTCCTGCCGCTTGCCGCGGTGCTGGCCACGCAGGCGCTGTACGACGCCTTCCTTGATGACTCTCGCGAGCGCGCCTTCCTGCATTCGCACAGTTACACCGGCAACCCGCTGGCCTGTGCGGCTGCGCTGGCGACGCTGGACATCTTCCGCGACGACGATGTGATCGCCCGCAACCGTGGCATCGCCTCGGTGATGGGCGCGCTGGCTGCGCCATTGAGCGACCATCCGCACGTGGCCGACGTCCGCCAGGCCGGCATGGTGGTGGCCTTCGAGCTGTCGCGGGATGGCAACAAGCGCACGCCGTTCGATCCGGCGCTGCGACTGGGCCTGCACGCCTACAAGGCTGCGCTGAAACGTGGCGTGGTGCTGCGTCCGCTGGGCGACGTGCTGTACTGGATGCCACCCTACTGCGTGGATGACGAACAACTGGAGCTGCTGGCACATACCACGCTGGCGGCGATTGACGAGGCGATTGCATGCGCGTGACCCGCTGCCCCATCGACCTGGCGCTGCACAGCGGCCAGACCGTGACCCTGCCGGAAGAGACGGCCAACCATCTGGTGCGGGTGATGCGCCTGCGCGAGGGTGATACCTGCGTGCTGTTCAACGGCGATGGCCACGACTACAGCGCCACGCTGACCGCCGCCGGCAAGCGCGAGGTGCAGGTGCGCATCGATGCGGTGCAGGCGGTGGACAACGAATCGCCGCTGGCGATCACTCTGCTGCAGGGCATTGCCCGAGGCGAGAAGATGGACCTGATCCTGCAGAAGGCCACCGAGCTGGGCGTGAGCGCCATCGTTCCGGTGAATGCCGAGCGCACCGAAGTGAAGCTGGATGCCGCGCGCGCGGAGAAGCGCGTAGCGCACTGGAACAACGTGGTGACCTCGGCCTGCGGCCAGTCCGGGCGCGCGCGCATTCCGCAGGTGGGCTCGCCGGTGTCATTGGCGCAGGCGGCGGCAACGCTGCCGGCCGATACGCTGCGGCTGACGCTGGACCCGCACGGTGCCCATCGCCTGTCGACGCTCGACGCGGCGCCGACGGGCGGCATCGTGATCGCGATCGGCCCGGAAGGCGGCTGGTCGCCGCGCGACCGGGATCAGCTGGCAGCGGCAGGATTCCAGGGCCTGCAGCTGGGGCCGCGCATCCTGCGCACGGAGACCGCCGGGCTGGCCGCGATCGCGGCATTGCAGGCGCGGTTGGGCGACCTGGGGTAAGGTTGATTGGTGGTAGTGCCGGCCGCTGGCCGGCATCCAAGGGATCACGAGGTTGCCGGCCAGCGCCCGGCACTACCGGGAACCCGACCGGCGGATTGCCGATCAGGCCGCCAGCGAATCCAGCGCGGCTTCCAGCGCATCCAGGTTCGGCAGCAGCGCGCTCTGCTCACCCAGCAGCACGCGCATGTGCACGATCTGCGGCAGGGTTTCCTCGGAAGCATCGGCCAGCAGGCCATCGCGCGGCACCGAGATCAACTGCGGGAAATTCTGCGTCAGCAGCGCGTAGTAGGGGCGCTGCGCGTTGCCGCTGAGGGCCTTCAGCACGACGACCTTGTTGTGGCCGCCCACGGCTTCCTCGCCCAGGCCGGAAAGGCGCGCGAACGACACCAGCGGCACCTGCCAGCCGTGCCAGCCGATTTCGCCGACCAGCCAGCGCGGGGCGTCGGAAACCGGCTGCACCGGCACCCGCGACATCATTTCGGCCACGGTGGCATTGGGCAGCAGCACGCGCTCGTTGCCGGCCTGGATCAGGACGCCGCGGATTTCGTCATTGCTGGCATAGCTCATGGTGCCTCTCCGTTATCGTTTTCCACGCCCCAGCGCGAGGCGATGGCCTGCGCCAGTTCCTGTGGCTCACCCGCCACCATGCCAGCGGCGACCACCGCCGTGGCTGCGGCAGGGTCATAGCAGCCCTCGCCGACCTGCCCGGCCACCCAGGCACCGGCGGCGGCCAGATCCAGCGCCGGACCCACATGCGCAAGGTCGGCGCCGCTGAGCAGGACCAGCGCAGTGTGGTCGGCCGGCAGCCCGGCAATCGAAATGCCTTGCGCGTCGCTGACGAAATGCAGGCCGTCGCTGGCGGCCTGCACGCCGATGTCATCGGCCAGCACGTGCACTTCACCGGGTGTTGCACGCTGGCCGGCTTCGGCCAGCTGCACCGGCAGCGGCGACACCCGTGCCATCTGCTTGACCAGGTTGCCGTAGCGGCCACCGTCCAGGCGCATGTGCACCAGCACCGGCACGCTCAGCGACGATGGCAGCGCACCGAGCAGGCGGCGCAGCGCATCCGGGCCGCCAATGCCGGCCAGCACCAGCAGCGAGCCGGCACGTGCGCCCGCAGGCGCCGCAGTGTCCAGGTCCACCAGGCTGAGGTGGTCGGTATCGAAGGACGGCAGCGGGGCTTCCATCGCGGCGCTGTACCCGGTGGCTGCGGGTGCGTCTGCTACGTCCTCGACCAGTGACCACGCGGTGTGGTCGAAGGACACCGGCGGCGTTGCCGGTGCGGCAACCGGCTGCATCGGCGCTGCCTCCAGCGGCTCCGGCACCACCGGCTGCAGCGCGGCCAGTGCCTGCTCCAGCGCGATCGGTTCGTGCAGGTGCGCCGGTGGCGCATACAGGCTGTCCGCCGGTACCTCGTCGGCCCAGCTCAATGCCTGGTCCAGATGCGGCTGGAGCGCTTCTTCCCGTGGTGCCGGCGGCGGTGCCGGGTGGCCCGGTTCCAGCTGCAGGGCGGGTTCGTCTTCCGCACCCGGCGGCAGCACCTGCTGGTGGCCGTGCAGCTTGGCGGCCAGGTGGCGGCCCCAGCGCTGTGCCTCCCAGCCATCACGGCGCGCCGCCAGCTCGGCTTCGTCGAAGACCAGGGTCAGGCCTGGTGCGGACAGCACCGCTTCAAGCCGCTCCAGAGCATCCTCGATGGCCGCTTCCAGCGCGATCACCACGAACTGTGGACGCGCGTCCTGCAGCAGCTGCGGCTCCAGGCCGTTGGGGTCGTCTTCCAGCACCAGCTGCACATCGGCATGCGACAACGCCTCGCGCAGGCGCTCGCGCGCTGCGCCAGGACGGGCCAGCAGGGCGACGGCCGGGGCCGCCTGGGCTTCACTCACGGACACGGGCGATCCCCAGCAGGTCGTACACGTTACGCATCAGGTCCAGCTCCTGGTACGGCTTGCCCAGGTAGCGCTGCACGCCGATCTCGAAGGCGCGCTGGCGGTGCTTGTCGCCGCTGCGCGAGGTGATCATCACGATCGGCACGTCCTTGTAGCGCGGGTCGGCGCGCATCGCGGTGGCCAGCTCGTAACCATCCATGCGCGGCATCTCGATGTCCAGCAGCATCAGGTCGGGCACGCGTTCTTCCAGGCGCTCCAGTGCTTCCACGCCGTCGCGGGCGACGCTGACCTCGAAGTTGTGGCGTTCGAGGATGCGCCCGGTCACCTTGCGCATGGTCAGCGAATCGTCCACCACCATCACCAGCGGCACCTGTCGCTCCTGGCGCGGTGCGTTGGCCAGCACAGGCAGCGTCGGGTTGGCGAGGAAGCGGCGCACCAGCGGCGCTACGTCCAGGATCACCACCACGCGGCCATCGCCGGTGATGGTTGCACCGTAGATGCCCGGCACCGACGCGATCTGCAGGCCGACCGGCTTGACCACGATTTCGCGGTTGCCCAGCACCTGGTCGATCGCCACGGCGGCACGCAGGTCACCAGCACGGACCAGCAGCAGCGGTACCTGGTCCTGGCCATCGGCACGCGCCGGGGCCTGCCCGACCAGGCTGCCGAGGTCGTACAGCGGATAGTCCTCGCCGCTGTAGCGATAGCTGCTGTCGGCCGCTTCGAAACGCTCGCGCGACAGGCGGCCGATGCCACTGACCGATGCGACCGGCACCGCAAAGGTGGTTTCGCCGATCTGCACGAACACCGCCTGGGTGACCGCCAGCGTCTGCGGCAGGCGCAGGGTGAAGCGCACGCCCTGGCCACGCACTGACTGGATATCGACCGAACCGCCCAGCTGGCGCACTTCGTTGCGTACCACGTCCATGCCCACGCCACGGCCGGCCAGCTGGCTGACCTGGTCGGCGGTGGTGAAACCAGAGGCGAAGATCAGGTTGTCCAGTTCCTGCTCGTTCGGCTGCGCATCGGCAGCCAGCAGGCCACGGTCGATGGCGCGGCGGCGGATCGCCTCGCGGTCCAGGCCGGCGCCGTCGTCGGCCACTTCCAGCACGATTTCCGAGCCTTCGCGGTGCAGCCGGATGGCGATCTCGCCCTCCTCCGGCTTGCCGGCGGCGCGGCGCTGTTCCGGCGCTTCCAGACCATGCGCCACGGAGTTGCGCAGCATGTGTTCCAGCGGCGCGACCATGCGGTCGAGGACGTTGCGGTCCAGTTCGCCGTGGGTACCTTCCAGGGTCAGGTGGACCTGCTTGCCGGTATCCATGCCGGACTGGCGGACCACGCGGCGCAGGCGCGGCACCAGACCGTCGAACGGCACCATGCGCGCGCGCATCAGGCCATCCTGCAGTTCCGAGCTTACGCGCGACTGCTGCTGCAGCAGGGAGTCGTACTGGCGCGACAGATCGTCCAGGACGCCCTGCAGGCCACCAAGGTCGGCGGCGGACTCGTTCAGCGCACGGCTGAGCTGCTGCAGGGTGGAGAAACGGTCCAGTTCCAGCGGATCGAACTTCTGGTCCGCCTGGTCCTGCTCGCGCTGGTAGCGGGCGACGATCTGCGCCTCGGTTTCCAGGTCAAGTCGGCGCAGCTGGTCGCGCAGTCGCGCATTGGTGCGCTCCAGTTCGGCCATGGCACCACGGAAGGCACCCAGCTGCTGTTCCAGACGCGAGCGATAGATCGCCACTTCACCGGCATGGTTGACCAGGCGGTCGAGCAGGTCGGCGCGCACCCGCACCTGCTCCTGCTGCGGACGCGCCAGCGGATCTTCGTCGGCCACGCCTTCGGCCGGCAGTGGTGCCGACAGCGGGGCATCGGCCGGCGTCGTCAGCGGGCCCACAGCCTGTGCCGGCACGGCCTCGGCCTCGCTGGCCGCACGCGGGGACGCAGCGGCCGCCGCGATATCGGTGGTGGTGCGGACCTCGAAGGCCTCCACCAGGTCCTGTGCAGGCGCCACCACGCGGTGGGCACCGGTCCGCGTCAGCAGCTGGTGCAGGCGGTCGAAGCCGCGCTCCAGCAGCTGCACGTCGCGGCGATCAATCTCGGTGCGGCCGGCCGCCACGGCTTCCAGCAGGGATTCGATGCTGTGGCCAAGGTCGCCGATGGCATTGATGCCGGCCATGCGTGCGCCACCCTTCAGGGTATGCAGGTCACGCTGCAGGCCGGCCAGCACCTCGCGATCCTGCGGCGCATTGCGAAGCTCGCTGATCAGGCCATCGCAGTGGTCGAGCAGGTCCTTGCCTTCCTCGACGAAGATGTCGACCAGTTCGCGGTCGTACACACTGAAGTCGAGCGCATCGGCGCCATCCGCGGTGTCTTCCAGGGTGGAGGCTTCATCGTGGAGCGGCGCCCGCTCCCCGGCGTCGGCCTCGGCAGGTTCGGCATCGGTGTTGGCCGTGCCCTGCCCCGGCGCTTCTTCCAGTTCGAAGAACCGCACCGGCTCGGCGGTGGCCTGCAGTGCTTCGGCAGCGCTCGCCTCGTTCACCGTCGCCGGGGACGGCTGATCGGCGCTCTCTCCTTCGCCGACCGCCGCCTCCCCGCCGACGTCCGCATCCTCGGCAAAGGCTTCCGCCTCGCCCGGCGCGAGTTCGCTGGCCTGGAGGCCGAGCACGGGCCATTGCCCGTCGTCGTCCAGGGTCTGCTCTTCTTCGATCACGTGCAGGCCGGCCTCGAGCGCGGCTGCCAGCGTGACCGGTTCTGCAAAACCCGGCGCAGCCATTTCATCCTGCAGGCTCGACAGCCCGCTGTCGAGTGGCAGTGCAGCAGCGGCGTCAATGACGCTGTCATCGCCACTGCCCGAATCAAAGGACAACGGCGTATTCAGGTCGATCGCGTCAACTTCCGCAGGCACCGGCCACTCTTCCGCGTCGCGGTCATCCACCGGCAGCGCACTGGCGTCGAGGTAGGGCGACAGATCGTCGGCCATGGTCAGATCAGCGTCGTCGACCGTCGCGATCGTGGGCACGGCATCTGCTTCGGCCACTTCGACAACAGGCGCACTCTCGACCGGCTGGATCGATTCAATCGCGCCGGTGTCCGCCACGGCAGGTTCACCTTCGCCCGGCACCGACGGCCAGCCGGCGTCGAAGTAACGCGAAAGATCGTCGCTGGCGGTCAGCTCGCCCACGTCCAGGCCGCTGTCGGCCGCGATGTCCAGCGTCTGCGGGTCGGTTGCAGCTGGAACCGGTTCCAGCGCATCTTCGGCAAGCGGCTGCGGCTCGGCAATGAGATCGGGCGCCACATCGAAAGCGGACGCCATGCTGGTTTCGTCCAGCGTGTCCAGCCCGGCCAGCGGCGCTTCGGCTTCGGATGCCCGCCCGACATCGGGCGCCAGCTCGATGCCCTCTTCATCCTCGTCCTCCAGCCCGACCATCGGCCAGCGCGCTTCCGGCAGTTCACCGGCCAGCGCCTGCAGGCGCTGTACCAGCGCTTCCTGTGGCGTGATGCGCGGCTGCTCGGCCTGCAGCGCTTCCATGGTCGCGGTGATCGCCTGCGCGGTCGCATCCAGCGCGGCCACGCCCTCGTCGCCCGGCACCACGTCTGCAGCCAGCGCGCGCTTGATGTAGGACTCGGCACCGCCGGTAACGGCAGTGATTTCCGGCACTTCGGTCATCGCGAAGGCGCCGTTCATGGTGTGCACCGCGCGCAACAGCGCGTCGCTGACCGGCTGCGGCGCCTGCTGTGCCAAGCGCAGCCAGTCCTGCAGGGTCGCCTGGTGGACTTCCACTTCGGCTTCCAGGATCTCGCGCAGCACGCTGTCGATGTTGGCCGGCGTGCCCAATGCTTCGGGCGCCGGGTCCGCATCGGCTTCAGCCTGCACCGACGCCATTGCTTCGGCTTCGAGGATGCGGCTGATCTCGTCCTCGCCATCGGCTTCGACCACCGGCGCGGCGGGAGCGGCCGCAACCGGCAGCGGTACGTAATAGGTTTCCTCACCCGCGCCGACGCGATCGGCAATGGCCTGCATCGCCTGCAGGTCCACGCTGATCCGCTGGCCATGACGCAACGCGGCGTTCAGCTGCGGCAGCGCGGCATGCGCGTTGTCGACCATGGCCAGCACGGCTGGCGTCGCCGGGCGGCTGCCGTCGAGCACGCGGTTGAGCATGCCCTCGATCTTCCACGCAAATTCGCCCAGGGTGCGTGCACCGACCAGTCGGCCACTGCCCTTGAGCGTATGGAAGATGCGGCGGATGGGACGCAGACGGTCCATGTTGTCCGGCTGCATGCGCCATGCCGGCAGCAACGTTCCGAGGTTGGCCAGTTCGTCGTCGAACTCTTCCAGGAACACCTCGCGGATGTCCTCGTCGATGTTCTCGGCATCGTCGTCGAAGCCGGCCTCGAAGCCGGCGTCTGCATCTTCCGCGCTGCCCACGGCGACTGGCGCTTCCGCATCGGCCGGCGTCGGGGTCGCCTGCGGATTGAAGTCTGCGGCGGCAGCGCTCAGCTCGGCAAAGAACTGCGCGTCGGCTTCGCTGAAATCAATCGGTGCGATGGTGTCGATGTCGATCATCGACACCGCCGCTGCCGGCACATCGGCAAGCGGTGCGGGCGCTTGCACCGGCACATCCACGGGGGTGATGTCCGTCTCTGCGGCAGCCGGGCTCTCTTCCACCACCGCAGGGGCAGCGGCATCGACGCTCTCCAGCGACGGATGCAGCCCGGCAGCGTCCTCCAGCGACAATGCCTCCATCGCATGCAGCGACAACACGTCGTCGGCATTGTCCAGCGCATCGGCATCGAAACGGAACACGACGTCGTCACTTGCAGAAACCGCGTCATGTTCGGCGGCCACCGGGTCGAACCCCGGTGCGGCATGCGCGCCGGTCTCGATGGACAGCGAGGCGTCGGCGGCGTCCTCTACGTCCAGGCCGGTTGTCGCATCGGACTGCACTGGCAGAGCCGCCTCCGACAGCGTCCAATGGGCGGCGGCGCCCTGCCCTGCATCGAGCTGTTCGAAACTGACCGGATCGAAGCTGGCAAACGTCGGACTGCGCTCATCGTCCGCTGGAGCGAGCGGATCGGCCTCAGGATGGAACGGTGCCAGATCCCATTGCGGGACCTCGGGTGCAGGTGCACTGGAGGCGGCAAAGACCAGCGGTGCATCCGACTCGTCACGCAGCGACAGCGGCGCGGAGGCGACGGATCCCAGCCCACCGAACATCAAGCTGTTGTCCGCCGCTGCCGGCGAAGGCGTGGCCGGTGGCGGATGGAAGGTGAAGTCCGGCAGCGGTACCGGCACCTCACCGGGTGCCGGCGCGGCCGACTGTACCGGGACCTCGATGTGCTCTGGCTGCAGTGCCTCGCCCTGCAGCACGACCGGCTCACGCTCGATCGACTGTGGCACGGACGCTGCCGGCTCAGCCGCATCGTGGTCCGGCAACGGCCAGTAGCGCAGCGCCTCAAGGCTGCTGCGGGTGATGTCGAGGATGTCCTCGCGACCCGGACGACGGTCGCGCAGGGCTTCCAGGTAGTACTCCAGGCTGGCCATGGCGTCGGCCAGCGTGTCCAGCTGGCGGCCACTCGGCACGCGCTGGCGACCGATCAGCTCGGCTTCGATGTACTGCTGCACACCGCGCAGGTAATCGGCGGCGGTACCCAGGTCGAGCATGCGCAGCGCACCGGACACATCGCCCAGCAGGCGCGGCACGTCGTGCAGCTCGGCATGGTTCCAGCTGGTTTCAATGAACGCGACGAAGTGCTCGCGCGCGGCGGCGAAGTTGGCGATGGCCTCGTGCGCCAGCACCTCTACCGTGCGCCGGTTCTCCACTGCGCTCGGATCGTCCTGGCCACTGCCGCCGGCGCCCAGATGGGCGACCTGGTCATCCAGCGACGCATCCACGTAGAGCAGCGCCCCGGCGATATCCAGCAGCAGGTTTTCGTCGATCTGCTGGCGGCCCTCGACCACGCCACGCAGGGCATCACGTTGCTGCACGACCACGCCGCGGGCCACGCCCAGGCCCATCATGCCCAGCGTATCGGCGACCGCACCGAGCTCGTTGGCCTGGGTCTGCAGCTGCTCCGGCGCACCGCCGGTACGCAGGTGCAGGTCCAGCGCATCCTTGATGCGCAGCAGTTCTTCCTTCACTGCACTGCCCACGGTATCGAGCAGCTCGCGGTTGCGCCCGCTCAGGCTGCCACGGGCATGGTCCAGCTCGGCCTCGGTGGCGGTGATGCTGTCCGGTGCGAATGCCAGCAGCACGCTGTCATGCACGCCCTCTTCGCCACGTGCGGCACGGATCTCGTTCAGCAGCGGCATCAGCACGATCGGGATGTCACGGTGACCGTTCTGCAGGCGCTCCAGGTAATCGGGCAGCAGCACGCTGCCACGCATCAGGGTCGCGCAGGCTTCATCCCGATCGGCCACGCCACCGGCGCCGATGGCATTGGCCAGCTGTTCCAGCTCCTCGGCCACCATGGCCGGGGCGTACAGCTCGACCATGCGCAGGGTGCCCTGTACCTGGTGCAGGTAGCCGGCGCAGATGCGCATGCGGCTGGCGTCGGTCGGGTCTTCCGCGTAGTACTCGACTTCGTTGCGCACCTGGCGCAGGGTCTCGTCCAGCTCGGGCTTGACCCAGCCCAGCGCTGCGTGGCTCATCGCATCGCGCAGACTGCTCATGGACGCGCTCCGTTCGCCGCCGCGCGGAAGCCGCGCGAGTTCTGGCGTGGGGAATGGAAATGCTTCATCGACTGGTTCCTTGCTCGCCGCCCTGCCCGCGTCACGCCGGCAGCTTGAAGTCGGCGACCGAACGACGCAGGTCGGCCGCCAGCTGCGCGAGGTGGCCGATCGATTCGGCGGTCTGCCCGGCACCCTGCGAGGTCTGGCCGGTGATCTGCCGGATCACGCCCATGGTGCGGGTGATGTCCGAGGCCGCAGCCGACTGCTGCTGGGCGGCGATGGAGATGTTCTTGATGAGGGTGTTCAGTGCATTGGACACGCGCTCGATCTCAGTCAGCGCGGTGCCGGCATCCTCGGCCAGGCGTGCACCGGACACCACTTCGGCGGTGGTCTGTTCCATCGAGGTGACCGCTTCGTTGGTATCGGCCTGAATGGCCTGCACCAGGTTCTCGATGCGTCGGGTCGCGCCGGAGGTACGTTCTGCCAGGCGCTGCACTTCGTCGGCCACGACCGCGAAACCGCGGCCCGCTTCACCTGCCGAGGCCGCCTGGACCGCTGCGTTCAACGCCAGGATGTTGGTCTGTTCGGAAATGTCGTTGATCAGTTCCACGATCGAGCCGATTTCCTGCGACGACTCACCCAGGCGCTTGATGCGCTTGGAGGTTTCCTGGATCTGGTCACGGATCTGGTCCATGCCCTGGATGGTCTCGCGCACCACGCCGGCACCTTCGGCGGCGATCACCACCGAACGTTGTGCCACGTCGGCCGACTCGGCCGAGTTGCGCGACACCTGTTCGATGCTCGCCGCGATTTCGCCGATGCGGTCCGACGCCGAGGTGATCTGGTTGGCCTGGTGGCCCGCCGCCTCTGCCAGCTGCATGGCGGTGGCCTGGGTTTCCTGGGTGGACAGCGCGACCTTGGCCGAGGTGTCGTTGATGGTGGTCACCAGGTGGCGCAGCTCGTCGACGGCGTAATTGATCGCGTCGGCGATGGCGCCGGTCATGTCCTCGGTCACCGAGGCCTTCACCGTCAGGTCGCCCTCACCCAGCGAGGAGATTTCGTCCAGCAGCCGCATGATCGCCTGCTGGTTGCGGCTGTTGAATTCCACCTGGGTCTGGTAACGCAGTTCCTGCTCGCGCGAGCGGCTGCGCACGTTGGTGGAAACGAAGCCGATGATCGCGATCAGCGACAGCGCACCGGACACCACACCGATCCAGAAGTTCGGGAACAGGCGGGTGTCCGACACCGAGCCGAACGAGGAGAACGCGTCGAACAGCTTGCGGCTGTCATCCAGCATGTGGGCCGAACCCTGGCCCAGCGCGGTGGCGGCGGACTGCGCCGCGAACAGCTGGCGCGAGCTGGCCAGGATCGCGTCAGCGTCCTGCTTCATCGCTTCCCACTTCTGCTGCGACTGCTCCAGTGCGGCGACGGCGGCGGCACCGCGCACGGCGGTGATACCCAGTTCCTCGTTGCCGTTGCGCAGGCCGTCGAGCACCTGCGAGAACACGGTGATGTCGCGTGCCAGTGCATCGCCGGACGTCGCTGCGGCGCTGCCACCGGCGCGCATTTCGGTCACGCGACGGGCCATGGAGCCGGCCACCACCACCTGCTGCAGGGCGCTGTACACCTGCGACGACGGCGCGCCGGAGGCCGACATCGCACGCACCAGCTCGTTCAGCTGGGCCTGCAGGCCCGGCACCGCACCGGTGAAGTTGTTGGCGTTGCCAGCCAGCGCCAGCACCGCCGGTTCACTGGCGACCAGCTGCCCGGCCTGCTTGCCCAGCGGCGCCCAGGTCTCGCCCAGGGTGGCGATGGCACCGGACACGCCCGGCTCCTTGCCGTAGCGCCCCTGCAGTGTCGACACGTTCTGTTCGATCGCGTTGCGGGTCGCCTTGAAAGCGGTGAACGCCTGCGCGTTGCCGCCCACCGCGTCACGGCCCTGGTTGGCCAGCTGCTGTGACAGCACCTGCAGGTCGGCCGCCTTGGAACCGGCATCGGCCAGGCGACTGCCCTGCCAGGTGGCGACGCCGGTGTTGACGCCGAACAGGATCATCGATGCCAGCAGCAGGAACAGCCAGAGGTTGCTGCCGCCCAGCCGCAGCTTGCCGGTCTTGGTGGCGTCCGAAGCAGTACTCATCGTTCAACCTCGATCTTCAATGCAGGGGGCGATGCCCGGCCTCAGGCCGCGGCTTGCCGGAATTCAGGGGTACGCGACAGCAGCGAGAGGGAGAACACGCCCCAGTCGTGGCCGTCGGCGTGGAAGGCGCGATCGACGAAGTGGCCGTAGCGCCCTTCGGCCAGCGTGCCGGCCGCGATCTGCTGGTCCAGTTCAAAGCTGCGCTGGCCGAACAGTTCATCGATGGTCAGGGCGACGTCGCCGCCGGCCTGGCGCATGATCAGCACGCGCTGGCCTTCCTGCTGCACGGTACGCGTGCCTTCCAGGAAGTACTTCAGGTCGACCACCGGGAACAGGTTGCCGCGCAGATTGCCCACGCCCAGCAGCCACGGCTGCGCGCACGGCACCGGGGTCACCGGCGGCATCGGCACGATTTCAACCACTTCGCGGAAATCGGACACCAGCCGGCGCTGGCCGACGCGGTAACCCACGCCACGCCAGAGGTCCTGGGCGAACTGCCGCTCGGGCAGCTGCACCGCGTGGGCCAGGCTGCGCCGTTCGTAGGCTTCGAGAATGTCGAAGGGCGAGCGCATCAGGCCACCAGTTCGTTGATCCGCGCGATCAGTTCATCCTCGCGCGGCGGCTTGACGATGTAATCGGCCGCGCCCTGGCGCAGGCCCCATGCCTTGTCGGTTTCCATCGCCTTGGTGCTGACGATGATCACCGGGATGTGCTTGATCGCCGCATCACGGGCCATCGCGCGGGTGGCCTGGAAGCCGCTCATGCCGGGCAGTACCACGTCCATCAGCACCAGCTGCGGCACCTGGTCGCGGACCAGCTGCAGTCCATCCTCGGCATTGTCCGCCTCCAGCACCTCGTGGCCGGCACGGCGCAGCCACTGGGTGAACACCGCGCGGTCGGTCGGTGAATCCTCGATCAGAACGATACGAGCCATTGTGCCTTTCCCCCCTGGTCAGGCGTTGACGTATGTGCGGATGGCACCCAGCAGTTCTTCACGCGTGAAAGGCTTCGTCAGGTACTGCTCCGAGCCGACGATGCGTCCCCGCGCCTTGTCGAACAGGCCATCCTTGGACGAGAGCATGATGACCGGGGTCGCCTTGAACAGCTGGTTGCCCTTGATCAGCGCACAGGTCTGGTACCCGTCCAGGCGCGGCATCATGATGTCGACGAAGATGATCTGCGGCTGCTGGTCTGCGATCTTCGCAAGCGCTTCGAAGCCGTCGGTGGCGGTGACCACCTCGCAGCCTTCGCGCTTGAGCAGCGTTTCCGCAGTCCTGCGGATGGTCTTCGAATCATCGATGACCATCACCCGGAGTCCTGCGAGTTCCCCGCCCGCAGTCGTGTTTTCAGTCATTGCCTATCCCCAAGCGCACGGCCCGATCTCTGGCGGGGGCCGCTACGAAAGCGTATCTATATCGCACTTTCCGCGCCCGCTTCAAGGCCGCCCCATGGCGCGGGGCATGGCACCCTCCTGAACGTGACGGGTTTCGCAATGCGTGCGCGACCGCCGGGCGGACGCTGCGTTGCAGGACGGCGGGGAGGCGCGCGAGCGGCGTTGCCGCTACCATCAACGCCTTGCCTGACAGGTGCGCCCATGCCGTTGAACGTCATCGTGGTGATGGATCCCATCGCCCACATCAAGATCGCCAAGGACACCACCTTCGCCATGCTGCTGGAAGCCCAGCGCCGCGGCCATGCCCTGCACTACGTGCGCCCGGGCGGCCTGGCCCTGGAGGGTGGCGTAGCGGTGGCCCAGACCGCGCCGCTGCAGGTGCGCGACGACCCGGCCGGCTGGTATGAGCTGGGCGCGTTCAGCCGCACCGAGTTCGGCCCCGGCCAGATCGTGCTGATGCGCAAGGACCCGCCGGTCGACGCCGAATACATCTACGACACCCAGGTGCTGGACGTGGCCGCAGCGGCTGGCGCCTGCGTGGTCAACAACCCGCAGGGCCTGCGCGACTACAACGAGAAGCTGGCCGCGCTGCTGTTCCCGCAGTGCTGTCCGCCGACCCTGGTCAGCCGCGACGCGAAGGTCTTGAAGGCCTTTGCGCTGGAGCACGGCCAGGCCGTGCTGAAGCCGCTGGACGGCATGGGCGGCCGCTCGATCTTCCGCAGCGGCCAGGGCGATCCGAATCTGAACGTGATCCTGGAAACCCTGACCGACGGCGGCCGCAAGCTGGCGCTGGCCCAGAAGTTCATTCCCGACATCACCGCCGGCGACAAGCGCATCCTGCTGGTCGATGGCGAACCGGTCGACTACTGCCTGGCGCGCATCCCGCAGGGTGATGAATTCCGTGGCAACCTGGCCGCCGGCGGCCGCGGCGAAGGCCGCCCGCTGAGCGAGCGCGACCGCTGGATCGCCGCCCAGGTCGGCCCGGAGATGAAGCGCCGCGGCATGCGCTTCGTCGGCCTGGACGTGATCGGCGATTACCTGACCGAGGTCAACGTGACCAGCCCGACCTGCGTGCGCGAACTGGACGCGCAGTACGGCCTGAACATCGCCGGCACCCTGTTCGACGCACTCGAGGCCGGCCTGCGCTGATGTCTGCCGCACCTGCCGTCCTGCCCCCGCCGCCGCGCGAAGCGCAACGGCTGGGGGCGACCATCGCGCTGTCGGTGCTGGTCCACGCCCTGCTGATCCTGGGCGTGGGCTTCGCCGTGAAGGGCGATGCGCCGCTGGTGCCGACACTGGAAGTCATCTTCAGCCAGACCCGCACCGCGCTGACCCCGAAGCAGGCCGATTTCCTGGCCGCGGCCAACCAGGAAGGCGGTGGCGAGCACGACCGCGCACAGCGTCCGCGCGACAGCCAGGCCGGCATCGTGCCGCAGGCCCAGTCCGGAATCAGCCCGGTTCCACAGCAGCAGCAATCGGCCGCGCCGGTTCCGCCGCCACAGGCACGGGTGGTCAGCAGCCGCAATGGCGAAGAGGTGGTGGCGCAGGCGCAGTCCCGCCCCACGCCGGATCAGCCCGAACCGGATGCGCCCTTGAGCGCACGCGAACAGCGCGACGTGGAGATGGCGCGGCTGGCTGCCGAAGTACATCTGCGCTCGGCGCAGTACGCCAAGCGCCCGAACCGCAAGTTCGTGTCGGCCAGCACGCGTGAGTATGCCTATGCCAATTACCTGCGCGCCTGGGTCGACCGTGCCGAGAAGGTAGGCAACCTGAATTACCCGGATGAGGCGCGGCAGCGCCGCCTCGGCGGCCAGGTAGTGATCAGCGTGGGCGTGCGCCGCGATGGCAGCGTGGAGAGCAGCCGGATCCTGCGTTCGAGCGGGACGCCATTGCTGGATGAGGCCGCCCTGCGGGTGGTGCAGCTGGCGCAGCCGTTCCCGCCGTTGCCGAAGACCGAGGATGAGATCGACATCCTGCAGGTTACCCGTACGTGGGTGTTCCTGCCGGGCGGCACCCTGCACGACGACCGGTAGGGTTTTGTTGCCCGGGCCTGCGGCCCGGGACCCGCTGGAAGGCTAGAGCAACGGCAACAGCGGCGGTTGGTGTACTGAAGCGTGGCGAGGCGGTGTCGGGCGGCGGGGACGCCGCAAGTACGTCCGTGTAGGCTTAGCCGCGGCATCCATGCCGCGGATACCCCGCCGCCCGGCACCGCCCCGCCTCTGACAGATCGCGGCGCACCATTGCTTTGGTAGGTGTCGACCTTGGTCGACACACATCCACGCCACGCGTGGATGCGAGCGAAGCGACCCGCTTTTGACTTTGACTTTTCTTTTCTTGATTTTCCGTGGCGGACGCACACGGAAACTGTCAGAGGCCGGGCGGGTGGGCTGCGCAGGGGCGTGAGCCGCATGGGCCCGAGGCATGCCTCGGGCGGGTTGGGCAGGACGCCCAACCCCGGTCTTGCTCGTGTGCGCAGGACTGCGCACACGAGCAAGCGGCGACCGAGCTTACAGGGACGTACTTGCAGCGCCCCCTGCGCAGCCCACCCGCCCGGCCAAACCACGGCTTTTGATCTACGCGACCAATCCCGCCACGAGGGGCTCAGCCGTTGGCCTTCGCCTTCGCCTCGCGCGCGGCCTGCTGCTCGACCAGGGTCAGTGCCACGTTGTCGCGCAGGTACGCCGGCTCGACCTTCTCCGGTGCAATGGCTTCGCCGCGAGCGAACGCCGGCACCGCCAGTGCCAATACATCCGATGCCCGCGGCAGCGCCGTCGCATCAAAGCCGCGCAGGCCGTTGCCCAGCTGGGTCACCAGTGCCCCCTCGGCTGCACCGAAACCGGTGCCGACACCGTAGGCCGACATCCCTTCCGGCAGCGCAACCGCAGCGGGTGCGCACACGCGCTCGGCATCGCGTGCCACCGGCAGGCCGTCTACACGTTCGAAGCGCGCGACATACAGCTCGCCCATCCGTGCATCGATCGCCGACAGGATCTGCGTTTCGTCCGCCGGTGCCCGCAGCGCCAGCACCTGCAGTGTCGAGACCGGCAGCAACGGCCGATCCAGTGCCAGCGCAATGCCTTGCGCGATGGCGATCGCCAGGCGCACGCCGGTGAACGCACCCGGGCCGCGGCTGAGCGCGATACCGTCCAGCTGGCGGCGGCTGATGCCTGCTTCGGCCAGCAGCGCCTCGGCCCACGGCAGGCTCAGTTCGGCATGCCGGCGTGGGGCGATCTCGAAGCGTTCCAGCACCTGCCCATCGACATGCAGGGCAACGGAACAGGCTTCGGTGGCGGTTTCAAAGGCGAGCAGTTTCATCGGATCGGGTCAGAACAGGGGGAACGTGGCACCGGGCGCCGGCTCGGGGCCGGTCGCAACGGCGGCCGGGGCAGCCGCATCATCGGCCACGGGCGCCCATTGTGGCGTAAAGAAGGCCTGCACATCGGCCAGACTGCGGGTACGGCGGAATGGCGGCAGTGAATCGAGAAAGACCCGGCCATAGCCACGGTTGAGCAGGCGCGGGTCGCACAATACCAACACACCACGGTCGCTCTCGCTGCGGATCAGGCGACCGACGCCCTGTTTCAGCGCAATCACCGCCTGCGGCAGCTGCTCATCGCGGAACGGATTGCCACCCTGGCTGCGGATCGCCTCCAGCCGTGCCTCGTACACCGGATCGTCCGGTGCCGCGAACGGCAGCTTGTCGATCATCACCACGCTCAGCGCCTCGCCCACCACGTCCACGCCCTCGCGGAAACTGGCCGAGCCCAGCAGCACGCCATTGCCCGATTCGCGGAAGCGCTGCAACAGCGTCGCGCGCGGCGCCTCGCCCTGCACGAACAACGGCCATGGCCCATCACGCAGTGCCTCGGCGGCCTCGCGCAATGCACGGTGCGAGGCAAACAACAGGAATGCCCTGCCCTGCGACGCCTGCAACACCGGCCGCAGGGTCTGGATCAACGCAGTACCGAAGCCCCGCGCAGCCGGATCAGGCAGGCCTTCGGGCAGGTAGCACAGCGCCTGCTCCGGCCAATTGAACGGGCTTGGCTGGACCAGCGTGTGCGGATCGTCCAGGCCCAGGCGGGTGGCGATGTGGTCGAAGCCACCGCCCACGGTCAGCGTCGCCGAGGTGAAGATCCATGCCGCGCGACTGCGTTCGCGATGCTCACGCAACGGGCCGGACACATCCATCGGCGTGCGCTGGCAGCGAAAACCACGTGGCGTGAGCTCGTACCAGAGCACATCAGCGGCAGTGGCGGTTTCCGCCGGGTCGGTATCGAAATCGAGGGCAGGTTCGTCATCGCCCAGCCAGCGGCTGAGCCGCGAGACCGCCTCGCGCGCCCGCGCATGGCAGGCATCCAGGCCCGCCCCGGCTTCGCGCAGCGGCTGCAGTGCCTGCTCCAGCGTCACCAACCCCGCCATCACCGTATCGAATCCGTCGCGCACCTGCGGCATCGCCAACGCGCGCCATTGCGTGCCACGCGGCGGCAGTCCGTCCATCGCCGAACGCAGGGCCAGCAGCGCCTGCTGCAACTGGTCGACCGGTTCCTGCAGCGCCGACTGCGCGCCGCCGACGCCACGCGCTTCGGCCAGGCAGTCGCGGCCCAGTTCCTGCCACGGGCGCATGCCGAAACCTTCGCCGAAGAACTGCGCGGCCAATTCGGGCAGCTGGTGTGCCTCGTCGATGACGAAGGCCTGCGCCCCCGGCAGCAATTCACCGAAGCCATCCTGCTTCAGAGCCAGATCGGCCAGCAGCAGATGATGGTTGACCACCACCACGTCGGCGGCCTGCGCACGCTGCCGCGCGCGCACCACGAAGCAGTCATCCCAGAACGGGCAGTCGGTACCCAGGCAGTTGTCGACCGTGGAAGTGACCATCGGCAGCAGCGGCGAGTCATCGGCCAGGCCTTCCAGTTCGGCGATGTCACCGAACTCCGAACGACCGGACCAGGCCAGGATGCGCTGGAACTGCGCCGCCTGTTCGGGGCTGGAAAAACGCGGCTCGCCACGCGCCTGCTGCAGGCGATAGCGGCACAGGTAGTTCGCGCGCCCCTTCAGCAGCGCACTGCGCAGGCCGACACCCAGCGCCTGACGCACCCGTGGCAGATCGCGGTGGTAGAGCTGGTCCTGCAGCGCGCGGGTTCCGGTGGAAATGATGGTACGCAGCCCGGACAGCAGCACCGGCACCAGATAGGCAAAGGTCTTGCCAGTGCCGGTACCGGCCTCGGCCAGCAGCAGGTCACGCTGCTGCAGCGCATCGGCGATGGCTTCGGTCAGGTGCAGCTGTGCCGGACGCGGGACGAAGGCATCCAGGTGCGAGGCGAGCGCGCCGCCGTCGCTGAGGGCTTCGCGGCTGGCATGGACAAGGTCGGACATCAGAGGGAAAGGATACCCGGCCGGGCGCTGCCCGGCACCCGTTTCAAGCCGGAGCACCAGCAACAGCAACAGCGGTGTTCATGGCTCTGGGTTGTACTGGGGACTGGCGGGGGACTGTGGGTTTGCGGGGACGCCGTAAACCCGTCCCTGGGGGCTTGGCCGCGGCATCCATGCCGCAGACACCCCGCAAACCCATAGTCCCCCGCCTTCGACAGTTTCCCGGTGACGGAGGGGACAGACTTCGCAAAGCCGAGCCTGCTCGACTGGCAGCTCAGAAGCGATGGGAGTAACGGGGAAAGAAGAAAAGAAATGGCAGCGAGCGCGCGCAGCGCGCGACCCGCTTTTGATTTTGATTTTGTTCTTGCCTGCGGCCCGCGCGATGTATGGCGGACCGGGTGGGTGGGGCGTGCAGGACCGTTGGCGCCATGGATGGCGCCATCGAGCCCCCAGGGATGGGTTTACGGCGTGTCCTGCACGCCCCACCCACACGGCCCATCACGACCATCCATCAGTGCGAGCGCTTGCCGCAGAGGGGGCAGCGCCCGATGGAGTGGAATACCTCAGTACCGCTTGATCCCCGGCACCGTGCAGCCCTCAATCTGCGCATGCGCCGACACCGCATTCTCCTTCTCGCCCCGCGCCAGGCGCGACTGCTCGATCGTCGCCCAATGCCGGCGGCACAGCGGCCCTGTCTTCGAGCCCAGGTCGACCGCCTTGCGCGCAAACGCCTCCGCCTGTGCCCACTGCCCCTGCAGCAGCGCCAGCTCGGCGCGCTCCTGCAGCACCGCCGGGTCACCGGCGACGATTTCCAGCGCGTGGTCCAGGCTGCTGGCGGCACCGGCCAGATCGTTGGCCTGGCGTTGTGCCTGCGCGGTCACCCGCAGATCTTCCACCTGCGAATCACGCAACGGCTGCACCGACAGCTCCTTGTCATCCGGGCCAGCGGCTGCGTCAACTGCGGCCAGGCGCTGCGCCGGCGTGGTGGTATCGACCGGTTTGACCACCGGCGGCGCACTGCTCACGCAGGCGGCCAGGGCCAGGCTGAGGCCGGTCAGGGCCAGGGGCTGCAGCAGGGATCGCATGTTCATCGGCATCATCGGCTCGGGGGAGGAGTGGCGGCGGCGGGCGTCGCGGCAGGTTCGGCAGGCGCTTCCGGCTTGCGGTCCAGGCCGAACCAGCTGCGCCAGCCGCCACCCTCGCCTTCGGCCTCGCCCTGCCCGTCCGGCGACACCGCCGGTGCACAGGGCGCATAGGCCGGCGCATAGCCGACCACGAACGGGAAGCGGCGCGCTCCCGGGCAGCCCTCGTCGGTCGTGTTGAGGCCGCTGGCGGCCACCGGCTGCCAGTCCAGGCCCTTGTTGCTGACCCGCAGCGGCGCACTGGGAAGACGCTGGAAGATGCCCGACCAGACCCGCATCGCGCCGGTGGCACCGTACAGGCCAGCCTGCTCGTTCTGGTCGTTGCCGATCCAGATCACCGCCAGGTGATCCCCGGTGTAACCGGCATACCAGCTGTCACGACCATCGTTGGTGGTACCGGTCTTGCCGGCCGGCTGCAGGCGGCTGAGGCCATCGGCGTTGAGCCGCTGCGCGGTGCCGCTGGCAACCACCTGCTGCAGGCCGACACTGATCAGGTTGGCGGCAATCGAATCGCCTTCCTGGGCCGGTGCCGGGGTCTTGTCGTAACGCTTGAGCAGCTTGCCCTGCGGATCGAGCACGCCACGCACCGCATGCAATGGCTGGATTTCGCCACCGGACGCGAGGAACTGGTACAGCTGTGCCATCGCGTAAGGGCTCTGGTCGGTCGAACCGAGGATCACCGCCGGATTCGCTTCGGCCTTGATGCCGGCCAGCACGTGGATCAGCTGGGTCACACGCTCGGGGCCGACCTGCATGCCCACGCGCACCGTGGCCTGGTTGTAGGAATGCGCCAGCGCGTCGATCAGGCGCACGGTGCCGTGGCTGCGGTTGTCCGCGTTGCCCGGGCTCCAGTTGCGGCCACGGCCGAGCTGCACCGTCACCGGCGAATCGTCGACCCAGCTGGCCAGCGAGTAGCGGTCCGGCTGCGCCAGCGCCAGCAGGTACACGAACGGCTTCAACAGCGAGCCGACCGGGCGCTGTGCTTCGATCGCTCGATTGAACCCCACCTCGGACACCTCACGGCTGCCGATCACCGCCAACACGTCACCGTTGTGCACGTCGGTCAGCACCATGCCGGCCTGCAGTTCGGGACGGCGCTTGCTTTCCAGCGACTTGATGGTGCGGGTCACCGCGCCTTCGGCATAGGCTTGCGCAGACGGCGACATGCCGGTCATCACGCTCAGGCCGGCGCCCTGCAGCGCCGATTCCGGATAGTCATGGCCGAGCTGGCGACGGACCAGGTCCACATAGGCCGGGAAGCGGTTGGCCGCCACCAGGCCCGGCGTTTTGGGCACGCCCAGCGGCGCCTTCAACGCACGCTGGTACTCGGCATCGTCGATCAGCGTCGCCTCATGCAGCTTGCCCAGCACGAAATTACGGCGATCCAGCGCGCGTTCCGGGTTGCGCCGCGGATCGTAGTAGGACGGGCCCTTGACCAGGCCGATCAGCAGCGCGATCTGCTCAGTTTCCAGCGATTGCAGGTCACGGCCGAACCAGAACTCGGCGCCGGAAGACATGCCGTGGATGGCCTGGCTGCCGCGCTGCCCCAGGTACACCTGGTTGAGATAGGCCTCGAAAATGGTGCGCTTGTCGTAGCGCGCCTCCATGATCAGCGCGTACAGCACTTCGTTGAATTTGCGGGTGACCGTCTGTTCCTTGCCGATCCCGAGCAGGCCGCTGCGGGCCAGCTGCTGGGTCAGCGTGGACGCCCCCTGGCGACTCTGGCCACCGGAACGGACCGTCACCCACACCGCGCGCGCGATGCCGGACAGATCGATGCCGTGGTGACGGTTGAAGTCCTTGTCCTCCACCGCCTGCAGGCCGGTTACCAGCAGGTCCGGCGCCTCGTCCATGCGGATCAGGCGGCGTTCTTCCTGCTTCTGCCCGTACAGGGTGGCAATACGTGCCGGGTCCAGGCGCGCAGCCTTCAGCGCCTTGCGGTTGTCGGCATCACGCAGCGACGCAACCGCACCGTCTGCCAGCGACAGTTCCAGCCGACGCGGTGCGACGCGGCCATCCACATCGTTGTAGCCACGGCTGGAAATGACAAAGCGCCCGCCATTCACCGCATAGGTCGCCGGCTCCTTGCCCTGCCCGTCATCGCGGTAGGCAGATGCGGCGAGTTCGGTCTTCAGGGTCGCCGCGTCCATCGCCTTGCCGGGCGTGAGCACCAGCGGCCGCGCATATACCCGGGTCGGGATCTGCCAACGCAGTTCACCGAAGCGCTGGGTCACCTGTTGGTTCAGGTACAGCGTATAAGGGATCAGGAAGCCCAATCCCAACGCGACCGCAGCCATGCTCCAGGTGATCAGGCGACGCCGCCACAGCGGGCTGTCGTCCTGCTGGTCGTCGTCGAAATCGTCGATGTCGTCGGAATCGTAGCGTCGGGGCACGGGCATGCAGGCAGGTAGGGTCTGGCGAGTCTAACGCAGGCGCCGCGGTGGCTGGCAGGCGATGGCCCGCGGTTTCACTGCAGTTCAAGCAGCGCGCGGCGCCCGCCACCCGGCCCACGCGCCCGCAAGCGCTGCCCAGCCCCCTTTCCAGCCGCCCCCCGCCAGGCAGACGTTGGCCAGGCGTGCGATCAACCGCGGCGCATCATGGGCGATCCAGCCTGCCGGCACATCCACACGGCGATACAGCTGCAGGCGCGACCAGGCCATGCGCCAGGCGAGCGCGTGAAGTCCCTGGAAGCGCTCCGGCGCCACCACCACGCCGCGCTGCCCCAGCAGATCGGCCAGGGCCAGCAGGCGCCCGGCCGTGCGCTGGCGCGCCTGTGAATCGAACAGATCGAGATGGCGCAGGCGTTGCAGGAAACCGCGGCGACTGGCACCGATCTGGTTGTTGCCATGCTGCCGGTAGTCGATGGTCGGTTCGGCCAGCATGTCCAATCCTCCACGCAGCGATGCGTGGACCGCCAGCCATTCGTCGTGGCTCCAGCCCGGCGGGACCGGCAGCGATCCGGCAAGCAGCCCGCGGCGCAGCGCGCAGGTGGCACCGGTGATGAAGTTGCGCAGCAGGATCGCGTCGATCGCAAGGCCCGAGCGTTCCAGCTCGACCTCGGCCGGATGGACCACCAGTACCTCCAGCAGCCGCTGGCCAAGCAGCGCGCCCTGCGCGTCCACCAGCCATGCATCGCTGTGCAGCAGCAACAGGCCCTGATCGGCGTGGAAGCGCTCCACGTAGCGGCGGACACGCCCCGGATGCCAGACATCATCCTGGTCGCACAGGAACAGGATGTCGGCCTGGCAACGCATCAGTGCATCGGCGAAATTGCGCACATAGCCGAGATTGCGCGCGTGCTGGACGATCTCGACACGGATGCCCAGCGCCTTTGCACGCGGCACGAAGGCCTGCAGCAGCTGCAGCGTCTGGTCGCTGGAACCGTCATCGCCGATCATGACTTCGTTCACCGGAAGATCCTGGTCGAGGATGCTGTCCAGCTGCGCCTGCAGGTAGCGCGCACCGTTGTAGGTGCACAGCGCGACGCCAATGCGCTCGGCAGGGGCCGATCGGGATGGCGCGTCAGGCATCGAACGTACTCGCGGAAACAAGGGCCGGGGGATGGTAGCAGAGCCCCCCAAGAGGATGGATATGGTGGCTGGCTAGCCGTTGCCGGGATACGCAGCGATCCGCTGCACGGCCTGGGCCGCGCTCATCGGTCGCCACGTGCCAGCGTCGGGCTGGAATGGCCGCGGATGTACGTCCAGCAGCGCCTGCAGCGGGCCATTGTCCGCAATCAGATCCTGCTGCAGGCGTGACACCGGACCACGCGCCCGCGGCAGCACCGCGGCCAGGCCCCGCAGTGCCGCGCCCGGCAACGGCAGCGCCAATGTCGGCTGTGCCAGACTGGCGTGCACGCGGCGGAACATCGCGTGATAGGGCAGGCGCTCGCCACCGCCGATTTCCAGCACCCGTGCCGACGCTGCACCGGTGGCGATGCAGGCCACCACGGCGCGGGCGATATCGTCGGCATGCACCGGTTGGCGCAGGCCTCCCACCAGCGGAATCGGAAACAGGCGCAGACGCAGCGCACGCTGCACGATCGGGGTGATGCTGCGGTCGATGCCGGCCCCATAGATCAGGGTCGGCCGCAGGATCGTCCAGCCCATGCCAAGACGCTCGGCCTGCGCGATCAGGCCCGCTTCGCCCCGCTGCAGCATCGCCACGACGTCCTGCTCGTCGGCCTGCTCGGAATTCTGCTTGCTCAGCACGCTCATCGAACTGGTGGCGATAACCTGCCGCGCGGGGGCCGCCGTCTGCCGCGACAACCACTGCGCCAATGCTTCAAGGGGGCCGAAGCTGGCAATCGCCTGCCAGTCCGGAGACGGCACGCTGTCCAGCGCAGCCGCCAGGTCCCCGCACAGCCACTGCACGCTGTCCTGTGCCGGTTGCGGTTGCCGGCTCACCGCCTGTACCCGCCCATGCGCCTGCACCAGGCGCGGCAGCAGGAACCGGCCGATCTGGCTGGTGGCTCCGGAAACGAGGACGGTCATCGGCACTCCGTGGGGATGTTGCGAGGGGTGGCTACTATAGCGGTCCCTCCGGCAGCGGCGGGCTCAGGGCGACGACACCCCGATGTCGCGCAGGCGCTGCCGCAACTGCTGGTACTCGCTGCTGGAAGGGCCGACGCCAAGCTCGCCCGCCTGCTGGAGCGCGCGTTCGGCAAAGGCGACATCTCCGTTGCCCAATCGTTCGCTGCCAATCGCAATCCAACGCTGCGCGAGGCGCTGGCGGGCCGCAGGCAGGCCGCCGGCGGTGGGAGCCAACGTCTGCCAGGCCTGCAGGCAGGCACCTGCAGCCTGCACCCGGTTCTGCCGGAGGTTGTCGTCGAAACAACGGCGACTGGCAGGCAGCAGGCGCGCGGCTGCGGCCTTCACCCGTGAATCGCGCGGTGCCAGCGCCTGTGCTTCGCGAAGGGCATCGAATGCGCTGTGCCCCGGAGGGCTGATCCATTGGCCTGCGCGCTCGGCGCGTTCGATCCGGCGCAGGTGATCGCGCAGTTCGCGTTCCCGCTGCGCGTTGCTCACTGCGGGCTGCTGCAGTGCCGCCCGGGCCTGCCGTGCACGCTGCAGGCGCTGCACCAGTTGCTGTCGTGCCGCCTGCGAAGCGCCCAGTGCATCGGCCAGCACGGCATCACGCTGCGCCGCCTCGAACTGGAAATCGTCGGCCTGGATCTGGCTTCGCGCCAGCACCGCCTGCAGCACCTGCTCGCGGCCCCGCTGGGCAGTGGGATCGTCCGGCGCCACCGCCAGCACGGCCAGGAACCCCTTTGCGGCACGTTCCAGCTGCTGTCGCTGAAGTGCGCGCTGTGCCTGCCGCAAGCGCTCGTCGACCGCCCGTGCCAGGGCCTCCTGGCTGGCGGGAAGATCGGCGTGGCCTGCATCGAACAGGCGCGCGCGCTGCAACGTCGCAGCGGCTTCAGCCAGTTCCCCGCGTCCGGCCAGCGCGCGCGCATGCTGCAGCAGATCGCTCAGTGCATCCTCGCGCCCCTCCAGAGCGGGCAGGTTCTCCGGCTGCAGTGCCAGGATGCGCTGGAACAGCGGCAACGCACTGCTGTCGCCATCGTCCAGCCGGCCGGCCGCGAACGCATTGCGGGCCTGGGCCAGCAACGCGCCGATACCGGCGCCGGCGCTACGCCGCGCCTGCAGTTGGCGGGCCACGGCGTCGGCGTCGCCCTGCGGCACCTGCAGCTCGCGGGCCAGCGCCAGTGACTGCGCGCTGCCCTCCAGATCGTCGCCCTGCAGCTTGTCGCGGGCCTGCTGCAGTGCTGCCGCGGCGGTTCGTGCAAGGCCCTGGCGCGCCTGCGGCCGATCGCCATCCAGTGCCAGCACCGCCTGGTAGCGCTCCCGCGCACCACTGCCGTCGGCCGCACTCAGCCGGCCGGCGGCGAGCGCGCGATCGCCTTCGACCAGCAGCTGTTCGATCTGCGGCTCGTCCCAGAACCAGTCGGCCAGCGGCTTGCGCAGCAGCACCAGCAGCACGAACACCGCCAGCGCCGCGACCAGCGCCCATCGCCAGACCCGCCGCGCATGACGTGCCTGCAGCCACCACCAGCGGCCTTCGCGGCGGACGCGATCCAGCGCAGGGTGTTCAGCGCCATGCGGGCGATGCGGGGGCTCGCGTTCCATGCGTGCAGGGTAGCCGGGGCGGCGTGAAGCTCAGCCGAGGCGACGCGCCTCGCTCACACCCGGCAGCGCGTCCAGCTTGCCCAGCAGGTTCGACAACTGGTCGTAGTCGCTGACCTTCAGCCTCAGGCGCAGATGGGCACGGCCACTGTTGCGCACGTTGTCACTGTGGATGTCGAGCACGTAGGCGTCTTCCTGGGCGATCAGGTTGGTGATGTCCTTCAGCAGCCAGCGGCGGTCGACCGCATTGACCACCACGTCCACCTCGTAGCCGCCCCCGGCCTGGCCCCATTCCACCGGCAGGATGCGCTGCGGGCTGGTGGCCGCCAGCCGGGCCAGCGCGGCACAGTCTGCCCGGTGCACGGTGACACCACGGCTACGGGTGAGGTAGCCGACGATCGGTTCGCCGGCCACCGGCTGGCAGCAGCGCGCCAGCTGCACCAGCAGATTGCCCACGCCCTGCACCGTGAACTTGGACTTGCCCAGGTTCTCGCGGCGGGCGGTCGGGCGCGGAAGCGCCGGCGCAGGGGCCGGCTGGCTGGCCGCGCGCTCTGCTTCCAGCAGCGTACGGCTGACCTGGTTCGGGCCGGTGTCGCCCAGCGCCACCTGGATGTAGAGGTCGTCAACGCTGTCGGCATGGAACTTCTTCGCCGCCACCGCCAGATCCGAATGCTGCAGCCCCAGGCGCTTCAGCTCGCGCTCGAGCAGTTCGCGCCCGGCCTGCACGTTGCGCGCGCGGTCCAGCTTGTGGAACCAGCTGCGTACCTTTTCGCGCGAGCGGTTGCTGGCCAGGAAGCCCAGCGCGGGCATCAGCCAGTCGCGGCGGGGGTCGGCCTCCTTGCCGGTGAGGATCTCGACACGGTCGCCGCTGCGCAGGCGATAGGTCAGCGGCACGATGCGGCCATTGACCTTGGCGCCGCGACAGCGGTGGCCCACCATCGTATGTACCTGGTAGGCGAAATCGAGCGGCGTGGCCCCCTGGGGCAGGTCCAGCACCTCGTCCTTCGGGCTGAGCGCATAGACCCGGTCCTCGGTCAGCTCGGCGTCGAGTGCCCCGGCCAGTTCATTGCCCTGCCCGTCCTGCGCCTGCTCCAGCAGCTGGCGCATCCAGGTGATCTTGCGATCGAACGACTTTTCCGCGCCCTTGCCGCCTTCCTTGTACTTCCAGTGCGCGGCCACGCCCAGCTCGGCCTGGGAATGCATCTCGTGGGTGCGGATCTGCACTTCGATCGTGCGCCCTTCCGGGCCGACCACGGCGGTGTGCAGCGAACGGTAGTCGTTGGCCTTCGGGCGTGCGATGTAATCGTCGAACTCGCTCGGCACCGGGGCCCACAGCGCATGCACCACACCCAGCGCGGCGTAGCAGGCGGCGACGTCGTCGACCATCACCCGCACCGCGCGGATGTCGTACAGCTGGTCGAACGCCAGCCGTTTCTTCTGCATCTTCCGCCAGATGCTGTAGATGTGCTTGGGGCGGCCACTCACTTCGGCATGGATGCCCTGTGCGGCCAGCTCGCGCGACAGCTGTTTCTTCACGTTCTGCACGTAGCGCTCGCGCGCCACGCGGGTTTCGTCCACTTCGCGCGCGATGCGGCGGTAGGTTTCCGGCTCCAGGTGGCGGAACGCCAGGTCCTCCAGCTCCCACTTCAGCTGCCAGATGCCCAACCGGTTGGCCAGCGGCGCGTGTATGTCGCGGGTCAGCTGCGCCAGCGCCCGGCGCTGCTCGTCGTCCAGCTTGTCGGCAGCGCGCATTCTCGCCAGCTGCCGGGCCAGCAGGATCGGCACCACGCGCAGGTCGCGGATGATCGCCAGCAGCAGGCGGCGCAGGCCCTCGCTGTTGCGCCCGGCCTCGCGGCCAGCATGCAGCGCCCAGACCGGATCGGCGGCGTCCTGGCCGTCGAGCAGGCCGATCACCGCCGCCTTGTGGTTGCCCAGCGGCAGCTGGTCCAGGCTGGCGCGCAGGCCGGGCAGGTCGAACAACAGCGCGGCAACCACCGCGCCTTCGTCGGCCGAGAGCATCGACAGTGCATCGAGGGTATCGCCCAGCACCGACCAGCTGGCGCGCATCTGGTGGTCGCACTCCGGTGCTTCCCAGTGTTCGCGCAGGGCTTGGCGCAGCGGAGCGGGCAGCACCGCGGCGGAGGGACGGTTCAACAAGGCATCCAGGCCGGGGACAGAAGCGCGGTTCACAGCATCGAGCAGGCAAGACAGAGGTTCCTACACTAGCGCCGGCGCCGTTCAGGGACAATCACCGCAGCCACCATCACCCGGCATGAAGACATGCCGCTACACTCGCCGGCAAACCCAGGAGAGTTCCGCCATGCCCTCGATCGCCCCACGTTTCCGTCCACGGCTGCTGGCCTGCGCCGCACTGCTGCTGTCCCTGTCGGCGCCTGCGCTGGCCCAGCGCGTGGTGGACGGTGACCTGCAGCAGCAGATGTCGCCGACCGAATTCAAGGCGGCCGGCCTGGACAAGCTGAGCGCGCAGGAACTGGCCACGCTCAACCGCTGGCTGCAGGGCAAGGTTGAAGCGGCGACGACCCAGGCTGTGGCAGCGGTACGCGAAGAAGCCCGCGAACAGGGCCGCCAGGAAGTGATCGTGAAGAACCGCGGGTTCTTCGATTTCGGCAGCAACGAGCCGATCACCGGCGTGCTGCAGGGCGAGTTCCGTGGCTTCGGCAAGGGCCGCGTCTACGTGCTGGACAACGGCCAGGAATGGGAGCAGACCGACAGCACCAGCGTGGTCGGCGTGCGCAAGCAATCGCCCAAGGTCAGCATCAAGCCCGGCGTGATGGGCGTGTGGTACATGAAGGTGGAAGGCGTGAACAGCCAGCCCAAGGTGCGCCGCTCCAAGTAGTGGATCCACGCCACGCGTGGATGACATCCCACCGTACCCCGCCGGTCATCGTCCGGCGGGGTCGGTCGGGGGTTACGAGGCCTGGCGCAGTGCCGTCACCCGCTGCGCCAGCTTCTTCGCCGAAATGCCGGTACGTGCCCCCAGCTCCTGCGCGAACAGTGACACCCGCAGCTCTTCCAGATCCCAGCGCAGCGCCTGCCATTGCGGGCGATCGCGCAGGCCCTGCTGCTCCGCCGTTTCCAGCGCTTCCAGGAACGGATGCAGTTCCAGCATGCGTGCCTGGTCACGTGGCGGATCACGCTTGGCGCGTTCGGTGCGCAGGATCATCGCCTTCAGGTAGCGCGGATACTGCGCCAGCGCGTCGGCCGGCGTATCGCGCAGGAAGCCGGGGTGGATCAGCCCGGACAGCTGCGCTTCCATGTCGTCCAGGTTGCCGCGCGCCCAACCCATCAACGGTGCTTCCAGCATCGGCTTCAGTTCCGCCACCAGCGCCAGGATGGTTTCGGCCAGTTTCAGCCGCGACATGGCCTCGCCGAACAGGGCCTTGGCCGCATGCTCACGGCGCTGTTCGAAGGCCGCCGCATCGCGGATGTCTTCCAGGCCCTCCGCCAACACCGCGTTCATCGCCGCATCCACCAGGTCACCACGCAGGCGCTCCTGCGACTCGATCGCCGCATACAACAGGCCGGTCTTGGCGCCCACCGGCAGCTGCTTGCGCGCCTGCTTGACCTTCTCGGCCAGGGCGATCTCCAGCAGCCGGCGCACGCCCAGCGGGTGAGCCTCCTGTGCCTGCTGCCGATCGGCGAAGATGCGCAGCGCCACGCTGTCACCCTCGTCCAGCAATGCCGGATAGGCCGGAACGCCGGCTTCACCGGGCACCTGCAGCGGTATCGGCGTGGCCGGGAACGTGCGCAGGCCATCGGCCGCCATCTCGCGGCCAGCGCGTGCAGCGAAGGCGTCGCCGGCACGACCGCCGAATTTCGCGCGCAGTGCGTCCAGATCACGCGAAGTGGCCAGCACCTTGCCCTGCTCGTCGCGCAGCCGCAGGTTCATGTGCAGATGCGGCTCGATCGAACCGGGCTCGAAATCGAGCGCGGTCACGGTGGCACCGGTTGCACGTGACAGGAAACGCGCCAGTTCGCCGGTGATGGCATCGGCGCTGGGCTGCGGAAACGCCTCGTAGAACGCGCGGCCGAAGTCCGGCGCCGGCACGTAGTTGCGGCGCATTGCCTTGGGCAGGCTGCGGATCAGTGCCGAGGCCTTGTCGGCGACGAAGCCCGGCGCCAGCCAGCCCAGCTGCACCGGGTCCAATGCATTGAGCAGGTGCAGCGGCACGTCCAGGGTCACGCCGTCATCGTCGGCACCCGGCTCGAAGCGGTAGTGCAGCGGCAACCGCGCCTGGCCCAGCGCCAGGTATTTCGGGTAGCGCTCCTGCTCACTGCCCTCGCCGGGCAGCAAGTCTGCGAGCGACCAATGCAGCGCCTTGCGCTGTTCCGGTGCCAGTCCCTTCCACCAGGTATCCAGGCCCGCAGCCGAATGGATCTGCGGCGGCACCCGGTCCAGGTACCAGCGCGCCTGCCAGTCCTCGTCGGCGACGATGCCGGCGCGACGCAGCTTGGCTTCCTCCTCGCGGGCGACCTCCAGCACTTTCTGGTTGTCGGCCACGAAACTGGCGCGGGTGTTGATCTCGCCGGTCACCAATGCCTGGCGCACGAAGATGTCATGTGCCTCGCCCGGCTCGATGCGGCCGTAATGCACCGGCTTCTTCGGCGCCAGCACCAGGCCGAACAGGCTGATCTGCTCGGAGGCCAGCACCTGTCCCTGCGCGCGCGACCAGTGCGGATCGAAGTGCTTGCGCAGCAGCAAGTGCGGCAGCTCGGCAATCACCCAGTCCGGTTCGATCGCGGCCAGGGTCATGCCCCACACCTTCTGCGTATCCAGCAGGTTGGCCACCAGCAGCCACGGCGGCGGCCGCTTGGACAGCGCCGAACCCGGGAACGGCAGGAACCGGCGCTGGCGTGGCGCCTGGAAATCGCCCTTCTCGGTGCGGTGGCCGATCTGCGTCGGCAGGCCCGCCACCAGCGCCCGGTGCAGGGTCTGGTAGGCGGCGGCGCGCACTCGTTCGCTGAAACCGCCGCCAACCGGCGCCTGTTCCTTCTGCGCGCGCACGGCCACCGGCGCCGGTGCGGCCTCGGCCTTGCCTTCGCGGGCCAGGCGCGCGGCGCGGTGCAGCTGGCCCCGGGTGGCTTTCACCGCCGCCGCGTCGTCACGCGCCGGTGCCGGCGCACTGCTGCCGGCCAGCAACGGCGCCATCGACGCCTCGCTGGCCTCTTCCTTCCAGCCCAGTTCCTCGCACAGCAGCCGCAGCTGGCGATGCAGCTCGCGCCACTCGCGCATGCGCAGGAAGCCGAGGAAATGACGTCCGCACCAGTCGCGCAGCTTGGACTGGGTCAGGTCTTCATGGGCCTGCCGGTAGGCATCCCACAGGCGCAGCACGCCAACGAACTCGGAGCGGCCATCGGCGAACTGCGCGTGCGCGCTGTCGGCCGCACCACGCGCTTCGGGTGGGCGTTCGCGCGGGTCCTGGATGCCCAGGAACGAGGCGATCACCAGCATCGGCCGCAGGCAGCCTGCGGCCTGCGCGGCCACCAGCATGCGCGCAAGCTTCACGTCCACCGGCAGGCGTGCCATCTGCTTGCCGATGGTGGTCATGCGCCGCTCGGCGTCGATCGCGCCCAGTTCGGTCAGTTGCTGCCAGCCATCGGCCACCGCACGCTCGTCCGGTGCCTCCAGGAACGGGAATTCCTCGATCCGGCCCAGGCCCAGCTGCAGCATGCGCAGGATCACCCCAGCCAGGCTGGAGCGGCGGATTTCCGGATCGGTGAATTCGGGCCGCGCCTGGAAATCGGCTTCGGCGTACAGGCGGTAACAGATGCCCTCGGCAATACGGCCACAGCGACCTTTGCGCTGGTTGGCGCTGGCCTGCGAGATCGGCTCGATGTGCAGGCGGTCCAGCTTGTTGCGCGGGCTGTAGCGCTTGACGCGGGCGAAGCCCGGATCGACCACGTAACGGATGCGCGGCACCGTCAGCGAGGTTTCCGCCACGTTGGTGGCCAGCACGATGCGCCGGTTCGGCCCGGGGTTGAACACCCGGTCCTGGTCCTGGTTGGACAGCCGCGCGTACAACGGCAGCACCTCGGTATTGCGGTACTTGCGCCGTTCCAGCGACTGGTGCGCATCGCGGATCTCGCGCTCGCCCGGCAGGAAGATCAGCACGTCGCCGCGCGCATCCAGGCGGGTGATCTCGTCGATGGCCGACACGATGGCGTCGTTGACGGTGCGTTCGCCCTGGTCTTCGCCCTCGCCTTCCAGCGCGCGGTAGCGCACTTCCACCGGATAGGTCCGGCCTTCGACGCTGATCACCGGCGCATTGTCGAAATGCTGGGCGAAGCGCTCAGTGTCGATGGTGGCCGAAGTGACGATCAGCTTCAGGTCCGGGCGCTTGCGCAGCAGCTGCTTCAGGTAGCCCAGCAGGAAATCGATGTTGAGGCTGCGTTCGTGCGCCTCGTCGACGATGATCGTGTCGTAGTTCGACAGCCAGCGGTCACTGGCGATCTCCGCCAGCAGGATGCCGTCGGTCATGAACTTGATGCGGCTGTCTTCGCTGACCTTGTCATTGAAGCGCACCTGGTAGCCGACCAGCTGGCCCAGTTCACTCTGCAGTTCCTGTGCCACGCGGCTGGCCACCGCACGTGCGGCAATCCGTCGCGGCTGGGTGCAGCCGATCATGCCGGCCTGGCCACGGCCGGCGGCCAAGCACAGTTTCGGCAGCTGGGTGGTCTTGCCCGAGCCGGTTTCACCGGCGATCACCACCACCTGATGTTCGCGGATCAGCGCGATGATGGCGTCGGCTTCACGCGCAATCGGCAGCTGCGGGTCCAGAGTAATGGACGGCTGCTGTTGCGCCCGCACCTGCCGGCGCTGCACCGACGCCTGCAAGGCCTGCTCGAAGGTGGCGGCCAGTGCCGCATCCTGTGGCTTGGCCTGGCAACGCGAGAGCATCCCCAGCAAACGGCCCCGGTCGCGGCTCATGGCGCCGTCGATGGCGGCACGCTGTTGGCGCAGGCGGGGCGATGGATTTTTATCGATAGAGTTCATCAATCGGTTCGTTCAAAACTTTGAAAGCGACCAGTCATCACGACCGGTTTATTGTGAAGGCCAACGATTCCACAAGGAGGAACCCCATGGCGAAGACCAAGAGCACGACCAAGGCCAAGACCGGCAAGCAGAAGCTTGCTGCGGCGGCACCGTCGGCACCGAACATCGATATCGGGATCACCCAGGGCGACCGCAAGAAGATCGCCGACGGTCTGTCGCGGTTCCAGGCCGATGCGTTCACGCTCTACCTGAAGACGCACAACTTCCACTGGAACGTGACCGGGTCGATGTTCAACTCGCTGCACACCATGTTCGAGACGCAGTACACCGAGCAGTGGGCGGCACTGGACGACGTGGCCGAGCGCATCCGCGCGCTGGGCTTCAATGCCCCGGGCTCCTACCGGGAATTCGCTGCGCTGACCTCGATCGCCGAGGAACCGGGCCTGACCGACAGTGCGGACTGGCGTGAAATGGTACGCCAGTTGGTGGTCGCCAACGAAGCGGTCTGCCGTACGGCACGTGAAGTGCTGGAGGTGGCGGCCAAGGGGGACGACGCCCCGACCGAGGATCTGATGACCCAGCGGCTGCAGACCCACGAGAAGTACGCCTGGATGCTGCGTTCCCTGCTCCAGTAAGGGTTGGGGGTGTTCGGCAGGGCTGCGCCCTGCACCCGCAAAGGCCTTAAATCAAAGGCCAGAGCCAGAGCAGAAGCTGGTTTCCTGAGGGTTGGCGGGGTGGATCCGGTGGCAGGGGACGCCGTAAACCCGTCCATGGGGGCTTGGCCGCGGCATCCATGCCGCGGACACCCCTGCCACCGGACCCACCCCGCCTTCGACAGATTTTCGCGATCTGCCGGCAAAGCCATTGGGGTCGGATCCGTTTTCCGTCGGAAAACGGATCCGACCCCATTTTGTTTGTCGATATCTGACAGATTTCATCCACGCATGGCGTGGATGGATCCACCGTCACCGGGAAACTGTCGGGGGTGGGGCGGTGTGGGCTTGCAGGACCGTTGGCGCCATGGATGGCGCCATCGAGCCCCCAAGGACGGGTTTACGGCGTGTCCTGCAAGCCCACACCGCCCCGCCCAGCCAGAAGACACCCCAGAGCCGGCTGTTGCCTTTGACGTTGCTCTGGCTTGTAGCAGGTGCAGGGCGCAGCCCTGCCGCCGCCTCCGGGAGGTAAACTAGCCGGATGCCTTCCCGTCCCGCGCACGACCTGCTCCAACGCGTCTTTGGTTACGACGATTTCCGTGGTCCGCAGCAGGACATCGTGGAGCATGTGGCTGCCGGTCATGATGCCCTGGTACTGATGCCCACCGGCGGTGGCAAGTCGCTGTGCTACCAGGTCCCGGCCCTGCTGCGTGACGGATGTGGCATCGTCATCTCGCCGCTGATCGCGCTGATGCAGGACCAGGTCGAAGCCCTGCGCCAGCTCGGCGTGCGTGCCGAGTACCTGAATTCAACCCTGGATGCCGAGACCGCCGGCCGCGTCGAGCGCGAACTGCTCGCGGGTGAACTGGACATGCTCTATGTCGCTCCCGAGCGGCTGCTGACCGGCCGCTTCCTGTCGCTGTTGTCGCGCAGCCAGATCGCCCTGTTCGCCATTGACGAAGCCCACTGCGTGTCGCAGTGGGGCCACGACTTCCGCCCGGAATACCGCCAGCTGACCGTACTGCACGAGCGCTGGCCGCAGATCCCGCGGATCGCGCTCACCGCCACCGCCGACCCGCCGACCCAGCGCGAGATCGCCGAGCGTCTGGATCTGCAGGAAGCACGCCACTTCGTCAGCTCCTTCGATCGCCCCAACATCCGCTACACCGTGGTGCAGAAGGACAACGCGCGCAAGCAGCTGACCGATTTCCTGCGCGGCCACCGTGGCGAGGCCGGCATCGTCTACTGCATGTCGCGGCGCAAGGTCGAGGAGACCGCTGAATTCCTATGCGGCCAGGGCTTCAACGCCCTGCCCTACCACGCCGGCCTGCCGCCGGAAGTGCGCGCGAACAACCAGCGCCGCTTCCTGCGCGAGGACGGCATCGTCATGTGCGCCACCATCGCCTTTGGCATGGGCATCGACAAGCCGGACGTGCGCTTCGTGGCGCATACCGACCTGCCCAAGTCGATGGAAGGCTACTACCAGGAAACCGGCCGCGCTGGTCGTGATGGCGAAGCTGCCGAGGCCTGGCTGTGCTACGGCCTGGGCGACGTGGTACTGCTCAAGCAGATGATCGAACAATCCGAGGCCGGCGAAGAACGCAAGCAGCTGGAGCGGGGCAAGCTCGATCACCTGCTTGGCTACTGCGAATCCATGCAGTGCCGCCGCCAGGTGCTGCTGGCCGGTTTCGGCGAGACCTATCCCCAGCCGTGCGGCAACTGCGACAACTGCCTGACGCCACCGGCCTCGTGGGACGCGACCATTCCGGCGCAGAAGGCACTGAGCTGTGTCTACCGCACTGGCCAGCGCTTCGGCGTCGGCCACCTGATCGACGTCCTGCGTGGCAGCGAGAACGAGAAGGTGAAGCAGCAGGGCCACGACAAGCTCAGCACCTACGCCATCGGCCGCGATCTGGATGCGCGCACCTGGCGCAGTGTGTTCCGCCAGCTGGTCGCCGCCAGCCTGCTGGAAGTGGACAGCGAGGGCCACGGTGGCCTGCGCCTGACCGATGCCAGCCGTGACGTGCTGACCGGCCGCCGCCAGATCAGCATGCGCCGCGACCCGGCCAGCAGCACCAGCGGACGCGAGCGCAGTGCGCAGCGCACCGGGTTGTCGGTACTGCCGCAGGACCTGGCACTGTTCAACGCGCTGCGCGGCCTGCGTGCCGAACTGGCGCGCGAACAGAACGTGCCTGCCTTCGTGATCTTCCACGACAGCACCCTGCGCAACATCGCCGAGCAGCGCCCGACCAGCCTGGATGAACTGGCCCGGGTCGGCGGCATCGGCGGCACCAAGCTGAGCCGCTACGGCCCGCGCCTGGTCGAGATCGTGCGCGAAGAAGGGTAACGCCCGGCTCCCTGTAGCACCGAGCCCACGCTCGGCTGCCGTGGCCGCAGAAGCAGCCGAGCGCGGGTTCGGCTCTACATTGGTGCCGGTCCAACCTTGAACCAGCCATTCAGCCGGAAGTGCATCGGCGCCCACTTGCAGCTAGATTAACGCCATGTCCCTGGCCTCGACCCTGCTCCGTGTCGTGCTCATGCTCAGCCTGTTGCTCAACGGGCTGAACGCGGCCATGGCCAGCGGTCACGAGGAAATGGGGCGGATGGCACACGCCGTCGCGGCCGCCGTAGATGGCGGTGACCCCGACTGCCAACACCACGCCGCCATGCAGGCCGACGAGGCCCCGCAGGCCAAGGCCCCCGCCCACGACGCCCACTGCCAGATCAAGGACTGCGTGCGCAGCTGCGCCCAGCACCCGCTGCTGGTGGTGCAGCCGTTGCCGTTCATGGCCGGCCCGGCGTTGTCGCTGGCACCACAGCCGATGCCGGCTACCGGCCGCCCGTCGCCGCCGCTGCCGCCGATCTCACGCCCTCCCATCGGCTGATTCCACACGCACTGTGCGCCCTGCGCACCGTAGCCGGCCACCTGCCGGCGTCTTTCCGTGTCTGGAGTCTCCACCATGAATACCCGCAATCCCCCCGGTCCGGGCGCTGTGCCCATGCCGTCACGCCGCCTGTTCGTGCAGGGCCTGGCCGCCGGTGGCGTGGTCGCCGGCATCGCCGCTGTCGGCGTGCCGCAACGCGCGCTCGCCGCCGCCACTGCCGCCCCACGGCTGGCCGGTGCCCCCGCCGTGCTCAGCGATACCCGCATCGAACTGGCCATCGGCGAATCGCTGGCCAATTTCACCGGCCGCCCCCGCCCGGCGATCACCGTCAACGGCTCGTTGCCGGCCCCGATCCTGCGCTGGCGCGAAGGCCAGACCGTGGACCTGTTCGTGCGCAACACGCTGGAACGCCACCCGACCTCCATCCACTGGCACGGCATCCTGCTGCCGGCCAACATGGACGGCGTGCCGGGCCTGAGCTTCAACGGCATCGGCCCCGGCGAGACCTACCACTACCACTTCCAGCTGAAGCAGTCGGGCACCTACTGGTACCACAGCCACTCGATGTTCCAGGAACAGGCCGGCCTGTACGGCGCGCTGATCATCGACCCGGCCGAACCGGCGCCGTACCACCATGACCGCGAGCACGTGATCATGCTGTCGGACTGGACCGACATGGATCCGGGCGCGCTGTTCCGGCGCATGAAGAAGCTGGCCGAGCACGACAACTACTACAAGCGCACCCTGCCCGACTTCCTGCGCGACGCGAAACGCGACGGTTGGTCCGCGGCGCTGTCCGACCGTGGCATGTGGGGCCGGATGCGGATGACGCCCACCGATATCTCCGATATCAACGCGCATACCTACACCTACCTGATGAACGGCACCGCCCCGGCCGGCAACTGGACCGGCCTGTTCCGCAGTGGCGAAAAGGTGCTGCTGCGCTTCATCAACGGCGGGTCGATGACCTACTTCGACGTGCGCATCCCCGGTTTGAAGATGACCGTGGTGGCCGCTGACGGCCAGTACATCCACCCGGTCAGCATCGACGAATTCCGCATCGCTCCCGCCGAAACCTACGACGTGCTGGTCGAACCCACCGGCCAGGATGCGTTCACCATTTTCTGCCAGGACATGGGTCGCACCGGCTACGCCGCCGGCACGCTGGCGGTACGCCACGGACTGCAGGCACCGATTCCCGCGCGCGACCCACGCCCGTTGCTGACGATGAGCGACATGGGGCACGACATGGGCAGTGGTGGTCATGGTGGCCACGACATGGCCGCGATGAAGGGCACGGAAGGTAGCTGCGGCGCCAGCATGGGCCACGGTGCGCACGGCGGCGGCGGTACCGCCAGCAAGGTACCGAAGCATCCGGCCAGCGAGCGCAACAACCCGCTGATGGACATGCAGAGTTCGGCCACCGAGCCGAAGCTGGACGACCCTGGCATCGGCCTGCGCGACAACGGCCGCCAGGTGCTGACCTACGGCGCGATGCGCAGCCTGTTCGAAGACCCGGATGGCCGCGAGCCGAGCCGCGAGATCGAGCTGCACCTGACCGGCCACATGGAGAAATTCTCGTGGTCGTTCGATGGCGTCCCGTTCGCCAGCGCCGAGCCGCTGCGGCTGAACTACGGCGAGCGCATGCGCATCGTGCTGGTCAACGACACCATGATGCAGCACCCGATCCACCTGCACGGCGTGTGGAGCGATCTGGAAAACGCGCAAGGTGAGTTCCAGGTCCGCAAGCACACCATCGACATGCCGCCGGGCACCCGCCGCAGCTATCGCGTGCGCGCCGATGCACTCGGCCGCTGGGCCTACCACTGCCATCTGCTGTACCACATGGAAGCGGGCATGATGCGCGAAGTGAGGATCGAAGAATGAGCCGCTCACTGCTTTCCCCCAGCCTGCTGGCCCTGGGCCTCGCCGCCGCGTTGCCGGTGTTCGCGCAGTCGCACGCCGGCCATGACATGGGCGCGATGAACGTGCCTGCGAAGAGCGCGAAGACCCCTGCCGAACCGGTCGATCATTCAAAGATGGATCATTCGGAGATGGACATGTGTGCGGCGGATCAGGCCGGCATGGACCACCCCACGATGGACCACTCGAAGATGGACCATGGCTCGATGCAGCCAGCGGCGATGGACCATTCGCAGATGGACCACGGGGCGATGGGCCACGGCACGCCTGCACCCACCGAACCGCGCGAACCGATCCCGGTCCCGACCGATGCCGACCGCGCCGCCGCCTTCCCGCAGATCGCGCATGGCGCGATGGAACACGCGCCGGAGATCAACAGCCTGCTGCTGATCGACCGGCTTGAGCATTGGGATGGCAAGAGCAGCAACGGCCAGGCATGGGAAGCCACCGGCTGGATCGGCGGCAACATCAACCGCCTGTGGCTGCGCACCGATGGCGAACGCAGCCGCGGCCGCACCGAATCGTCGTCACTGGACGCACTGTATGGTCGCAGCGTGTCGCCGTGGTGGGACGTGCTGGTCGGCGTGCGCCAGGACTTCCGCCCGTCCGACTCGCGCACATGGGCGGCCATCGGCATCCAGGGTCTGGCGCCGTACAAGTTCGAAAGCTCGGCCACGCTGTACATGGGCTCCGGCGGCCAGGTGCTGGCCAAGGCCGAGGTCGAGTACGACGTGCTGCTGACCAACCGATTGATCCTGCAGCCGCTACTGGAAGCTACCGTTGCGGCCAAGGACGAGCAGGAGTACGGCATCGGCCGTGGCCTGAACAAGGTAGAGGCCGGCCTGCGCCTGCGCTACGAGTTCAGCCGTCGCTTCGCGCCCTACATCGGCATCAGTCACGAACGCAGTTTTGGCGACACCGCCGACTATGCCGGTGACCACGCGCGCGACACGCGCTGGGTGGCCGGCGTGCGCATGTGGTTCTGAGCAGCAGATCGTGAGCAATGGCCAGCCCCGGCAGCCGCCGGGGCCGGCTACACTTCGCCACGTTCCAATGCAGGCACCGCCATGTCGTTGCAGATCCGCCGCGCCACCCTTGCCGATGTCGACGCGCTGTCGGCGATCGCCATCGCCACGTACAACGAAACCTGGGGCGATTCCTATCCGCCGCAGGAGCTGCACGATTTCCTGCAGGCGCACTACAGCAGCGAACCGCAGCGCATCGAACTGTCCGACCCACGCAGTGCCATCTGGCTGTTGCTGGACGGTGACGCCGTGGTCGGCTACCTGGCCGCCGGTGCCAACACCTTGCCGCACACGGATGCATGCGAGGGTGACATCGAACTGAAGCGGTTCTACATCCTGGCCGGACACCAGAACGGCGGACATGGTGCACGCATGATGGACGCATTCATGGCGTGGCTGGACCAGCCGCAGCGCCGCACCCTGTGGGTGGGCGTGTGGGAAGAGAATTTCGGCGCACAGCGCTTCTACGCGCGCTATGGCTGCGGCAAGGTTGGCGAGTACGACTTCATCGTCGGTGACACGCGCGACCGCGAGTTCATCCTGCGGCGGCCGTGATCACGCGCCCCATGTAGAGTGAAGCTTGCTCGACTGTCACCGCCAAAAGTCGAGCATGGCTCGACGCTACAAACTAGAAATCGAACAACTCCGACAGGAAGCTGTCCTTCTTCTTTTTCTTGTAGCCGTGTCCCCGGTTGTCCTCGTAGCGCTGGCCGAGGTGGCGGGTATCACGGTGCATCACCGGTGGCGGCGCGGACGCCGGCTGAGCCTGCACGGGCGCTGGCGGAGGTACTGCAGCACCGGCGCCCGCACGTTCGATGATCTTGTCCAGCTCGCCACGATCCAGCCACACACCGCGGCAACTCGGGCAGTAATCAATCTCGATGCCATGGCGCTCGGCCATCTGCAGCGTCTGGGTCTTGCACACGGGGCACAGCATCGGCATTGCTCCTGTCGGTCTGGTTTCGACTGTACCTGCACCGCGATGACTGTGCGGCAACGCATGACCGATGGCACAGGGACTTCCGGCGTGTGCCCACATGCGTACCGCGGGGCACACTGCGCCCTTGTTCCGCAGGGAATGCGTACATGACCGTGTTGTCCCGCCTGCCCACCACCGCACGCCTGTTGCTGGTGCTGCTGGGCGTCGGCCTTGGCCTGAACCTGCGGGATATCGCCGCGGCCATCGGCACACCGATTCCCGCACTGCCCATCCCCTATGGCGGCAGCCTGTTGGACAACGCGCTGGCGGTACTGGTGGCACTGCTGCTGGCCGCGCTGCTGCGGCCCCGTGACATGGGCCTGATGGCCAGCCTGGGGCTGCGCGGCAACGGCTGGAGCGGCCCCATGTGGGTGCTGCTGGCCAGCCTGCCGTGCTGGCTTGGCCTGGCGCTGCTCGGAACACCGAACAGGGCACTGACTGCACTGGATGCCGCCATGCTGGCGGTGCTGTTCCCGCTGGCCGAGGAAGTGCTCTTCCGCGGCCTGGGCTTCGTGCTGCTGGTGAAGATCGTGCGCGGCCCCTGGCCATGGCTTGCACTGCCGCAGGCGCTGCTGTTCGGCATGGCGCACTGGCTCGGCTTCGGTGGGTTCGACGGTGGCGGCATCGCGCTGTTCGTCGGCGCGGTGATCGCCGTGGGCGGCTTCATCTTCGCCTGGCTCGACCACCTTGATGGCAACACGCTCTGGTGCGGCCTGGTCCTGCATGTTTCGATGAACCTGGCCTGGAATGTGTTCAGCCTCGATGACGCCCTCGCATTGGGCTGGCAGGCCACCAGCCTGCGCATCGGCACCGCCCTGCTCGCGGTCACGGGGCTGGCCTGGCACGTGCGGCTCCGGCGCCAGAGAGGCCTGTAACGCCCGCTTAGCTTGCCGTGCACGTCGGGATCACTACCGGCTTACGCATACTTGCGCGCCTTTTCACCGTTGCTGTCCGGAGTTGTCGCGTCATGTTGCTGTCCAAGCGCCACGTTGAACCCCGCGTCCTGCTCATCGAGGACGCCGAGGAAACCCGCGAACTGAGCCGGCTGGCGCTGGAAAGCCAGGCCTGCCACGTAGTGGGCGTGAGCTCTGCCGAAGCGGCGCTGGGCCTGCTGGCCGCCGGTGAGCGTTTCGACCTGCTGTTCACCGACGTGAATCTGGGCGCGATCAGTGGCATTGAAGCCGCCAACCGGGTCCGCGGCCTGTATCCCCAGCTGCCGATCCTGGTGACGTCGGGCATGGACCAGCACCAGGTGCTGCCGCAGCTGCGCGACGGCATCCATTTCCTGCCCAAGCCGTACAACATGAGCGAGCTGCTCGACGCCATCCGGCTGTGCTTCCGGCACGCCGATGTGGGCGTATTGACCGGGCCGGATGCACAGGCGGCCTGAGGCATTCATCAACCGCTGCTGTACGGTCCGGTACCCGGGAACACCTTCAGCAGTGCGCGGGTGATCATGTCCGGGTAGACGGTGAAGTGATCCTCGTCATCGATCACCATGTTCTCCACTTTCAACGATCGCCCGCTGCTGCGCAGCTGCTCGGCGAATTCGGCGTTGTGGCGCAGCATGTCGTTGCGGGTGAAGTAACGCGGTTCGGGCTTGACCGTTTCAAAGCTGCCCACCGACAGCACCACCGTGGTCGGCTGCGCCGGCGCCTTGGCTTCGGCCTGCATGCGCGGCACCCGATGGTCGTCGAACCACAGCGACGGGCTGGACAGGATGTAGGTGCGGAACATGTCCGGGCGCGTGGTCAGCACATAGGCGCCGAACAGGCCACCATAGGAATGCCCCGCATAGGCACGCCGCGCCGGATCGGTGCGGTAGCGCGCGTCGATCATCGGCAGCACCTGCCCAGCGAGGAAATCGCGGTAGTGCGCCGCGCCGCCGTAGCTGACGTCATCGCTGTAATCACGCGGATCGGTACGCACCGGGTCGCTGGGCGTGTAATCGCGCGAGCGGCTCTGCTTGGAGGTCAGGCCTTCCTGCGGCGGTAGCCCGACCAGGATGAAATCCTCGATGTTGACGCCCTTCTGCCCGACCATGTTGCGCACGCTGCGCACCAGCGGGAAGCTGTACAGCGCATCGGTCACGTACAGCACCGGGTAGTGCTTTTCCGGATGCGCCGCGTAGTCGGCCGGCAGCGCCACCCAGACCGGATAATCGCGGCCGACCGGGTCGTGCACGCGCAGCGCTTCGGTGTCCGGCAGCACCACACCCGGCGTGGCAGTCGGCGCACTGTCCTTCGCTTCACTCTGCATTGCGGGCGGCGCCACCGACATCGCACAGCCACTCACGGCCAGGCAGGCCGCCACACTCCATCCACGCACACGCTGCATCCACACGCTCCCGTTGCGGGCGGCGCACCCGATGGCGCCGCTGCCGCATCGTTGCATGGTGTGCAGGCGGGTACCAGTGCGGTCAGGGCGAGGCCGGCGGCGGCGCCGGGAACAGCGTGCGCAGCGCCTGCAACGCGGCCGGATGATAGATCGTGGCGTGGGTTTCCTCCGGCAACGGCAGGTACTTCACCAGCGGCGACGGCGACGCCTGTTGCAGCAGCGTGGCCAACTGCGCGGCGGACGCAGCCAGCTCTGGCTGCCCACTGCTGGCCAGGAACACGCGCGGCTGCGCACGCGTCACCGCCGGCAGCTGCTTGGCCGCGCCGGCCAGCATTGCGCCACGGTTCCACCACAGGCTGGGGTCCAGCGCGATGTAGCTGTTGAACAGCGTCGGCTCCTGCAGCAGCGTCTCGACCACGAACAGGCCAGCCAGCGACTCGCCGATCAACGCGCGCTCCTCGGTGGTCGGGTAACGCTGACGCACCTGCGGCATCAGTTCATCGCGCAGGAAGGTACGGTAGGCCGCCGAGCCGCCGATGCGCGGCGCGATCTTCTGGTCCTGCGGGTCCTTGCTGGGGCCGGTCATGTCGCGGCGGCGCTCGGTGTTCTCGATGCCAACCAGCAGGAACGGACGCATGCTGCCGTTGCCGCTGAGCACCTGCACCAGCCCGGCCACATGCAGGAAGTCCTCGCCGATGCCGCCGTCGGGCATGTAGAGCACCGGTAGCGGCGCCTTCGGGTCCAGCCCCCACGGCTGCGGGCGGTAGACGTTGATACGACGGGTCTCGCCCAGAGCCTTCGACTCGATGGTGAAGGTCTCGCCGATGACCAGCGGCGTGGCGGCGGCGGGCGACGCGGATTCGGCGGCCATCAGCGGCGCGGCGGAGACGACGGACAACAACAGCGACAGCACGATCAGACGCATGGGACGGCCCATCCTGGGAAAGATGCCGAGCATAGACCGCCGGAGGCACTGTCGTTCGCGGCACTTTGCCGATCTGCCGGAACTGGAGCACCATGGAGCCGGTGATGGTCATGCAACGGGCACTTTGGCTCAAGGACTGGTCGCCGCCACGCTCATATCCACAAGGAGGTTCCCATGTTGAGTGTATTGATCGCCACCACCCTTGCCGCCGCCTCACCGCAGTCCAGCAGCACTCCGCCAGCATCCGCAGCGTATGCGGACTGCCTGCTCGCCCACCTCCAACCGGGATTGTCCGACCACGCGATCCCGCTGCTGCAGCAGGCCTGCGTCGCGAAGTATCCGGAGAGCTACGTCGCATATTCAGAACTGGAACGCCGGATCAGCGCGCAGCGCCGGGCTGACTTTGACGCGGCTCAAGCGGAAGCCGTGCGTTCCGCGAATGCGGCAGCGGCGGCCGCACAGCAAGCTGCCGACGCGGCGGCCGCAAAAGCCAAGGGAGTGCGGGCGAAGTAGAGGCCACGGACCAGGGCAACAAAAAAGGCACCGCATTACGGTGCCTTTCTGAATGACTTGGGTCATTGGATGCAATGGTGGGCCGTGAAGGATTCGAACCTTCGACCAAAAGATTAAAAGTCTTCTGCTCTACCGACTGAGCTAACGGCCCATTGCACTGCCCCAGCCTTTCGGCGGGGTGGGCATTCTACCCTACTTTACCGGGCCGGGTGAAACCCTGGTGCGTCGAGGTTGCCGGCCAGCGGCCGGCACTACCCGATCTGGTGAGCCCGCTTAAACCTTCTGGGCCTCACGCGCATCCCAGCTGTGATTCCTGCCCGGAGCCACGGATGCGCCTGCCCTTCTGCCTCATTGCCGCCCTGTTGCTGCCCTGTGCGGCACTGGCCGCCCCATCCCAGGTCGTCACCGACGACATCGGCCGCTTCTGGGCCACTTATGACGCTGTGCGCGCCGAGCCCGACGTTGAACGCCAGGTCGCACTGGTGCAGGAGCGCTACATCGATCCAGGCAGCCCCGGCCTGCATGCGCTGATGCAGGTCCGTAACTACACCGCCCGCGAATACGCCGAGGCCATGCGTGCGTGGCCGCGCTTCTGGACGTCGGTACGCCCATTGACCGCCAACGCGCAGCAGGCCAGCGCCACACTGGAACGGGACCTGGCCGCCTTCCGCACGCTCTACCCCGCCCTGCGCCCGGCCACCATCACCTATGCCGTGGGCGTGCTGCGTACTGGCGGGACCACGCTGGGTGACAAGGTACTGATCGGTGCGGAGATGGCGCTGGGCGATGAACGCGTGGACGTGAGCGAGCTACCGGAGCCGATGCGCAGCCGCCTGCGGATCTTCTACGACAGCCGTCCGGGGGCGAACAACGCGCAGAACAACCTGCACGAGTACGTGCATACCCAGCAGCGCGAGACTACCGGCAGCCTGGCGCAGTACGCGGTGCGCGAAGGCGTGGCGGAGTATGTGGCCGAACGGCTGAGCGGGCGTCGGCCAGCGTTGCCGCTGTACAGCTACGGGCCCGCGCACGAAGCGGAAATCCGCACGCGTTTCGTCGCTGAAATGGACGGCGGGGATCTGGACAACTGGCTGTACAACAGCGCCGGTAATCCGTTCGGGGTGAGTGATGTGGGGTACTACGCCGGCTACCGTATCGCGCAGGAGTACATGCGCCAGCAGAAGGATGAGAAGGCTGGGATCGCGCGGATGATCGAGCTGGATTATGCCGATCCGGGGGCGGTGCGGGCGTTTATTGAAGCATCGGGGTGGTTGCGGCAGCGGTAGCGCCGGGCCGTGTCTGGCGGACAGTGCCAACCAAGGTTGGCACCCACCAGAGTCAGACCTGCCCGGCGAGTCAGCCAGTGCGAACCAACGGTTCGCACCCACCGAGGGAGCGATTCGCACCCACCATCTGGGAATTCACACCCATCAGGGAAGCCGGCCAGCGGCCGGCACTACCAGGGGCGGTCAGGCGTACAGCGTCGGGTCGGGCACGCCGGCTTCGGCGAAGCCCTGCGCGCGCAGGCGGCAGGCATCACAGTGGCCGCAGGCGGCGCCGTTGGCGTCGGCGTTGTAACAGGACACGGTCAGGCCGAAGTCCACGCCCAGGCGCACGCCTTCGCTGACGATCTGGCCCTTGCTGAGGAACTGCAGCGGCGCGTGTACCTTGATGCCCGCACCTTCCACGCCTGACTTGGTGGCCAGGTTGGCCAGCGCCTGGAACGCGGCCACGAACTCGGGGCGGCAGTCCGGATAGCCGGAGTAATCCACGGCGTTGACGCCGCAGAAGATGTCGTTGGCGCCGAGCACTTCGGCCCAGCCGAGGGCCAGCGACAGCATGATGGTGTTGCGTGCCGGCACGTAGGTGACCGGAATGCCGGCACCACCGGCCTCGGGCACGTCGATGTCGTCGGTCAGTGCCGAGCCGCCGATGCTGCGCAGGTCCACGTCCACGGTCTTGTGCGCGACCACGCCCTGGGCCTTGGCCACGCGGGCGGCGGCATCCAGTTCGGAGGTATGGCGCTGGCCATAGCGCACGCTCAGGGCATGCACGGCAAAGCCCTGTTCCTGGGCCATGGCAATGACGGCGGCTGAATCCATGCCGCCGGAGAGAAGCACGACTGCCTTCTTCATGGGTAAAACATCCGGTTGGGAGGGGAAAGCCAGCACGCTGTCCCGCGCCGGAGCTACATCAGGGAACGCCGCGCGGGCTCATCGGCCCGGCTCGTCGTTCCACAGGATTTTATGCAACTGCATCTGGAAGCGCACCGGCAGGCGGTCTTCGACGATCCAGTCGGCCAGCTGGCGCGCGGTGACCTCGCCCTTGCTGGGCGAGAAGAACACGGTGCAGCGCTTCACCAGCTCGTGCTCGGCGACCAGGGCCTTGGCCCAGTCGTAGTCCTCGCGGCTGCAGATGACGAACTTGATCTGGTCGCGTGCGGTCAGCAGCGGCAGGTTTTCCCAGCGGTTGCGCGCCACTTCGGCAGACCCCGGCGTCTTGATGTCGACCACGCGCGATACACGCGGGTCCACCGCGCTGACGTCCAGCGCGCCGGAGGTTTCCAGCGAGACGTCCATGCCGGCGTCGCACAGCTTCTGCAGCAGCACCAGGCAGCGCTTCTGCGCCAGCGGCTCGCCGCCGGTCACGCAGACGTGGCGCACGCCCTGGGCCAGCACCTCGGCCACGATGTCGTCGATGTCCCACCAGGTGCCGCCATGGAAGGCATAGGCCGTATCGCAGTACTGGCAGCGCAGCGGGCAGCCGGTCAGGCGCACGAACACGGTCGGCCAGCCGGCGGTATCGGCTTCGCCCTGCAGCGAGGTGAAGATCTCGGTGATCTTCAGGCGCGGCAGCGGCGACTGCACGATGTCGCTGGGGGTAGCGACGGCGTTGGACGGGGTAACGGCGGTCATGGCAAACAATTCTTCATGGGACGGGCGACCGATTTATCGGCGCCGGAAACGAAAGCAGCCGAGCATGGGCTCGGCTCTACAGGAGGCTGCCGGAAATCAGCCCGGCGCCAGGGTACGCATTGTACGCCCGGTCAGCGGATCAACGGATCTGCTTGCCGAGGCGGATGGACTGCAGCCGATCCTGGGCGGTGCGCGCGGCGTCCGAGCCCGGGTACTGCGCCACGACGCTCTCCAGCGTCTGCTGGGCCTGGTCGACCTTGCCCTCGCCATACTGCGAGAGGCCAACCTTGAGCAGGCCGCCAGCGGCCTTGTCGTGGGTCGGATAGCGCGCGAGCAGTTCACGGAACTGGGTCTCGGCCATCGGGAAATTGCGGGTGGCGTAGTAGCTCTCGCCCAGCCAGTACAGCGCGTTCGGCGCGTAGACGCCGTTCGGGTACAGCTGCAGGAAGCTCAGGAACAGCTGCGCCGAATCATCGTACTTGCCGGCCTTCAGCGAATCGAAGGCGACGTTGTAGGACGTGCGCTCGTCGCCGGTGGCGGCAAGGCTGCCGGCATCACCATGGACGGACGGCGGCCGCTCGGAAGTGGCCGCCGCTGCGGGTTTTGCCGGGGCCGGTGCGGCCTTCGGCGCGCTCGCCGGAACGGGCGGCAGGGCCGGGGCGGCATTGCCCCCTTCCAACCGGTTCAGGCGGCTGTCCAGATCCAGGTACTGGTCCTGGGCGGACTGCTTGAGCTGGGCGTTGTCGTGCTGCAACTGCTCGATCGAGGCCTGCAGGCTGGTGACCTGCTGCCGCAGCTGGTTGATCTGGTTCAACAGGTCCTGGTTGGCACTGTTGTTGTACATCTGCTGCTCGAGCGCGCCGACACGGTCAGCCAGGCTCTGTCGCTGTGCATGCGCCGGTGCGGCAGCCACGAGGGCTGCCGCAACGACCAGCATCAGTTTGATGCCAATGCGCATGGATTACTGCGCGGTGTAGACGATTTCGACGCGACGGTTCTGCGACCAGCAGGACTCGTTCGACTCGGTGCAGACCGGACGCTCTTCACCGTAGGAAACGACGGTCAGCTGCGAAGCCGAGCCACCGTTGGCCTGCAGGGCCGAGTTGACGCCGTTGCCACGACGCTCACCCAGGGCCTGGTTGTACGCGCGCGAACCGCGCTCGTCGGTGTGGCCCTGCAGGGTGATGCGCGAGGACGGACGGTCACGCAGGTACTTGGCGTGGCACGCCATGATGGCCTGGAATTCCGGCTTCACGTCTTCCTTGTCCAGGTCGAAGTAGACAACGCGCTGGCGCAGGCAAGCGTCGGTATCCAGGTCGCCCGGGCCGTACAGGCCCGAGGTCGACGGACCGGTCGGGGTGGTGGTCGAGGTGCCGGTGTCGACCGGGGCTGCCGGCTCTTCCTTCACCTTCTTCGAGCAACCGGCCAGGACGGCCACAGACAGCAGGGAAACAAGCAGAACGCGGGTGGACTTGTTCATGGCGATACCTTTGTGGCTCCTAGGCCGATGAGGGGTTCAAGACAACGAAAATATTAACACTCTTTTAGCGCTGGGTACGGTATGGGGACCATGCCGGCTCGCGCACATCACCATCGGCCAGGACCAGGCGCTGGCGAACCCGCGCATCGGCCGAGACGGCATACAACACACCACGGCCACCTTCGCGGGCGGCGTACAACACCATGCTCGCGTTGGGCGCAAAGCTCGGCGATTCATCCAGCGAGCCCGGGGACAGCGTGCTCCAGCGCGGCGAACCCAGCGAGCTGTCCATCACCGCGATCTTGTAGCTGTTGCCCGAGCCCTGGGCGACGGCGATCTTCTTGCCGTCGTAGGACACCGAGGGCTTGGCATTGTAGTTGCCCTGGAAGGTCACGCGCTCGGCGCTGCCGCCGCCCGCGCCGACCTTGTAGACCTGCGGACGGCCGCCGCGGTCGGAGGTGAAGTACACCGCGCTGCCGTCCGGCGCCCAGGTCGGCTCGGTATCGATGGCGAAGTGGTTGGTAAGCTGGGTCAGCTGCTTGCTGCCCAGGTCCATCACGTAGATTTCCGGGTTGCCCGAACGCGACAGGGTCAGGGCCAGCTTGCGGCCGTCCGGCGAGAACGCCGGGGCGCTGTTGATGCCTCGGAAGCTGGTGACGAGCTCACGCGCGCCGGTGCCGATGTTCTGGATGTAGATCGCCGAATTGCCACGCTCGAAGCTGACGTAGGCCAGCTTGCTGCCATCCGGGCTCCACGACGGCGACAGCAGCGGCTCGGCCGAACGCACGATGGTCTGCGGATTGAAGCCATCGGAGTCGGCCACCATCAGCGCGTAGCGCATGGCGTCGCCCTTGCCGCTGGCGGTCACGTAGGCGATGCGGGTCCAGAAGGCGCCGCGCACACCGGTGATCTTTTCGTAGATGGCGTCGGCCATCTGGTGGGCAACGTCGCGCATGGCGTTGCCACGGGCGGTCATCGCCAGGCCCAGCAGGCGCTCGCCCTTGGGTACGTCGAACAGTTCGTACTCGACGCGGTAGGCGCCGGCACCGGCGTCGAGCACGCGGCCGACCACGATGTAGTTCTGCTTCAGCGCGCGCCAGGTGGCGAACTGGATGTCGCCGCCGCGCACCGGCTTCTCGACGATCTGCGCTTCGGGCAGCGTACGGAACTGGCCCGAACGCTCCAGGTCGGCACGGACCACGCCGGCGACGTCGGTCTGCGGTACAGCCGACGACCCCTGGTAAGGCATCGGCACGATGGTGATCGGCAGCGCGGAAGCATTGCCGCCGATGATGTCGATATCCAGCCCCTTCTGCTGCGCGACGGCAGCAAAGGGCAGCAACAGGGCCGCAAACACGGCAAGCCAGCGAGGCATCTTTTTCATGGAGCGCTCAATAGGGGGAAACCGGAACGAGGGATAACAAAGCGGCAGTGAACCGCTTCGCAATCATGAACCAAGGGTACGTGAATTCCGGGTCAGTTCCAGCCCGTCCTCTCACGCACCGTTAACGTCGTGGCTAACATCGCGCCCGTCTGCCCCGTCACGCCGCCCTGCGGGGCGGTGTTCGACAGCAGCCCACAGCCTGCCCGGTCGAGACCTGGCCTGCCAGAGGCAAGCGCGACATCCGTGGACGCGGGCAGCGGAGAGCCACCCTGCCCTGCCCGCCTCAGCGATCCTGGGCGGTGAAGGTGAAGTTGAGCGTGCGTGCGAACACCGACTCGAAGCCGCGGTACGGCAGCGGCTGCGCGTTGAGCACGGCGGCCTCGATCGAGCGCTTGCCGGCCTCGTCGTACGGGCAGTTCGGGCTGACCTTGGCCTGCATCACCGTGCCACCCGGAATCTGGGTGATGGTGATCTGGCAGCGCTGGCCCAACGGCACCGTATCCGGGCGCACCCACTGCGACAGCACCTTGGCCTGGATGGCGGCTGCGTACTTGGCCGAAAGGTCGTCGCTGTTGCCACCGCCACCGGCGGCCGGCTGCGAGGCACCACTGGAACCGGCAGCGGCACTGCCGGCGGCATTGCGCGCGGCGGCCACCTGGCGCAGCTTCTGCTCGGCCAGCTTGGCTTCCTTCTCGGCCTGCTCGCGGCGGGCACGGATCTCGGCGATCTTCTTCTGCTTCTCGGCCTCGGCCTTGTCAGCGGCCACGCGCTCCTGCTCGGCCTGCTTCTTCTTCTCGTCCGCTTCCTGCTGCTTGGCCAGGCGCAGCTTCTGCTCGGCTTCTTCCTGGCGCTTGCGTTCGGTCAGGTCGATCTGTTCCTGGCGGCGCTTGGCTTCCTGTTCCTGCTTGGCCTTCTCCTGGGAGATGGCCAGCGCACTCACCGCTTCCTGATCCTTGGTATCCGGCTGCGCGACACGCTCCTGCGCCTGTTGCTGCTGCGGCGTGGGGGCGTCCTGCGGGCGCGGTTCCGGGATCGGCTGCGGCGGCGGAATGGTGTCTTCCGGCACCGGGATGGGCTCGGCCACCGGCGGCGGCAGGTCTTCCAGCTTTTCCGACTGGCGCAGGGCCTGGCGCGCAGCGGAGGCCTCCGACGCAGACAGCGCCAGGCTGGCCTCGACCGACGGATCGCCGGCGGCGGCGTCGGTGTTGCGCTCGGGCGACCAGAACCAGGCCACGATGAAGACCAGCGCGACCAGCAGGTGCACCAGCAACGCCAATGCCAGGGGCAGGCCCCAGCCGGGTTCGCGCTGATGCGGGGGTGGCAGGGCGTCAGCGTGCATCGGTGGCCAGGCCTACCTTGTCTACCTTGGCGCGCTTGATCACATCCATCGCGGCGATGACCTTTTCATAGGCCACGGCACGGTCGGCGGCGACGATCACGCGCACGCCCTTGTCCTGGGCGGCGATGCCGGCCAGCCGGCCTTCCAGTTCCTCGGCCGACACGGCGGTCGGTTCCTTGGCATCGGGCAGCTTCAGGCTGAGCTGGCCGTCCTGGCGCACCGAGACGATCACCGGGTCCTGCTTGCTCTCCAGCGCCTTGGCGTTGGACTGCGGCAGGTCGACGTCGAAGCTCAGGGTGAGCAGCGGCGCGGTGACCATGAAGATGATCAGCAGCACCAGCATGACGTCGATGTAGGGAACGACGTTGATTTCCGATTTCAGCTTGCGGCGCTTGCGGCGACCGATGGCAGCGGACATGGCTTGGACTCCCGGGTCAGGCGCTTACTCGTCGCCAGCGCTCTGGCGCTGCAGGATGGAGCTGAACTCTTCGGCAAAGGTCTCGAACCGCACCGACATGCGCTCAACGCGCGTGGTGAAGCGGTTGTAGGCCCACACCGCCGGGATCGCCACGAACAGGCCGATGGCGGTAGCGAACAGTGCCTCGGAGATGCCCGGCGCGACGGCGGCGATGCCGGCCTGCGCACCACTGCTGATCATGTCGTGCATGGTCACCATGATGCCGAACACGGTGCCGACCAGGCCCACGTACGGCGCGGTCGAACCGATGTTGGCCAGCAGTTCCAGGTTGCGCTCGAGCTGGTCCACTTCGCGGGTATAGGTGGTGCGCATCGCGCGCTGCGCGCCTTCCAGCTGTGCGCGGCCATCCAGGCGGCGCTTGTCACGCAGGCGGGTGTATTCGCGGAACCCTGCTTCGAAGATGGCTTCCAGGCCGGTCACGCTGCGGCTGCGGTCGGTGGCCGCGCTGTACAGCTTGCCCAGGTCCGCGCCGGACCAGAAGCGGTTCTCGAACTCGTCGGCTTCGCGGGTGGCCTGCTTGAACACGCGGGCCTTGCGGAAAATGATCACCCAGCTGACGAACGAGCCGACCAGCAGCAGCAGCACGATGATCTTCACCGGCAGGCTGGCCTTGGCCATCAGTTCGAGGTAGTTGATGCCGCCGCCGGTGGTGGCCTGGGCAAGGGTCTGTGTCGCGGCGTTGCTGACGTCGGCCGGCAGTGCCTCGGTGACCGTGGCCTGCAGGGCCAGGAGCGTTGCGATCATCCGTTGTTCCTCAGTGTTCGGATTCGGGGTGGAGGTGGGGTTGCAGCACGGCAAGGACGGCCTCGTCCATGCCACGCGGGCGGAAACTGGCCGCGTCCAGTGCGGCGATGCGGGCCTGGGCCGACAGCAGCAATTCGCCGTCGCGCAGGATCTGCTGGTCGAAGACCATGCTGGCCTTCTTCAGCTGGACCAAACGGGCGCTCACCTGCAGGGTGTCATCCAGCCGTGCCGGCCTGATGAAATCCATCTGCATCGAGCGCACCGCGAAGATCATCCCGTGCTCGGCGCGCATGCGCTCCTGGCCGTAGCCGAGCGAACGCATCCATTCGGTCCGGGCCCGTTCCATGAAGGCCACGTAGCGGGCGTGGTAGACCACGCCGCCAGCGTCGGTATCTTCCCAGTAAATGCGTGTCGGCCAACTGAATAGTGGCTCAACCGACATCGGGAACCTCCGCGAACAGGTCCTGCGGCGGGTTCTTCGGCTTCAGACCCATGTGCCGGTAGGCTTTGTGGGTGGCCATGCGGCCACGCGCGGTACGCACCAGGAAGCCCTGCTGGATCAGGTACGGCTCGACCACGTCTTCCAGCGTGCCACGCTCTTCGGACAGCGCCGCGGCCAGCGATTCGATGCCGACCGGGCCACCATCGAAGTAGTCGACCATGGTCTTGAGCAGGCGCCGGTCAAGCTCGTCGAAGCCTTCCGGGTCGACCTTGAGCATCTTCATCGCGGCCTGGGCCACGGGCTCGTCGATGTGGCCACCGGCCTTGACCTGCGCATAGTCGCGCACGCGTCGCAGCAGGCGGTTGGCGATACGCGGGGTACCACGCGCGCGGCGCGCGATCTCCCCTGCCCCATCGGCGGTGCAGTCGATGCCGAGGATGCTGGCGGAGCGGCGCACGATACGGGTCAGTTCCTCGACGCTGTAGAACTCCAGGCGCTGGACGATGCCGAAGCGGTCGCGCAGCGGCGCGGTCAGCAGGCCGGCGCGGGTGGTGGCGCCGATCAGGGTGAACGGCGGCAGGTCGATCTTGATCGAGCGGGCGGCGGGGCCCTCGCCGATCATGATGTCGATCTGGAAATCTTCCATCGCCGGGTACAGCACTTCCTCGACCACCGGCGACAGGCGATGGATCTCGTCGATGAACAGCACGTCGTGCGGCTGCAGGTTGGTCAGCAGCGCAGCCAGGTCGCCGGCCTTTTCGATCACCGGGCCGGAGGTCACGCGCAGGGCCACGCCCAGTTCGTTGGCGATGACATGGCTGAGGGTGGTCTTGCCCAGGCCCGGCGGCCCGAAGATCAGTACGTGGTCGAGCGCGTCGCCACGCCCCTTGGCCGCCTGGATGTAGATTTCCATCTGCTCGCGCACCGGCACCTGGCCGAGGTAGTCGGCAAGGCGCTTGGGGCGGATGCTGGCGTCGGCGGCGTCATCCTCGCGGGTGGCGCCGGCGCCGATGATGCGGTCGTCGGTCATGTGCTGATTATGCGGCAAAAGTGCGGGTTTCGGCCGGGCTGCGCCCGGCACCCGCAGAGGCAACGTCAACGTCAACGTCAACGTCAACGTCAATTGCGAATCTACTGGGGATGGCGGGGTGGGTCCGGTCGCGGGGGACGCCGTGAACCCGTCCTTGGGGGCTTGGCCGCGGCATCCATGCCGCGGACACCCCCGCAACCGGACCCACCCCGCCTTCGACAGTTTTCTGCGGCCTGTCGGAACGACGTTCTGCTTTGGTGGGTGCCGACCGTTGGTCGGCACGGGGTCGGATCTGGTAGGTGTCGACCTTGGTCGACACGGTAGATCCGCGCCATGCGTGGATGGAACGGTGCAGCCGAGCGATGCCCAGCTGCTGGCGCGGAACACTTCGGGAAGCCAAACCCCCTTGTTGTTCAAGGGGGCGCGCCGACAGGCGGGGGGATAAGGTGGAATGCGCGGAACGCCGGCGCCAACGGCGCCTGCGTTTCAAGGAGGCGCGCCGATAGGCGGGGAGTAAGGTGGAATGCGTGTGGGACGTAGCGCAGGCGGAGATTAAATCTCCACCTGCGCGCCGAGTTCGACCAGGCGGTTGCCCGGAATCCGGAAGAAGCCGGTCGCGGGCGCGGCATTCCGGTGCATCAGCGCGAACAGCTTGTCGCGCCAGATCGGCATGCCGCGGTTGGCGGTGGCCACAATGGTTTCGCGGCTGGCGAAGAAGGTGGTGTCCATCGGGTCGAAATAGATGCCACCGTGGTCACACGAGCGCATCAGCGCCAGCGGTACGTCCGGGGTTTCCATGAAACCGAAGCGCACATAGACCCGGTAGAACTCGTCGCCCACCGACTCGATCTTCAGCCGCTGCCCTTCCATCGCATAGGGAATGGGCAGGGTTTCCACGTGCAGGAACACGTTGCGCTCGTGCAGCACCTTGTTGTGCTTGAGGTTGTGCATCAGCGCGTGCGGGGCCACGGTCGGGTCGGCGGTGAGGAACACCGCGGTGCCCGGCACGCGTACCGGCGGTGCCAGCATCAGGCCCGGCAGGAAGGTGTCCAGGCGGATGCCGTCCTTGCGGATCTCATCACGCAGCAGCTCGCGGCCACGGCGCCAGGTGCGCATCATGGTGAACAGGAAGATGCCCAGCACCACCGGGAACCAGGCGCCCTGCAGCAGCTTGGCGCCGTTGGCGATGACGAAGCCGAGGTCGATGATGAAGAACACCACGCACAGCGGCAGCAGCCAGCCACGCGACTTCGGCCACAGCGAACGTGCCACCACGGCCAGCAGCAGGGTGTCGATCAGCATCGTGGCCGACACCGAGATGCCGTAGGCCACGGCCAGGTTGGACGAACTGCGGAACGCCAGCACCAGGCCGAACACCATCACCGCGATGCCCCAGTTGATGCCCGGGATGTAGATCTGGCCGATGGTGTCGTGCGAGGTGTGCTTGATGCGCATGCGCGGGATGTAGCCCAGCTGCATGGCCTGGCGCGAGACCGAAAACGCGCCGGTGATGACCGACTGCGAGGCGATCACCGCCGCCATGGTGGCCAGGATGATCATCGGGTACAGCGCCCACGAGGGCACCGCCTCGAAGAACGGATTCTTCAGGGCCTCGGGGTGGTTGAGCACCAGTGCGCCCTGCCCCAGGTAGTTCAGCACCAGGCACGGCAGCACGAAGAAGTACCAGGCGTGGCGGATCGGGCGCAGGCCGAAGTGGCCCATGTCCGCATACAGCGCTTCGCCGCCGGTCACCGCCAGCACCACTGCACCGAGAATGAAGATGCCGTGCCAGCCGTGCTCCATGAAGAAGCGGATGCCCCACCACGGGTTGAAGGCCTTCAGCACCTCGGGCGCATCGACAATGTTGTAGATGCCGATCACCGCCAGCGATACGAACCAGATCGCCATGATCGGGCCGAACGCCTTGCCGATCTTCTCGGTACCGAAGCGTTGCGCGGCGAACACTGCCAGCAGCACCACCAGGGTGACCGGCACGATGAAGACATGCAGTCCGGGTGCGGCCACCTCCAGGCCTTCGACCGCACTGAGCACGGACATGGCCGGGGTGATCACGCCGTCGCCGAAGAACAGCGAGGCGCCGAAGATGCCGAGGATGCCCACCACATAAGCCGAGCGCGAGCCATTGCGCAGCGTGCGCTGGGTCAACGCCATCAGCGCCATGATGCCGCCCTCGCCATCATTGTCGGCGCGCATGATGATGGTGACGTACTTCAGGGTCACCACCAGGTTCAGCGCCCAGAAAGCCAGCGACAGCACGCCCAGCACGGTATCGTGGTCGCTGTTGAGCCCGTAGTGCGGCGAGAACGCCTCCTTCAGGGTGTACAGCGGGCTGGTACCGATATCGCCGAAGACCACGCCGATCGCACCGATGACCAGCGCCAGTCCTCCAGCGGAGGGGGCGTGGCCATGGCCGCCGGGGGCGGCTGCGTGCGGGGTTTGACTGCTGGACATGGGACTCCTGGCGAAGCTCAGGCGGTTTGTTGAAGGAAAGGAAGGCGGATCAACGCAGCGCCGACTGCAGCGCCTTGCGGATCACGGTGGCCACTTCGTCGCCTTCATTGAAGGCATCACGGGCCATGCGCGCGGCTTCGGCCGGCTTGTAGCCCAGCTGCTGCAGGGCCACGGTGGCGTCGGACAGCGGATCGGCCGGGGCCGGGCCGCTGCCGGTGGGCAGCGCGCCGCCGGCACCGAACTGGGCCGCGCGGTCACGCAGCTCCAGCACCATGCGCTCGGCGGTCTTCTTGCCGATGCCCGGAATGCGGGTCAGCGCGGTGATGTCACCGGCCTGGACCATGCGCGCAAACTCCTCGACGGTGACGCCGGACAGCACGGCCAGCGCGATCTTCGCGCCGATGCCACTGACCTTCTGCACGTCGCGGAACAGGCGCCGCTCACCTTCACGCAGGAAGCCGTACAGCGAGACGCTGTCTTCCTTCTGCGAGTAGTGGGTGTACAGGGTGACCTCGCGGCCGAGCTCGGGCAGGTCGTAGAAGGTGCTCATCGGCGCCTCCAGTTCGTAGCCCACTCCGTTCACGTCCACCACCAGCCACGGCGGCGCCTTGTAGGCGACGATGCCGCGCAGTCGACCGATCATTGCGTGCAGCTCCTCATTTGCGGCCCCATGCCTGGCGGGCACTGAGCCCCAGGCGGTTGGCCGTCGCCCTTACGTGGGCATGGGTGATCGCCACCGCCAACGCGTCGGCCGCGTCGGCCTGCAGCTTGATTTTCAGGTTGAGCATGAGCCCGACCATGTGTTGAACCTGTTGCTTTTCGGCGCCACCGCGCCCGACAACCGCCAGCTTGATCTCGCTGGCAGCATATTCGTGCACCGGCAGGTCGCGCAGCACCACCGCCGAGATCGCCGCGCCACGGGCCTGGCCCAGCTTCAATGCCGAATCGGGGTTGCGGGCCATGAACACGCGTTCGATGGCCACTTCCTGCGGCTCATACTCGCGGCACAGGTCGGCCAGGCCCAGCACCAGCAGCTTCATGCGCTGCGGGAAGTCGTCAGCGCCCAGCAGCACCAGCGGCTGGTGGTGCACGTAGCTGACGCGGCCGGTGGCATCGACATCAATGATGCCGACCCCGGTCCGCTGCGAACCGGGGTCGATGCCGAGGATGCGGGTCATGCTGCACTCCTGGCGGGGCGGAACGGATTGCGCTGGCAGGCGTATGGGCTCATGACTGTCCGCGGTGACCGTTCAACGGCCCGCGCCCAAGCCGTCGAAGACGGCTCAGGCGTAGGCGTCGGCGCCGAGTTCGGCGTTGGAATACACGTCCTGCACGTCGTCCAGGTCTTCCAGCATGTCCAGCAGCTTCTTGACCTGCAGGGCGACCTCGCCCTCGACCTTGATGTCGTTGTCGGCGCGGAAGGTGATCTCGGCGTGGTCGGCGACATGGCCAGCGGCGGTCATCGCGTCCTTGACTGCGCTGAACGCGTCAGGGCTGGTGACCACATCGATCGAGCCATCGTCCGGATAGACCACGATGTCATCAGCGCCGGCCTCGATGGCCGCCTCGGTGATGGCTTCCTCGTCGGCACCCGGGGCGAAGCTGAGCACGCCCAGGCGCTTGAACATGAAGGCCACCGAGCCTTCGGTGCCCATGTTGCCGCCGCACTTGCTGAACGCATGGCGGACATCGGCCACGGTGCGCACGCGGTTGTCGGTCAGGCAGTCGACGATCACGGCCACGCCACCCGGGGCATAGCCTTCGTAGCGGATTTCCTCGTAGTCGACGCCTTCCAGTTCACCGGTGGCCTTCTTGATGGCGCGCTCGATCACGTCCTTGGACATGTTCACGGCCAGGCCCTTGTCCACCGCCACGCGCAGGCGCGGGTTGTTGTTGGGGTCGCCTCCACCGCCGCGCGCGGCAACGCCGATCTCGCGGATGATCTTGGTGAAAATCTTGCCGCGCTTCGCGTCGGACGCGTTCTTGCGGGCTTCGATGGAGGGGCCTCTACCCATGGGTGCTACCGTCTGGCTGCTTCAGGATCAAGGCGCGGATTCTACCTGATCGGGGACGGCAACCGTGTCTAGGGCGGAGAGATGCCGTCGGGCATGGCCCGGCGAAGCGCGTGCGAACCAACGGTTCGCACCCACCAGGGCAGGACGGTTCGCACCCACCGAGGTAGTCCGGTCGCACCCACCAGGGCAGGACGGTTCGCACCCACCGAGCCAGGGCGGTCGCCCCTACCAGATTACGCGGCGGCGGCGTCGCGGCTGTGGTCGAACTGGCCGTGGCGCAGGAAATGCGCGGTCTGCCGCGCGGCATCGGGCGACACGACCAGGCCGCTGTGGCTGGTGCGCACCACGCAATGGTCGGCCAGGCCCGGCAGGCGGGTCTCGGCCAATGCCACGGTGCCGTCGGAGGCATCGTCGATGGCGCCCAGCAGGCTGCCCAGCCCATGCGGCACCGAACCGGCGATCAGCCCGACCTCGGCCTTGCCCTGCCAGTCCGGCAGGCCGTCCAGCAGCAGCTCGCTGCTGCGCCCCAGCGCCAGGCCCCAGCCATGATCGGACAACGAGCGCGCGGTGCCACTGCCGCGCAGCGGCGAGCCCAGGCAGACCACGCGCTGCACCGGCAGCTGCGGATTGCGCCGCAGCGCTTCCAGCGCCAGCAGCCCGCCCAGGCTGTGGCCGACCAAACTCAGCGGGCCGGCGTCGGCCAGCCGCTCCAGCAGCTGCGGTACGGCCACGTCCGGGCCACCGAACACCGAGGAATAACCAAACGCGTGCACCTGGAAGCCGCGCGCGCGCAGGCGCCAGGCCAGCGGCCCGACCCAGGCGCGGGCATTCCAGATGCCATGCAGCAGCAATACGGGGGGAGTCATGCAAACAGCCTGGCGGTCAGCGGGGCAGGAACGTACGGTGATTGAACACGCGCGCGCAGCAAGCGGCAGTGAACATCAGGCCGCGCGCGGTGCGCGGCGCAGGATGAATTCGAGATCGTTCGTGTCGCCCACCGGGAACAGGTATTCGCCGGCCTTCTCGAACCCGTAGCGGGCGTAGAAGCGCTGTGCGCCGAAGTTCTCCGACCACACGCCCAACCACAGGGTGCGCGGGCCCTCGTGTTCCAGCCAGGCCAGCGCGGTTTCCAGCAGGCGGCTGCCCCAGCCGCAGCTTTGCTGCGTCTTGATCAGGTACAGGCGCTTGAGTTCGCCGTCACCGGGCTTCACGTCCGGGTGCGGCAGGCCACAGGGGCCGGCGGCGGCATGGCCGACCGCCTCCCCGTCCAGCTCCAGCAGCCACACCGCGTAATCCGGGTGGGCCAGGATCACGCGCTGGCGCTCGACCGTGTAGGCCTCCTCAAGGAAGGCCTGCAGGTCCTGCGGCGGATACAGATGGCCGAAGGTTTCGGTGAACGTGCGGGCGGCCAGCGCCGACAGGGTCGGCGCGTCGTCCACGGTGGCGCGGCGGATGGAATACATGCAGCAAGTTGACGTCAGCGCGAAGGGGCGGTCAAGCCTTTTCCGACGATTCCGCTTCTTCGTCTTCCTCGCCCTCTTCCTCGTATTCCTCTTCGTCCTCGTCTTCTTCGCCTTCCTCGTCCTCGTCGTACTCTTCCTCTTCGTCGTCCTCGTAATCCTCGACGCCGAAGTCTTCTCCATCCCAACGGCCTTCGCCGTCGGCGACGAAGGTCAGGGCCATCGCGGCCGGGTTGGTACCGACGCGGACCAGCCAACCGCCGAACACGCGTGCACGCTCGGTGACCAGGTTGGCCTCGGAGCCTTCATTGCCCAGCTTTTCCCACTCCAGCGAAAACGCAAACTCGGTCATTGCCTGGATCTCCTGATCAGTTGGTCTTGGGGCGAACCTGGATGTGCACTTCGGCCAGCTGCGCGTCGACGATCGGCGACGGCGCGTCGGTCATCAGATCCTGTGCACCAGTGGTCTTCGGGAACGGGATGACGTCGCGGATCGACTCGGTGCCGGCCATCAGCGCGGCGATGCGGTCGATGCCGAAGGCGATGCCACCGTGCGGCGGCGCGCCGTAGTTCAGCGCGTCGAGCAGGAAGCCGAACTTGGCACGGGCTTCTTCGGCACCGATGCCCAGCAGCTCGAACACCGCGCTCTGCATGTCCGGACGGTGGATACGGATCGAACCGCCGCCGATCTCATTGCCGTTGAGCACCATGTCGTAGCCGCGCGAAACGGCGGTACGGGCATTGGCGCGCAGGTCGGCGATGTCGTCCACGGCCGGTGCGGTGAAGGGGTGATGCAGGGCGACGTAGCGCTGTTCTTCCTCGTCCCACTCGAACATCGGGAAGTCGGTGACCCACAGCGGCGCCCAGCCGTCGGCGACCAGGCCGAAGTCCTTGCCGGCCTTCAGCCGCAGCGCGCCCATGAAGTCGGAGACCTTGTTGTAGCCACCGGCGCCGAAGAACACGATGTCGCCGTTGCCGGCGCCGACGTGGGCCACCAGCGCGGCGAAGGATTCCTCGCTGAAGAACTTCTGGATCGGCGAGCTGATTTCGCCGTTGTCGGCGATCTTGATGTAGGCCAGGCCCTTGGCGCCGTACTTGGCGGCATGCGCGGCGTATTCGTCGATCTGCTTGCGCGACAGCGACGCACCGCCCGGGATGCGCAGCGCGGCAACGCGGCCCTCGGCATCATTGGCCGGGCCGGTGAACACCGGGAACTCGCTGTCCTTGACCAGTTCGGCCACGTCCACCAGCTCCAGCGCGATGCGCAGGTCCGGCTTGTCCGAGCCGTAGCGGCGCATGGCCTCGGCCCAGGTCATGCGCGGGAAGCTGGCGTCCAGCTGCACGTCCACCACTTCCTTGAAGATGGCGCGGATCATGTCCTCGACGAAATCCTGCACGTCGCGCTCGCGGACGAAGGCGAATTCCATGTCCAGCTGGGTGAATTCCAGCTGGCGATCGGCACGCAGGGCCTCGTCGCGGAAGCAGCGCGCGATCTGGTAGTAGCGGTCGAAGCCGGCCACCATCAGGATCTGCTTGAACAGCTGCGGGCTCTGCGGCAGTGCGTAGAACTCGCCTGGGTGCATGCGCGCCGGCACCAGGAAGTCGCGTGCGCCTTCCGGGGTGGCCTTGGTCAGGATCGGGGTTTCGATGTCCTGGAAGCCCTTTTCGTCCAGGTGGCGACGCAGCGCCTGCACCAGCTTGATGCGGGTGCGCTGCATGCGCTGCATTTCCGGGCGGCGCAGGTCCAGGTAGCGGTACTTCAGGCGGGTTTCCTCGCCCGGGTTCTCATGGGCGTGGAACGGCAGCGGCGCAGCCTTGTTCAGCACGGTGATGGCGGTGGCGATCACTTCCACCTTGCCGGTGCGCATCTTGTCGTTCACCGCGTGGCGGGCACGCACGACGCCTTCCACCTGCAGCACATCCTCGTAGCCCAGCGACGCGGCCACCGCGAACACTTCGGCATTGTCGACCTCCACCGTCACCTGCACGATGCCTTCATGATCGCGGAGATCGATGAAGCAGACGCCGCCCTGGTTACGGGCCACGTCGGTCCAGCCGGCGAGGGTGACAGTCTGGCCAATCAGGGTCTCGTCGACCAGGCCGCAGAAGTGGGTACGCATGGGGGGAAGCTCCGCTGGAGAACGCCGGCACCGGATGGGGGCCGGAAAGCCTCGTATTCTGCGGCCGAGGCCCCGGCTGGGGCAAATCCGGCCAGTCACACCGGCTTGATCGTCCCCCTCCCTATAGTCGGGCACCTGCCACCGTATGGGATGCCGCCATGAAACCGCTGTCCCTGGCCAGCCTGGCCGTGACCCTCAGCCTGGGTGCGCTGGGCACCCTTGCCCTGCCCGCTCCGTCCGCCTCTGCGCAGAACGGGGTGATCCGCTGCGAAAGCCAGAGCAACCGCGAACGGGTCTGCAACACCGGCTGGCGCGGCGCGCAGCTGGTCCGTCAGTTGTCTGGCAGCCCCTGCGAGGAAGGGCGCTCCTGGGGCAGCCGCAATGGCAGCATCTGGGTCACCAATGGTTGCCGCGCCGAGTTCGTCGAGGCCCGTGGTGGCTGGGGCGGCGGCAATGGCGGTGGCTGGGGAGGCAACAACGGTCGCCCCGGCGAGACCATCCGCTGCGAAAGCCAGAACAACCGCGAGCGCAGCTGCCCGGTCGGCTGGCGCAATGCCCGCCTGGTCCGCCAGTTGTCCGGCAGCCCTTGCGACGAGGGCCGTACCTGGGGTGTGCGCAACGGCGCGGTATGGGTCAGCAATGGCTGCCGCGCCGAATTCGCCGAGGCCCGCGGCTGGGGCGGTGGCGGTGGCGGCTGGGGCGGTGGCAACAGCAACTATTCCGTCACCTGCAGCAGCAACAACAACCGCTCGCAGACCTGCGACTGGGATGAGCGCCAGGGCCGGCCGGTGCTGCAGCAGCAGCTGTCGGGCAGCGCCTGCCAGGAAGGCCGCAGCTGGGGTTATTCGCGTGGCCAGGTGTGGGTGAGCAACGGCTGCCGGGCGCGCTTCGGCACGCGGTGAGTGCAGGGTCGGGGTCAGAGCCCTCCGCAGGAGGGATCCGACCCCGGGATCACGGTGCGGGTGCTGTGTCGTCGCCCCACGGTGGCGGTGGCAGGTCGACCGGCTTGCTCAGGTCGAACTGCACGCGGAAGCGGCGGCCGTCCGGGCGCGTCAGTTCGTAGACGAACGTCTGGTCCGGATCGATCTCCATCGCCCAGGTGTTGTGCGTGGAAGCCAGCATGTCGGCACGGCGGAACATCGCCACCGAATCGGCATCGGCAGGGAACTGCTGGCGCTCGGCGGTGCCCGGCGGCGTGCTGTCGCCACCGTACAGGGTGATCGCGTCGGGGCTGCCGTCTTCGTGGCGATGGTCGTGCTTCAGCCGCAGCCCGTTCGGCGTGCGGGTCAGCACCCAGGTCCGCGAGTGGTCATCACCGACATGGAACGGGATGCGCAGCTCGTGCGCCGGGTCGGCGCAGCCGCGCACATGCATGACCAGGCGCTGCCCGGCGAACGGATCCTTGGCGGTCGGTGCAGGCGTGTCCTCCACCACCTTGCCGACGTAGGCCTGGCCGCAATGTGCGGCGATGGCGGCCATGAACGCATCGGCCGGTGCGGTCGCCAGATCGTGGGCGACCGTATCGGAGCGCTGCGTGCACGCAGCGAGGCTGAGCAGGAGGGCGGCGGTAGTGGCAACGGCAATCGGTCTCATGCCCCAACCCTAACGGCCATGGACGATGGGCGCAAACCGCGCGCCAGTCCCGCTCAGCGCTCGGCAGACGGTGCTGCCGGCAGTGCTTCGGTCGCCGCCACCGGTGCGGCCTCGCCCTCGCCGGCCGGCTCCTGCTCCACCGGATCAACGTCAAACGGTGTACGGAACACCAGCGACGGCAACAGCGTGGTCAGCGCCGCGTACAGCAGCAGCGCACCGAACAGCACCGCCGGAATCTGGAAGCGCTCACGCATGATCGCCGCCAGCACCAGGGTGAAGATCAGCGTCGGTGCCAGCGCCAGCGAAACCCGCAGGCTGCTGCGGAAGCTCTCGCCGAACATCACCCGGCGCTGCAGCCAGACCACGCCGATGCGCAGCGGCAGCACCACCAGGGTGATCACGATGCCCAGCCCCAGCGCCTCGAAGCTCAGCGCTTCGGCGGGCACCTTGGTGCCGGCGTTGAAGAAGTAGAACGGCACGAAGAACGAGGCGAACAGGCGCAGCGCGTGCAGGTTCTCGTGCGAGGCCAGCAGCGGCATGCGCTGGTGCAGCAGGCGCGCGACCAGGCCGGCGATGAACGCGCCAACCAGGTAGTACACGCCCAGCAGGTAGGTGATGTAGGCCGCCACCATGCCGACCATCACCAGCAGCGAGAATTCCGAGCCCGGCGCGTGCGGTGCCACCCAGCGGCCCAGCGCGATGAACAGCAGCGGCAGGCCGATCATCATCGCCAGCAGTGCCAGGCTGGACAACGCCATGTGCCCTGGGTCACCGGCCTGCAGCACGATGAACAACGCCGCCAGCGCCAGCAGTTCGCCGGCGATGGCCTTGCTGGTCACCCAGAACCGCTCGTCTTCGCTGAGGCCAAGCCGCGACAGCGAGTCCATGATGAAGCCCGTGGACGGCGTCAGCAGCGCCAGCGCCAGCAGGCCGGCGGCCTGCCACGGCAGCCCCGCATAACGCCAGGCCAGCCAGCCCACGCCGAACAGCGTGCCGGTACGGATCACCAGGTGCGCCAGCAGCGGCCACATGCCACGGCGCAGCGCCTGCAGGTCCACTTCCAGGCCGGCGAACAGGAACAGCGAGGAAATGCCCAGCGTGGCCAGCAGGCCGATCACCGCATCATGGGCCTGGTCGCCCAGCCAGAGCATGCCGATGATGCCGAACAGCAGGCAGGTCAGCGGCGCGGGCAGGCTGAAACGCTGCAGCGCGCGCGGGATCACCAGCAGCGCGAAGATCAGCAGCAGGTAGATCAGTTCATGGCTCATGGGGACTTCCGTGTGGTTCGAACGCGCGCAGGATGCGCGCGCCGAACCGATCCGGCAAGCCACGTTTGAATGACCCCGGTTACCTCATCCGATCAACCGGTCGGCAATCCGCCCCACCTGTGCCAGCACGCTAGCGCGTTGCTCGTAGCTGATCGCACCTGCCTGCAGATAAGCCGTCAGCACCCACGGGGCGCCCCCAGCTACGGGCCACAGCACGGCGATGTCGTTGCGCGCGTCTTCACCATTGCTGCCGGTCTTGTCACCCACGCGCCAGCGCTTGCCCAGGCCCGCGCGCAGGCAGGCGTCGCCGGTTTCGTTGTCGATCAGCCAGTCGGCCAGCTGCTGCCGCGAAGCCGGTTGCAGTACCTCGCCCAACACCACGCGCTGCAGGGTCGCGGCCATCGCCGCCGGCGTGGTGGTGTCGCGCGGGTCGCCCTTGGCAAAGCTGTTCAGCTCCGGCTCCAGGCGGTCACTGCGGCTCACCGTGTCGCCGCTGGCGCGCAGGAACGCGGTCACTGCGGGCGGGCCACCGACCACGCCGAACAGCAGGTTGGCGGCGGTGTTGTCGCTGGTGATGATCGTGGCACGGCACAGGTCGCGCACGGTCATGTCCTTGCCGGCGTGGCGGCGGGTGACCGGTGCATGCGAGAGCAGATCGGCCTCGCCCACCGGCACGCGCCTGTCCAGCAATGCCGGCATGCGTTCGGCCTGGCTGAGCACGGTGGCCGCCAGCATGCTCTTGAAGGTGCTGCACATCGGGAAGCGCTCGTCCTGGCGATGACTGATGCGGCGACCGCTGGCAGTGTCCAGCAGGGTCACGCCGAGGCGTCCGGCGCAGGCCTTTTCCAGCGCGGCGAAATCACTGGCGGCGGTGATGGCGGCATCGGTGGGTGCGTTGGCGGTGGCCTTGCCCGCTGCACGTGCCAGCAGCGGCAAGGCAAGCGAGGAAGCCACGGCGGCACCACTGAACTGCAGGAATCGGCGACGGGCGAGCATGCGGGTTCTCCTGGGGGACCGCTCGATTATTGAAGCCTTGATCGGGGGCGACCAGCGCAAAAAATCTGCGAGAGACATTAGTTCAATTAATGTCTGACGCATTCAACCCCTTAATTTTCCGAAATGTTTCGTTGAAGCGTTAGGATCATCCATCACTCCAGCTCACGACTGCGCGATGCTGCACCCTACCCTGCCACTGAACGCGCTGCGCGCCTTCGAGGCCGCCGCCCGCCACCAGAACTTCACCCGTGCCGCGCTGGAGCTGTGTGTCAGCCAGGCCGCACTGAGCCACCAGATCCGTGGACTGGAGGACCGGCTCGGCATCCGCCTGTTCCATCGCCTCCCGCGCGGCGTGGCGCTCACCGATGAAGGCGCGGCGCTGTATCCGGTGCTCAACGAATCGTTCGAGCGCATCTCCGCCAGCATCGCGCGTTACACCGGCGGACCTGCGCGTGAAGTGCTGACCCTGGGCGTGGTCGGCACCTTCGCCACCGGCTGGCTGCTGCCACGGCTGGCCGCGTTCGAGGCAGCGCACCCGGACATCGAGCTGCGCCTGCAGACCCACAACAACCGCATCGACCTGGCCGGAGAAGGGCTGGACCTGGCGATCCGCTTTGGTGATGGCGACTGGCAGGGCCAGGCGTGCACGGCGATCCTCGACGCGCCGTTTGCACCGCTGTGCGCACCGGCGCTGGCGCGGCGCCTGAAACAGCCACGCGACCTGGGCACGCTGCCGCTGCTTCGTTCCTACCGCAGCGACGAATGGCCGCGCTGGCTGCAGGCGGCCGGGGTCAGCGGCGTGGAAGCGCGCGGGCCGGTATTCGATTCCTCGTTGACGGTCGCGATGGCGGCCGCCGGTGGCGCCGGTGTGGCCTTGCTGCCGCTGCGCATGTTCGAGCAGGAACTGGCCGAGGGTCGCCTGCTGCAGCCGTTCAGCACCACGCTGGAGCTGGGGCGCTACTGGCTGACGCGGTTGCGATCGCGTGCCGAACGTGAGCCGGCCAGGCGCTTCCGCGAATGGCTGCAGGCACAGGGCGGGTAGGCAGTGCCGGCCGCTGGCCGGCAACCCCTTGATCGTTGTGGGCGCATCGCGCTGCCGGCCAGCGGCCGGCACTACCGGTCAGGACTCGAGCAGTTCCATCCAGGCGGCTTCGGCCTTTTCCAGCTGCGCGGCGGCCGTTTCACGATCGCGGCCAAGCACGGCCATGCGCGTGGCATCGGCGTAGTTGGCCGGGTCGGCCAGCTGGCGGTCCAGCTCGGCCAGGGCACCTTCCAGCTCGGCCACCTTGGCTTCAGCGGCGGCCAGCTTGTGCGGGTTCACCGGCTTCTTCTGCACCACCTGCGCCACCGGGGCGGTCTTGACCACCACCGGCTCTTCCACCTGTTCCATGCGCGCCTTGGTGCCCTGCGCCTGCGGGCGGGTACGCAGCCACGCGGCGTAGGCATCCAGGTCGCCATCGAACGGCTCGACCACGCCATCGGCCACGCGCCAGTAGGTATCGCAGACCAGGCCGATCAGATGGCGGTCGTGAGAGACCATCACGATCGCGCCTTCGAAGGTGGCCAATGCTTCGGCCAGCGCTTCGCGCATTTCCAGGTCAAGGTGGTTGGTCGGTTCGTCCAGCAGCAGCACGTTCGGCTGCTGCCAGGCGATCAGCGCCAGCGCCAGGCGTGCGCGCTCGCCACCGGAGAAGCCATCGACCGGCTCGAACGCGCGGTCACCCGGGAAGTTCCACTTGCCGAGGAAGTCGCGGAACGACTGGTTCGGTGCGTCCGGGGCGATCTCGCGGAAATGCTCCATCGGCGACTGGCCTTCGTGCAGCGACTCCACCGTGTGCTGGGCGAAGTAGCCGATCTTCAGGTCCGGGTGCGCCATGCGCTCGCCGACGATCGGTGCCAGCTCGCCCACCAGGGTCTTCACCAGGGTGGTCTTGCCGGCACCGTTCGGGCCGAGCAGGCCAATGCGCTGGCCCGCTTCCAGACCGAAGCCGACGTTGTGCAGGATCACTGCGTCCTTGCCGTAGCCGGCCTCGACATGGTTCAGGCGGATCAGCGAGAACGGCAGCTTGGCCGGCGGCGCGAACTCGATGCGGAACTCGCGCTCGGCGCGCACTGCTTCGGTGCCGGCCAGCTTGGCCAGGCGCTTCATGCGGCTCTGCGCCTGCGCGGCCTTGCTGGCCTGTGCCTTGAAGCGGTCGATGAAGCTCTGCAGGTGGGCGCGCTCGGCCTGTTCCTTCTCGTGCGCGATCTGCTGCTGGCGCAGCTGTTCGGCGCGCTGGCGCTCGAAATCGGTATAACCGCCCGGGTAGAGCTTGGCGCCGCCGCCGTGCAGGTGCAGGGTGTGGGTGGCCACGTTGTCGAGGAACTCACGGTCATGCGAGATCAACAGCAGGGTGCCGGGGTACTTCAGCAGCCACTGCTCCAGCCAGTACACCGCGTCCAGGTCCAGGTGGTTGGTCGGTTCGTCCAGCAGCAGCAGGTCACTGGGCATCATCAGCGCGCGGGCCAGGTTCAGGCGTACGCGCCAGCCGCCGGAGAACGAGGACACCGCGCGGTGGTGGGTCTCGGCCGGGAAACCGAGGCCGTGCAGCAGCTTGCCGGCGCGCGCTTCGGCGTCGTAGGCCCCCATCTCGGCCATCTTCGTGTGCGCGTTGGCCACCGCCTCCCAGTCTTCGCGCGCGGTTGCTTCAGCCTCTTCAGCCAGCACCGCAGCCACATCGGTATCCCCGCCCAGCACAAAGCTCAGCGCCGGGTCCGGCAGCGACGGGGTTTCCTGGGCCACGCTGGCGATACGGACCTTGCCGGGCAGGTCGACGTCACCCTTGTCGGCCTCCAGCTCGCCCTTCACCGCCGCGAACAGGCTGGACTTGCCAGCACCGTTGCGGCCGACCACGCCCACCCTGTAACCGGCGTGCAGGGTCAGGTCGACATTGGACAACAGCAGCCGCTCGCCGCGGCGCAAGGCGAAATTACGAAGGGAGATCATCGGGGGAGGGGTCCATATAACCGGATGGAATGTGCTGGTGAGCACTGTTCCTGCGACGTAATTCTAGCGTTAACGAATACTTGACGCGCCCCGGGATGCGCGGCGGCAGGCCAACTCTCTCCCTCGTCGGCCCCGCGCAGCCCCCGGGCCCCACCTCCCGCCGCTGCCCTCTGCCGCTAAATGGTTGCTGCTGCAACGTTTTTTCCTGTTGCAACCATTTGACAGGCACTGAATATCCCGTTAATTCCTGCCTTGCGCACCGCAACAACCGCCGTCCGCCTCACCCCCGTGATGTCGATTCCGGTGCCACCCCCGCCAACCGGAGCCCCATCCCGATGACCCGCAAGACCAGCCTGATCGCCGCCGCCGTCGCTGTCGCACTCGGTGGCTCTCCGTTCGTTGCCGCTGCCCAGCAGGCCGGCACCGCCGCCAACACCCTGGACACGGTGATCGTCACCGGCACCCGCGTGGCCGACCGCACCGTCGCCGAATCGCAGTCGCCGATCGACATCATCACCCCTGAAGTGCTGCAGTCCACCGGCACCAGTGAACTGGCCACCGCACTGTCGCGCGCCCTGCCCTCGCTGAACTTCCCGCGCCCGGCCTTGACCGACGGCACCAGTGGCGTGCGCCCGGCGCAGCTGCGCGGCCTGTCGCCGGACCAGGTGCTGGTGCTGGTCAACGGCAAGCGCCGCCACACCTCGGCGATGATCAACGTCAACGGCAGCATCGGCCGTGGCTCGTCGGCGGTGGACATCAATGCGATTCCGATCGCCGCCATCGAGCGTGTGGAAGTGCTGCGCGACGGTGCGTCGGCACAGTACGGCTCGGACGCCATTGCAGGCGTCATCAACATCGTGCTCAAGGGCAGCGGCAGTGGCGGCAGCCTGGCCGTGGACTACGGCCAGTACTCCGCCGGCGACGGCAACAAGTACCAGCTCTCCGGCGATACCGGCGTCGAGTTCGGCAACGGCCGTGGTCGCGTGCACGTGGCTGGCCAGATCAGCCAGCAGGACGAGAGCAACCGCGCCGGCCCGTACCGCGGCACCACCCCGAACACCGGCAACTTCCCCAGCATCGGCCAGAAGACCTTCATCGTCGGCGACCCGCGCGTGGATGCCACCGCCGCGTCGGCCAACGCCAGCTTCGACTTCAGCGACCACGTGACCGGCTACGCCAGCGCGCTGCTCAGCAACCGCGACATCACCTCGTTCGCGTTCTACCGTTCGCGCAACCACAGCGGGCAGAGCGCGCTGCTGGCGCAGACCTACCCCGACGGCTTCGTGCCGGAGATCAACCAGTATTCGAAGGACCGCTCGCTGGTGGCCGGGGTCAAGGGCAACACCGACAACGGCTGGACCTGGGACCTGAGCCTGAACCACGGTGAGAACACCCTCGACTTCCACACCCGCAACAGCATCAACTACAGCCTCGGCGCAACCAGCCCGCGCTCGTTCTATGACGGCACGCTGAAGTACCAGCAGGACATCTTCAATGCCGACCTGACCAAGTCGCTGGACTGGGGCCTGGCCTACCCGGTCACGCTGTCCTTCGGTGGTGAGTACCGCAAGGAAAAGTGGGACCAGAACCCGGGCGAACTGAACTCGTACACCGGCAGCGGCGCGCAGGGCTTCGCGGGCTTCACCCCGACCAATGAAGTGCATGCCGACCGCCACAACTACGCGGTCTATGCTGGCCTGGAAGCGGACCTGACCGAGAAGTTCTCGGCCGGCATCACCGGCCGCTACGAGGACTACTCGGACTTCGGCGACCGCTTCTCCGGCAAGCTGTCGGCGCGCTATGCATTCACCGACAAGGTCGCGCTGCGGGCCACCGCCTCCAGTGGCTTCCGTGCACCGTCGCTGGCGCAGCAGGGCTACCAGGCGGTCACCAGCCAGTTCCTCAATGGCGTGTTCGTCGAGCGCGGTACCTTCCCGACCACCAGCCCGGCCGCACAGGCGCTGGGCGCCTCGCCGCTGAAGGCCGAAACCTCCACCTCCTACAGCCTGGGCCTGGTGCTGCAGCCGGTCGACCGCCTGTACATCACCGTCGACGCCTACCAGATCGACATCGATGACCGCATCGCATTGTCGTCCAGCATCACCACCAACGCGGCCACCAGCGCGCTGCTGGGCACCCTGGGCCTGCCGCAGGTGACCGCGTTCTCCTACTTCACCAACGGCCTGGATACGCGCACCCGTGGCGTCGACTTCGTGTCCAGCTATACGGTGCCGTTCAACGCCAGCAGCCTGGAGCTGACCGCTGCGTACAGCTACAACGACACCGAAGTGCGCCGCGTCGGCGGCACCCCGGCGGTGTTCGGAACGCTGGGCCTGACCCAGTCGCTGATCGGTCGCGACGAAATTGGCCGCATCGAGGACAGCTACCCGCGCGACAAGGCGATCCTGAGCGGCACCTGGCGTTCGGACCACTGGGAACTAGGCCTGGCCGCCACCCGCTACGGCAAATTCACCGTGCGCAACTCGGCCACCGCGCTGCGCGACCAGACCTACGGCGATGCCTGGGTGGTGGATGCTTCGGCCAGCTACAAGCCGAGCAGCAACTGGACGCTGACCGTGGGCGCCGACAACCTGCTGGACAAGTACCCGGACCGTACCGAAGACCTGCAGAACTCGACCTTCGGCATGCTGCCGTACAGCAACTACTCGCCGTTCGGCTTCAACGGCGCGTATGTGTACGGGCGGATCAAGTACACCTGGTAAGCGACGCTCTGGTAGTGCCGGCCGCTGGCCGGCAACTCCTAGCCACATCTCTCACACCCGCCGGAGTGATCCGGCGGGTGTTTTGTTATGTGCTGCGGGCAAGATCAGCCGCGCGGCTGGCAATTGGACGTGCGATGACCTTCTACGATCACACGGACAGACTCGAGACAGTTGTCCAGACTGTCAAAATTCACGCTCACTTGAAGACCAGGCAGCGACCACCTCGCGCTGCCAAACGTTCCTTCATCAAGCCAACGACTGGCTCGTTGATCCATGCGCTCTTCGAGAATGGACGGCGGATCATCGAATTGAAGGCCGAATGGCAGCGGCCCAGCCCAGGCTCTTGAGTTTCCCAGTCGATCGCGGACGAAACTGATGCCGGTGCATACCGGATGGCTACCGGGCACGCCCTGCCTACTGTCAAAGTAAAGGATGAAGCCATGCTCGTCGGATCTATCAACGACCTCGCTGCTCGCCTCCGCCATCAGACTCGCAAGACCAAGGTCCCGGAACGCGACCTGGAAATCGGGGTCATTGGTCGATCTGCCGAGGACAGCGAGCACCTGCTCCGCCGAAGGGTACTCGCGCGTTGCCGGTGCGCAAGCCAATGGATGCATGGGAATTCCCAAGCTGATATCAAAGATCCCACACGCTCCTGCCTGTTTGATGCATCCAGCCTGATACGTCAGACGGATGCGGTAGTCAGGCAACCACCACGCGTCACGCCTGCCGGCGTGCAAGCTGTCCCCAAAGCCCGCCGTGGCGAGCCTTTCGCGCGCTGTCGTCCTATCGTCCTCCCATTGCAGGCCAAACAGCAGGTCGCCTTCGTACCTGCGCATGACATCCGGAATGCCGGCCGTCACCGCAACGTTGGTGAAGATCAGCTCACCGCTCTTGCCGTGCGAAGCAATGGATCGCCCGTTCCAGTAGTTGCGCTCGCTGAAGGAGAACAGCATGCCCCGCGCGCTCACACGCACAATCGTCTCGTAAGGGCTTTTGGCAGGCCGGGCCAGCTCTGGCCTTCGCCTGACGCCAAGCGACTGCAGCATCGTTGAGACGGCTGGGTCAGTGGCGCTTCTGCCAAACAGGGCTGTTATCGCCTGTAGGTCCATTCATTCCTCTTGTGGCAGCCCCAGGCTGACGCAGCGGACTCCCCTTTCACCGTCGTAGTCGACAGCCAGCTCCAGCTTTCCGAGCATCCATGCGTCGACATTGCCAGACAGACCAAACACCGTTGGCGCCCCCAGATCGACAGATGCGTCCGACCTGATCTGGTCCCTGGACATCAGGAAGTTCAGGCCGAAAGGCATCGGCCCTTCATACTGGGTGCCGGTGTCATTTCGCCAGCCCCAGAAGATCACGTCGGTGAGCATCCAGGGGCCATCATCGATGTCGTGATAGGCGGTCTCTGAGACCAGACCGGCATCCTTGAATTCAAGCTGCAGTCCAGCAGCGTCATCTGCCCAGATCCGGTGACCACTGACACCCAGGCGGTAATCATCCAGATTCTGAAGCTGGATTCCGATCCTGGAAAAGATGGTTTCGAGCTCCTTCGATTCCGAATCTCTACCGATCGCGGCGATGAACTCTTCAACGGTGGGATGATTCATGAAATTCCGCCTATCTGTATGGGCGAGATGCGCCTACGTAGCGCTTACGGATGGTGATCGCTACGCTTGATGGGGATGCTCAACGAGATGCAGCGGATCGAGTCATCTGGACCAGAGAAATCAACCGCAAGCTCCAAGCCACTGACGCACCAGACATCCACCTCACCATCAAATCCCATTTCAACAGCATTCCCTGCACTCAACGCGGCGAGTCGCTCCCTTACATGCTGGCGCAGCATGGAAAAGCTCAGTCCACAGGGCAACGGGCCTGAGTAGGCAGGCTTCTCCTTCCTGACTTTGTTCTTCTTACTCACTCTCGCTCCCCAGAGCGCTACGCTCGTCAGTACCCAGGGCCCTTCGTCCAGGTCGTGGTAAGGAATGTCCACCAGCAGCCCGACGTCCTTGAATTCCAACTGCAGCGTATTTTCCTCGTCAGTCCAGAACCGCATTCCCGCCAACTTCAACGGATAGTGACGAAAGTCGCGCTCACCAATTTCCAGATCAAGGAGCAAGCGGGACAGGGGCGCCGAGCTTGTGTCTTGACCTATCGCCTGAATCACTACGTCAATGCCGGGAAGCTTCATGTGGTCGTTCGCCCATGCGGTCTGGAGAGAGCAGGCCCCTCTGATTGGTCAGCAGAACGGAGTAGCGGACACATGGTGACGTGTTCCGGACTCGAGGAACCCTCCGCCAGATTGCAAACTTCAGCCCCGTCGCCTGCGCCTCCCGGCCGGCCACCGGCCCTTGGATGCTGTCGCATCGACGGAAAACCTTGGCGCACAGGGGCAAAGGGTCCTGCGATGGCACCGCCGCGTATCGAACCCATCCCCTTCCCGTGCCTTTCTCGGGTGGCGTCGGCCTGGCTGCGGTCCACGGTCCAGAGCCACTGGCCACCCCAAACAGGTCCGATCCCGACAGCGCCACCCTCGACCGCCCCGCACACGCCAGGCCGGACGCCGACCACTGATGGCTCCGCCCACGCAACGATCCGATACGCTGGCCCGGTTTGCCGTATCTGGCCGCATCGGTGAAAATCGGGGCATTCCCCCGATTTCCTGCGAGTGCCGATGCACCATGACACCGACCTGATCAACATCGTTGCCGTTGGCCTGGGGCTCGCCTTCATCTTCGGCGCGCTGGCCAACAAGCTCCGCTTGTCTCCCCTGGTCGGTTACCTGGTTGCTGGCATCTGCGTAGGTCCGTTCACCCCCGGCTTCGTCGCCGACCAGGCGCTGGCCAACCAGCTGGCCGAACTGGGCGTGATGCTGCTGATGTTCGGTGTCGGCCTGCACTTCTCGCTGAAGGACCTGATGGCGGTCAAGGCCATCGCCATTCCCGGTGCCATTGGGCAGATCGCAGTGGCCACCCTGCTCGGCTGGGGCGTGGCCTCGCTGATGGGCTGGCCGGCCATCCATGGCGTCATCTTCGGTTTCTCGCTGGCCACCGCCAGTACCGTGGTGCTGCTGCGGGCGATGGAGGAACGCCGTCTGCTGGAGACCATGCGCGGCAAGATCGCGGTCGGCTGGCTGATCGTGGAAGACCTGGCCTGTGTGCTGGCACTGGTGATGATGCCGGTGATGGCCGGCGTGTTCGGCCCCGACGCGGCCAAGGAATCGCACTCGCTGGGCAGCGTGCTGGCCGATATCGGCTGGACCTTCGTGCAGCTGGGCCTGTTCGTGGCGGTGATGCTGGTGGTCGGGCGCCGGGTCATCCCGTGGATCCTGGAACGCATCGCCGGTACCGGTTCGCGTGAGCTGTTCACCCTGTCCGTGCTGGCGATCGCGCTGGGCGTGGCGTTCGGCTCGGCGATGCTGTTCGGCGTCTCGTTCGCGCTGGGCGCGTTCTTTGCCGGCATGCTGCTCAACGAATCGGAGCTGAGCCACAAGGCCGCGCATGATTCGCTGCCGCTGCGCGATGCGTTCGCGGTGTTGTTCTTTGTGTCGGTCGGCATGCTGTTCGACCCCAACATCATCGTGCAGCACCCGTGGCAGGTGCTGGCCACGGTGCTGATCATCATGTTCGGCAAGTCAGCCGCCGCGTTCTTCATCGTGCGTGCGTTCGGCCACCCGACCAGCACCGCGCTGACCATCTCGGCCAGCCTGGCGCAGATCGGCGAGTTCGCCTTCATCATCGCCGGCCTCGGCGTGGCGCTGCAGATCCTGCCGAAGGAAGGCCAGTCGCTGGTGCTGGCCGGGGCGCTGGTGTCGATCATGCTCAACCCGCTGGTGTTCGGCCTGCTCGACCGTTGGCAGGCCAAGCAGGAGCAGTCTCCGCAGGTACCCGAGCCGCCCGAAGCGATCGGCCCGTCGCGCGACCTGCATGACCACGCCATCGTGATCGGCTATGGCCGGGTGGGCAGCGAACTGGCGCAGGTACTGCGCGACCGTGGCGTGCCGGTGCTGGTGATCGATGACAACAAGGAACACGTCGAGCAGGCGCACGCCAAGGGCCTGGCGGCGATCCGCGGCAGTGCCGCTGCCGACCGGGTGCTGGCCGAGGCCCATCCGGAACGCGCGAAGATCGCGGTGCTGGCGATTCCGCAGCCGCTGGAAGCCGGTGAGGCACTGGCCAAGCTGCGGGCGATCAACCCGGACCTGACCCTGCTGGCGCGTGCGCACAGCGATGCCGAGGTGAAGCATCTGCTGGAACACGGCGCGGATGGCACAGTGATGGCCGAACGTGAGCTGGCGTATTCGCTGGCGGAGATGGTGATGGCCACGCCGCCGTATCGCGGGTTGGGCCAGCACAGTATTCCGGTGGTGTGAGGGGTGTGCGTGCGGCAGGGCTTGCAGCCCTGCACCTGCTGGAGCAACTTCAACTGCAACGGCAAAAGCAAAAGCAGGCATTCCGTGGGATGGCGGGGTGGGTCCGGTGGCGGGAGACGCCGTAAACCCTTCCATGGGGGCTTGGCCGCGGCTTGCTCGTGTGTGCAGTCCTTGCACACACGGCAAGACCAGGGTTGGGCGTCCTGCCCAACCCGCCCGAGGCATGCCTCGGGCCCATGCCGCGGACACTCCCGCCACCGGACCCACCCCGCCTTCGACAGTTCCCCGCTGCTGTTGGTGCATGGGGTCAGATCCGTTTTCCACAGGAAAACGGATCTGACCCCGGAAACAAAAAAATCCCCGGTCGACCCGCATCGACCGGGGATCTGGATCGCCACGTTGCCACGCCTTGGAGAGGCAGTTCCACCGTAGCGCATCGCGGCACCGGTGGTGATCGCCTGTGGCGATGACGACCAAGCGTGTGGCTATCAGGCGCCGGCCAGGGCCTGTTCCAGGTCGGCACGCAGGTCGCCGATATGTTCAATGCCGATCGACAGCCGCACGGTGTCTTCACTGACGCCGGCCTTGGCCAGCTCCGCCGCATCCAACTGGCGGTGGGTGGTCGAGGCGGGATGGGTGGCCAGTGACTTCGCATCGCCCAGGTTGACCAGGCGGGTGAACAATTTCAGCGCGTCAAGGAAACGTGCGCCTGCCTCGCGCCCGCCCGGCAGGCCGAAGGTCAGCACGCCCGAGCCGTGCCCACCCAGATAGCGCTGCGCGGCGGCGTGCTCGGGATCGTCGGCCAGCCCGGCATAGCGCACCCACGCCACCTTTGCGTGTGACTTCAGGAACTGCGCGACGGCCAGTGCGTTGGCGTTGATGCGTTCCATGCGCAGGGCCAGGGTCTCGATTCCCTGCAGGATCAGGAACGCATTGAACGGCGACAACGCAGCGCCGGTATTGCGCAGCGGCACCACCCGCGCGCGGCCGATGTAGGCCGCTGGCCCCAGGGCTTCGGTATAGACCACGCCGTGGTAGCTGGGGTCGGGCTGGTTGAGCCGCGCGAAGCGTTGGGGCTGTGCGGTCCAGTCGAAGCCGCCGGAATCGATGATCGCGCCGCCGAGGCTGGTGCCGTGGCCGCCCAGGTACTTGGTCAGCGAATGCACCACGATGTCGGCGCCGTGCTCGAATGGGCGCAGCAGGAACGGCGTGGCCACGGTGTTGTCGACGATCAGGGGCACGCCAGCGGCATGCGCGACCTCCGCAATCGCAGCGATGTCGGTGACGTTGCCGCGCGGGTTGCCGATCGATTCGACGAACACCGCCTTGGTGCGCTCGTCGATCGGCGCGGCGAACGCAGAAGGATCAGCCGGATCAGCAAAGCGCGCCTGGATACCGTACTGCGGCAGGGTGTGCGCCAGCAGGTTGAGGCTGCCGCCATACAACGCGCTGGAGGCAACGATGTTGTCGCCGGCCTCTGCAATGGTCTGGATGGCATAGGTGATCGCGGCCTGCCCCGAGGCCAGCGCCAGCGCACCGATGCCGCCTTCCAGCGCGGCCAGGCGCTGCTCCAGCACGTCGGTGGTGGGGTTCATGATGCGCGTATAGATATTGCCCGGTACCTTCAGGTCGAACAGGTCGGCGCCGTGCTGGGTGTCATCGAAGGCATACGCCACCGTCTGGTAGATCGGCACCGCCACCGCGCGGGTAGTCGGGTCGGGACGGTAGCCGCCGTGCACGGCCAGGGTTTCCAGTTGCCACTGCGGGTCGCTCATTGCGCCAGGCTCCATCCGGGGAAACCGCCACCATAGGCCAGCCGTCGCCGGCCGCTGAAAGCTGCTGGCGATGACGTCCATACCGGGGGTTATCAGGTTGGCCGCGATTCAGGCAGCGGTCACGGGGCGTTGATAGGCTTCGCCGCCGGGCGCTCCTGCCCGGGCACGGAGGCCCCACGCGCATGCAGCCATCCCCCTGGACACCCACCGCCAACGGTACCCCGACCCAGGTCTTGTTGGTGGAGGACGACCGTCGCCTGGCCGAGCTGGTCAGCGACTATCTCCACGAACATGGTTTCGCCGTGCAGCATGTGGCACGCGGTGACCTTGCCGGCGCGGCCTGCCGCCAGCATGCGCCCGAGCTGGTGGTACTGGACCTGATGCTGCCCGGCCTCGGCGGCATCGACGTGTGCCGGCAGATCCGCAGCTTCTCCGACGTGCCGATCCTGATGCTGACCGCCTGCGAAGACGACATCGAGCAGGTGCTGGGCCTGGAATCGGGCGCCGATGACTATGTGCACAAACCGATCGAGCCGCGCCTGCTGCTGGCCCGCCTGCGCGCCCTGCTGCGCCGCCGTCATGGCAGCAGCAACACCGGTACACCCAGCCGTCTGATGCATGGCGAACTGCTGATCGACCGCATGCAGCGCGAAGTGCACCTGCACGGTCAGCCGGTCGAGCTGGGCACCACGGAATTCGAGATCCTGTGGCTGCTGGCCAGCCAGCCGGGGCAGATCCTGTCGCGCGACCAGATCCTGCAGGCGGTGCGCGGCATCGGCTTTGACGGCCTGGACCGCAGTGTCGATGTCAGCATCGGCAAGCTGCGCCGCAAGCTCGGTGATGATGCGCGCGAACCGCGGCGGATCAAGACCGTGTGGGGCCGTGGCTACCAGTTCAATCCGTCGGCCTGGACGGCATGAAGCGGCTGTTCCTGTGGTTGTGGTTTATCACGGGTGCCTGCTTCCTGGTGTCGGTGTTCTTCCTCAACCACATCCTGGACGGCATCTACACGCCCGTGCAGGATCGCGTCTTCGTCCAGCAGGTGCGTGGTCAGGTGTACGCCCTGCGCAGTGGCCTGGCCGGCTTGGATGCCGACCAGCAGCGTGAGCGCCTGCAGCAGTGGCAGCCACACTACGGCATCGCCCTGACCCTGCTCGACAAACCTCCCGCACTCGACGCGCAGGAACAGGTGGCCGTGAAGGCCGATGGTTTCATCGTGCGCGATCAATACCAGCAGGTCCTGCTGCCCATCGAGGGCAGCGATGGCCGCTGGCTGCACCTGCGCCTGCCTGGCGCGGTGCAGATGACCACGTACATGACCATCGCCGCCTACCTCAGCATCCTGCTGCTGGTGGGGCGCCAGCCTGTACGCGTGGGTGCGCCTGCTCTGGCGCGACCTGGAAGCGCTGCGCCGGCATGCCGACCGCATCGGTTCGGGCGATCTGCAGGCACGTGCGCAGGTCTCGCCACGCTCGCAGATCCGGGTCATCGTCGACCACTCCAACCGCATGGCGGCACGCGTGGCCGAACTGGTGCAGCGCCAGCGCGACCTGACCCATGCGATCTCGCACGAGCTGCGCACGCCGATCGCGCGCGTGGCCTTCGGCCTGGACCTGATGCAGGACAGCGATGACCGCGAACGCCGCGAACGGCTGGCGCGGGGCCTGCACGGTGACCTGGCCGAGCTCAACCGGCTGGTCAGCGAACTGCTGGCTTACGAACGGCTGGAGCATCCCAGCGAGGGCGAGCCGATGCAGCGCATCGAAGCCAACGACTGGCTGCAGGCCTGCCTGGCCGATGCGCGCCGTGATGCCGAACGTGCCGGCGTGATACTGCGCGTGCAGCCCAGCGCGTTGCCACGGGTGGATGCCGAGCCGCGCCTGCTGCAGCTGGCACTCAGCAATCTGGTGGGCAATGCGCTGCGCCATGCGCGTTCGCAGGTGGAAGTCTCGCTGGTCGGTGTCAGCGGCCGCGCCTGCCTGCGTGTGGATGACGACGGTCCCGGCATTGCCGAAGCCGATCGCGAGAAGGTGATGCGCCCGTTCACCCGCCTGGATGACAGCCGCAGCCGCGATACCGGGGGCTTCGGCCTGGGCCTGGCCATCGTCAGCCGCATTGCCGTCCGCCACGGCGGCGAGCTTCGCATCAGCCGCGCCACGTTGGGCGGCGCGCGCATGGAAATGCACTGGCCGCTGGCTGCCAGCTGAACGCCCCTGGGCGCGATTACAGTTGATTACAACTCCCGCACAACTGCGGACGGATCGGTCGCCGGCGTATCGCCACGCTAGCGACCCTGCAGCACTCGCCGGATGCGCGTGCTGCCTTCCTCCCATTGTCGAGAGTTTCCATGTCCCAGCTCCGCCGTTCCCCCGCCCTGCTCTGCCTGGCCCTGTTGCCGCTGTTCGCCGCACCGATCGCCCACGCCAAGGATGACCACTGGACCTTCGAGGTCGCTGCCGGCGGTGGCGTGGCGCCGCGCTACAGCGGCAGCGAGGAGTATCGTGCGACACCGTCGTTGTCCTTTGATGTCACCTCGCCGGGTGGATGGTTTCTGGGCACCAGTGGCATTGGCTGGGGCACCTCCATCGGCGAGCACACCCGCGTGCGCGCGTATGTCGGCGCCAGCGGCATCCGCAAGGAAAAGGACTCGCTGCTCGGCGGTTCCGACTTCCTGCGCGGCATGGGTGATATCGATACCCGTCCCCTGGTCGGCATCTCGGCTGGTTATACGCTGGGCGAAGCCGTGCTGAGCGGCTCCTGGCAGTTCACCCGCAAGGACGAGGACAAGGCCGAGAACGGCCTGGCCACCCAGCAGATCCATCTGAACCTGAGCATGCCGCTGTTCGACCTGGCCGGCGGCGTGGTCAGCGGCAGCGTGTCCACCGACTACGGCAACCGCGGCTACATGCAGACCTGGTACGGCGTCAGCCCGGAACAGGCGGCGCGTACCGGCTTTGCCGAGCACAAGCCAAAGGCCGGCCTGGTCAGTGCCGGTGTCGGTCTGAAGTGGAGCCACCGCGTGGGCCGCAACGGCAACTGGTACATCTCGGCCGAAGGCACGCGCCTGCTCGGTGATGCCGCCGACAGCCCGATCGTGCAGAAGGCGAACCAGTTCGGCTTGATGAGCGGCTATACGCACCGCTTCTGAGTGAGCGCCGGGCATTGCCCGGCCCACTTCGCAGGAAACGGGGCGCTACGGCCAGGCAGCGCCCCGTGTGAATCACGCTTTGGCGAACACCAGGCGGCCGCCGTCGTTTCCGACTTCGATGGTATCGCCGTTGACGAAAGCACCGGACAGGATCTGCTGCGCCAGCGGATTCTCCAGCTGCGACTGGATTGCACGCTTCAACGGGCGCGCGCCATAGACCGGATCGAAGCCGACGTTGCCGAGCAGGTCGAACGCCGCATCGGAGACCGCCAGCTTCAATCCGCGCTCGGCCAGCCGCTTCTCAAGCCCACGCATCTGGATGCGCGCGATCTGCTTGATCTGCTGCTTGTCCAGCGGGTGGAACACCACGATGTCGTCCAGGCGGTTGATGAACTCCGGACGGAAGTGCGCCTGTACCACGCCCATCACCGCCGCCTTCATCTGCGTGTAGGCCTCCGGACTGTCGTCGGCGCTCATGTCCTGGATCTGGTGCGAGCCCAGGTTCGAGGTCATCACGATGACGGTGTTGCGGAAGTCCACGGTGCGGCCCTGTCCATCGGTCAGGCGGCCATCGTCCAGCACCTGCAGCAGGATGTTGAACACATCCGGATGCGCCTTCTCCACTTCGTCCAGCAGGATCAGCGAGTACGGACGGCGACGCACGGCCTCGGTCAGGTAGCCACCTTCCTCGTAGCCCACGTAACCCGGAGGCGCGCCGATCAGACGGGCGACGCTGTGCTTCTCCATGAACTCGCTCATGTCGATGCGGATCATCGCGTCGGCGCTGTCGAACAGGAATTCGGCCAGCGACTTGCACAGCTCGGTCTTGCCGACACCGGTCGGGCCGAGGAACAGGAACGAGCCGGCCGGGCGATTCGGATCGGACAGGCCCGCACGCGAACGGCGCACGGCATCGGAGACGACCTTGATCGCTTCTTCCTGGCCGACCACGCGGTTGTGCAGCACCTCTTCCATGCGCAACAGCTTGTCGCGCTCGCCTTCGAGCATCTTGTTGACCGGGATGCCGGTCCAGCGCGATACGACTTCGGCGATCTCCTCGTCGGTCACGCGGTCCTGCACCAGCTTGAAGTCCTTGTGCTCGGCCTCCTGGGCCGCGGCCAGCTGCTTTTCCAGCTGCGGCAGCAGCCCGTACTGGATCTCGCTCATCCTGGCGAAATCCTGGCGGCGCTGCGCGGCCTCCAGCTCCAGCCTGGCCTGCTCGACCTGTTCCTTGATCTTGGTCGCGCCCTGCAGCGCGGCCTTCTCCGACTTCCAGATTTCATTGAGGTCGGAGAACTCGCGCTCCAGCCCGTCGATGTCGTTCTCCAGGTCGGCCAGGCGCTGCCGCGAGGCTTCGTCCTTCTCCTTCTTCAGCATCTCGCGCTGGATCTTCAGCTGGATCACCCGGCGCTCAAGGCGGTCCAGCTCTTCCGGCTTGGAGTCGATCTCCATGCGCAGTCGCGAGGCGGCTTCGTCCATCAGGTCGATGGCCTTGTCCGGCAGCTGGCGGTCGGTGATGTAGCGGTTGGACAACGTCGCAGCCGCGACGATGGCCGGATCGGTGATCTCCACGCCGTGGTGCACGGCGTACTTTTCCTTCAGGCCGCGCAGGATCGCGATGGTGTCCTCCACCGACGGCTCGCCCACGAACACCTTCTGGAAGCGACGCTCCAGCGCAGCATCCTTCTCGATGTACTTGCGGTATTCGTCCAGCGTGGTGGCGCCGATGCAGTGCAGCTCGCCGCGTGCCAGCGCTGGCTTCAGCATGTTGCCGGCATCCATCGCGCCATCGGCCTTGCCGGCGCCGACCATGGTGTGCAGTTCGTCGATGAACAGGATGATCTGGCCTTCGTTCTTGGCCAGGTCGTTGAGCACGCCCTTCAGGCGCTCCTCGAATTCGCCGCGGAACTTGGCCCCGGCAATCAGCGCGCCCATGTCCAGCGACAGCACGCGCTTGCCGCGCAGGCCCTCGGGCACTTCGTCGTTGATGATGCGCTGGGCCAGTCCTTCCACGATCGCGGTCTTGCCCACGCCGGGTTCGCCGATCAGCACCGGGTTGTTCTTGGTCCGGCGCTGCAGCACCTGGATGGTGCGGCGGATCTCCTCGTCACGGCCGATCACCGGGTCGAGCTTGCCGCTCTCGGCACGCGCGGTCAGGTCGATGGTGTATTTCTCCAGCGCCTGGCGCTGTTCCTCGGCATTCTCCGACTGCACGTTCTCGCCGCCGCGCAGCTTGTCGATGGCCGCCTGCAGGCGGGTCTTGTCGGCACCGGCGGCGCGCAGCGCCATGCCCAGCGTGCCGCCGTCGTCCAGCGCCGCCAGCACGAACCACTCGCTGGCAATGAAGGCATCCCCGTGCTGCTGGGCCAGCTTGTCGGTCTGGTTCAGCAGGCGCCCCAGGTCGTTGCCCATCGAGACGTTGCCGGCCTGGCCGGACACCTTCGGCAGCGCATCCAGCGCCTCGGTCAGGCGCTCGCGCAGTACCGGCACGTTCACCCCGGCCTGGGCCAGCAGCGGACGCGTGCTGCCGCCCTGCTGGTCCAGCAGCGCGCTGAACAGGTGAACCGGTTCGATGATGCTGTTGTCGCGGCCCACGGCCAGCGACTGTGCGTCTGCCAGCGCCTGCTGGAAACGCGAGGTGAGCTTGTCCATCCGCATTGCGAATCCTCATCGGTCATCAGGGCCGGCCCGCGCCGGCGATGCTGGAAAGATGCGGTTGCCCCACCCGGTTTCAAGGGTGGCTGCGACTGCACCTCGAGGCCAGTCAGGCTTCGGCCAGCATGCCGGAACCGGTGTGGTCGGCGTGTTGATCCCGATCAGTTCCACGCAGTGAACGGGCTCAGCGGGTGATCGCGCTGCGGATCGCCCGCAGCTGCTGCTTGACCGCCCGCGCCTGGGCGGCATCCATCCGCAGCAGCGCCTTCTGCCCGATCGAGCGCGACTGCAGGGTGGGATCGACAAAGCGGTAGCGGCCGCGTTCATCGCGCTGTACCACTGGGGACTGGGCCAGTTCCGGGGTGTCCAGCAGGTGGTCGATCACCGCGACCAGGCGGTCGTTGAAGTACCCGTCGGGCCGGCCCAGGTCCACATAGGCCTGCTGGATCAGCGGATAGAAGCGCTTGTAGGCGGTAGCCGTTGCCGCCGGGTCCAGCGCGGTGAAGGCCTGCACGTAGGATGCATAGCGCGCCGCGTTGCTGGCGGCGATGCGTTCGCCACCCTCGCCCGGCTCGACCTGCAGGTTGCCCGGCAGCGGCCGCGCGGCCAGCGCAGTCGGCGGCACGCTGGGCTTGTCCAGGTTGTCGACCTGGGTGACCAGGCGCTGGATCAGATGATCGCGCAGCAGCAGGGTCAGTGGCCCCTCGCCCTGGAGCAACTGGCTCAATGCACCCCAGGCGGCCGTATCGCTGTCAGCCAGCTTGGGCAGCGCCGGATCGGCGGCGGCCTCGGTATCCAGCGGATGCTTGATCGCGGGCGGTGCTGGCGCGGGTTCCGCGGCCGCCTGCGGTTGTGGCGGCGCGCCGGTACTGGCGGGGGTTGATTGCACCGGCACCGAAACACCGTCTGCCAGGCGCTTCAGCTGATCGCGGAACAGCCAACCACCGGCACCACCGATCACCACCACGCCCAACACCCAGGGCCATACCGCCTTTCCACTCTGCATGATGCAGCACCTCGTTTCACACGCATGATGAAGGTGTGACCCCACCGATTGCAGCCGGTTCCCCGCCTGTTCCGCTGCCGTTCGGGTTGAGGCCTGCAGCAAGGCCGTGCTCACACTTGCTTTGCATGCAGCGCGCGAGGCTGTGAGCCTTGTTCTGTGGAGGCACTGCCATGCAGTACGCGCTGTATTACTGGACCGGCATCCAGGGCCGTGGCGAGTTCGTGCGGCTTGCGCTGGAGGATGCCGGTGCCGACTACATCGACATGGCGCGGGAGCACGGCGATGCGGTGATGCAGCCGTTTCTCGATGGCAGCAGTGAAGGTGCGCAGCCCTTCGCGCCGCCATTCCTGAAGGCGGGCCGCCAGGTCATTGCACAGGTCGCCGCGATCCTGGATTTTCTCGGCCCGCCGCTTGACCTGGTGCCGCAGGCGGCCTCGCGGCGGATGCAGGCACTGCAGTTGCAGCTGACCATCGCTGATCTGGTAGCCGAGGTGCACGACACCCACCATCCGATCGCCGCATCGAAGTACTACGAAGAGCAGAAGACCGAAGCCAAGGCACGGGCCGCCTCCCTGCGTGGCGAACGGCTGCCGAAGTTCCTCGGCTACTTCGAGCAGGTGCTGGCCGCCAATGGTGGCCGCCACGCACTGCGCGAGCATTCCTATGTTGATCTGTCGCTGTTCCAGCTGCTGAGCGGACTGGACTACATGTTCCCGCGCCGCATGCAGGCACTGGCGCCGACCCTGCCCCTGCTGCGTGCGCTGCAGGAGCGGGTGGCAAAGCGGCCGAACATCGCCGCCTATCTGGCCTCGGAGCGGCGGTTGCCGTTCAACACCAACGGCATCTTCCGCCACTACCCGGAACTGGATGGAGAGCGGTAGTGCCGGCCGCTAGCCGGCAACCACATGATGCGTCTGCAGCCCACCGCTTTGCCGGCCAGCGGCCGGCACTACCGTTGGGTCAGTTGTTTTCACCCAGCGGCTGCACCGGCTGCTTCTGCAGCGAAAGCAACCCCAGCAGCAACGCCAGTGCCACGTAGGCACCAGCGAACTGCCAGCTGATGATGCGCGCCAGGCCGTCCAGCTCCCACGGCAGGTAGATGCCACCGCGCGGATCCACCGAGTGGATCAGGCCGAACAGGGTCAGCACCGCAGCCACCAGCAGGAAGCCGCAGGCACGGCGCAGGCGGCCATCGACCATCGCCGCCACCGCCGAAATCCACAGCATCGAGGTGATGATGAAGCCGTTGCCGAGGGTAAAGATCACCGCCAGCTCGGGCAGACCGTGGCCATCCAGTTTGGTCAGCAGCTGCGGCAGCTGGTCCGGCGCGATCCAGCCGGGTGCCTTGATCGCCAGCAGGTAGGCCACCGACGGCAGGAAGCCGAACACCATCGCACCGGTGTGGTGACGCGGCGTGGCCTGGAAGGCCTGGGTGGTGATATCGATGGCCACGTACACGATGATCGGTGCCAGCACCGCCAGCGGCAGCCACTGCACCAGCCCGGAGATGATGCCGAGCATGCCGCCGATGCCGACGAACAGGCCGGTCAGCAGCGTGTAGCCGCTGCGCGCACCCATGTGCTTGTACGCCGGCTGGCCGATGTACGGCGTGGTCTGCGCCACGCCACCGCAGACGCCGGCCACCAGCGTGGCCACCGCTTCCACCAGCAGGATGTCGCGGGTGCGGTAGTCGTCGCCGGCTGCGCGCGCGCTTTCAGAGACGTTGATGCCACCGACCACCATCAGCAGGCCGAACGGCAGCAGCAGCGGCAGGTAGGTCATCGCGGTGGGCAGGCCGTCGAGGAAGCCCAGTGTCGGCAGCGGCAGCACCACCTGCGGCGGCACCCACTCCGGTACATGGAAGCCGGGTGCGCCCAGCCCGGCCAGGCCGAGGCCGTAATACAGCACGGTGCCGAACACGAAGGCCAGCAGCACGCCCGGGCCACGCACCGGCAGCTTGCCCTTGGCGATCAGCACGTACAGCAGCAAACCGAGCGTGGTGAAGCCGACCAGCGGCGAGCGCAGCGTTTCCAGCAGCGGCAGCAGGCCCATCAGCACCAGCGCGATACCAGCAATGGAGCCCAGCAGCGCGGCACGCGGCAGCGCGCGGGTGACCGCTTCGCCGAAGAACGACAACACGAACTTGAGCACGCCCATGATGACCAGCGCGGCCATGCCCAGCTGCCAGGTGGCGATGCCCGCAGCATGCGGGTCCATGCCCTGCTGCTTGAACGCGAGGAAGGCCGGGCCGAGCACCAGCAGCGCCATGCCGATGCTGGTCGGTGCATCCAGGCCCAGCGGCATGGCGGTGACGTCGTCGCGGCCGGTACGCGCGGCCAGCCGGCGCGCCATCAGGGTGTACAGCAGGTTGCCGACCAGCACACCGAAGGCGGTGCCGGGGAACATGCGGCCGAACACCACGTCGGCGGGAAACTGGAAGATCCCGACCAGGGCCATGGCGATGAAGCCGAGGATGGAGAGGTTGTCGACGACCAGGCCGAAGAAGCCGTTGAAGTCACCGGCGACGAACCAGCGACGCGGTGCGGCGGAAGCGGGAGCGGACATGGAAGGGGCGGTGGGGGTGGGGACCGCCGATGGTAGGCCCAGCGGGGCCAGCGCGCCAATTCCGTCGTGGAATGATGGGTTCCAGCCAACGGCGGAGCCCCTCGTGGCTGGGGATTGGTCGCGGACAGCGGACCTCAGGGGGTGGGCCGGGCGGGTAGGCTGCGCAGGGGGCGCTGCAAGTACGTCCCTGTAAGCTCGGTCGCCGCATCCATGCGGCTCACGCCCCTGCGCAACCTACCCGCCCGGCCCCTGACAGTTTCCTGCGCGTGCCAGCCACGGAAGAGAATCAAAAGATCAAAAGCAAAGGCAGGCGCTCGTTGTAGCGCCGAGCCCCTGCTCGGCCGCTGTACGCGAAGCCTCTGAGCCGAGCATGGCCAGGCTCTACAGAAGATCATTCCGATCATTCATTCGTTCATCCACGCATGGCGTGGATCTACCGTGTCGACCAAGGTCGACACCCATCAGGCACCGGCCATGCCATTCCGACAGATCGCAGAAATCTGTCGAAGGCGGGGTGGGTCCGGTTGCGGGGGTGTCCGCGGCACGGATGCCGCGGCCAAGCCCCCAGGGACGGGTTTACGGCGTCCCCCGCAACCGGACCCGCCCTGCCATCCCACGGAATGCCCGCTGTTGCTGTTGCTTCGGTTGTTGCTGTTGCTTCGGTTGTTGCTGTTGCTTCGGTTGTTGCTGTTGCTTCGGCTGTTGCATTGGCCTCTGCGGGTGCAGGGCGCAGCCCTGCATCGACCAACTCCCTACTTCTTCAGGAAGTTGTCCACCAGCAGATGCTTCACGTCGTCGAAGCGGCCGTTCAATACCGCCTTGGCTGCATACAGCGCGGTACCAGCCACCTGCTTGGCCTCGATCTGCGGCGGCATCACCAGCTCGGCGCGGCTGGTATGCACGTCCAGCAGCGCCGGGCCACGCTGCGACAGGAAATCCTGCACCGCTTCTTCCAGATCCTCGCTGCGCGTCACCGTGCGGCCGTGGAAGCCGATCACTTCGGCAAGGCGGCCAAAATCCGGGTTCTTCAGGTCGGTGTAGTTGTCCAGCAGGCCTTCCACCTTCTGCTCCAGCTCGACGAAGTTCAGCGAGCCGTTGTTGAACACCACCACCTTGATCGGCAGGTTCTCCTGCACCGCGGTCAGCAGGTCGCCCAGCAACATTGCCAGGCCGCCATCGCCGGACAGCGAGATCACCTGCCGGCCAGGGAACGCCTTCTGCAGGCCCAGCGCCTGTGGCATCGCGTTGGCCATCGTGCCGTGCAACAGGCTGGTCAGCGTGCGGCGGCGGCCGTTGACGCGGATATGCCGCAGCACCCACACCATCGGCGAGCCACCGTCTGCAGTGAACAGCGCATCGTCGCTGGCATGCTTCGACAGCAATGCCGTCAGATGCTGCGGGTGGATCAGTTCACCCTCGCCCGGCTGTTCTTCCTGCTCGCGCTTCTTCAGTGCCTTGTCGCGACGCCCGATGCACTCGTCCAGGAAACTGCTGTCCTCGCGCGGCGGCAACATCGGCAGCAAGGCATCCAGCGTCGGTGCGATATCACCGACCACGCCAAGGTTCACCGGGTGGCGGCGGCCGAGATGGCTGCCATCGCGGTCGACCTGGATGATCGTGGCCTTGTCCGGGTAGAACTGGCCCCAGGCGAAGTCGGCGCCGAGCAGCAGCAGCGTGTCGCACTCCATCAGCGTGTGGAAGCCGGATTCGATGCCGAAGATGCCGGTCATGCCCATGTTGTACGGGTTGTCCGGCTCGACGAAGTCCTTGGCGCGCGAGGTGTGCGCGATCGGTGCCTGCAGGCGCCGCGCCAGTTCCAGCAGCTGTGCGTGCGCACCCTGGCAACCGGCGCCGGCGTAGATGCCGATGCGCTTGCCCTGCCCCAGCAGCTCGGCGATGCGCTGCAGCTCAGCATCCGACGGGCGCAGTACCGGCTGGGTGTAATGCACCGAGAACGGCACATCGTGCTTCACTTCTGCCTGGCTGATATCGGCGGGCAGGATCACCACCGCCACGCCACGGCGGCTGATCGCGGCCTGGCAGGCCAGGGTGACCACGCGACGCGCCTGCTCGGCGCTGTGCACCTGCTCGCAGAACACCGAACAACTGGCGTACACCGCCTTGAAGTCCACTTCCTGCGGAAATTCCATGCCCAGCTCGCTGGTCACCACCTGGCTGGCGATCAGCACCATCGGCGCGCGGTTGCGGTTGCTCTCGAACACGCCATTGATGAAATGCAGGCTGCCGGGACCGCAGGAGCCGGCGCAGGCGGTCAGTTCGCCGCTCACCAGCGAATCGGCGCCTGCGGCAAAGGCTGCTACTTCCTCATGCCGCACATGCACCCATGCGATCTCGCTGCCATGCATCGCATCGGTCACATGGTTGAGCGTATCGCCCACGATGCCGTAGCAACGGCGGACACCAGCCTGCTGCAGGGCGTCCACCACGATTTCGGCCACGCGCTTGCTCATCGGATACATCCTCGAACGGGGGAACGTCCGAGGCTAGACCCGATGAAGTGATGCCTCCGCAAAAAAAGGGGACGGAGGGAATCAAGTCGTATGTGCCACAAACGACTTGATTCCCTCCGTCCCCTTTTTCTTCAATCGTTGACGTTGATCCAGCCTTCCACCGCGCCCTGCTTCGGGTTGCGGTAGCGCAGCTTCACCCAGCCGTCCTGTTCATCCAGCAGTTCCACGCGATCACCCTGCACCAGGTAACGCTTGGTGCTGGAGGCGCCGGGTCGGTCGAACAGGAACAGGGGCGCGGTTACCACGGTGGCCTGCTGACCACGCAACGGCCCGTCCGGCGGTGCGCCCAGGCCATCGGCGATGGCACTTTCCAGCACACGGCCGGCCGGATCATACGTGCGCCAGACCGCCAACGGGCCCTGCTCGTCGGTCTGTTCCCACTGCAGCGCGGCGTTCAAGGTATCGCCCAGCATCAGCACGCTCTCAGAGCGGTACAGATGGAGCTTCGCGCCTGCAAACCGGTACTGGTCGGTGTACCACATCGGGCCACTGCGGCAGCTGCTGGTCAGGGTTCGAGTGGCAGCATCCACGCTCAACCCCATCAGGTCACCGCAACTGTCCTTGCCGTGGGTGTCGGCCTGCAGCGCGCGGAACCCCACAGTGGCCGGATCGAACCGGTACACCGCCACTGCTTCGTTGACCATGCCCACCGGGGCGCGTGCGACCAATTCCGGGTAGCCATCGAAATCTACATCTTCGAGCGACCATCGCGAGGTGCCATCGGCATCCGCCGCGCCCTCAAGCGTCTGGCGCTTGCCCGACGGTGACAGCTGCACGGCGATGCTGCCGTCCTGCTGCGGATCGGCATGCGCCTGCACATGCGCGGCCACCTGGAAACGCAGCGTTTCGCCGTCGTCGCCACTTGCCTGCGCCGACGGTGCCAGCACGCCCGCCAGCACCAGGCCCAGCACGCATTCCCTGTAATTCATCATTGCTCCCTGCGACACCGCGGCGGCACCTTCAACTCAGAACGATACCTCGACCGGCTGCCGCGACCACAGCACCGATTGATGCTTGGTCTGCTGCTTCCACGCCAGGCGGATCGCTTCGATGTCGGCGCGGCGCTGCTGGGTGTCCTCGTGCAGCACCACCAGCACCTTGGTGCGCAGGCGGTTGGGCGCGGCATCACCGCGGAACAGCCATTGGCCATAGGCATCGAACACGGTCAGGCCATCCGGGAAGCGCGGAGTGACTTCCTTGTCCAGGAAGGTGCGCCACTGCGCCTCGCTGATGGTATCGGCCTGCGGGCGGTTGCCGGCGCCCTGCTCCTCGCCCACGCCGAAATACAGCTCGCTGCGCACCCAGCCGTGGCCGGCGGACGGGCGTGCGGCATCCCCCTTCAGTTCGGCGGTGGTGGCCAGGGCATAGGCGCTGGGCGCCTGCGAGGACAGGCTTGCGCAGCCACTGGTGGCCAGCAGCACGGCGAAGACGAGGCCAAGGTGTTTCATCGGTACAGCTCCGGGGAAGGGGGACAAGGCGAGCCGGCAGCGTACAGCGCCACCGGCCCGGCGTGCTGATGCCAGCAGGGCATCAACTCATGCCGGACCGGCAGGGGCTTGCATCGGCACCGGTCATCACGCGAAGATAATATATCGCTTCATCCGGATGGATGTAAGTGAAACCACCTCCCCCCCTTCCCCGTCGTCGTTGTTGCTGGAGCCCCCATGTCCGTCCGCCTGCCCGCGTCGCCGCTCGGCCTCGCCATCGCCCTCGCGCTTTCCTCCGCCGCCGTCCCGGCCCTGGCCCAGGACGCCACCAACCTGGACACGGTGATCGTCACCGGCACCCGTGCCGCCGACCGCACCGTGCTCGAATCCACCTCACCGGTAGACGTGCTCACCGCCGAGGACATCCGCAAGGCCGGCGTGGTCAACGGCGAACTGGGCAGCGCGCTGCAGGCGTTGCTGCCGTCGTTCAACTTCCCGCGCCAATCCAACTCCGGCGGCGCCGACCATGTGCGCGCCGCGCAGTTGCGCGGCCTGTCGCCGGACCAGGTGCTGGTGCTGGTCAATGGCAAACGTCGCCACCACACCGCGCTGGTCAACACCGACAGCAAGATCGGCAAGGGCACCACCCCGGTTGATTTCAATTCGATCCCGGTCAGCGCGATCAAGCGCATCGAAGTACTGCGTGATGGCGCTGGTGCGCTGTATGGCTCGGATGCCGTGGCCGGTGTGATCAACGTGATACTCGACAACGGCGGCGACGGTGGCGAGATCGAGGCCAGCTACGGCGCCAACCACACCGACCTCAAGCCGATCGGGCGTACCCTTACCGACGGCCAGACCGGCAATATCAGCGCCAAGGTCGGCACTTCGCTGGGCGAGGATGGCGGCTTCCTGCGCGTCGGCCTGGAATACAAGCACCGCAACGGCACCAACCGCGCCGGCTTCGACCAGATTCCGCCGTGGGACCAGACCCCGGGCAACCTGGCGCTGCAGGGCAAGCGCAACTATGTGCTGGGCGATGGCAAGAGCAAGGACATCAACCTGTGGCTGAACACCGAGATCCCGGTGGGCCAGACCTCGACATTCTATGCATTCGGCACCTTCAACCAGCGCGATACCGAAGGCGCGAACTACTTTCGCTACCCCGACGGCGATGCCAACTGGAAGCAGGTCTATCCGAACGGGTACCGGCCGATCTCCGAGGGCGAGAACCGCGACGTGCAGGCCGTGGCCGGTGTACGCGGGCAGTGGGGCGAATGGAGCTACGACGGCAGCCTGGACTACGGCCAGAACGACTTCACCTACCGCCTGCGTGATTCGCTCAACGCCTCGCTGGGCCCGACCAGCCCGACCCGCTTCAAGACCGCCGATTACGAATACGCGCAGACCGTGGGCAACCTCGACCTGAGCCGCGTGTTCACCCAGAGCGACAGCATCAGCCACACGCTCGGCCTGGGCGTGGAAGCACGCCACGAGCGCTACCAGACCCGTCCCGGCGACCCGGCCAGCTATGCGGCCGGCCCGTACACCGACCGCCCGACCGGTTCGCAGGCCGGTGGCGGCCTGACCCCGCAGGACGCGGCCACCCTGTCGCGCGATGTCGCCAGCGCCTACGCCAGCCTGTCCAGTCAGTTCGGCGAGAAGTTCTCCACCGATCTGGCCGCGCGCTACGAGCACAACGACGACTTCGGCGGTGAACTGACCGGCAAACTCGGCCTGCGCTATGAGTTCACCCCGGCGTTCGCGCTGCGCGGTGCCATCTCCAACAACTTCCGTGCGCCGTCGCTGGCACAGATCGGCTACGAATCCACCTCCACCGGCTACAACGCTGGCGGCCAGCTGGTGCAGGGCCGCCTGTTGTCGGTCAACAACCCGATCGCGCGTGGCCTCGGTGCGCAGAACCTGAAGCCGGAGAAGTCGATCAATACCTCGCTGGGCTTCACCAGCCGAATTGGCGAGCACTTCGACCTGTCACTGGACTTCTTCCAGATCGACATCGACGATCGCATCGCGCTGTCGGAGAGCATCACCGGCGATGCACTGACCGACTACGTGGCCGCCAACTACGGCGTCAGCGGCCTGCAGAGCGCCAGTTTCTTCGTCAACGCCGCCGATACCCGCACCCGCGGCGCCGAGCTGGTGAGCAACTGGCGCCAGTCGCTGGGCGACGGCCAGCTGCTGCTGACCGGCACCTATGCGTACACCAAGACCACGCTGAAGAACGTGCTGGCCACGCCGGCACAGCTGCGTGCACTGAATCCGGACTACGTGCTGTTCGGCATCGAAGAAACCAACACGCTTACCGATGCCACGCCGCGTACCCGCGGCAGCTTCTCTGCCGCGTGGAGCAACGACCACTGGTCGCTGAGCAGCCGCGTGAACCGCTACGGCAGCGCCACCCGCGTGTTCAACTTCGGTGACGGCTACATCCCGCGCCAGACCTACCAGGCCGAGTGGCAGCTGGATGCGGAGGTCGAATACCGCATCACTCCGCGCTGGAGCGTGGCCATCGGCGGCCAGAACCTGACCGACAACTACCCGGATCGATCCAACAGCGATATCCACTACTTCGGCAACCTGCCGTATGACGTGCTGTCGCCGATCGGCAGCAACGGCGCGTACTACTACGGCCGCGTCCGCTATACGTTCTGATCGCATTGGGTAGGTGCGGACCGTTGGTCCGCACGACACGGTAGTGCCGGCCGCTGGCCGGCAACTTCGTGATCGGGGTGCGGATCTGCTTTGGGTGGGTGCGGACCGTTGGTCCGCACTGCTGCCGTGCCGACCAACGGTCGGCACCCACCGAAGCAGGGCCGTAGCCTGCCCTCGACCCCGCGTACACGCCCACGCTGGCAAGCTGGGCGTCATGGCTGAACCGCTCCCCCTGCGTCCGCCACCGCCATTGCTGGACGACGCCTGTGCGTTGTTCCTCGATGTCGATGGCACCCTGATCGAATTCGCTGCACGCCCGGATGCCGTGCAGCTGCTGCCGGATGTGCGTGAAGCCATCGGCCGCATCAGCGACCGCCTGGAAGGTGCCGTGGCACTGGTCAGTGGTCGCCCGCTTGAACAGCTGGATCAACTGTTCGCCCCCCTGCAACTACCCGCCGCCGGCCTGCACGGCCATGAGCTGCGTGGCGAAGACGGTCGTGTGCTGCGCGACGAACACGACGACGACACCGCCGAATGGCTGCACGCGCTGCACCAGCAGGCGATGCGCTTCGCCCATGGGCATCCTGGCGTGCTGGTGGAAGACAAGGGCGTCGGCCTGGCCTTGCACTGGCGCGGTGCGCCGCACGCCGCCAGCGATGTCCGCGCGTTCGCTGACCGCCACGTGCGTGGCCGCACCAGCTACCGCCTGCAGCCTGGCGACCATGTGGTCGAGTTCGTGCCTGTCGGCACCGACAAGGGCCGTGCCGTGCGCCGGATGATGCAGTACCTGCCCTTCCGCGGCCGCCTGCCGGTGTTCCTCGGTGATGACCTCACCGACGAATTCGGCTTCGATGCTGCCAACGGCCAGCATGGCTGGAGCGTGCTGGTGGGTGAACGTGAACCCAGTGCGGCCGTGTTCGCGCTGCCCGACATACGCAGCGTGCACGCCTGGCTGCGTGAGAATGCCTATTGACCCGGCCAACCCCCACGGCCGCAACCGAGATGTACCGCGTGATGACCCAACCCGATCTTGATCTGGGCGTGGTCGGCAACGGCAGCTTCGGCGCCCTGGTCGACAAACATGCCCGCGTTGTCTGGAGCTGCCTGCCCACCTTCGACGGCGACCCCACCTTCTGCGCCCTGCTCGACCCCAACCAGCAGACCGGCGGCGACTTCGCCATCGAGCTGGAGGACTTCGCGAGCAGCGAGCAGGAATACCTCACCAACACTGCGATCCTGCGCACCGTGCTGCGTGACACGCAGGGCGGCGCATTGGAAATCCTCGATTTCGCCCCGCGCTGGCGCCAGAACGATCGCTTCTACCGCCCGGTCAGCCTGATCCGCCAGGTGCGTCCGCTGACTGGTAGCCCGCGCATCACCGTGCGTGCGCGCCCGCTGGCCGACTGGGGCGCACGCGTGCCCGAATCCACCTGGGGCAGCAACCATGTGCGCTGGATCCTGCCCGAACACGTGCTGCGGCTGACCACCGATGTGCCGGTGCGCTTCGTGCGCGACGGCCTGCCGTTCGTGCTCAACCATCCGATCCACCTGATCCTGGGCGTGGATGAATCGCTCAATCGTTCGATCAGCGGCTACGTGCAGGAAGCCTTCCAGCGCACCCGCGACTACTGGCGCGAGTGGGTGCGCTACCTGTCCATTCCACTGGAATGGCAGGACGCGGTCATCCGCAGTGCGATCACGTTGAAGCTGTGCCAGTACGAGGACAGCGGCGCGATCATCGCGGCGATGACCACTTCCATTCCGGAAGCACCCGGCAGCGTGCGCAACTGGGACTACCGCTACTGCTGGCTGCGCGACGCGGCCTTCGTGGTGCGGGCGCTGAACCGTCTCGGCGCAACGCGCACGATGGAACAGTTCCTCGGCTACATCTTCAACCTGGCCACCACCGACGGCACGCTGCAGCCGCTGTATGGCATCGGCTTCGAGGCCAAGCTGGACGAAGACGAAGTGCCCAGCCTGTCCGGTTATCGTGGCATGGGCCCGGTACGGCGCGGCAACCTGGCCTGGGTGCAGCGCCAGCACGATGTCTACGGCAGCGTGGTGCTGGCGTCCACGCAGCTGTTCTTCGACCGGCGCCTGCAGGACCCGGGTGATGCGCACACCTTTGCCCGCCTGGAACCCCTGGGCGAACAGGCCTTCGCCCTGCACGACGTACCCGATGCCGGCCTGTGGGAATTCCGCGGCCGCACCGAAGTGCACACCTACACCAGCGCGATGTGCTGGGCTGCCTGCGACCGCCTGTGCAAGATCGCCGTGCGCCTGAAGCGTGACGACCGCGCGCATTACTGGCGCGAGCGCGCCGACACCATCCACGCGCGCATCATGGCCGAATCCTGGAACGAGGAGCTGGGCCACTTCACCGATACCTTCGGTGGCCATCGGCTGGATGCCTCGCTGCTGCTGCTGGCCGATATCGGTTTCATCGACGCGCTGGACGCCCGCTTCATCGCCACCGTCGATGCCATCGGCCGCGACCTCAAGCATGGCAATTCGCTGTACCGCTATGTCGCGCCGGATGACTTCGGTGAGCCGGAGACCAGCTTCACCATCTGCACCTTCTGGTACATCGACGCGCTGGCCGCGATCGGGCGCATGGATGAAGCACGTGAGATGTTCGAGCTGCTGCTGAAGCAGCGCAACCACCTGGGCCTGCTGTCGGAGGATCTGGCCTTCGACAGCGGCGAGGCCTGGGGTAATTTCCCGCAGACCTATTCGCACGTCGGCCTGATCACCGCCGCAATGCGCCTGTCGCGGTCCTGGCAGGAGGCATCGTGAGTCGTCTGGTCGTGGTTTCAAACCGTGTGGCCGTGCCCGGCGAGAACCGCGCCGGCGGCCTGGCTGTCGGCCTGCTGGCTGCCCTGAAGGAACGCGGTGGCCTGTGGTTCGGCTGGAGTGGCAAGACGGTGAAGGAAGGCAGCGGCACGCTGCACCGGCAGAAAGACGGTGACATCGACTACGTCACCATGGACCTGAGCAAGCGTGAGGTCGATGGCTACTACAACGGCTTCGCCAACCGCACCTTGTGGCCGCTGCTGCACTTCCGCCTGGATCTGGTCGACTACGACCGCGGCACCCGCGAGACCTACCACAAGGTCAACGCGCTGTTCGCCGACAAGCTCGCGCCACTGCTGCGCGAGGACGACATCGTCTGGATCCACGACTACCACCTGATCCCCCTCGGTGCGCTGCTGCGCGAGCGCGGCATCGGTTGTCGCATAGGCTTCTTCCTGCATATCCCGATGCCGTCTGCCGACCTGCTGCAGGCGATGCCCGACCACCTGCGGCTGTTCTCCGCGCTGTACGCCTACGACCTGGTCGGCTTCCAGACCCAGCGCGACGCTGATCGCTTCCAGACCTACCTGCGCCTGTTCGGCGGCGGCCGCGTGCTCGACAACGGCGAGCTGGAAGCACCGGGCGGGCGCCGCTTCCGTGCCGCCGCCTTCCCGATCGGCATCGACACCGAGCTGATCGCACGCCAGGCCGGCACCGCGGCCACCAAGGCCGCCGTGAAGAACCTGCGCGCCAGCCTGCGCGATCGCCAGCTGGCGATCGGCGTGGATCGCCTGGACTATTCCAAGGGCCTGCCCGAACGCTTCCTTGGCTTCGAGCGCTATCTTGAGCGCCACCCCGACCAGCGCGGCTCGCTGACCTACCTGCAGATCGCCCCGGTCTCGCGCGGCGATGTCACCGAGTACCGGCAGCTGCGCAGCCAGCTGGAACAGATCGCCGGCCACATCAACGGTGGCCACGCCGAACCTGACTGGACGCCGCTGCGCTACGTCAACCAGAACTTCACCCATGCCACCCTCACCGGCTTCTACCGGGCGGCGGCGGTCGGCCTGGTCACGCCGTTGCGCGATGGCATGAACCTGGTGGCCAAGGAATACGTAGCGTCGCAGGACCCGGAAGATCCCGGCGTGCTGGTGTTGTCGCTGCTGGCCGGCGCTGCCGACGAACTCAAGCAGGCATTGCTGGTGAACCCGCACGATCTGGACGGCGTGGCCGACGCCATCGCCACGGCAGCAACGATGTCACTGAGCAGGCGCAAGGAACGCTGGCACGCGATGATGGATCACCTGCGCACCTACGACATCAATCACTGGCGCCGCAGCTATCTGGACGCGCTGGAAGGTTGAGGAAAAAAGGGGACGGAGGGGATCAAGGCAGTTGTGCACAGACGCCTTGATCCCCTCCGTCCCCTTTTTCCTTCAATCCAGGAATCGCGCTGCCTGCTCCGGTGCGGGCAGATGACAGGCGTCGTGCCGTCCGAACCAGCGGTAGCGGTTGCGCGCCAGCACGCGGTACGCGGCATCACGCCAGCCGCGCGGCACTGCCCGTAGTACGCCGGTCAGGCGCCAGGCGCCGCCCAGCCCCGCCAGCACGCGGAGGATCGCATCGGTATCGGTCCAGGCACCCTGCGCGTCCAGCAGCAGGAACGACATCGGGTCCTGCGGGTCCAGCCCGTGCGCGCGCAACATCGCGCTGCCCTGCTGCCCCTGCATCGCCGCAAAGCGGTAGCGCCCGGCGCGGTCGAAACGCAGCAGGAAGCGCACCCAGCGGTTGCACAGCGCGCATACGCCATCGAATACGATCACCGCGCTGCCCGCCTCGGCGGCGGCCTCACTGCGGTTCGAGCCAACCTTCATAGCGGATCAGGGCTCCCGCCCAGGGCAGCGTCACATCGACCAGGAAAGTGTACCGCTCACCCTGCCAGGCTTCGCGGCAACGCACGCCACCAAACCAGCGCCTCGGCAACGGCAGCAGCCCGAACGCCCAGACCCGGCGCACCGACCAGTCGATGCCACCCTCGCGGGCCTGCAGATCAAACTCGAAGCGCACCGCGCCCAACTGCTCGCGCAGGCAGCCCTCGTGCGCCCACAGCCGCGACACCATCGGCCAGCGGCCAAACTGCCGCGCCCACTGCTCGCCCTGCCCATGTGCGCTGAACGCCACTTCGGTGGGCAGCGCGTCACCGTCCTTCGGCAGCCGCGCCAACACAGCCAGCAGCGGCACCAGCCAGTGCCGCCCCCTCACGATGCGCGCCTGCCCCACGTAGCGGCAGGGCAACGGCGCGGCATGCAGCGCCTGCACCGGCGCGGCCAGGGTGGCGAAGGCCGGCCCCAGCACGCGCGCGAACAGCGGCAAGGTCAGGGCGCGATCCAGGCCAGCGTCGCCATGCGCCCGGTGCGACGGTCGCGCCGGTGCGAATACAGGTCCGGATCGGCCATGGTCGACACCGTGCCGCCATGAACCTGCGCCGGGTCCATGCCCGCCGCCTGCAACCGCTGCCGCGCCAGCGCGAACAGGTCCACCTTCCAGTGGCCCGCGCGGGTGGCAACGAACGCCGCCTCGGCGGCCGGATCATGGCCGACGAAGGCGTGGTAGACCTCCTCGCCGATCTCGTAGTCGGCCGGTCCGGCGGCCGGGCCCAGCCAGGCCCGCAGCTGCGCCGGCGGCGTCTGCATGGCGGCCACGGTGGCCTCCAGCATGCCGTCGGCCAGGCCACGCCAGCCTGCGTGGGCCGCGCCCACCTCACTGCCATCGGCGGCGGCAAACACCACCGGCAGGCAGTCGGCAGTCAGGATCGCCAGCACCACGCCCGGCACCGAAGTCACTGCGGCATCGGCCACCGGCTCGCTTGCGCCGGGCACCGGCGGCGCGGTGAAGCGCAGCACGGTGCTGCTGTGCACCTGGCGCAGCCAGTGCGGTGTCGAGGGCAGCCCCAGCCCCTGCTGCAGCAGCTGGCGGTTGTGCTCTACGTTGGCTGGGGTATCACCGTCGGCCGCGTGCCGGTTGCCCAGGTTGAACTGCGCGAACGGCGCCGGCGAAATGCCCGCACCGTGCCGACGCGTGGTCAACGCATGGACGCCCGGCGGCGCCAGCCAGTCCGCCTGCAGCACGGGCAGCGCGGCGGCCATCACCAGCGGTCCCGCTCGCGCGCGGCGAAGGCCTCGCTGTCTTCGCGCAGCACCTTCATCAGGTGCAGCATGTCCTCCGGCACCGGCGCGGTGTTGCGCACCAGCTCACCGGTGATCGGATGGGTGAACTCCAAGGTCTCGGCGTGCAGGGCCTGGCGCTTGAAGCCACGCAGCGCGGCCACCAGCTCATCGCTGGCCCCCTTGGGCAGCTTCAGCGCACCGCCGTACAGCGGGTCACCGATGATCGGATGGCGCACATGCGCCATGTGCACGCGGATCTGGTGGGTACGGCCGGTTTCCAGGCGGCACTCCAGCGCGGTGTGCGCACGGAAGCGCTCGCGCAGGCGGTAGTGGGTGATCGCTTCCTTGCCGTCCTCGCGCACCGCCATCTTCAGGCGGTCGCGCGGGTGGCGGTCGATCGGGGCATCGGCGGTACCGCCGGCCACCAGCGCACCCATCACGATGGCCAGGTACTGGCGGTGCACGTCGCGTGCGGCCAGCTGCTCGACCAGCGCGGTCTGCGCTTCCAGGGTCTTGGCCACCACCATCACGCCACTGGTGTCCTTGTCCAGGCGGTGCACGATGCCCGCGCGCGGCAGCACCGCCACCGACGGGTCGCGGAACAGCAGGGCGTTGACCAGGGTGCCGCTGTGGTTGCCCGCGCCCGGGTGCACCACCAGGCCGACCGGCTTGTTGATCACCAGCAGGTGCTCGTCCTCGAACAGCACGTCCAGCGGGATGTCCTCCGGCTGGGCGTCGGTCTGGGTTTCCAGCACCACGTTGAGGGTCACCACCTCGCCACCGCGCAGCGGATCGCGCGGGCGCACCTGGGCGCCGTCCAGCAGGACCTCCCCGGCCTTGATCCACTCGGTCAGGCGCGAACGCGAGTATTCGGGGAACAGTTCGGCCACCACGGCGTCGAAACGGCGGCCGGCAGCGGTGTCGGGGACGATGGCCTGGCGGGCCGATTCAGAGGGTTGTTCAGACATGGCAGGGGGCATTCTTTGAAATTTTGGGGTCCCGGCGGCCGGTTTCAGTCGCTGGACAGGACACTAGGCTATCATCGACCCTTCGTATTCCAGCCGCGTCCCGCCTTGACCTCATGATCCGACGCTCCTCCATGCTCTCCGCGCCCGTCCGCCTCACCGCCCTGCTGCTGGTGCTGGTCATCGCCGCCACCGGCTGCCACCGTGGCGCCAAGAAGGGCGATCGCCCCGATGAAGGGACGCCGGTCGAACAGTTGTACGAGAAGAGCCACAAGCTGATGCAGGGTGGCAACTGGAGCGGGGCTGAAACCAGCTTCCGCCGCCTCGTGGCCCAGTATCCGTACGGCCCGTATACCGAACAGGCGATGATCGAAACCGCCTACGCGCAGTACAAGGCCGGCAAGCACGACGATGCAGTGTCCAGCATCGACCGCTTCATCCGTACCTACCCGACCCATCGCAACATCGCGTACCTGTACTACCTGCGCGGCCTGGCCAACTCCAACCGCAGTACGGTTTTCCTGCGTCGCGTATGGTCGCTGGATGCCAGCCGCCGCGACCTGTCCACGCCGCACCAGGCGTATTCGGACTTCAACATCGTGGTGGACCGTTACCCGAACAGCCGCTACGCCGCCGATGCGCGCCAGCGCATGCTGGAGCTGCGTGACGTGTTCGCCCAGCATGAGCTGGACAACGCCCTGTACTACATGCGCCGCGGCGCCTGGGTCTCGGCCGCCGGCCGCGCCAACTACCTGCTGGAAACCTATCCGCAGAGCGCGTTCCAGTACGATGCCGTCGCCGTCCTGGCCGATTCCTACACCCACCTGGGCAACAAGACCCTGGCCGACGACGCCCGCCGCGTCCTGCAGCTGAACCAGCCGGACCACCCGTGGCTGGAAGGCAAGTGGCCGAAGTACCCGTGGATGATCCGCAAGCTGAACCCGTTCGCTGGCGAAAAGTCCGCCAGCACCGGCCAGCGCAACGCGCGACTGGAAAAGAAGTAAAAGAAGGCCCCGAAAGGGGCCTTTTCTTTGTCGGCAGATCCACGCCATGCGTGGAGGGTTCGCGCGACCATGGACCACGACACTAGGAATTCTACGAATCCCCGGCGGATGCGACGCCGGTCCCAATCGGCGTAGGCGAGGCCCTCCACACTGCGGCGCAACGGCCATCCCGGCCGTGAAGGAGCGCCCCATGACCCCACCACCCCGTCGTTTCCGCCCCCTCGCCTGCCTCCTCGCCACTGCCCTGCTGGCGCTGTCCTCGGGCCCCGTGGCGGCTGCCCCACCCGCACCGGGCGATCTGCTGTCTGCTGCCCCCTATCGCGCGTCATGGGTGCCGTCCAAGGCCGCGCAGGCCTACAAGCTGCACTACCGCACCCCGGATCATCGCGGCCAGCTGGCCGAAGGCACCGGCCTGCTGTACCTGCCCGCCGGCGCGGCGCCTGCAGGCGGCTGGCCGGTGGTGTCCTGGGCACATGGCACCCAGGGCATCGCGGATCGCTGTGCGCCCTCGGTGTCCGGCCCCTACCAACCCGAACGCGACGGCCGCTTCCTCGATCAGTTCCTGGCACAGGGCTATGCGGTGGTTGCTGCGGACTACCAGGGCCTCGGCAGTCCAGGTGACCATGCCTATCTGCATGTGCGCACTGCCGCGCGCAATGCCATCGACCTCGTCAAAGCCAGCCGCCAGTATCTGGGCACCGCAACGCTGTCGCCGCGCTGGGTCTCGGTCGGCCATTCGCAGGGTGGTGCCGCCGCGCTCACTGCCGGGCATCTGGCACCCACCTATGCTGGCCCGTCGCTGCACTACCGCGGCAGCTTCACCACCGGCACGCCCACCGCCGTCGAGCTGACCGCACTGGTGATGAAGCCGGACAACCGCACCGCCAATCCTGGCGCGCTCAACGCGTATCACGCGTATCTGCTCGACGGTCTGCTGCAGGTTGCGCCGCAGATCGACCGCGTCCTCAGCGACACCGGCCGCACCCGCGTGGCAGTGGCACGCGAGCAGTGCCTGGGCGAACTGGCCACCACGCTGGACGGCGCGGATACCGGCAGCATGTTCACCGCACCGCTGACCAGCGTGCCGGGCATCTGGGCCGTGCTGTACGACTATCTCGGCGTACCGCGCCGCGGTTTCAGCCAACCGCTGATGCTGGGCCACGGCAGCGAGGACCGCGACGTCCCCTATCTGACCACCCTGCTGTATGCCGCAGGCCTGGCGCTGCGCGGCGAGCCGGTAGCGTTCCGGCGCTACCCGGTCGACCATCGCGGCACGCTGGACGCTGCGGCGGCGGATGGCCTGGCATTCGTACGAGCCCGGCTGGGGGACGGCCACTTCAACGACGCTGCGGAAACCGCCGACCTCGAACAGCTGCTCGACGACGCCCGGTAGATCCACGCCATGCATGGATGCGCGGGATACGGGTTGCCGGCCAGCGGCCGGCACTACCGGAGGCAGTAGATCCGCGCAATGCGTGGATGCGCGGGATACGGATTGCCGGCCAGCGGCCGGCACTACCGGAGGCAGTAGATCCACGCCATGCGTGGACGCGCGGGATACGGGTTGCCGGCCAGCGGCCGGCACTACCAAAGGCAGTAGATCCGCGCCATGCGTGGATACGCGGGGTACGGGTTGCCGGCCAGCGGCCGGCACTACCTGCTAACGGCTACCTCAACCCTTGTAGCCGTTGCTGATCGGGTAGCGACGCTCGCGACCGAAAGCGCGGCGCGACACCTTCGGGCCTGGCGCGGCCTGGTGCCGCTTCCACTCGCTGATGCGCACCAGGCGCAGCACGCGGTCGACCACGGCCGCGTCATAACCGGCGGCAACGATCTCCGTGCGCGACTGCTCCTGGTCGATGTAGCGGTACAGGATGCCGTCCAGCACGTCATAGGCCGGCAGCGAGTCCTGGTCCAGCTGGTTCTCGCGCAGTTCGGCCGACGGCGGGCGGCTGATCACCGCCGGCGGGATCACCGGCGCACCGCCCACGGTATTGCGCCACTTGGACAGGCCGAACACCTCGGTCTTGTACAGGTCCTTCAACGGCGCGTAGCCACCGCACATGTCGCCATAGATGGTGGCATACCCGACGGCGTACTCGCTCTTGTTGCCGGTGGTCAGCAGCAGCCCTCCGAACTTGTTGGCCAGCGCCATCAGGATCACGCCACGGCTGCGCGACTGCAGGTTCTCTTCGGTCACGTCCGGCGCAGTGCCTTCGAACATCGGCGCCAGCGATTCCATCAGGCCCTTGAACGCCGGCTCGATCGAGACCGCTTCCAGCTTCACGCCCAGTGCCTGGCACTGCTCGGCGGCCAGGTCGTTGGACATGCCGGCGGTGTAGCGCGACGGCAGGCGCACAGCGGTGACGTTCTCGGCGCCGAGCGCGTCGACCGCCAGCGCCAGTACCAGCGCCGAATCGATGCCACCGGACAGGCCCAGCCAGACCTTCTTGAAACCGTTCTTGCGGCAGTAGTCCTGGATGCCACGGGTCACCGCGCGCCAGGCCAGCGCGTCCATGCTCTCGTCGCCGTCGTCCATCCACACGTGCGGCATGAAGCGGCGCGTTTGGCCGTCGTACTCCACCACCAGCCACTGGTCGACGAAGGCGGCGGCGGCGGGGTGCACCGTGCCATCACCATCGGCCACCACCGAGGCGCCATCAAACACCAGCGCATCCTGGCCACCAACCACATTGAGATAGGCAATCGCTGCCCCGCTCTCGCGGGTGCGTGCGGCCAGCACCGCATCGCGCTGGGCGTGCTTGCCGCGCTCGTACGGCGAGGCATTGGGTACCACCACCAGCTGCGCGCCGGCGCGCACGGTGTCGGCCAGCGGCTCGGCGAACCACAGGTCCTCGCAGATCAGCAAACCCACCGGAATGCCGTTGACCTCGAAGACGCAGCTGCCACCGTCCGGATCAACATCGAAGTAGCGGCGTTCGTCGAACACGGCGTAATTGGGCAGCTCACGCTTGCGGTAGGTCTGCTCGACCAGGCCATCGCGCAGCACGCTGGCGGCGTTGTAGACCACCGCGCCAGCCGCCTGCGGCCAGCCGACCACCGCCGTGATGCCGCGGCAGGCACCGGCGATGCGCATCATTGCCTGCTCGCACTCGTACAGGAAGCCCGGGCGCAGCAGCAGGTCTTCCGGCGGATAACCGCTCACCGCCAGCTCGGGGAACATCACCAGCTCGGCGCCGTACTCGTCGCGCGCCTGGCCGATCATCTCGATGATGCGCTCGGTGTTGCCGGCGACGTCGCCGACCGGGAAGTCGAACTGCGCCATCGCGATGCGGATCGAAGCCATGGGAATCCAGCCTGTGGTTGCAATGCCGCCATTGTAGCGCTGCGCCATGCGCGCGCCGGGCGCGCTCGCTGCGTGGACAGCCCCGGCTCAGTAGATCCACGCCATGCGTGGATGAGCTTGCCGGGATGGCCAGGGCGCCAGATGCAGAAAGGCCGCCCGGAGGCGGCCTTTCTGTTTCAGCAGCCGGAGGGAAGAGCAGTCGACTAACAGTCGACTCTACAATCCCCCGCCCAGCGGTCTTACTTGACCAGCTTGGCGATGGCAGCGCCCAGGTCGCCCGGCGAGCGGACGGTGACAACACCGGCCGCTTCCATGGCGGCGAACTTGCCTTCGGCAGTGCCCTTGCCGCCCGAGGCGATCGCACCGGCGTGGCCCATGCGCTTGCCGGCCGGAGCCGACGCACCGGCGATGAAACCGACGACCGGCTTCTTCACGTGGTTCTTGATGTACTCGGCGCCGGCTTCTTCGGCGTCGCCGCCGATTTCGCCAACCATGATGATGCCTTCGGTCTGCGGGTCTTCGTTGAACAGCTTCAGGCAGTCGACGAAGTTCAGGCCGTTGATCGGGTCACCGCCGATGCCGATGCAGGTGGACTGGCCCAGGCCGACTTCGGTGGTCTGCTTGACCGCTTCATAGGTCAGGGTGCCCGAACGCGACACGATGCCGATCTTGCCCGGCTGGTGGATGTGGCCCGGCATGATGCCGATCTTGCACTCACCCGGGGTGATGACGCCCGGGCAGTTCGGCCCGATCAGCACGGTGTCCGGATGCGAACGGGTCAGCACGTTCTTGACGCGCAGCATGTCCAGCACCGGGATGCCTTCGGTGATGCAGACGATGACCTTGATGCCGGCAGCAGCGGCTTCCAGGATCGCGTCAGCCGCGTACGGCGGCGGCACGTAGATGACCGAGGCGTTGGCGCCGGTGCTCTGCACGGCGTCGGCAACGGTGTTGAAGACCGGCAGGTCGATATGGGTGGTGCCACCCTTGCCCGGGGTCACGCCGCCGACAACCTGGGTGCCGTACTCGATCATCTGAGTGGCGTGGAAGGTGCCCTGCTGGCCGGTGAAGCCCTGCACGATCACCTTGGTGTTCTTGTTGATCAAAACAGACATTGGAATTCCTTGGTGTCGGTATCAGGCGGCGTTCTTGACAGCTTCAACGATCTTCTTGGCGCCATCGTTGATGTTGTCAGCCGGGATGATGGCCATGCCGCTGTCACGCAGCAGCTGCTTGCCTTCTTCCACGTTGGTGCCTTCCAGGCGCACCACGACCGGAACCTTGACGCCCACTTCCTTCACGGCGGCGATGATGCCTTCGGCAATCATGTCGCAGCGGACGATGCCGCCGAAGATGTTGACGAAGATGCCTTCGACCTTGTCCGAGGACAGGATCAGCTTGAAGGCTTCGATGACGCGCTGCTTGTTGGCACCGCCGCCCACGTCCAGGAAGTTCGCCGGCTCGCCGCCGTTGAGCTTGATGACGTCCATGGTGGCCATGGCCAGGCCGGCGCCGTTCACCATGCAGCCGATGTTGCCGTCCATGGTGACGTAGTTGATGTCCAGTTCCGAAGCGATCACTTCGGTCGGATCTTCCTGGGTCTTGTCGCGCATGGCGACCAGGGCCTTCTGGCGGAACGCGGCGTTGTCGTCGCTGTCGAACTTGCCGTCCAGCGCGTACAGGTTGCCGTCGTCCAGGATGGCCAGCGGGTTGATTTCAACCAGGGCCAGGTCCTTTTCGTTGAACAGGCGGTACAGGTTCACCATGATGCTGGCGAACTGGCCGGCCTGCTTGGCGGTCAGGCCCAGCTTGAAGCCGAAATCGCGGCCGTGGTAACCCTGCACGCCTTCGACGAAGTCGACGTTCAGCGAGTGGATCAGCTCCGGGGTTTCAGCAGCGACCTGCTCGATCTCCACGCCGCCTTCCGAAGAGGCGATGTAGGTGATGGTCTTGGTGCCACGGTCGACCAGCACCGACAGGTACAGTTCCTTGACGATCTCGCCGGCGGTGGTCACCAGCACCAGGTTGACCGGCAGTTCAACGCCAGCGGTCTGGTAGGTGGCCATCTTGGTGCCGAGCATCTTGGCCGCAGCGGCCTTCACGTCGTCGGTGGTCTTGCAGAACTTGACGCCGCCAGCCTTGCCGCGGCCGCCAGCGTGGATCTGCGCCTTGACCATCCAGGGGCCCTGGCCCAGGGAGTTGGCAGCGGCAACCGCTTCGTCCGGGGTCGCAGCGACCTTGCCGGCCGGGACCGGGATGCCGTACTCGGCAAGCAGTTGTTTTGACTGGTATTCGTGGAAATTCATGCGTCACCGTGGGAATAGGAACGACCGCACGCAATTCCTCAGGGCCCCGGCGGGGCGCCGGCATGGACCGCGGCGGGCCCACTATTGTGGCCGAGCCGGCGCCGGGGCGCAAAGAAGTCTGTACAAAACGCCAGACGCGGGCAGATTTCCACCGTCATTCAGGCAGTTGCGCCCGGGCCGGGGCTGGCCACCGGTGTCCGCAACGGGCCAAATGCGCGATCCGGACCACTTCGGCGGCGCCCGGCCGAGGGCCCTATACTGCCCTTCGCAAACGCGACGTGCCGGCCCGACTTCAGGGGACGCCGGACAGGCCCGCCGCAGAATCCAGACCCAGGCAGCCAGAAGGGGAGTTCCGGCGTGTCACCCAGTGCTTCATTGATTGACCGCATCGAATCGATTCCGCGGCGTGAACTGTATTTCTTCGCGCTGTACCGGGTGCTGATCGCTACGGTCATTGCCGCCCTGCTCTACAGCCCGTTGTCGGCCATGGTCGGCGAAGCCCACCACCCGCGGCTGGCCGATGTCGTTGCGGTCATCTATCTGGCCCTGTCGCTGCTGGCCCTGGTGGTCGGCCGCAACGAACGCTGGCTGCGCCCGATCGTGGTCAGTGGCGTGCTGGTGGATATCGTGGCTGCCACCCTGCTGTCGCACGCCCTGCCCGGCGCCAGTGCCGGTATCTCGATGTCGCTGCTGTTCAACATCGCCGCCGCCGCCACTCTGCTGCCGCTCAGCCTGGGGCTGGGCCTGGCGCTGGCCGCCAGCCTGGCCACCGGCGTCGAGTACACCTGGAAGCTGCTGGAAGGCGGCGACCCCACCCGCACCCTCGCCGAACTGGCGATGTTCGCCACCAGCTACCTGGCACTGGCCTTCATCAGCTACCAGGTGGGCAACCGCGCCCGCCGCAACCAGCAGCTGGCCAACCAGCGCGGCGATGAAGTCGCCAACCTGTTCCAGATCAACGAACTGATCATCCGCCGCATGCGCACCGGCGTGCTGGTGGTGGACGCCGACAACCGCATCACCCTGGCCAACGAAGCCGCCTCGATGCTGCTGGGCGACAACGACGGCAACGGCGAAAGCGGGCGCCTGGACCTGGCCAGTGCCGCACCGGAACTGGCGCGCCGGCTGCAGCGCTGGCGCAATGGCTGGGCACAGGACGAACTGCCGCTGCAGCTCAACCCCGACCAGCCGGAAGTGCAGCCACGCTTTGCCCGCCTGCTGGCCGGCAGCGACCTTGCGCTGGTGTTCCTGGACGATTCCAGCGTGGTCTCGCGCCGCGCCGAATCGCTCACTCTGTCGGCCATGGGCCGCTTCTCGGCCAGCCTGGCGCACGAGATCCGCAATCCGCTGGCGGCGATCAACTATGCCGTGCAGCTGCTCGAGGAAGGCACCGGCTTCAACGAAAGCGACCGCCGCCTGCTGCAGATCATCCGCCAGCAGTGCCAGCGCACCAACGGCATCGTCGAGAGCGTGCTGGGCCTGGCACGGCGCGAACGCGCCACGCCCGAGAACGTGGACCTGGTCGCCTTCGTGCGCCGCTTCGTGCTGGAGTACAAGCAGGGCCAGACCCTGGAGACCGACAGCATCGAACCGATCATCAGCGACACATCGGTGATGGCCCAGGTCGACGCCAAGCATCTCTACCAGGTGCTGACCGTGCTGGTGCACAACGCACTGAAGTACGGCCGCATCGGCCAGCAGCCTGCACGGGTGCGGCTGCGCGTGGCCCAGCACGAACGCAGCGCGGTGATCGACGTGATGGACCGTGGCCCGGGTATCCCGGAGAGCGTGGCTGCGCAGCTGTTCCGGCCCTTCTTCACCACGTCCGAGCATGGCACGGGACTGGGCCTGTACATCGCGCGCGAGCTGTGCAGGGCCAACCAGGCCCGCCTGGACTACATCGCGGTGCCGGCCGGTGGCTCCTGCTTCCGCCTGGTGCTGCCCGGTCCACATACGCTGCTACCGAGCTGATCCCCATTCTGTGCGTCAAACATTTGTCGCTTCCAGCCCCCTCGTTTATCTTTCACGCCCATGAATGAAACCCGCAGCGCCCTCGTCGTCGACGACGAACGCGACATCCGCGAACTGCTGGTGCTGACCCTCGGCCGCATGGGGCTGCGCATCAGTACCGCCGCCAACCTGGCCGAGGCACGTGAGCTGCTGGCCAGCAATCCGTACGACCTGTGCATCACCGACATGCGCCTGCCCGATGGCAACGGCATCGAACTGGTCAGCGAGATCGCCCAGCACTACCCGCGCACGCCGGTGGCGATGATCACCGCATTCGGCAGCATGGATCTCGCTGTGGAGGCACTGAAGGCCGGTGCGTTCGATTTCGTCAGCAAGCCGGTGGACATCTCGGTGCTGCGCGGACTGGTCAAGCACGCGCTGGAACTCAACAACGCCGAGCGCCCCGCACCGGGCCCCAACGCCGAACAGGGCGGGCGCCTGCTGGGCCACTCGCAGGCCATGGATGTGCTGCGCACCACCATCGGCAAGGTCGCGCGCAGCCAGGCGCCGGTCTACATCCTCGGCGAGTCGGGCGTCGGCAAGGAGCTGGTTGCACGCACCATCCATGCCCAGGGCGCGCGCGCGGCCGGCCCGTTCGTGCCGGTCAACTGCGGTGCCATTCCCGGCGAGCTGATGGAGAGCGAATTCTTCGGCCACCGCAAGGGCAGTTTCAGCGGCGCACACGCTGACAAGCCTGGCCTGTTCCAGGCTGCGCATGGCGGCACCCTGTTCCTGGACGAAGTGGCTGAACTGCCACTGCAGATGCAGGTGAAGCTGCTGCGCGCGATCCAGGAAAAGTCGGTGCGCGCGGTGGGCGCGGCCAACGAGGAGCCGGTGGATGTCCGCATTCTCTCGGCCACCCACAAGGATCTGGCCGAGCTGGTCGAGGACGGGCGCTTCCGCCACGACCTGTACTACCGCATCAACGTGATCGAACTGAAGGTGCCGCCGCTGCGCGAGCGCCGCCAGGACCTGCCCGAACTGGCCGCGGCCGTGCTGGCCCGATTGGCCCGCAGCCACGGCCGCGCCACCCCGCTGCTGGCGCCGTCGGCGCTGGAAGCACTGGCGCAGTACGCGTTCCCGGGCAATGTGCGCGAGCTGGAGAACATCCTGGAACGTGCGCTGGCCCTGGCCGAGGAAGACTGCATCGGCGCCGATGACCTGCGCCTGCCGCAGCACGCGCCGCGTGCACCCGGCAGTGCCGCGCCCGCCGAAGCCGTGGCCGACCTGCAGCCGGGCAGCGCCGCCCTGCCCTCCTACATCGAGCAGCTCGAGCGCAGCGCCATCCAGCGTGCGCTGGAAGAGAACCGCTGGAACAAGACCCGTACCGCCGCGCAGCTGGGCATCACCTTCCGTGCGCTGCGCTACAAGCTGAAGAAGCTGGGGATGGAGTAAACCCGGGGTCGGATCCCTTTCCAAAGGAAAGGGCTCTGACCCGGCGCGTACCACCGACCTGGTAGTGCCGGCCGCTGGCCGGCAACCCCATGCATCGCGTCATCCACGCATGGCGTGGATCTACCTCAATCCTTGGTAACGCGGTTGATCTCGGCCAGGCTGGTGATGCCCGCCGCCGCCTTCTTCAATGCCGACTGGCGCAGGTCATTCACCCCGATCTGCTGCGCCGCCTCGGCAATCTGCAGCGCGTTGCCACCGGCCAGCACGATGGTGGCGATCTCATCGGTCATCGGCATGACCTGGTAGACGCCGGTCCGGCCCTTGTAGCCCTCGGTGCATTCGTCGCAGCCCACGGCCTCGTACAGCTCGATGCCCGCATCCAGCTGCGCCTGGGTGAAGCCTTCGGCCAGCAGCGCATGTTCGGGCAGGCTGGACGGACGCTTGCAGTTGCCGCACAGGCGGCGCGCCAGGCGCTGGGCGATCACCAGCGTCACCGAGCTGGTGATGTTGTAGGGCGCGATACCCATGTTCATCAGGCGCGCGATGGTCTGCGGCGCATCGTTGGTATGCAGCGTGGACAGCACCATGTGGCCGGTCTGCGCGGCCTTGATCGCGATCTCCGCCGTTTCCAGGTCGCGGATTTCGCCGACCATGATGATGTCCGGGTCCTGTCGCAGGAACGAGCGCAGCGCCGCGGCGAAGGTCATGCCGCGCTTGTTGTTCTGCTGTACCTGGTTGACGCCGGGCAGGCGGATTTCCACCGGGTCTTCGGCGGTGGAGATGTTGCGCGTCTCGTCGTTGAGGATGCCCAGCGCGGTATACAGCGACACGGTCTTGCCCGATCCGGTCGGGCCAGTCACCAGCACCATGCCGTACGGCTTGTGGATGGCATCCAGGAACAGCTTCTGCTGGTCCGGCTCGTAACCCAGCTTGTCGATGCCCAGCTTGGCCGCGCTGCCATCGAGGATACGCAGCACCACCTTCTCGCCGAACAGGGTCGGCAGCGTGCTGACGCGGAAGTCGATCTGCTTGGTCTTGGACAGGTTGAGCTTGATGCGGCCGTCCTGCGGGACGCGCTTCTCGGCGATGTCCAGCTGTGCCATCACCTTCAGGCGCGCGGCGATGCGCTGGTTCAGCTTCACCGGCGCGCGCGCCACCATCTTCAGCAGGCCGTCGATGCGCAGGCGCACGCGGTAATCGTCTTCGTAGGGCTCGAAGTGGATGTCCGAGGCGCCCTTGCGGATCGCATCGACCAGCACCTTGTTGACGAACTTCACCACCGGGGTGTCGTCACCCTTGGCGTCGATGCCGGAATCGCCGCCGGTGGCGCCGAGATCCTCGTCGCCGGCCGCCACGTCCAGGTTGCCCATGCCATCGTCATCGCCACCCAGGGCGTCGCCGAGGGTGTCATGGCTGGCGTGCCACTGTTCCAGCGTGCGCCGGATCTGGTCCTCGTCGACCAGGATCGGCTCGACCACCAGGTTGGTATGGAACTTGATCTCGTCCAGCGAGTGGGTCGGGTTGCTGGTGCCGACGAACAGCCTGCCACCGCGCTTGAACAGCGGCAGCACGTTGTGCTTGCGCAGCAGCTCCTCGCTGACCAAGCTCATCGCGTTCTGGCTGGCGTCGAAGGTGGACACGTCGAACAGCGGCATGCCGAACTCGACCGCATTGGCGGCGGCCAGCTGCGAGGCATTGACCAGCTTGTTCTGCGCGAACCACGTCGGCAGCGGCTGGCGCGCGGCGGCGGCCTTGGCCATGGCGTCGCGGGCGGTGGCCTCGTCCAGGGCCCCGTCCTGCACCAGGCGACGGGCCAGGCCGGTGATGCCGACAAGATTGGCGGTGGTGACAGCGTTCATATGAATCCTTGGCTCATGGGGTCATGCCATGCCGTGCGTCTTGCACGGACACCGCACGGGGCAGCAGAACCCGCCGCGACCCAATGGCCATCGGCATCGCCAATCCATGAGCAACACTGCCTTGCCCGGCACTCCCGGCCCGGCAGGCACGATCCTGACTCCCCCGGGGATGATAGCCCCGTCAAGGGGCAGCCAGCATCCCATCGGAGCGCTGAAGTGTGATCAGCAGCCGGTCGGGCGATAGCGCGTTTCGAACGCGCTGCCATCGCAGCTCCAGATGCCCTCGGCGGAGCGGCGCAGGATCAGGTCCTTGCCGTCCAGCGCGCTGTGTCCCTTGAGGGTGCAGCTGATGTGGCCGACACCGGAATCGCTGAGTTCGGCTTCAACGTTCGAGCAGTGGGCGTTCTGGGCACCGCCGATGAACTCGGGGGTGACCAGGCTGGCCGAGCGGTTTTCATAGACGACCGTTTCAACCAGCATCTTGCCCGGGCTGATGTCGGCCAGCGCGGCCGTCAGCTGGGTACGGATGATGTATGGCTGGAACGCCACCGTCGCGATGGCCGCCAGAATGCCGATGATGGCCACCACGATCATCAGCTCGATGAGCGTAAAGCCCTTCTGCGTGTTCATGATTCCCCCTGTGTTGTCCAGCAATCCCCATTGCTGCGTGCCGACCGGGATTCGTACTCCAGTTAGCACAAGGCCCGCCGAAGCGGGCCTTGTGTCAACTCTGATGACAGCTACAGGAGCAGCAAACTCCCATGCCTGTCAGGTCAAGAGTATTAGGTACCAGTGCAGCCAGCCGGACGGAACTTCTTATCGACCGACACCGTGGTGCAGCTGAAACCGCCAGCCTTGGTGATCGCGCCCGAGGTAGCGTCGACGGTTGCTTCGGCATAGTCCAGCGAGATGCTGGAGCTGGTGCCAATACGACCCGGATCACGGATGGTGCACTTCATGCCGGTCTTAGCCACGGTGATTTCCGAGCAGCTACCGGTTTCCTTGCTCTGGAAGCCGGCAGATTCCAGCGTCGGAGTCTTACCGTTGCTGACTTCCATTTCGAACTGGGTCTTGTGCGAGGCCAGGTCGGCCAGCGCAGCGGTGACCTTCGACTTCGAGGTGTAGTCCTGGTAGGCGGGCAGTGCGATGGCGGCCAGGATGGCGATGATCGCGACGACGATCATCAGTTCGATAAGGGTGAAGCCCTTCTGGTTCTTCATTGGTACATCCCCAAGATAGTGGTGGTTGAGTTCAGTGCACGGGATCGGACCGGACAACGCCGGTTGAGCGGGCCCCGCGCCCTGCGGGTGGATCAACGCAGGTTGCGTGCCAACCCCGGCACGCCTCCCCCTGGATTTCCCCGCGCCCATGATGGCAGCAATTTCGCGGATGGGAACCCCCCGCTTCCGAATCTGCGATGGACGCGGCAATGTGACGCAGTACGTCACCTTTGGTCGGCACCCGGCACGAAATCGCACGCTGGGCCGCCTGCCAACTGCCCATCCGCCCTTGAACCCGCTACCATCGATGGCTAGTTACCCGCCTGGGGATGGCGGGTCTTGGGGAGCCAACATGTCTGTCAGTCGCAGTGCGATCAAGAAAGAGCCGGTGGCGCGCGCCACCATGGAGCTGCAGCCGTTTGTCTGGGAGGGGACCGACAAGCGGGGCGTGAAGATGAAGGGCGAGCAGCTGGCCAAGAACGCCAACCTGCTGCGCGCCGAGCTGCGCCGCCAGGGCATCAACCCGGGCCAGGTCAAGCCCAAGCCGAAGCCGCTGTTCGGCGCCGCCGGCAGCCCGGTCAAGCCCAAGGACATCGCCTTCTTCAGCCGGCAGATGGCCACGATGATGAAATCCGGCGTGCCGATCGTGTCGGCGCTGGACATCATCGCCAGCGGGCACAAGAACCCGCGGATGAAGAAGCTGGTCGACACCATCCGCACCGACATCGAGGGCGGCTCCTCGATGTACGAGGCGATCAGCAAGCACCCGGTGCAGTTCGACGAGCTGTACCGCAACCTGGTGCGGGCCGGCGAAGGTGCCGGCGTTCTGGAAACCGTGCTGGACACGGTGGCCACCTACAAGGAGAACATCGAAGCGCTGAAGGGCAAGATCAAGAAAGCGCTGTTCTACCCGATCATGGTGGTGGTGGTGGCCATGCTGGTCAGCGGCATCATGCTGGTGTTCGTGGTGCCGCAGTTCGAGGACGTGTTCAAGAGCTTTGGTGCCGAGCTGCCCGCCTTCACCCAGATGGTGGTGAACCTTTCGAGATTCATGGTGTCGTGGTGGTGGCTGATGCTGCTGGTCGCGATCGGTACGGCGGTCGCCCTGGTCATGTCCTACAAGCGCTCGCCGAAGATGCAGCATGCGATGGACCGGCTCGTGCTGAAGGTGCCGGTGATCGGGCAGATCATGCACAACAGCGCCATCGCCCGCTTCTCGCGCACCACCGCGGTGACCTTCAAGGCCGGCGTACCGCTGGTGGAGGCGCTGGGCATCGTGGCCGGTGCTACCGGCAACACCGTGTACGAAGAGGCGGTGCTGCGCATGCGCGACGACGTCTCGGTGGGTTACCCGGTGAACATGTCGATGAAACAGACCAACCTGTTCCCGCACATGGTCATCCAGATGACCGGCATCGGCGAAGAGGCTGGTGCGCTGGACGCCATGCTGTTCAAGGTGGCCGAGTACTATGAGCAGGAGGTCAACAATTCGGTGGATGCCCTGAGCAGCCTGCTGGAACCGATGATCATGGTGTTCATTGGTACCATTGTGGGCGGCATGGTGATTGCCATGTACCTTCCCATCTTCAAACTCGGCGCCGTCGTCGGATAACACATACATGGCTTTTCTCGACCAGCATCCTGGCCTCGGCTACCCCGCCGCGGCTGCCTTCGGACTGCTGCTGGGCAGTTTCCTGAACGTCGTCATCCTGCGCCTGCCCAAGCGGCTGGAATGGCAGTGGAAGCGCGATGCGCGCGAAGTCCTGGAGGAACCGGACTTCTATGAACCGCCCCCACCGGGGATCGTGGTCGAGCCGTCGCACTGCCCGCACTGCAAGCACAAGCTGAGCTGGTACGAGAACATCCCGCTGTTCAGCTGGATCATCCAGGGCGGCAAGTGCCGCCACTGCAAGGCACCGATCTCGCTGCAGTACCCGCTGGTGGAGGCGCTGACCTCACTGCTGGTGGTGGCCTGCGTCTGGCAGTTCGGCTTCGGCTGGCAGGGTTTCGGCGCCATCGTGCTGACCTGCTTCCTGATCGCGCTGTCCGGCATCGATCTGCGCACCCAGCTGCTGCCCGACCAGCTCACCCTGCCGCTGATGTGGCTGGGGCTGATAGGCAGCATCGACAACCTGTACATGCCGGCCAAGCCCGCCCTGGTGGGCGCGGCGGTGGGCTATCTGTCGCTGTGGACGGTCTGGTGGCTGTTCAAGCAGCTGACCGGCAAGGAGGGCATGGGCCACGGCGATTTCAAGCTGCTGGCAGCGCTGGGCGCCTGGTGCGGGCTGAAGGGCATTCTGCCGATCATCCTGCTGTCGTCGGTGCTGGGCGCCATCATCGGCTCGATCTGGCTGTACAGCCGGGGCCGTGACCGCGCCACGCCGATTCCGTTCGGCCCTTACCTGGCCATTGCCGGCTGGTTGTACTTCATGTGGGGCGCGCCGCTGGTGGAGCAGTACATGGTGATGAGCGGGCTGCGCTGAGGGGAGTCCCCATGAGCCGCTATGTGGTTGGCCTGACCGGTGGCATCGCCTCGGGCAAGAGTGAAGTGACCCGGCGCTTCGAAGCGCTGGGCATCGTGGTGGCCGACGCCGACCTGGCCGCCCGGGCCGTGGTGGCTGCCGACAGCCCGGCGCTGGCCCGCATTGCCGAGCGTTTCGGCGCCGACATGCTGCTGGCCGACGGCAACCTGGACCGGGTCCGCCTGCGCGCCCACGTCTTTGCCGATCCGGCCGAGCGGACAGCGCTGGAAGCCATCACCCACCCGGCCATCCGCCTGCTGATGCAACAGCAGTGCGAGCAGGCTGAGAGCCCCTATGCGATTGCGGCCATTCCGCTGCTGACCGAGGTGGGCGGGCGGAAGGCCTACCCTTGGCTGGACCGGGTGCTGCTGGTGGATGCTCCGGAAGCCGTGCAGCACGCCCGCCTGATGCAGCGCGATGGCATTGATGCTGCGCTGGCCGACCGGATGATTGCTGCGCAGGCCAGCCGTGCGCAGCGCTTGGCACTGGCCGATGACGTAGTGGTCAATGATGGGCAGCCGGAGGACCTGCAGGTGCAGGTGGAACAGCTGCATGCGCGGTATCTGGGCTTGGCCGGGGCTTGAGGCCTGGTTGCCGGCCAGCGGCCGGCACTACCAAAGCGCATCCACGCGTGGCGTGGATCTACTGGCCGATTCGATTGCCGGCCAGCGGCCGGCACTACCGAAGCGCATCCATGCGTGACGTGGATCTACTGGCCGATTCGATTGCCGGCCAGCGGCCGGCACTACCAAAGCGCATCCACGCGTGGCGTGGATCTACTGGTCGATTCGATTGCCGGCCAGCGGCCGGCACTACCGAAGCGCGTCCATGCGTGGCGTGGATCTACTCCAGCTGCAGGCGGGCGTAGCGGGCGAGTTCGCGCGCGCCGAGCAGCAGGCCGTCGACCACATCGGGATTGAGTTGCTGGTGCACACCGCCCTGCTCTCGCGCGAGTTCGGCGGCGTGCAGTAGCTGGATCAGGGTATTCAGACCGGCAAGCGTGCGGCTGAGGCCTGCCATCGTGGCTGCCTGCGCCAGGCTGGCCCCCTGCATATCCAGCGGCTGGCCGTCGGCGGCGTCGCGGCCATCCATGCGCGCCAGCAGGGCAGGCAGCAGGTCCTTGGGGTCATCCAGCAGAACTTCGACACGCTCGGCGACGTCGGCAGGCAGCAGGTGGGCGGCGTCGCCGATCAGGGCGTGCAGCTGGGGGAACAGCGGGCGGGTGGACATGGTGGAGCTCCTCGCAGTCGGCAGGCCACCTGCAGATGCAAGGTGGCGGACGGTGCGGGTTGGCGTACCGGAGACCCAACAATCAGCAAAAAGACTCCAGCGGATTCTGACGAATCCCCACGCACCGCCCGCCGAAACAAGGCACGCGGTGCATTTTCCACGACAGGCCGACGCCAGCCGGAAGTTTGCTGAATGTTGGTTTTTTTCAGGACGCCAATCCCGGCCAAGGCACCTGCCCCGGCCAGGTCATCAGGCCATCGCCGCACGCGGCGATCTGTAAGGAAATTCCCAAGTGCGGCGCGGGCTTGCCAATGCGTGCGCTGGAACACGCGCAGGGCGCGGCAGCGATCACGGTGGTGTCGTGTTGGGCCTGAGGCCCGATCATCGCGCGAGGGGGATTTGGTGGCACAAGCGACACAGCGCGCGATGCAAGGTCGGCAGGGTTCGTGCCGACCAAGGTCGGCAGGGTTCGTGCCGACCAAGGTCGGCACCCACCAAAGCAGGGCCCTTAAAGTGGCTTCGGCGAGAACGTCAGGGTGGCGATCACGCCACGCTCGCCACCGGGGCGCACGCTCACCTGCCAGCCGTACAGGTCGCACAGACGGCTGACGATCGACAGGCCGATGCCGCCGCCCTGCGAATGACCAGCGTGCGTGCCGCGGTAGCCACGCTGGAACAGCTTGGCCGCATCTTCCTCGCTCAGGCCCGGGCCGCTGTCGGTCACCGACACCGAATTGGCACCCACGAAGACGCGTACTTCGCCATCCTGCGAGTACTTCACCGCGTTGCCGATCAGGTTGCCCAACGCCACCGACAGCGCCGCCTCGGGTGCATCGATCACCAGGTTGCGCTCGCCTTCCAGCAGCAGCTCCAGCGGCTTGCCACCCAGCTGCGCGCGGTGCGCATCCAGCAGCTGCTCGGCCACGCGGGCCACGTTGCTGGTGCCCTGCCCGCGCTCGTTGCGCGACAGCAGCAGCAGTGCGCCGATCAGGTCGCTGCACTGCTGCTCGGCACGCTGGATACGTTGCAGGCGCTGCAGCACCTTCTCGTCCAGGCCGGGCCGGGTCAGCAGCAGCTCGGTGGCACCGCGGATCACTGCCAGCGGCGTGCGCAGTTCATGGCTGACGTCTGCATTGAACTCGCGATCGCGCTGCACCACTTCGGTCAGCCGCGAGGAGTAGTCGTCCAGCGCCTGGGCCAGCTGGCCCACTTCGTCGTCGGGGAAGCGCGGTGCCAGCGGCTCAGGCTCGCTGGTGCCCCCCCGGTAGGCGCGCAGGCGGGCCGCCAGGTCCGATACCGGCTTCATCACCTTCGAGGCCGACCACCAGCCCAGCACAAGCGACAGCACACTGAACACCAGCACCGACAACACCAGCGCGCGGTTGAGCTGCTTGCCGCCGCGCACGCTGTCGGTCATGTCATAGGCGAGGAAGAACCAGGCGTCGTCGGCCTTGCGTACCGCCAGCTTGTAGGCATACGGCTGCCCCTGCTCGTCGGTGCCACTGAGGTTGTAATTGCCGTTCTGCAGGTCGGCCCACTGCGGCCACGACTCGCGGGCCTTGTCGAACTTGTCAGCCGAGTAGGCGTACGCCCGGATCTGCTGCACGGGCACTGCCGGATTGCGCCCCGGATGCTCGTAGAAGCGCCGCGCATACTCTTCGATGTTGTGGTTGATCACGTCTTCCACCAACTGGTTTTCCACCCGCATGCGGGCCCAGTTGGTGGCGAACGCGAACAGTGTCGTCAGGCAGAAGCCCAACAACACGAACGAGACGATGATGCGGCTGCGCAGGCGCCGCCGGTATGGCGTGCGCCGGCGCTCCCCCTTGGCTGCCACGGAATCAGGCTTCCGGGGTGGCGATGCGGTATCCGATGCCATGGCGGGTCTGGATCAGCGGCACTTCAAACGGCTTGTCGACCACCGCACGCAGGCCATGGATATGCACGCGCAGCGAATCCGAATCGGGCAGTTCCTCGCCCCACACGCGGGTTTCCAGCTCCTGGCGGGTCACCACCGCGGGTGCCGCTTCCATCAGCGCCTGCAGGATCTTCAGCGCGGTCGGGTTGAGCTGCAGCAGCTTGCCCTGGCGGCGCACTTCCAGCGTATCCAGGTTGTATTCCAGGTCGCCGGTTTCCAGCACGCGGGTCTGCACGCCCTTGCCGCGGCGCGACAGGGCGGTCAGACGCACTTCCACTTCCTGCAGCGCGAACGGCTTGATCAGGTAGTCATCGGCACCGGAATCGAAGCCGGCCAGCTTGTTGTCCAGCGAATCGCGGGCCGTCAGCATCAGCACCGGGGTCTGCTTGCGCGCTTCATTGCGCAGCTTGCGGCAGACTTCGATGCCGTCCATGCCTGGCAGGTTGAGATCCAGCACGATCGCGTCGAACTCGTGCACCACGGCCAGATGCAGGCCGGTGACCCCGTCAGCCGCGAAGTCCACCGTATGCCCCCGGTCCTCCAGATAGTCGCCCAGGTTGGCCGCAATGTCGCTGTTGTCTTCGATTACCAGGATTCTCACTGTCACCTCTAATTGACTGTACTGCCGGCGCGCATGACCTGCCTCATGTCCTGCTGTGCCCGTTCCTTCTGCCGAGCGCGCTCGGCAACGGTCATGCACTGCGTCGTGGTCCGGTTGGAACCGATGGGCTTTTCACGTTGGCATATTAGACGACTATCTTCACGCGCCTGTGTCAAAACCGTGTTCACGACCTGCTGATCGTTGAAGACCTGGGTTTGCACCGGTTCAGGCATGGAATCGCGTGCCGGGTACTGCTCCACCGCTGCGCGCATGCGTGCCAGGGCGTCGTTGACGCGGGTGCGCTCGTCCTGCTTGAGTTCCGAATAGGTTTCGCCGTCCTTGAGCTCCACCTCGATACGCGCGATCTGCTGCTGCAGCGGCTGGCCGGGCACGAACACGTCCTTGCCCCTGGATGCCGATGCGGTACTGACCAGGGCGAGTCCTGACAACAGGACGGCCGACATCAAAGCCTGTTTCATGGCAAACAAATCCTTGTCTGTGGCGAATCCCGACTCTATTCGCACCCCCTTCACGCCAGCAAGTGCCAATGGTCGGGGCAGCGGAAGCCCTACCGCGAGCTGGCAGGGTTGAAGTTGTTGAAGGTGCGCTGGTCGTTCAACAGCGCCTTGCCCTTTTCCTCGATCCGGCGGCGCTCGGCCACCGTCAGGCAGCGGCTTTTGGGCATGTTGCTGCCGGTGCTGCGCGTGTGCTGGCAGATCTGCCGGCTGTCCTCGTGGGCACGGGTGAGCAGGGTATTGATCCGCTCCTGGTCGTTGAAGACCTCCCCCTGCACCTGCGGCGGCAGTTCCTGCACGCTCTGGTGGCCGCCCATCCGCGCGGTGATCCGGGCCAGCGCTTCGCGCACGGTGCTGCGGTCATCAGCGGAAATCTCGCTGTAATCGCCATCATCCAGGGCTTTTTCGACCTGGCGCACCTGCTCGGCCACCGGCGACTGCCGGTCCATCTGCACAACGGATTTCTCCGGCTTGGCCGCAGCAGATCCGGCCAGGCCCAGCAACAACGCGATCATCGTGATGCGGTACATCGCCAGCCTCCGATCCATCCAGGAACGATGGGGGCCACTCTACGGCCGTCACGCCACCTCCACAAGGGACAGCGGGCAGGCATAAAAAAGACCCAGGCGGTGCCCCCGCCTGGGTCTGAAGTTGTATCCCGATACCGATCCTGCTGAGAGGCAGAGCTGCGGTTCGCTGAAGCCTACGCGTGGGCCGATTAAAGGCTTGTTAAAGCCGGCCTCATCCGCCCGTGAGAATCTCAAGCCACTGAATACTCAGGGTTTTTTAAGCTTCTCGACGTGCTCGATGATGCGCGTGGCCACGTCCACCCCGCAGGCGGCCTCGATCCCTTCCAGCCCCGGCGTTGAATTGACCTCCAGCACCAGCGGGCCGCGCGCGGAGCGGATCAGGTCCACCCCGCACACCGACAGTCCCAGCGCCTTGGCCGACCGCACCGCCACCTGCTGCTCGGCACGGCTGGCCTTGGCCGCCACCGCCGTACCCCCGGCATGCAGGTTGGAGCGGAAGTCACCTTCCGGCGCCTGCCGCTGCATCGAGGCAACCACCTGGTCACCGACCACGAAGCAGCGCAGGTCGGCGCCCTTGGCCTCGCCGATGAATTCCTGCATCAGGAAATTGGCGTACAACCCGCGCAGGGCCTCGACAATGCCGCGCGAGGCGCTGGCCTTCTCGGTAAGGATCACGCCGCGCCCCTGGGTACCCTCATTGAGCTTCACCACATGCGGCGGTGGGCCCAGCATGGACAACAGGTCGACGGTGTCGTCGGGGTTGTCGCCGAACACAGTGACCGGCATGTCGATGCCCTTGGCCGCCAGCAGCTGGTGTGCGCGCAGCTTGTCGCGCGAACGCAGGATCGCGTCGGACGGATTCGGGGTGCGTGCACCCATCAGTTCGAACTGGCGCAGCACGGCCGTGCCATAGCGGGTGATCGAGGCACCGATGCGCGGGATGACCATGTCCACGCCGGTCATCGGCCGGCCCTTGTAATGCATCGAAAAGCCATCGGCGGCAATGCGCATGTAGCAGCGCAGCGGATCGAGGATGCGCACGGTGTGGCCGCGCGCGCGCGCCGCCTCGACCAGCCGGCGGGTGGAATACAGGGAACTGTTGCGGGACAGGATGGCGAGCTTCATCGCGGCAGGATCGGGCGGCAGGCGCGCAGCATAGCGCGGGCGTGTGGCGGGTGGATGATGCCCTGCGGCGTGCGCGACCTGGCGCTGATCCTGCGTCGCTACGAGATGGACTTCCTGCAGCAGATACAGGCGGGACACGAAGTGCGCATCGAGACCCGGATCGAGAGCATTGGCCGCTCCTCGCTGTCGATCGTGCAGCAGGCGTTCCAGTTCGAGGCCCTGGTAGCCAGCGGCCGCTGCGTGATGGTTCATTTCGACTACACGGCCAACGCCTCGCGCGAGATCGATGCGGAGCAGCGCCAGGCGTTGTCGGGGCTGTTCACCGAGGAATATGCACAGTCGCTGCGGGAAACGAGCGCGCGCGCCGCCGAGGCCTGATCAGCGCGAGGGAAGGCGCAGCCTGAAGCGCCCATCCCGGGCGCGCAGAGCCAACCCGGTTTCCCGCCATTCCACAGGCAGCTCCAAGGCTGTGTGGCGCGTGGGGTATCGATGGACGGCATCGAACTCCCAGCGTTCCTCATAGGCTTCGCACTGCAGTGTGCCGTCATCGTCAGCATCGATCACATTGATCCAGGCCATGCTCCGGGCCTTACCGAAGCCCCCCATCGCTTGACGGGCAAAGGCTTGCCAACGACCCTGCCAGCAGACAAGCCACACGCCCTCGATGGGTCGCAGGTTCTCATCAAGCACACTGCCGGCCACCACCAGGCAGCGTCCCGACGGGCTCGCGATCACGGTCTCCAGATCACAGGCATGGCGACCACTGGAGGTCTCGTCAAGGTAAAGGGCATACGGGCAAATGCACGCGAACAGGGCCGGATGCGCAGTCACGCGCAGATCATCGGGAAGCAGTGGGACCGCGCGCAGCACCCGGGCATCAGGCAGGACGTGCCTCAGCTCCCGCGGCAATCCGGCGGCCAGCGCCGGATGGCCGTGCTCCAGCCATAGGCCTCGGCAGGAATGCAGCTGGGTCACGCCGCCGGACTGGCTGCGCAGCCACGCCGCCGCCCCCACCTCCCCATCGGTCTGCAGGCGCTCGCCCAGCTGCTGCCGGAACTGGCCGGGGTCAGCCGCAAGCACCTGCACCGTCTTTTGGCGCTCGTCGTAGACGATCACTGCTTCGCATCGATCAACATACCCGCTGGCCAGGCGCAGCGCGCTTCCCGGCAGGTCCAGCCATTCACCGCTGGCATCACGACTGCCTCCAGTGGATACACCTTCGACGATGGCGCCATCGCGCAGCATCTGCGTGCTGTACGCCGGTCCGCCCATGCCCAGCTCGCCCCAATCCAACAGCACATCATGTGCGGGCGGCCGTTCGGCAAAGGGCTTCATCGATCGCGAGCGCAGTCGTGAGCCGCCCACGGCATTGCCGACCAGATCGATTCGCTGCAGCGCGCCCCCCAACGCAAGGCACACGGCAAGGCCGACAATCACTCCCAGAGGCGACCACCAGGCCACACAGACGGCGACCAGGGCCAGGAACGGCAACCACTGGGTGTAGCGCCGCAGGGCGGTTCGATCAAGGGACATGCGGATGAGAGAGGCGCCCCAGCGAACCGTCGACGTCTTCAATGCCGATCCGATCGATTGCGGCCGATGCCGGTTCAAGCATCCTGCGCTCCTGGAACGGCGCCAAATCGATTCTCTTCCTCGCTCCCGGGAAGCAGCATGACCGGAAAGAGGACGAACACCCCCAAGGGAATGAACGCGATCACGGTGTACCAGCCTGACTCGTCGATATCGTGCAATCTCCTCACGGTCAGGGCCAGCATCGGAGGCAGGAAGACGAAGACAGCGCAGACGGTCATGACCCATCCCACCTTCCACAGGATCTCGGACGTTTCCCAATCCAACGACAGGTACCCGACCAGCCAGTAACCGCGATCCATCACGCTGTAGCTCACCGCCATCACGAACCCGGCCAGCAGCGAATACGACCAGAACTCCCGCCGGTCGGATCGTCCGGAAAAATCAAAGCATCGCCTGATGGGCACAAGTGCAGCGATCATTCACGCTCCGGGCAACGGATGTTGGGCGTCAACAGCTGACGATCTTCTAGCATTGCGAAGCCAAGCATCAACTGAACCCCGCAGCTCGACCGGGCCCGGGAGGCCACAGCGCTGGGGCAGGGGAATTCCTGTCCTGCAGGCTATGCGCAAGGATGCATTCGGACACGACCGATCCGGCCGAGGGATGTTTGCGAAGCGACGTCCAGCCCTGGCATTCACCGGGCATCTCGACCGGGATCCATGCGCGGAAAAGCGGGGTTCGGATATCGCGGAGCGTCTGCCTGATACAGACCGCTGGAGACATGGAGCGGGCGATGGGAATCGAACCCACGTCAGTAGCTTGGGAAGCTCTTAAGTAATCCTTAAAACTCAACGGCTTAATTATAATTCCCACTCCGCAATACACCATGCTGCGGGCTCAGTTATGCCGGAAAAAACGCAACATCCGGAGCGATTGCGGAGCGGGCTAGGTGCTCTCAGGCACCCCGCTGCAGGTGCTGAGGTATGCTCGCCCTCCGGGCGCCCAGCCGCAGCCCAGCGCGCCCACATCCGAACCCAGGCCAGGAGGCGACAATGGATGAAATGAAAAAACTGGAACAGGCAAGAAAGTCGTTGCGACATGTACTCAACGACACCACCCCTCTTGAAAGAGATGATTATTTTAGGATAGGACTGTTCATTCAGACCTACTGCTTCGCAGATTTTGAGGCACGGCGGATCATCAACCTGCTGGAACAAATTCAGTCGGGAGAACCCACCTCATACGCTTCGAAACTCAACGATAAAGACACCATCGAACACCTCAAGCGCCACGCTGCTGACTGCGTTTGGAACAAAGATGTGTCGGAAGGGTTGAGCAAAGTAGCTGAGATCTTAGGCATGCACCGAACGATTAGGCACATGTTTGCTCATTGGTCCGGCCGCCGAGTACCGGGTCACGACCACTATATTTTCTTCACAGCAAATCTAGCTGGCCAAAAGATTCCAGATGGCGCGCCAAGATTTGAAGAGCATGAAGAAGCGAACATGCAGTATGGACTAATGCCAGTATCGGACTTGGAGCAAGAACTTGAAAAACTCAAAGGGCACGTCGAGTACATGACGAACATCGGGCGTCAGCTAGAGGCAAAGGTCAGCGAAATTGCCGAGCAGTTCAAAGAAGATAAGAAAAAAGGCAAATTCTGACTGGGAACGCCGCCAGTATCAGTTGCACTTGACTGGAGAAGCTCAGCTCCAGCTCGTCCTTTGCGCTGACCCAGCGAGGATCCGAGAGCGGCTTAGAAGTCTGCCTGACTATGGAGGCGAATCAAGACTTGCATTGAACTGATTTCTGGAGCAAACATGACGTAGCCCTTGTGTCGCAAGGAGCTATGCAGACGTTTTCTGGAGGCTAGGTGGTCAAACACCGCGGCGCAGATGCTCCAGCCTGCCCCTCACCCACGCCTTGCTGCGGACGTCCCTCGCTCGGGGCTTGGTCTCTGCTGGCGGCTTGCGCGGCTCCAGCGCCGCCTTGATCCGCTCGACCTCCTTCGCTCCGGCCTCAGCCAGGCGCCGGGCCTGTTGCCGCTGCTCACGGGTCGGCGGCAGGCTGGGCAGTGGCGGGGGCAACTGGATCGGCGTGCTGTCGGTCAGCCGGGCAACGGCCTCACGCAGAGGCAGCTCGGGATACAGCCGGGCTGCGCACCAGCGCTCGGCGTAGCGCTTCGCCTGTCGGACGTTGGCGGCGCGCGCTTCCTTGGTGTGCCACATCTTCTGGCCCTCCATCCACAGCCGGACGCCAGGACCGCCATCGAGCGTGACGTTCGCCGTTTCCCGGCCGTTGTACCAGAGCGCCCAGCGCTCGCCGGTCTGGACCCAGCCAGAGGAAATCGGGGCGGTGCGGAAGCCGTGGGGAGAGCGCATGGCCGGAAGGATACGGCCGAGCGTCTCAAAGATTGCGACAAAGCAGGGCTGCAATGTTGAATCATTCAGTGCTACAGAATTCCTCAAGCAAAGCAGCACCTCCAACCATCATTCAGTTAAATACTCGATCGAACCCAATTCGTCTCCAAAAGAAAAACCAAGGAGCGTGTAGTCTTCCAAAGTCTGCCCCACACTGACATTGGTAGTCGTGGTTCTTTCAAAGCTAAAGCTCAGCCGCTGACCAAGCTTCAAATGCCTAACTCGATCAAACAGATCTCTCGGGAACTTGGCAGAAATTTTCCTGCCGTCATCATCCATCACCTCAATCCGGCCACTGGCACTGAGTAGCGTAACGGCACCAACAACAGCGAACGTCTCTGGAGGACGAACAGTCACTAGCTGCAGATTCTGCCGAACCAAAGCAACGCGCTCCGGAGCGGCCGTCCAGCGATGAACTCGATCAGCCGAGTCTGTCCACACCATGTCTACAGTGCAGTTCTCCGCCTCAAGTTCCGTGAGCATACGAGCAATCATCCGAGATGCCATGGAGCCTGCCTCAGCAGCCTCTTGCGCTACGCTGGTTGGCTCAGCGTTTAGCACCCGAAACACTGTCGAAAGGCTGTTTTCTAGCAGTGACTCACCGGTGAGGTCAGGCGACGTGTTGCCAGTAATCACAAGTTCCGTGGACCCCATCGCCACATCCGCCAACCTGAGATCGAGGGTCCGCCTAATTTCTTCAGGGATTCGCCTGGTAGCCTCACGTCCATTCTGAATTCGGTAAGACGCGTATCCCATTGATCGCTCGATTAAACTCGACAACCGGGACAGCAGATGGAGAGGAATAGAGCCATCATTAAGTCGCGGCCCATTCAATTTAAACGACAGAACTTGCTTGCCATGCTCAGCCTTTGCCAAAGCAAGATCATGCTGCAACTCTGCCACATGAACTTGCATGGAATTTAGAGAAGCCGCAGCGAAAACATCTTCAGATTCAGCCTCAGCCTGTCGCTGATCGGCCAGCGACTGCCGCGCTGCCTCGAGCATCTTTTCGATGGAAGCGATCCTATTCATAGGCTGAGCACCACCAAGCCCTTAGGAGTAACAGTGTCATGGCAGAAGCCAAAGAGACCACGCCAATAAGCAAGCGAATCCGCTGAATTGGGATTAACGATAAAGGCGTGACAGTTGTACTTAGCCTTAGCTTCCTGTCTATGAAAGAGAGCGTCAATCCTAGACAAGTTGGCCGTGAACTCATTTTTACAAAGAGGGTCAGGAACGAATACAACATCAACGTCCCCGGGCTCCATTTTTTCAGTCACGAAGGAACCGTCAATCCATAGCTTTCCAAGCAGCCCCATAGCGCGCAGCTCTGAGATGAAATCATTCAACTGAGCGCAGAGCTTCGGGCGCCTTGTCGAAGTTGGAAACGGGTCCACGCACAGCTCTACAAGTTTCTGCCAGTCCAAATTGTGAAACCCCGCTGGGAAAAGCGGAGTGAAATCCATCTTCGACATGCAACCCCCCGTCCTTGATGGGCAAGTTTTACCCTAATTTACGTTATTGCGCACCATCTGTTGTGTCATCCGCACAGGTTGTGCATAGCGATGCCCACGCGCGCCCCAAGCCGAGCGGCCTGCGGATCCGGATCCGGATCCGGCAACGTCAGGGTGCCTGCTCTGCCTGGATGGCACCATCGGGCAACGGCTCGACCACAGGTCGGCGAAGATCTACGCATGACCAAAGGGCAACCCGGGCCGACCACCTTGGCATGCTGGGCACTTGCGCAGGTGGATGTCGCTTCCGTTGGCCCCGTAGCTCTCCCCGCAGAACTGGCAGTGCAGCACATAGATGCTCTGGCCATGATCCGTTCCGGGCAGACCTGTGGCTCGGACGTTCTTCTGACCATTCGGGTTGATGAAGCCGATCTTAGTCGTGCCCTTATCGACTCTGGCCATGGCGTCGCTCGCTGAGAACTGTCGGAAGTGTATCCGTATACGCGGCGCCCACTCCTGGCGGCGGTAGGCTGCTGCCATGTGCGGCCGATTCGTCCAGCTCCCCAGCCCAAATCCTCAGATCGGTCCCAGGTCCTTCACCGCAGCCTGGCCCTGCTGCAAGAACCCGATCAGCAGACAACCGCCGGCCACTTGCCGGCCCATCTGCTCATTGAGGTAGTTCGCCTGGAGCCGCCCAGCCGTCATCAGATCGGACTGCAGCATGCTGGGCGCGATGCCCTTGAGTGGATCACTTGGAGAAGAACAGCGGCCCGGACAGCTGCAGCTCGCGCACCAGGATCTGCGCGCCGTTGAGGTATAGCCGCAGCTGGCGAGGGGTCGAGAACACCACCTGCAGCCCGACAATGTCGCCGTGGGTCGCTGTCGGCAGGCCAGTGGCGATCGCACCGCCCGCCTGCAGCAGGCGCCCGGCCGCGAGATCCCAGCCGATGCTGGCGAGGTCCGCACCCAGCGCCTTGTTCAGCGCTGCGGGGCCGGTGGCGAAGCCTACGAGGGCTGCAACGGCGTCATCGCCCCACACGGCAAACTCCACGCCCACCGTGCCGGCATCAAGGCCGAAGTCGGAGCGCGAGTGGCTGGCCAGCGTGGTGGCGCCGGTGGTGGCCAGGGTAAGCCCGCCATCTCGCGCAGCGAGTAACGGGCCAATGGGCGTGGCGGCGACCTGCCGAACCCGTGTGAGGGCATCCGGCGGAATAAGGAAGCCGGTCGCGATGTCTACGTGGACGATGACGCGTTCAAGGCTGTCTACGCCCACGCCGATGCAGCCCTGCGCGACGCCATGGACCTGGCCTACCTGACCGGGCAGCGCGTTGGCGATGTGTGGGCGATGGACGTGCGGCAGGTCTCAGCTCGCGGCCTGGTGATCCAGCAGTCGAAGACCAGCAACCGGGTCACTTTGGAGATCACAGGCGAGCTGGCTGCGCTGCTCGAGCGCATTGTAAAACGTAAGGAGGAGCAGTGCCCGAACGGGCGAGAGAAGGTCTACAGCACGCGGCTGATCGTGGACGACGACGGCCTGGCTCTCGGCCGCGCAGCGTTGCGCTACCGGTTCGACAAGGCCAGGGAGGCGGCGGGCATTACGAAGGGAGAGTTCCAATTCCGAGATCTCCGCGCCAAGGCGGGTACGGACAAGGCCTATTCGGCAAAGGACATTCGCGAGGCGCAGGCCCAGCTTGGCCATTCGTCCGTCACCACGACCGAAATCTACGTGCGCAAAAGAAGAGGGGCGAAGGCGACACCTACTCGATAGGAAAAACACTGCGATCGCACCGACTAGTACTAAGCAAGAACAAAACAACTCAAAGCGAGCACCTATTCCGTGGGAGCCTGCGCAACGAGCTGGGCATCCCGACCGGAGGTCGTACCATGCCAGCGCCTTTCACGGGGCCGCCACAAGAACGATGCCACCTCACGATCACTAGAATCATACACCGCAATTCGTCCTCGATCAGAAAGGGTCCACGAAAGCCAATCTCTCGTCTCTAATCCTTGCGAATCGATGAACCCGTATTCCTTTGTGAATTTAATGGAACCGAATTCCATGGAGCCGACGAAAAGGGTTACCTGCTTAGCTGTAAGGAGATCGAAGAGGCGCGCCATCAAATTTGACGAAGCTTCCTCATGCGAGGCACTAATTGCTCGCTCAAAAGTTAGCGCCCAACTCAAGCTGGCAGCCCGCCGATCCGAAGCCTCTGCCATCGTTTTAAATTGCTGGACCTCGAACCTGTTTTTTTCCGCAATTTCACTAAGCCTACGATTTAACTCGGAATCACGCGCGGCAAGTTCAGCTTCGTGCGTCTGCACCAAACGGGCGACGGAGCCCAGTTCCTTAGCAGCCCGTGCAGTTTGCTCATCCGCAAGCGTGAGCGCGGCCGTAAGTTCATTGTTAGCTTTCTCGACCTTCTCCGCAGCATCAGCCCTTGCCTCAGCGATCATTTTCTCTGCGCGCTCCATAAGCGCTGCAGACTCGGCTGCACTGAGGAGCTTCTCATCAGCGACACTCTTCGCAATATTGTTTAACTCTCGCTGATGCTCCAAAGCACGCTGATAAACTCGCTCCGTCGGCCTGGGCAAAGCGTAAATATAGAGCAGCGCAAAGGTCAGCGGAAGTACAAAGCACTTCAATAATGCATATGAAAAATTCGGATACAAGTCGGAATCGATATACGCAAATTTCTCTTCAAACGAAGATCCGGCGAGCAAAACTACTATTGCCCTATAGTTGACTGCCGCCCAACTTAGAGCAAACGAACCGATCAGTGGATTCGCTATCCGATTGCTCCAAGCGCCGCGCAGATCCTTCAAGAAATCGCCAACACCGTTGCTCTCGTCGCTCATAAGTCTCTCAGGAACATCCTGGTCCAGAGTGAATTCGCACAACTTGTGGCGCCGAGCAGCGCGGCGAGAACTCTGCCGCCCACCAAGCGAACTGAGTCAACCTAGCTTCCGACCGCTCCACACATACATTTGCGGAGCATCCTATGGATTGCGGAGCGTATCGCTTTCCGAAACCCGTTGCGCGACATGGAGCGGGCGATGGGAATCGAACCCACGTCAGTAGCTTGGGAAGCTACAGCTCTACCATTGAGCTACGCCCGCGTTGCGGTGGAAAGTCTATGCGCTGGGCCCCGTGTTGCGCAATGGTGCCCATCGCATCAGGCCGGGGGTCAAAGCCCTCTCGTTGCCGAGAGGGCCGGCCCCGCCTGGTTTCTGCTTAGAAGGTGCCGCTGAAGTTGGCGAACAGCGTTGCGTCCTGGGCACGCTTCTGCCCGGCCGAAGCGCTCAGGCCGAAGTTGCTCTGCAGCCCGAACAGTTCGGTGCGGGCGCCCAGCACGACGGTCGCGTAGTCCTTGTCGAACTTCAGGCCCGGCACACGGTAGCTGCCCAGTTCCGGCAGGGTCTGCAGCCACGCGCTGCCCTGCTTGGTGTCTTCGAACTCATGGTCGTAGGTCAGCTGCGCGTACGGCTTGAGGGTGCCGCCATCGAAGCGGGCCTGCCAACCGATGCGACCAACGGTCGAATCAACGTTCTGGCGGTCGTAGCCCAGCGCGGTGGCCAGGGTGCCGGCCGCAGCGCTTTCGGTGTAACCATCGATCTTCACCTTCTGCCAGATCACCGAAGCGATCGGGCCGTGACGGAAGCCGCCTTCGGTGCCGAACTCGTAACCGGCGTTCAAGGCGGCGGTCAGGTTGCTGCCGTCCGGCGAACCACCGTGCTCGCGAGTGGCCGGGCCGAGCTGGACCTTGCGGTTCACGTCATACGACAGCCAGGTGTAGCTGACCTGGCCGTTCACCCAGATGCGATCGCCGTACCAGCCGGCGAACAGGCCGGCGGTGGTGTCCTTCTGGGTGAAATCGCCACGGCTGTTGCCGAAGTCGGCGTTGAGGCGGCCGAAGCCAGCGAAGCCGCCGACCACCATGCCGTCGCGCGCCCAGTCGATGCCGAACAGGCCGGCCGGCGCCAGGCCGTCGTACAGATCCGCGTGGTCGTAGCGCTGCAGGTCACCGCGGACGCCGCCCCACCAGGACAGGCCGTCGGCCGGACGACCGCCCAGGTGCATGCTGACCTGATCGGCACGCGAACGACCGATGGTCTGTGCCGAGTGGCTCAGCACCTGCTGCAGGCGCGGGGCTTCCAGCACCGAGACCGCGTACTGGCCCAGCAGCTGGTGGCCCGCCGTGGTCGGATGCACGCCATCGGCGAACAGATAGGTGTTGGCCGCATCCGGGCTGACGTAGCTGGTCGGGTTGCAGCCAATGATGCTTGCAGTGGCGTTGTTCGGATCGATCTTGCAGGCGGTGCTGGTGACGTTGGTGAAGCCGTACATCGCCGGGTTGGCGGTTACTTCGCGCAGGATGCTGAAGGTATCAAGCGGGATGAACTCGATGCCGGCCTGCTTCAGGCCACCGTACAGGGCCTTGTTGTAGCCGGCCGACAGTGCGGTGGCGGCGGCGGCATTGGGACCACGGAACTGCGGAGTGATGCCCACGTCCGGCAGGTTCGGAACCAGCACGTACTGGGCGCCGGCCTGCTTCAGTGCCCCCACCAGTGCGATCTGGTCCGTGACCGCTGCGCCGATGATGCCCTGCACCTGGGCCTGGGACGCGCCGCCTGCCGCCGCACGGGTGGCCGCGAACAGATCATTGGCGCCTCCCCAGACGGTGTACAGCGCGTTACCGTCAGCCTTGCCGCCATTTGCGGCAAGGTAACGGGCGGCCTGCGACTTCAGCGACGGAATGGCACCCAGGCCACCCGCTTCGTCGACCGATACGCGGGCGCCACCGACAGCATAGTTGTCACCCTTCTGGCCGTTGCCGTTGGCACCGCCGTTGAGGCCGTAGTAATTGGCGACCTGCTGCGACCACACCCAGCCCGGGTTGGTGGTGAACTGACCGGTGACCGGCTGCACGCCCGGATCAAGCAGCGGGCGGAAATAGCCGGCATCGGTCAGGCTGTCGCCGAAGAACACGGCCTTGGAATACGGGGATTCGCCTGCCATGGCCGGAAGCGCGGCCAGCGCGATCGCGGCCGCCATCAGGGTGCGGATCGGGCGTTTGCTGAGCAGCATGAAAAAACTCCTGTGGGGATATCGTTGAGGACCCGGCGGACGTACGCCGGCGCACGGTGAATGGTTTCACTGCGCCGCGTTTTGCTCACGCTGCGCCGCCGCATGGATTGTCGCCCGATCGCCGGGAAACCTGCTGTGCCGGAGCTGGCGCCCCGTTCAATTTGCAAGTGTTCCGATCCCGGCGGGCTATCGGCGACAATGCACGGATGAACATCCAGCTCAATGGCGAACCCCGCGCCCTGCCCGCTTCGGCAACCCTCCACGACCTGCTCGAGGCCGAACAGTTGCTGCAGCGCCGGGTGGCGGTCGAGGTCAACGGCGAGATCGTCAGCCGCAGCCGCCACGGCGAGCACGTCCTGGCCGAAGGCGACGTGGTGGAGATCGTGCACGCGTTGGGCGGGGGCTGAGACCTCCGGGTGGTGCCGGCCGCTGGCCGGCAATCCGACGCTGTCAGGCACCCTGCATGTGCCGGCCAGCGGCCGGCACTACCCTCGCCCTCCTGCGGACAGCACCGCCTTGCGTGATCCCATCTTCAGGCGGATAGGCGATAATCGCGCCATGAACGTTCATGTCTCCCCCGATTCGCTGGTGATCGCCGGCAAGACCTATGGCTCGCGGCTGCTGACCGGCACCGGCAAGTTCAAGGATCTGGAAGAAACCCGCCTGGCCACCGAGGCCGCGGGCGCCCAGATCGTCACCGTGGCGATCCGCCGCACCAACATCGGGCAGAACCCGGGCGAGCCGAACCTGCTCGACGTGCTGCCGCCGGAGCGCTACACCATCCTGCCCAACACCGCCGGCTGCTACACCGCCGAAGATGCCGTGCGCACCTGTCGCCTGGCCCGTGAGCTGCTGGACGGCCACAACCTGACCAAGCTGGAAGTGCTGGGCGACCAGAAGTCGCTGTACCCGGACGTGGTGCAGACCCTCAAGGCCGCCGAACAGCTGGTCAAGGACGGTTTCGAGGTGATGGTCTACACCTCCGATGACCCGATCCTGGCCAAGCGCCTGGAAGAGATCGGCTGCGCCGCGGTGATGCCGCTGGCCGCGCCGATCGGTTCGGGCCTGGGCATCCAGAACAAGTACAACCTGCTGCAGATCATCGAAGACGCCAAGGTGCCGATCATCGTCGACGCCGGCGTGGGCACCGCCTCCGACGCGGCGATTGCGATGGAGCTGGGCTGCGACGGCGTGCTGATGAACACCGCCATTGCCGGTGCACGCCACCCGGTGCTGATGGCCAGCGCCATGCGCAAGGCAGTCGAGGCCGGCCGCGAAGCCTTCCTGGCCGGGCGCATTCCGCGCAAGCGCTATGCCAGCGCGTCCTCGCCGGTGGATGGGTTGATCGGCTGATGACCAATCCTTTCGACAGCGCCGGTTCCAAGGCCCCGCCCAAGCCCTTCACCGTCAGCGAGGGCCGCCGCGAGGTGCGCAGCTTCGTGTTGCGTCAGGGCCGTTTCACTCCCGCCCAGCAGCGCGCGTTCGACGAACGCTGGCCGCGCTTCGGCATCGACTACAACGGCCAGCCGCGTGACCTGGACGCCACCTTCGGCCGCCCGGCGCGCAAGGTGCTGGAAATCGGCTTCGGCAACGGTGCCGCGCTGCGCTTCGCCGCCCAGCACGACCCGTCGCGCGATTACATCGGCATCGAGGTGCACGCCCCGGGCGTGGGCCGCCTGCTGAACGCGCTGGCCGAGGACAACGCCGACCACGTGCGCCTGTACCACCACGATGCCGTGGAGGTGCTGCAGAACGAGATCGCCGACGGCGCGCTGGATGAAGTGCGCATCTACTTCCCGGACCCGTGGCACAAGAAGCGCCACAACAAGCGCCGCCTGCTGCAGCCGGCGTTCGCCGACCTGCTGGTGCGCAAGCTGCGCCCGGGTGGCCGCCTGCACTGCGCGACCGACTGGGAAGACTACGCTGAGCAGATGTGGGACGTGCTCGATGCCACTGCCGGCCTGGTCAACCGTGCCGGCCCGCGTGGCAGCGTGCCGCGCCCGGACTGGCGCCCGCAGACCCACTTCGAGACCCGCGGCCAGAAGCTCGGCCACGGCGTCTGGGACCTGTTGTACGACCGCACCTGATCAACGCCTGAGGACGCCGCGCCCCACATGGATACCGCGCTGACGCTGACCAACGACATGAAGCTCGTGCTCGGGCTGGTCGGCTTCACGATGGCGATGTTCCTGTTCGAGCGCATCCGCGCCGATGTGGTCGCGCTGGTGGTACTGGTGGTGCTCGGTGTCACCGGCCTGATCGCGCCGGAGGAGATCTTCGGCGGCTTCTCCGGTAACGCGGTGATGAGCATCATCGCCACCACCATCCTCGGTGCGGGCCTGGACCGCACCGGGGCACTGAACCGGCTGGCCGCGTGGCTGCTGCGGCGCGGCCATGGCGTCGAGCAGCGGCTGCTGATGATGACCACGGCCATTGCCGGCCTGAACTCCTCTTTCATGCAGAACCCGTCGGTGATGGCGCTGTACCTGCCGGTCGCCTCGCGACTGGCAGCGCGCACGGGCCTGACCCTGCAGCGCCTGCTGCTGCCGATCTCGGCGGCGATCGTGATGGGCGGCGCGCTGACCATGGTCGGCAACTCGCCGCTGATCCTGCTGAACGACCTGCTGGCCTCGGCCAACAACAACCTGCCCTCGGGCCTGGCCACCATCGAGCCGCTGCGCATGTTCGCGCCGCTGCCCATCGGCGTGGCCCTGCTGATCGCCTCGCTGCTGTACTTCCGCTACTACGGCGACCGCAAGCTGGTTGAAGAAGAAAGCCTGGTCAACGACGGTGTCACGCCGGCACGCACCGAGAGCTACTTCGCCAAGACCTACGGCATCGAAGGCGATGTGTTCGAGCTGGTGGTCAGTGCCGAAAGCCCGCTGGTCGGCATGACCCTGGGCGAGGCCGAGAACCTGCACGATGCCCCGCTGCTGCTGGCCCTGAAAACCGGCAACGACACCCGCCTGGCGCCGCCGGCGGAAATGCGCATCTGGGTCGGCAGCGTGCTCGGTGCGATGGGCCCGCGCGAGCAGATCAACGACTTCGCGCAGAACCAGTTCCTGCGCATGTCTTCGCGCCTGAAGCACCTGGGCGACCTGTTCAACCCGAGCCGTGCCGGTATTTCCGAGGCGGTGGTGCCGCCGACCTCGAACGTGATCGGCAAGAGCGCCGCGGACCTGCGTCTGCGCAAGGAGCGTGGTATCAGCCTGCTGGCGATCAACCGCGACAAGCAGGTGATCCGCGAGGACGTGCGCGATGTGCAGCTGCGCGCCGGCGACATGCTGGTCTTCCACAGCATCTGGACCGACCTGGCGCAGGCCGCGCGCAGCCGCGACTTCGTGGTGGTCACCGACTATCCCACCGGTGAGCAGCGCCCGCACAAGTTCAAGATCGCCATGACGATCTTCGCGCTGACCATCCTGATCGCGCTGACCAGCAAGCTGCCGGTGGCGCTGACGCTGATGACCGGCGTGGCCGGCATGCTGCTGACCGGCGTGCTGCGCATGGACGAGGCGTATGCCTCGATCAACTGGAAAACGGTGTTCATGATGGCCGGGCTGATTCCGCTCGGTTGGGCGATGGATTCCAGCGGCGCGGCGGCGTGGGTAGCCGGGCATACGATCGACAAGCTGCCTACCGGCATCCCGGTGTGGGTGCTGGAGGTGGCGCTGGCGCTGTTGACCACGGCGTTTTCGCTGGTGATCAGCCATGTGGGCGCGACCATCGTGATGGTGCCCATTGCGGTGAACCTGGCGCTGGCGGCGGGTGGCAACCCGACCGCGTTCGCGCTGATCGTGGCGCTGTCGGCGTCCAACAACCTGATGACGGCCTCCAACCCGGTGATCTCGATGATCACCGGCCCGGCCAACTACACCCCGCGCGAGATGTGGCGGGTCGGCGGCCCGCTGTCCCTGATCTACACCTGCGTGGTGGTGCTGATGATCAACCTGATGTTCTGAGGGTTGGGTTTGTTGGCAGGGCTGCGCCCTGCACCCCGGTAGTGCCGGCCGCTGGCCGGCAACATCAACGGCAAAAGCGTGCATTCCGTGGGATGGCGGTGCACTGTGGGTTTGCGGGGACGCCGTAAACCCATCCATGGGGGCTTGGTCGCGGCATCCATGCCGCTCACACCCCGCAAACCCACAGTGCCCCGCCTTCGACGGTTTCACGAGGCTGGTGGTGGGTGCCGACCGTTGGTCGGCACGGATCTCGCTCTGGTAGCTGTCGACCTTGGTCGACACCGTAGATCCACGCCATGCGTGGATGAATCTCTGGATACCCATTGATGTGGATACCCATTGATCCTGTGGGTGCGAACCTTGGTCCGCACACCGGTTACATCAGGCCAGGTAAACCTGCCCGTCGCGCACGTCCACCGGTACGGCGCGCAGTCTGTCGCCCTTGCACGGGCCGGCAATGCAGTCGCCGCTGTCCAACGTGAACGAGGCGCCATGCGCGGCGCACACCAGGTGGCCCTCGCGGCTCTTCAGGAACTGGCCCGGGGCCCAGTCCAGGCGGCGGCCGGCGTGCGGGCAGATGTTCAGGAACGCACGCACCTGCGCGCCGTCGCGGTACAGCACCAGCGATTCGGCATCGCCATCAACCACCGCTTCGACCTCGGCAAACGCGCCATCGGCAATGGCATCAAGGGCGATCAGGGCGGCAGGGGCAGTCATGGCGAAGGCTCGGACAGTAAACCCGCATTGTCGCACGCCCACTCAGGTGACTGGCTGCGACATGAACACAAGTCATTGATCCGTAATAAGCACAGGCTATATTTAACGAGTTTTTCACTCAATGACAGTGGCGCGTCCCGATACTCTGGTTTCGCTGATCCCAGCCTATCGAGCCGCCATGTTCAATCGCGCATCCGCCTTCAACCAGTTCCGCACCCTGTTCGCGCCGCGCAAGCCGCGCCACCCGCTGGTGCGCGTTGCCGTGGGCCTGCTTGGCCTGGCGATCCTGGCCGCGATGGTGTTCATCGGCGTGTTCGTCGGTGCGGCGATGATCCTGGTGGGCCTGGCGTGGAAGCTGCTGGCCTCGCGCAAGCCGGGTGTTGCCCGTCCGGTCGACCCGACCGTGGTCGAAGGCGAGTACCGCGTGGTACGCAAGCCGGTGTTGCCGGCCTCGCGCTGATCCACCTCCTGCGCGCCCGCTGACGGCGGGCGCCATGCGTTCTAGACTGCGGGCACGCCCTTCCTGGATGCCCGCATGTCCGATGTCTCCGATGTGATCCCTGCCGTAGCCCTGCCGCGTGTACCGGTGGTGGGCGGTGGCAGTTTCCCCGTGCACCGCATCTACTGCGTCGGCCGCAACTTCGCCGACCACGCCCGCGAAATGGGCGCGGCGGTGCCGGCGGCCGATGACCGTGGCCGCCCGATGTTCTTCAGCAAGCCGGCCGATGCGATCGTGGTCGGCCATGACGACGCCATCCCCTACCCGCCGGCGACCGCCAACCTGCACCACGAAGTGGAGCTGGTGGTGGCGATCGGCCGTGATGCGCCCGCAGGCGAACTGGCCGTGGCCGATGCCGAAGCACTGGTCTACGGCTACGCCGTCGGCCTGGACCTGACCCGCCGCGACCTGCAGGCTGCGGCCAAGGACAAGGGCCACCCGTGGGATGCGGCCAAGGGCTTCGATGCCTCCGCGCCGATCAGCGAAATCGTCCACGCCGAAGAGGTCGGCGATCTGGCCGCGCTCAACCTGTCGCTGGAGGTCAACGGCGAGGTGCGCCAGCAGGCGCTGCTGGACCAGATGATCTGGAACGTGCCGGAGATCCTGCACGAGCTGTCCAAGCTGTGGCAGCTGCGTGCCGGCGACCTGGTGTTCATGGGCACCCCGTCAGGCGTGGCTGCACTGAAGCCCGGCGACCGCTTCAGCGCGCGCCTGGAAAATGTGGCCGAGCGCCACGGCGTGATCGCCGGCTGACATCAGCTGCGCTACCCTGCGCGCTGTCCACTTCCCCACCGGAGAAAAACAACAATGGGAATGCTCACCGAGTTCAAGGAATTCGCGATGCGCGGCAACGTCATCGACCTCGCCGTCGGCGTGGTGATCGGCGCGGCCTTCGGCAAGATCGTGACGGCGCTGGTCGAGAAGATCATCATGCCGCCGCTGGGCCTGCTGATCGGCAAGGTGGATTTCTCGCAGCTGGCGTGGACGCTGTCACCGGCCCGCATCGGGCCGGACGGCAAGGAGATTCCGGCCGTGGTGATCGGCTATGGTGACTTCATCAATACGCTGATCCAGTTCGTGATCGTGGCCTTCGCCATCTTCATCGTGGTCAAGGCGATCAACCGCCTGTCGCGCAAGCAGGAGGCTGCACCGGCCGCACCGGCCGAGGAAGTGGTGCTGCTGCGCGAGATCCGCGACAGCCTGAAGAAATAAGGCGGCAGAACGGTAGTGCCGGCCGCTGGCCGGCAAGGCCAGCACATACGGAAGCCGGCCAGCGGCCGGCACTACCGCGACTGCGCGAAAGCCCCGCTCCGGCAGGGCTTTCGCTTTGCCGGACATGGCGGAAAACAGCGTTCGCGCCAGCCATGACCTCCCGCCCATGCGCCGGGCTGAACGACTGTTAAGCTCCAAGGCTTGGTCCCTTCCCGGAGTTGTCCATGCGTCGCCGCGTCCTTGCCATCGCATCCTCCCTCGCCCTGCTGGCCGCCCCGGCCTTCGCGGCGCCGCATACCACCACCCTGCCCCCGGCGTCGCTGGCCACCGCCGCACAGCTGCGCGACCAGGCGCTGGCCGATGACACCGGCTGGAAGGTGGTCGAATCGCTCACCACCGAAATCGGCCCGCGCATCGCCGGCAGCGAGGCCGACGCCCGCGCCGTGGCCTGGGCCGAAGCCAAGTTCAAGGCATTGGGCTTCGACAAGGTGTGGAAGGAACCGGTGACCTTCCCGAAGTGGGAGCGCCGCAGTGAACACGCTGCCGTGACCGGCAGGAACCCGCAGCCGCTGCAGATCACTGCGCTGGGCGGCAGCCCGGGCGGCACGGTGGAAGCGGAGGTGGTGCGCTTCGCCGATCTGGCCGCCCTGCAGGCGGCACCGGCCGGTTCGCTGAAGGGCAAGATCGCCTTCGTCGATTACCAGATGCTGCCGTTCCGCGATGGCCGCGACTACGGCCGCGGCGGTGCAATCCGCAGCAAGGGACCGTCAGAAGCGATCCGCAAGGGCGCGGTGGGCTTCCTGATGCGCTCGGCCGGTACCGACTCCCACCGCGTGCCGCACACCGGCATCACCCGTTTCGATGATGGTTTGACCCCGGTGCCGTCGGCGGCACTGTCGGTGCCCGATGCCGACCAGCTGGCGCGCCTGCTGGCCCGTGGCAGCACCACGGTGAAGGTGGCGCTGGACTGTGGCTGGGATGGTACGGCGACCTCGTACAACGTGATCGGCGAGATCACCGGCCGCAGCCTGCCGAAGGAAGTTGTGGTGATCGGCGGCCATCTGGATTCGTGGGACCTGGGCACCGGCGCGGTCGATGACGGCGCGGGCGTGGGCATCACCATGGCCGCCGGCCACCTGATCGGCCAGCTCAAGCAGGCACCGAAGCGCACCATCCGCGTGATCGCCTTCGCCAACGAGGAACAGGGCCTCTACGGCGGCAAGGCCTATGCCGAGGCACACGCCAAGGACGTGGCCCTGCACCAGCTGGCCGCCGAGAGCGACTTCGGCGCAGGCCGCATCTACGCCTTCAATACCGGTTCACCGAATCCGGAAGGCTCACGTGAAGCGACGAAGCAGATTGCCGAAGTGATGAAGCCGCTGGGCATCGAGTACCAGGCCGACAAGGGTGGCCCGGGCCCGGACGTCGGCCCGCTGGCCGCCAAGGGCGGTTCGTGGGCGTGGCTGGCACAGGACGGCTCGGACTACTTCCACCTGCACCACACCGCCGACGACACGCTGGACAAGATCGACCCGAAGGCGCTGGCGCAGAACGTGGCCGCGTATACGGTGTTCGCGTACCTGGCGGCGGAAGCCGATGGCAGTTTCGGCAGCGAAGCCAAGGCGACCACGCCACCGAACGAATGATGCGGTAAGCGCCGGGCCATGCCCGGCGAGCGCAGCGGCAGGAGCGGTGCGAACCAAGGTTCGCACCCACCAAGGCGGGTCCTGAATCAGGAACCCGGCAGGGTCAGAGCCCTCGCCTGCGGCGAGGGATCCGACCCCGATCATGCGACCCCGGATACGGGATCACCCGCGTCGACTGGCCCACTGCGCCAGCAGCACGGCCGTGGCCGAGGCCACGTTCAGGCTCTCCACCGCGCCACTGCCGGGAATCGAGACCCGCATGTCGCATTCGCTGGCCAGGCCGCGGTCCATGCCCTCGCCTTCGGCGCCCATCACGTACACCAGCCGCTCCGGCAGCGACGCACGGAACACGTCGTCGCCACCCTCAACGAGGGTCGCCGCCAGCCCGAAGCCGGCCGCACGCAGCTGCGCCATCGCCTGAGCAGTCTCCGGCAGCTGCACCAGCGGCACCGACTCCGCCCCGCCTTCGGCCACGCGTGCGGCAGCACCGGACAGCGCCAGCGTGCTGCCGGCCGGCAGCAGCAGCGCCTTGACGCCGAAATGCGCGGCCGAGCGCAGGATCGCGCCGAAGTTGTGCGGGTTGCCAACACCATCCAGCCACAACGCCAGCACCGGGCCCTGCTCCAGATCGGCCAGCCACTGCGCCAGCGGCACGACCGGCGCACGCAGCACGTCGGCCACCAGGCCTTCGTGATGGGTCGTGGCAGCCAGCTTGTTGAGATCGCCTTCCTCGACGACGCGATAGCCCACGCGGTTGGCCACGCACCACTTCAGCACCGGCTGCATGCGCGGAATCAGCGCGTCCACCAGGTACAGCTTGCGCAGCGCCTGCGGGCGATTGGCGAACAGGGCCTGTACGGCGTTCCAGCCATACAGGCGCAGTTCGTCGTTGCCGCGCCCCGGCGGCGGCGGGGTGCCGCCCTCACGCGGTGGCAGCGGGGTGGCCCGCGGCGGTCGCGACGACGGGCGGCGGGCATTCTTCCAGGGATCATTCACTACGGGACAACTCCAGCTTGCGTTGACGCCAGAAATCGGCGTTCTTGATGCCCAGGGCATCGGGGTCGAAGATTGGATCGAGGCCGAGCTTCTTCTGTCGTTCGTAATCACGCAGGGCGAGCATGGCCGGCTTCTGGATGATGAGGATGGCAATGATGTTCAGCCAGGCCATCAGGCCGACGCCGATGTCACCCAGCGCCCAGGCCAGGGTCGCATTATGGAACGCGCCGAACACCACCATGCCGATGATGCCCAGGCGCAGCACCAGCACGGTCAGCGGGCGCTTCCTGTTGTGGTTCACATAGCTGAGGTTGGTCTCGGCCATGTAGTAGTACGCCATGATGGTGGTGAAGGCGAAGAAGAAGATGGCGATGGACACGAACGCCGAACCCCAGCCCGGCAGCACGGCTTCCACGCCGGCCTGGGCGTAACCGGCGCCTTCGGGAATGCCGGCCAGGCCCTGGAAGATCGGCGGGGCGCCGGCACCTGCGGGCGAGTAGACGTTGTAGGTGCCGCTGGCCAGGATCAGGAAGGCGGTAGCGGTGCACACCATCATCGTGTCGAAGTAGATGGCGAAGGCCTGCACGTAGCCCTGCTTGGCCGGGTGCGAGACTTCCGAGGCGGCCGCTGCATGCGGGCCCGAACCCTGGCCGGCTTCGTTGGCGTAGATGCCGCGCTTGATGCCCCACTCCACTGCGAGGCCCATCATCGCGCCGAACGCGGCGTGGGTGCCGAAGGCGCTGCTGAAGATGATGTTGAACATCTCCGGCACGCGGTCGTAGTTGATGATCATGATGACGATGGCCATCAGGATGAAGCCGGCGGCCATGAACGGCACCACCACTTCGGCGAAGTTGGCGATGCGCTTGACGCCGCCGAAGATCACCACGCCCAGCAGCAGCGCGACCACGATGCCGATGCCCAGCTTCAGCGCCTGCACCGATTCCATGCCGAAGGCCTGGCCATCGAGCGGCCCGCACAGCGCGGTGCCGCGGCAGGCGTTGATGATGCTGTCGGCGATCGCGTTGGCCTGCACGCCCGGCATCAGGAAGCCGGCGGCGATGATCGTGGCGATGGCGAAGGCCAGCGCGTACCACTTCAGGCCCATGGCCTTTTCGATGTAGTAGGCCGGGCCACCGCGGTAGCGGCCTTCAGCGTCCTTGGTCTTGTAGATCTGCGCCAGGGTGCATTCCACGTACGACGTGGACGCGCCGAGGAAGCCCATCACCCACATCCAGAAGATCGCACCGGGGCCGCCGAAGGCGATGGCGGTGGCCACGCCGGCGATGTTGCCGATGCCCATGCGGCCGGCCATCGACATGGCCAGGGCCTGGAACGAGGACACGCCGGCGTCGGATTTCTCACCCTTGACGGTGAGGCGGCACATCTCGAGGAAGCCGCGGATCTGCATGAAGCGCGTGCGCAGGCTGAAGAACAGGCCGGCGCCCAGGCACACGAAGATCAGTGCCTTGCTCCAGATGATGCTGTTGATGAAATGTACGGTTGCTTCCACGCGCGCTCTCTCCAGTCGGCGGGTTGTAAGGACGTCCCGTCGGCTGGAAGGGACCGGTCGATTCTCCCTGATCGAAGGCCGCTGCGGTAGCGCCAAGAGGATGGGGTCGGATCCCTTGCGCGCCGCGCAAGGGCTCCGACCCCAGTTCGCCCGTGTGGCAGGTTGGGGTCAGGGCAGCCGGGTGCGTACCCGGGCGAAGCGGCGCAGGTCGTGCAGGACGCCGCGCTTGTAGACCGCACAGCGCTCCACGCCCTCTTCCTGGAAGCCGTTCTTCTCCAGTACACGGGCCGAGCCGAGGTTGAAGTCGACCACGCTAGCCTGCAGCCTGAACAGGCGCAGTTCGTCCATCACCCACGGTGCGAACAGGCCAACCACGCGGGTCATCACGCCCTGGCCCCAGTAGGCCTGGCCGAGCCAGTAACCCAGTTCGGCGGTATGCCCACGCTCGGCCACGCCCTGCTGGGCACCGACGCTGCCGCAGGCCTGGCCGTCGATCTCGATGGCCAGGTTCAGCGTGCCAGGGGCCAGCACGCGGCCCGCCAGGAAGGCCTCGCCATCCTCGCGCGTGTACGGGTACGGAAAGCGATCACGCAGGCCCCGCGATACCTCGGCGTCGTTGGCATGGCGCAGCAGGGATTCCAGGTCTTCCGGGCGCCAGGGGCGCAGGCGGAAACCTTCTCCCTGTAGGGGCGGGGTCAGAGCCCTTTCCGTTCCGGAAAGGGATCCGACCCCTGGTTCGACCCCGCCGGCAGGCCGGTCAGGCATGCCCGCCCACCGAGGGCGATTCGGCTTCCTGCTTCTCCAGCTCGCGCTTCACCGCTTCCGGCGAGCGGGTGTACGGGGCCAGCCGCGCGTAGAACGCCGGCACCACGAACAGCGACAGGAAGGTCGAGAGGGTTACGCCGAAGATGATCACGATGCCGATCGTGCCACGGCTGGCCGAGCCGGGGCCACCGGCCACCACCAGCGGAATCGCGCCGACCACGGTGGCGATCGAGGTCATCAGGATCGGGCGCAGGCGCACCATCGCCGATTCGATGATCGCCTCGCGCACGGTTCTTCCGTCGTCGCGCAGCTGGTTGGCGAATTCGACGATGAGGATGCCGTTCTTCGCTGCCAGGCCGACCAGCATGACGATGCCGATCTGGCTGAACAGGTTCACCGTGCCGCCGCTCACCCACAACCCGACCAAGGCACCGAGCACGCCCAGCGGCACGGTCAGCATGATGGTGAGCGGGTGGATGAAGCTCTCGAACTGCGCGGCCAGCACCAGGTAAACCACCAGCAGGGCCATCGCGAAGGTCAGCAGCACCGCGCCACCCGCACTCTGGTACTCGCGCGATTCGCCCTTCCAGTTCACCTGCGCGTACTGCGGCAGTTCCTCGCGGGCCACGTTCTGCGTCCAGGCGATGGCCTCGCCCAGCGGATAGCCCGGTGCCAGGCCGGCGGTGATGGTGATCGAGCGCAGGCGGTTGAAGCGGTTCAGCGTGCCCGCCTCGGCCACTTCGCTGAGCGTGACCAGGTTGGACAGCGGCACCAGTTCGCCGGAGGTGGCGCGCACGCGGATCGCGGCCAGGTCGGCCGGGCTGGCACGGCCATCGCGACCGGCCTGCACCAGCACGTCGTACTCCTCGCCGTTGTCGACGAAGGTGGTGACGCGGCGCGAGCCCATCATGGTTTCCAGTGCCGAACCGATCGCGGTGACCGGCACGCCGAGATCCGCCGCACGCTGGCGGTCGATGTTCACCCGCATCTGCGGCCGGGTTTCCTTGTAGTCCGAATCCGGGCCGACCAGGCCCGGATTGTCGGCCATGCGCAGCAGGATGCGGTCACGCCACTGCGCGATCTCGGCGTATTCCGGGCCGCCCAGCACGATCTGGAATGGCTGGCCGCCACTGCGCACCAGCCCGCCGCCCACCTGCGTACGCACGCGCACGCCGCGGATGGTGTCCAGTTCCTTCTGCAGTGCGTTGGCCACGTCCGGCGTGGCCTCGCTGCGCTGGCGCCACGGCTGCAGGAAGATGCTGACGCGGCCGGTGTGCATTTCCTCGCTGGCACCGAAGCCGCCGGGCACGCGGGGGTTGGCACGCACGATCGGCTTGTCGGCGCCCACGTGCGGGGCCAGCAGCGCTTCCACCTGCTGTACCTGCTGCACGGTGTAGTCGTAGCCGGCGCCTTCCGGGCCGTCGATCATGATCTGGAACGAACCGCGGTCTTCGGCCGGCGCCAGTTCCGACGGCAGCAGTTTCAGCAGGCCCCAGCTGGCGGCCAGCGCGGCCACCATCACCAGCAGGTAGATCCAGGTGCGGTCCACGTGATGGTCGAGCACGCGACCATAGCCGGAGGCCAGGCGCTCCAGGTTGCGGTTGACGAAGCCATGCAGGCCGCGCGGTGCCTGCCCGCTGTGCGGCTTGAGCAGTTTGGAGGCCATCATCGGCGTCAGCGTCAGCGCCACGAACGCGGACAACGCAACCGCCGCCGCCAGCGCCACCGCCAGTTCGCGGAACAGGCGGCCGGTATTGCCTTCCAGGAAACCGACCGGCAGGAACACCGCCACCAGCACCGCGGTAGTGGCGATCACCGCGAAGGCGACCTGCGTGGTGCCACGCTTGGAGGCCACCAGCGGGGGCTCGCCCAGGTCGATGCGGCGCTGCACGTTTTCCACCACCACGATCGCATCGTCCACCACCAGGCCGATGCACAGCACCAGGGCCAGCAGGGTCAGCAGGTTGATCGAGAAATCGAACGCATACAGCGCGATGAACGCCGCGACCAGGCAGACCGGCACGGTCACCGCCGGGATCAACGCGGCGCGGAAACTGCCGAGGAACAGCCAGATCACCGCCAGCACCAGGATCATCGCTTCCACCAGCGTGGCATAGACGCGGTCAACTGCGGCTTCGATGAAGGTGGTGTTGTCGAAGGCGACGAAGATCTGCGTGCCCTTGGGCAGGGTAAGTGCCACCCGCTCGGCTTCAGCGCGCGCGGTACGCGCCACGTCCAGCGAGTTGGCGGTGGAGGTCTTGACGATGCCCAGGCCGATGCCCGGCTCGCCGTTGCTGCGGTAGTACGCGCGACGCTCGGCCGAAGCCAGTTCGATCTTCGCCACGTCGCCCATGCGCACCACGTAGCCGTCGCGGCCCTTGCCCAGCGGGATGGTCGCAAAGTCTTCCGGCTTGATGTAGTTGCGCTCCACGCGCAGGGTGAAGTCACGGTCGGTCGACTCGATGCGGCCGGCCGGCAATTCCACGTTCTCGTTGCGCAGTGCGGTTTCCACATCGCCAGTGGTCAGCCCGCGCGCGGCCAGCTGGTCACGGTCCAGCCAGATGCGCATCGCATAGCGCTGGCGGCCACCGATGCGGACCTGGGCCACGCCATCGAGGCTGGAGAAACGATCGACCACGTAGCGGTCGGCGTAGTCGCTCAGCTCCAGCGTGTCCATGGTCGAGGACACCATGTTGAACCAGATGATCGGGTCGGCATCGCTCTCGACCTTGGCGATTTCCGGCGGACGCGCTTCTTCGGGCATGCGGTCGGCGACGCGGCTGACCGCATCGCGCACGTCATTGGCCGCCGCTTCGATATCGCGGTTGGAGGTGAACTCGATGCTGACCTGCGAGCGGCCGTTGGTGCTGCGCGCATTGATCGTATCGATGCCTTCGATGCCGGCCAGCGCATCTTCCAGCACCTGGGTGATGCGGCTTTCGATGACCGCCGCCGAGGCGCCGGTGTAGTCCACCGACACCGACACGATCGGCGGATCGATGGCGGGCAGTTCGCGCAGGGTCAGGCGGGTGAAGGACATCACGCCCAGCACCAGCAGCAACAGGCTCATCACCACGGCGAACACCGGCCGCTGGATGGAGATGTCGGACAGCTTCATCCGCCGTGGCCCTCGGCCGCGACCGGCGCCGGTGCATCCGCCGGCTTGGCACCGCTGGCCGGGGCCGCATCCTTGGCCGCGACCTTCAGGCCCGGGCGCAGCTTGCCGGTGCCATCGACCACGATGCGCTGGCCGGCTTCCAGGCCCTGCTTGATCTCAACCACGCCGGCACGGCGCGCACCGGTCACCACGTCCACGCGCTCGACGCTGTCGTCGCTCTTGATGCGGTACACGAACGTGTCGCGGCCCACCTGCACCACGGCGATTTCCGGCACCACCAGCGCCGGGCGCTCGGGGCGGAACAGGCGCACGTCCAGCAGCATGCCCGGGCGCAGCGCGTGGTCGCTGTTGGCGAAATCGCCGCGCACGGTCACCGCACGGGTCGCCGGGTCGATGCGTGCGTCGATGGTACTGACCACGCCCTCGAAGGTGCGGCCCGGCCACGCCACGCTGGTGGCGCTGACCTTGTCACCGACGCCCAGTGCGGCCAGTTCCACTTCCGGCACCTGGAAATCGATGTGCATGTGCTCGATGTCGTCGAGCGTGGCGATGACCGTGGTCGGGGTCACCAGCGAGCCCGGGCTGACCTGGCGGATGCCGAGCACGCCGGCGAACGGTGCGCGCACACGGCGATCACCGATGTCGGCCTGCATCTGCATCACGCGCGCCTCGGCGGCATCACGGATCGACTTCTGCGTATCCAGCGTGGCGCTGGACACCAGCCGCTGGGAGGCCAGCTCGCGCTGGCGCTTGTACAACTGGTCGGCCTCGTGGAAGGTGGCCTGCGCCTGCACCAGCGCCGCTTCCTGGGCCTGCCCGCGCAGCGTCACGATCGGTGCGCCGGCGGCGATGTGCTGGCCGCTTTCGAAATGCACCTTCTCGACGATTTCGCTGACCTTGGCGGTGACGCTGATCGACTCGCGCGCCTTGGCCGTGCCCAGCGCCTGCAGGGTGTCGTTCCACTGCATGGGCTGCACCACCTGCGCCGTGACCGGCACTGCTTCGCCCTGCCGACGCGCGGCGGCCTCCTGTTTGCCTGCGCACCCGGCCAACACGGCCAGGCTGAGGCCAAGGGCCAGGGTCGAAGCGATACGAGCCAACATGAATGGTCCTGATTGATCCACGGCCGCCGAGTGTAGGCAAGGCCCCGCAAAAGCGGTATGTGCCAAGCGTTTACCATCGTGGAACCGAAGCCGTGATAGCGCCTTGAACCCGTTCCGTGCAAGGCTGCCCTTGGCGGTGTCGGCGTGTGTCGGGTTGTATCCAGCCGTGCACCACGGGCGTTGCCATCGTAGAGTCGAAGCTGCCCGACAGAGGGCGTCGGGCGGGGACGGATCCTGGCGGGGATCCGGCCCCGGTTTTTTTTCAGCCGGCGGATCAGTACCGGTAGTTCACCTTCATCCACAGGCTGCGCCCGGGCTCGTTGATGCGCACCGGGTCGGCCGGGAAGCCGAAGTCGGCACTGCCGGCCAGGTTCAGGTGCTCGCTGTAGGCGCGGTCGAACAGGTTGTCGACGCCCGCGCTGAGCTGCAGCTGCGAACTGAAACGGTACGCGGCGTTGAGCGCGAACGTGGCGAAACCTGCACTCGGCCCGAGGTCCTGTGCGACCACGTTGCCCTGGCCCTCGGCCACGCGGTGCTGGTGGGTCACCGCACGCAGCAGTGCCCCGGCACTCCAGCGCTGGCCTTCCCAGTTCGCGCTCAGGCGTGCTTCCAGTGGTGGCATCTGCGGCAGCGGACGCTGCTGGTCGCGGTTCTCGCCCCAGGCATAGGCCAGCGTGCCGCCCAGCTTCCACTGCCCGGCCAGGCTCACTTCCAGGCCCGCCTCGGCACCGGCGATGCGCGCGTCGACATTGCGGGCCTGGCTCATGCCCATCATGCCGCTGCCGTGGTACGTGAACAGGATGTAGTCCTGGATCTGCCCGGCGTACGCCGAAACCCACGCCTGCACGCGCGGTCCCTTGTACTGCAGGCCGACGTCGAGCTGGGTGGTGCGTTCGGGCTGCACGCCGGTGAACGCGTTCACTGCGCCGGCCGGGCCATGGTTGGGCGAGAACAGCTCCCAGTAGTCGGGCATGCGTTCACTGTGGCCGAGCCCGGCGTACCAGGTCAGGCCGTCGGCCAGGTCCTGCTCGTAACGCAGGAAACCACTGCCGAGCCATTCCTTGCGGCGCTGGCCCGCAGTCGGATTGGGCCTGTTCCCCATCATTCCGCGGATCGATTGCCGCTCATCGCGGACGCTGGCGCGGTCGATGCGCAGGCCACTGATCCACCGCTGGTCGGTGCCGGCGCCGAGGGTCAACTCGGTGAACACGCCGTAGCGGCGGAACTTGGCATCGGTCTCCCAGGCGGCCTGGCGGTAGGTGTTGCGGCCCATGCCCATGCGGCCACGATGGCGGCTGTCTTCGCCGTCCACACCCGCCACCAGTTGCACGTCCTGCCAGTGCCACTCGGAACTGACCCGGCCGCCCTGGGTACGGCGGTCCACGTTCGACGCCATCGGCATCGGCATCGGCATCATGCTGTTGGGATTCGGCGTGCGCAGCGTGTAGTTGTCCATCACATGGTCGGCTTCGTTGTAGTACACGTTGGCCTGCAACGTGTCCCACGCACCGGGCAGGTTTCGTTTTTCGAAGCGCGCGGCATAGCTGGTGCGTTCGAACGCGGCACCGTCCATGCCGCGCCCGGCGTAACGCGCGATGGCATCGCCGGCACCGGCGGAAATCTCCAGCAGCGTGTCGGCATCCGGCGTCCAGCCGATGGCCACGTCACCGTTCCACTTGCGCCACTTCGACGGCACCACGTCACCGTGGCCGTCCTTGTAGTCATCGGCCTCGGAGCGGTTGCCGCTGGCGCGTACATAGCCGGTTGGATTGCCCAGGGTCAGGTCCAGCACCTGGTCATTGCGGTTGCGCGAACCGACCAGCGCACTGGCATCGGCACGCAGGCCGGGTTCATCGAAGCGCGGCGTGTCGCGCTCGAAGCGCACGGTACCGGCCGAGGCACCTGCGCCCCAGCGCACGCTCTGCGGGCCCTTGATGATGGTCAACCGGTCGAAGCTTTCCGGCGCGATGTAGGACAGCGGATTGTCCATGCGCGACGGGCAGGCACCGATCAGGTTGCCGTCGTTGCTGAGGATGTTCAGGCGCGAACCGAACATGCCGCGCAGCACCGGGTCGCCGTTGGTGCCGCCGTTGCGGATGGCAGAGAATCCGGGAACGGTTTTCAGGTAATCGGCACCATCACTGGCCGGCACCGGCTGCCGCGGCAGGCGTGGGTCGGTCACCCAGTGCAACGGCGAGGACGGTGCGGCGGCGGTGACCACCATCGTATCGAGGGTACGCGCCTCTTCGGCAGGCGCAGCGTAGGCCAGTGACGTGGTCACGGCCAGGCCAAGGGCAACCGGCAGGCGCGCGCAGGCGCCCGCGGGGCGGGAAGTCATTTTCATCGGAACAGCTCCAAGGTACGCACGCGCGCACGGCGCCCGGTCAGGCGTCGTGCGGCAGATTCACGGGGATATCAGCGGACGATGGAGACGCGCGGTGGCCCACGTGCGGCATGTGCGGGCCAGTGCGGTACGGGCAGCACCTGTTGCGACCACGGGAACACCAGGCGCGGCCGCCACAGCAACGGCAACAGCAGCACCAGCACCGCCAGCCATGGCAGCAGGCGCATGGCCAGTACACAGTATTCGCAGGCTTCGCCATGCATGGCGTGGGGATCGGCCGCGGGGCGGGGCACTGCCGGCGCGGCGCCGTGCTGATCGTGCCCGGCCATGGCCATGGCGTGCATGTCATGGCCCATCGCGGCATGGTCCATGCCCGCCATCGCGGCGTGCTCCATCGGCTGTGCCTGCAGCGCGCGGCTGACCAGCGGCGCAAGCACCATCAGCAGCGTCGCCAGGATGGCGAGCTGGAGCAGAAGACGCTGCGGGCGGGACAGGCGGGTCACCCCGCTAGTGTAGAGGCGGGTCCAGGGTTACCCGTGCGACGAACCGTCGCAGGAGGGGGTTTATCGGCAGGGCTGCGCCCTGCACCCGCTGCGAGCTGGAGCAACAGCAAGAGCCGAAGCAACATCAAAAGCTGGCTTCCTGTGAGTTAGGCGGGGTGGGTCCGGTTGCGGGGGGCGCTGCAAGTACGTCCATGTAAGCTCGGTCGCCGCATCCATGCGGCTCACGCCCCCGCAACCGGACCCACCCCGCCTTCGACAGATCTCTGCGATCTGCAGTAGATCCACGCCATGCGTGGATGAATCTCCATCGGAATCGAATATTTCGAACTGGAATCGAAAAGCATCCACGCATGGCGTGGATCTATCGTGTCGACCAAGGTCGACACCTACCAACAGCCGCCGGAATCTGTCAGAGGTGGGGCGGTGTGGGCAGGCAGGACCGTTGGCGCCATGGATGGCGCCATCGAGCCCCCAGGGATGGGTTTACGGCGTGTCCTGCCTGCCCACACCGCCCCGCCCCCCCACGGAAGCCAGCTGTTGCTTCGGCTGTTGCCATTGATTCGGCGGGTGCAGGGCTGCAAGCCCTGCTCGCCCCCCCCCTCACACCGTGATGGTCTGGGTCAGTGACTCCCACGTCGGGGGCACCGGCCACGCGGCGGCCTGGTTGCCATCCAGCACCCTGCGCAGATCGCGCGGATCAATCTGCGGTGCCAGCACGTGCACCAGCTCCAGCGCGTAATCGCGCAGCACCCGGTCGCGCGGCAACACCGCCCAGGCAATGCACTCGCTGATCGGGTCTGGCGCCGGCCACGAGCGCAGGTCTTCGTCGCTGGAACTGACCGCCATCTCCGCCAGCAGGCCTACGCCCAGCCCGGTACGCACATAGGTCTTGATCAGGTCCGCATCGAGCGCGGTCAGCGCCAGGTCCGGCGCCAGGCCGTTGGCAGCGAAGGCGCGCTGCAACGAGGAATTCGGGCGGGTTGAGGATTCGTAGCTGATCAGCGGCTGCCGGGCCAACGCGGCCAGGTCCGGTGCGCGGCCGGCGCGGTCCAGCGGGTGCCCCTTGGGTACCACCACCAGGCGTCGCCAGCGGAACAGCGGCACCGCGATGCCATCGGTGGGCTCACTGCCGGCGGTGCTGATGATCGCGATATCCGCGTCACCCTGATTCAAGCGGTCCAGCGCGTCGGTTTCACCGGCCTGCTGCAGGTGCACGCTCACCTGGGGATAGGCCTGCTTGATCGCTGCCACCGCCGGCGGCAGGACGAAGCGCGCCTGGGTGTGGGTGGTGGTCAGGATCAGCTGGCCCTGGCTCTCGCGGCGCTGGTTGGCCGCGTAGGTGCGGATGTTGTTGGCCTCGGCCAGCACCGCGCGGGCGCGGGCGATGACCTCGGTGCCGGCCGGGGTGACCGACTCCAGGCTGCGGCCCTTGCGCACGAACAACAGGAAGCCGAGCTCGTCTTCCAGCTGCTTGAGCTGCTTGGACAGGCCGGGCTGGGTGGCGTGCACGCGCGAGGCGGCCAGCGTGATGTTCAGCTCGGCGTCGGCGATGGCGACCAGGTAGCGCAGCTGGGTCAGCGTCATGGGAGGCGGGCGGCGTGGGGCGGAGGTCCACTCTAGGGTCAATTGCCGTCACCAGCTTATAACCAAAGGTTGTTTAAGAAAGGTATCTGGTCATTTCCGGGCGTCATATGCCGGCGCTACGGTCAGCCGGCAGCCGCTGGCCTGAACAGCCAGCCCTCCCCTTCTGCCCGCCGGCGTCCGGCGCGGCCCTGTTTCCGGAGCGCTTCCATGGCCCTGTACGACTCCATCCTCGACACCGTCGGCAATACCCCCATCGTCAAGCTGCAGCGCCTGGCGCCGCCGCAGGTCAGCGTCTACGCCAAGGTCGAGTCGTTCAACCCGGGCGGCTCGGTCAAGGACCGCCTGGCGCTGGCGATCATCCTCGACGCCGAAGCGCGTGGCCTGCTCAAGCCGGGCGACACCATCGTCGAAGCCACTTCTGGCAACACCGGCGTGGCGCTGGCGATGGTCGCCGCCGCGCGCGGCTACAAGTTCGTGGCGACCATGGTCGAGACCTTCTCGGTGGAGCGCCGCAAGCTGATGCGCGCCTATGGCGCCAAGGTGATCCTGACCCCGGCCGCCGAACGCGGCAGCGGCATGGTGCGCAAGGCGCGCGAACTAGCCGAGCAGCACGGCTGGTTCCTGGCCAGCCAGTTCGCCAACCCGGCCAATCCGGCGTATCACCGCAACACCACCGCCGCCGAGATCCTGCGCGACTTCGCCGGCAAGCGGCTGGACTACTTCGTCAGCGGCTGGGGCACGGGCGGCACGCTCACCGGCGTGGGCGAAGTGCTGAAGGTCGCGCGTCCGCAGACCCGCATCATCGCCACCGAGCCAGCCGGCGCCGCACTGCTGAAGGGCGATGACTGGAAGCCGCACAAGATCCAGGGCTGGACCCCGGACTTCGTGCCCGACGTGCTCAACCGTGATGTGGTGGATGAACTGCTGACGGTGGAAGATGACCGCGCGATCGCCACCGCGCGCCGACTGGCCGCCGAGGAAGGCATCTTCGTCGGCATCTCCGCCGGCGCTACCGTGGCCAGCGCACTGGACGTGGCCGCACGTGCCGAACCGGGTTCAGTGATCCTGGCGATGCTGCCGGACACCGGTGAACGCTACTTCTCCACGCCGCTGTTTGCCGATGTGAACGAGGGTTCTGACGACGACTGGCTGGCCGGCCTGCCGTGACACCCGGGGGTCAGAGCCTCTTCCATCCGGAAAAGGATCCGACCCCATCCTGTTACATGCCCGGGGGCGGATCCCTTTTCCGCAGGGAAAGGGCTCCGACCCCCTTCTGCTTCAGCCTGCATGAAGGCGTCGCCCGCCATCGTGCGTGAAGGCCGTCGGATCGCAGCGCGTGAGACGGTCATGACGCAGTATCGATGCCCTGTCCCCTACCGTGGGAACAGCCGGCGCAGATGCTGCGCGGATCACCTCACAGGCAGGAGACGGACGCATGAAGATCGAAGTTTGGCAGGGCGACATCACGACCCTGGCGGTGGATGCGATCGTCAACGCGGCCAATGAAACGCTGCTCGGTGGTGGCGGTGTCGACGGCGCGATCCATCGTGCGGCCGGGCCCGCGTTGCTGGCCGAATGCGAGCAGCTGCCGGAGCTGCGCCCGGGCGTACGTTGCCCGACCGGCGAAGTGCGCGCCACCAGTGCTTACGCTTTGCCTGCACGCTACGTACTGCACACGGTGGGCCCGGTCTGGCACGACGGCCAGCGCGATGAACCGGCGTTGCTCGCCAACTGCTACTGGAAGTCGCTGCAGCTGGCCGAATCGCTGGGCGTGCAGTCGATCGCATTCCCAGCCATCAGCTGCGGCGTATACGGCTATCCGCTGTACCAGGCCGCGCAGATCGCAGTGACCGAAACACTGGCCTGGCAGCGCAGCCATGCGCAACCGATGCGCATCGTGCTGGTGGCGTTCAATACCGCTACGGCCAAGGCCTACCAGCAGGCGTTGAGTGCCGCCGGGCAAAGCGCCGACAGCGAACCGCGCGGGTCGATGCTGCCGCCCCTGGGTGACGCGGGTTTTGCCGCCGCGCATTGAATCGCGATGCAGCGCGAAAAGGAAAAGGCCGGGCATTGCCCGGCCTTCTCAGTTGCACCATTGATGTCATCCACGCATGGCGTGGATCACGCTCAACGACTGGCAGCTTCCACCGCAGCGGCGTCATCGGCCACGGCGGCTGCAGCGTCGGCAGCGGCACGTGCAGCCGAGGCGGCAGCGCCATCGGCGCTGGCCCCTTCCACCTGCACGCGCACCTCGACCATGCCTGCGCCATTGTTCAGGCTGGACACGTCGACGGTGTAATGACCGGCCGGCAGAGTCTCTTCCAGGCGCGAGTTGGTACCGTTGCCACCGTCGTCGTCGGTCAGCTCGACATCGCCACCGACCACGCGCAGCACGGTATCGACCTGGCTGGAAATCGCATCCAGGCGCACGTCGGCCGGCCGGTCCAGGGTCAGCAGGAAGCGGCGACGGCCTTCGTTGTCCAGCATGGTGTACACGCTGCCCGACTTCGGCAGGGCGGTGCCATCGCGCTCGACCAGATTCCCCGGCAGTTCGATGCGGGAGGCAGACAGGGTGAACATGCCATTGACACCGCTGCCGAGGCCGCGCGCGGTCAGGGTGTACTTGCCCGGCTTCAGCGACAGGGTCAGCCGCGAGTTGGTGCTGTCGTTGCCATCGTCGTTTTCGGCTTCAACGCCCTGGCCCGACAGCTTCAGCACCGGATCGAAGACATCCGACACCAGGCGGATTTCGTACAGGCCGGCCTTGTCCACCTGCAGGGTGTAGTCCTGCGAGTCACTGGCCAGCATGTCCACGATTTCGCCACTGCCCGCCAACGGCTTGCCGTCGTAAGGTTTCAGCTTCTCGGCTCGCAGGCGATACGGACCAAAGGCGGTCGGGCCATCGGCATTGACCGCCACCTGGTAGGTGCCGCCGCCATTGGCACGGAACGCCAGCGAGACGTCGCCTTCGCGTTCGTAACCGGTGTTGCTGGTGGAAACAAGACTGCCGTTGTTGAACACGGCGATCGAGCCGCTGAGGGCACCAGTGAGCTTCAGGCCGACCAGATCCTTGTCTTCCAGCTTGATCTGGTAGAGCTGGTGATGGCTGCCATCATTGAAGTTGATGCCGCTGCGCGAGGTGATCTCGCCGGACACCGGCTTGTCGAAATCGAGCGACGCGGCCTTGCCCGCCTCTGCGCCGCCGCCGATGCGGTTGCACCCGCCGGCGACCAGGACCGTGGCTACGGCCAGTGTGATTGCTGCCAAACGCATGTTGTTTCTCCTTGGCCTTCCATGTGGTTCCCGCGTACCGACCGGGCACGCGGGGGCGGAAAAGATACCCGCAAAAGCAAACGCCGGCGTGATGCCGGCGCTGCCTTGTTCATCCAGCGATGGGACGGATCAACCGTTCCACTTGCCCAGCGCAGCCAGGCCATTGTCCTTGGCACGCTCGTACACGGTCTTCTGGGCGGCTGCGTAGTTGCCCTTCATGTCCTTGGCCCACAGCTTCAGCGCGGCCTGCTGCATGGCGCGACCGTAGGAGAAGCTCAGCGGCCACGGCAGGTTGCCCAGCTGGTTCATCGCGTTCAGGTGCTCGGTGGACTGCTCGTCGCTCTGGCCACCGGACAGGAACACCACGCCCGGCAGGATGGCCGGCACGGTGCTCTTCAGGCACATCACGGTCGACTCGGCCACTTCCTCGACGTCGGCCTGCTCATCGCAGTTCTTGCCGGAGATGACCATGGACGCCTTCAGGATGGTGCCTTCCAGCAGCACGTTCTGCTGGTACAGCGCGTCGAACAGCGAACGCAGGGTGGCTTCGGTGACTTCGTAGCAGGTCTCGATGTCGTGGTCGCCGTCCATGATCACTTCCGGCTCGACCATCGGCACCAGGCCGCATTCCTGGCACAGGGCCGCATAACGGGCCAGCGCATGGGCGTTGGACTCGATGCAGGTGCCCGACGGAATGCTCTCGCCGATGTTGATGACCGCACGCCACTTGGCGAAGCGCGCACCCAGCTTGTAGTACTCCTGCAGGCGCTCGCGCAGGCCGTCCAGGCCTTCGGTGACCAGCTCGCCCGGGCAGCCGGCCAGCGGGTGCGCACCCTTGTCCACCTTGATGCCCGGAATCATGCCGTGGTCGGCCATGTACTTGGCGAACGGCACGCCGTCCCTGGTCGACTGGCGGATGGTTTCGTCGTACAGGATGGCGCCGGAAATGTGCTCGTTGAGCTTCGGCGTGGTCAGCAGCAGCTCGCGGTAGGCACGACGGTTCTCCTCGGTGTTCTCGATACCGACGCCGGCGAAACGCTTGGCGATGGTAGCGGTGGATTCGTCGATCGCGATGATGCCCTTGCCCGGGGCGACCATGGCCTGGGCGGTTTCGGCCAGCTGTTCGATGCTCATGTATTTCCTGTGGCGGGTGCGGGAAAAACGTAAGTATAGCCCCGCTGCCCGTTGCCCCGGTGTCGAGGCCAGGATGGAAACGATTCCAATGTCCGCGCAGGACAAGGGATGTCCTGCGGCATGGGGTCAGAGCCTCTTTGGGGATCTGACCCCGGGTCGGATCCGCGCAGCGGCTCCGACCCAAGACCGACTGGGTTTACAGATCGCCCAGCCCAATGGCGCGGCCGTCTTCACCCACTTCCAGCAGGCGCAGGGTATTGGTGGCACCGTGGGTTTCCATGTGCTCGCCGCTGGTGAACACGACGCGGTCGCCGGCCTGCAGCAGTTCGGCTTCCACCAGCAGGCGGATGCTGCCGCGCGCGGCTTCGCGCGGGGTCAGGCCGCGGCTGTCGAAGTTGATCGGGAACACATCGCGCATCAGCGCCATCTGCCGGCGCGCGCCGTCATGGCGGGTCACCGCGAACACCGGCGCCTTGGCGCGGAAACGCGACAGGTAACGCGCGGTGCCACCGGACTCGGTCATTGCCACGATCGCGCGCACGCCCACGTGCTGGGACAGGAACATGGTGGCCATGGCAATGGCCTGGTCGGCACGCTCGAGGTTGCGCGGCGAAGCGTTGAAGTCGGTCTCGGTCTGGAACTGGCGCTCGGCCCCCAGGCAGATGCGCGCCATTGCTTCGACCGCCTTGACCGGCCAGGCACCTGCAGCGGTCTCGGCCGACAGCATCACCGCATCGGTGCCGTCGATGACCGAGTTGGCCACGTCCAGCACTTCGGCACGGGTCGGAATCGGGCTTTCCACCATCGACTGCAGCATCTGCGTGGCGGTGATCACCACCTTGTTCTGTGCCAGCGAGGCCTTGATGATCTTCTTCTGCAGGCCCGGCAGTTCGGCATCGCCGATCTCCACGCCAAGGTCGCCACGGGCGACCATCACCACGTCGCTGGCCTCGACGATTTCTTCCAGGTTCTCGATGGCCTCGGTGCGCTCGATCTTCGATACCAGTGCAGCATCACAGCCATGCGAGCGGGCGATGTCACGCGCATCGTTCATGTCCTGCGCGTTGCGGCAGAACGACACAGCGATGAAGTCGACACCGATCTTGGCGACGATGCCGATCAGTTCCTTGTCGCGCTCGGTCAGCGCGCCCAGCGAGAGGCCGCCGCCCTGCTTGTTCAGGCCCTTGCGGTCGGACAGCACACCGTCGTTCAGTACGGTATTGATGATGCGTTCGCCCTGCACCTCCACCACCTGCAGCTGCATCAGGCCGTCGTCGAGCAGCAGTACATCGCCCGGACCCACGTCCTGCGGCAGGCCGAGGTAGCTCACACCCACCTGGGTGGCATCACCCGGGCCGGCACTGGTGCTGGCGATCAGGTCGAAGCGGTTGCCCGCCTTCAGCTGCACCTTGCCTTCTGCGAAGCGCTCGATGCGGATCTTCGGGCCCGGCAGGTCGGCCAGGATGCCCACTTCCACGCCGACGCGGGCGGCGGCGGCACGCACTTCGGCGGCACGCTTGGCCTGGCCGGACGGGTCACCATGGCTGAAGTTGAGGCGCACCACGTTGACGCCGGCGCGGAACAGATCCTCCAGCACGCCCGGCGGATCAGTGGCCGGACCGAGGGTGGCAAGGATCTTGGTGCGACGCTGACGCTCGAACATGGTGAATGGGCCTCTCCCGATAAAGAACGGAAATTAGCACATCCTTCACGCCGCATGTATACGGTTACAGCCTTGTGCTGCCTGACTTCGCGGGTCATGGAACGGACATCACCCGGACATACGCTGGCGCAGGGTGTTCTGTAGAGCCGGGCCATGCCCGGCTGCACCGTGGGCCGCAATCAGCCGAGCGTGGGGCCAGCTCTCCAGGCGGGGCGGCTAGGCCAACAGCGTCGTCAGCTGTGCCGGCTCGCGAGCCAGCTGGCCCGCACCGGCTTCGGTCAGTTCGGCCTCACCGCCAAAGCCCCACAGCACACCCACGCTGCGCAGGCCGTGGTGGCGTGCGCCCTCGATGTCCATCCGGCGGTCGCCGATCATCCAGCACTGTGCGGGCTGCAGTTGCAGGCGGCGCAGTGCCTCCCCGACCAGCTCGGGCTTGTGGCTGCGCGAGCCGTCCAGGGTCGAACCGACGATCTCCTCGAACAGCCCGCCAAACGGCAGGTGCGCAAGGATGCGGCGCGCATGCGGCTCGTTCTTGGCGGTGACCACCGCCAGGCGGTGGCCTCGGCCATGCAGCGTGCGCAGGGTGTCTTCCACCTGCGGGTACACCGTGTGTTCGCGCCAGCCTTCGGCGTCGAAGCGCTCGCGGTAATAGCCCACCGCCTGCTCCACCCGCGCTGGTTCGACGAACAGTGGCGTGAAGGTGGTACGCAGCGAAGGACCGATCCAGCCCAGCAGCGTCTCCTGCGGCGGCACCGGATGGTCCATCTTCTGCAGCGCATAGGCGATGCAGGCGGTGATGCCCACCTGCGAGTCGATCAGCGTGCCGTCCAGGTCGAAGAACAGGACATCCTTGCTGTGCCCGGCACTCATGCGCCGCGCGCGTCGAGTGCGGCCACCGCCGGCAGGGTCTTGCCTTCCAGGAACTCCAGGAACGCGCCGCCGCCGGTAGAGATGTAGCTGACCTGCTGGGCGATATCGAACTTGTCGACCGCCGCCAGGGTGTCGCCGCCACCGGCGATGGAGAACGCCTTGGAGCTGGCGATGGCGCGGGCCAGCGCTTCGGTGCCCTTGCTGAAGGCTTCGAACTCGAACACACCGACCGGGCCGTTCCAGACCACGGTGCCAGCCTTCTCGATCAGCTGCGCGTACTGCGCCGCGGTCTGCGGGCCGATGTCTAGGATCAGATCATCTTCGGCAACGGCGTCGACCGCCTTCACCTCGGCGACCGCGTCGGGCATGAACTGCTTGGCGGTCACCACGTCCACCGGCAGCGGGATGTCGGCGCCGCGCGCCTTGGCATCGGCCACGATCTTCTTCGCGGTGTCCAGCAGGTCCGGCTCGTACAGCGACTTGCCGACGTTGTAACCGGCGGCAGCGATGAAGGTGTTGGCGATGCCACCACCGACGATCAGCTGGTCGACCTTGCCGACCAGGTTGGCCAGCAGTTCCAGCTTGGTGCTGACCTTGCTGCCGGCGACGATGGCCAGCAGCGGCTTGGCCGGTGCATCCAGCGCCTGCGCCAGCGCGTCCAGTTCGGCCATCAGCAGCGGGCCACCGGCAGCAACCGGGGCGAAGCGGATGACACCGTGTGTGGAGGCCTGCGCACGGTGCGCGGTGCCGAAGGCGTCCATCACGAACACATCGCACAGGGCGGCGTACTTCTTCGACAGGGCTTCATCGTCCTTGCCCTCGCCGACGTTCATGCGGCAGTTTTCCAGCAGCACCAGCTGGCCCGGCTGGACCTCTACACCGTCGACCCAGTCGCGCACCAGCGGAACCTCGCGACCGAGCAGCTCGGACAGGCGCTGGGCCACCGGCGCCAGCGAATCGGCTTCGCTCCACACACCTTCCTTCGGGCGCCCCAGGTGCGAGGTGACCATCACCGCCGCGCCCTGCTCCAGCGCGCGCTTGAGCGTCGGCAGCGAAGCGGTGATGCGCTGTTCGGAAGTGATGCGGCCATTCTCGATCGGCACGTTCAGATCCTGGCGGATCAGCACGCGCTTGCCGGAGAGGTCGAGGTCGGTCATGCGGACGATGGACATGGGCAACTCTTTGGCTCGGGGACGGGATGCCGGAATGCGGCAGGCGGCCATTGTATCGGGTGCGGGTGGTGGGAGGGTCGATGCCTGCGGCAGGCAGAGGCGCACAGCAACAGCAACGGCAACAGCAACTGCCAAAGCGCTGACGCTTCATGATGCTGGGGGTGGGCCGGGGCGGTGTGGGCTGGCAGGGGGCGCCGTGAATCCGTCCATGGAGGCTTGGCAGCCGCATCCATGCGGCTGACACCCCTGCCAACCCACACCGCCCCGGCCTCGACAGGTTCATGAGGTAGAGCGGATGGCAAACGCAAGAGCAGTGTGTGGTGTCGGTTGAAGAAAGAAGGGGTGCGCGAAGCGCGCGACCCGCTTTTGCTTTTCTTTTTTTCTACGTGGGTGGACGCACACGGAAACTGTCCGTGGCCGGGCGGGTGGGTTGGCTGGGGGCGTGAGCCGCATGGATGCGGCGACCGAGCCTACAGGGACGTATTCACGGCGTCCCCCAGACAACCCACCCGCCCGGCCAAGCGCGGCTTTTGCTCGAAGAATGACCACCCACGAGGGGCTGCGCCGTTCGCCGGAACCTACGCCGAAGGCGCCGGCTTCTGCCGAAGCAGGCTGACCGCCAGGCCGCCAACAATCAACACACCCAGCCCCAGCAACGCCCACAGCAACCACGCCTTCCAATCGTGCTGCGGCTTCAGCGCCGCGTCACCGGCCAGCGGCTCCGGGCTGCCCTCCAGGCGCGCGAGCGTCGGCTGCCACGACGGATCATTGCGCTGCCGCAGTTCCTCGATCAACACACCGATCGGCGCTTCCATGCGGCGCGCGGTCGCGCTGCCTACTGCCAGTGCATACGGTGCTGCCCCCTGGCTCAGGAACACCAGTACTTCCGGCTGGTAGCCCAAGCGCAGGGTCGGTGCGGTCGCAGTTTCCGCCGGGTTCGCCACCAGCTTCCAGTAGCGGTCACGATGCACGCCCCCCAGCGGCTGGGCCGCTGATTGCTGGCGCTGGCCCTGCGCGCCCTGCTGCAGTTGGTACGCAATCCATGGCGCACTGCGGCGCTGCCATTCCGCACTCTCGTCATCGCGGCTGAACAACGTCCACTGCACCAGGCTGTTGTCGGTGCTGGCCACATCCGCGCGCGCTACCGGGAAACGGCCGTCGAGTTCGAAGGTGTATTCACCCTTGCCCTTCGAGGTCGGTTCCAGCGACAGCCACTCCCACGGCAGCGTGGCCGGCGCCGGCGGCAGCTCGGCCAGCACGCTGCGCAGCGTCGGCAGGCGCGCATCGCCCTGCGCCAGCACGCGCAGATAGCGCGCCTCGCCGTCCACCTGCAGGCGGCGCTGCAGCAGGCGCTTGCCAGCACGCTGCAGGTCGACCAGCGGGATGTCACGCCCGATCGGACGCCAGTGCTGCAGGTCGTCGCTGGCATCCAGCTGCACCTGCGCCTGCAACGGCTGTCCGCTGTCAGCCCAGTCCAGCACCAGTGCCGCCAACGGTTGCTGGCCGAGCACGCTGGCATCGATCAGCCAACCACCCTGCCCGTTCGCTGCCGCACCGCCGCTCACGCGTGCTTCGACGCGACGGACACGGCCATCGGTATCGCGCTCGGTCAGCAACTGCAGATCGTTGCGCTGTGCTTCGGCCAGCGGCGGCAGCGCGAACCACGGCAGCTCACGCTGCACCGGCGGCTGTGCCAGCGGCTGGTCCGGCGCCAGCAGCGCCGATGGCAACGATTGGCCAGCGGCGTTGAACACCTGCAGGTCACCCAGGTCTGCGGCACCTGCACGGCGATAGATCGCCGGCTCCAGAACCACCCTGTACGCACCGGACTGTGCGCTGGACAGCGTCAAAGGCCACTGCTCGGCGTACTGCGTGCGGTAGTCGGCGGCCTGCACCGCGACGGCGGCCAGCATGCCGAACATCGCCGGCAGCAGCGCCCTGCTCCACTTCCTCATTGTTTTTCCTCCACGGACGGCGCCGCGCTGGGCGGTGCCGGTGCCAGATAACCCACGACCGTGCACAGCAGGCCGTAGGCGATGAACGATGCGATGCCCAGCAGGTTGCCCAGGTGCTGGCGATCGACGATGACCAGCTTGGCCAGCACCACGCCCATCAGCACGGCACCGACCATCCACAACACGCGCTGGCCACGGCGCGATCCCCACACCCAGGCAATCACGCCGAGCACGCTCCACAGCACGGTCAGGCTGGTCTGCGCCAGGCTGGAACGCATCATCGACGCACTCCACGACAGGCCGCCCCACTGATGCACGCCATGCAGCACCACGCTGGTCAGCGCGACGAACGTTGCCAGTGACAGCAGCGGCATGCGGATTCCCAACAGGGTCTTCGGCGCCTGATCGCTGTACAGCCAGCGTGCAAGCAGCAACAGGCTCAGCCACTGTCCGAGCTCGGCCGGATTCAATACCGGCAGCCAGAGCAGCGGCGCAGCATCGCCCGGCAGCAGCTGTCCGAACAGCCAGCCGATCGACAACAGGCCGAACAGCACGCACTGCAGCGGCTGGCGCACGCGATCGAACGCTGCACCCAGCGGCCAGCGCAGCGCATTCCAGCGCCACAGCGACAGCGCCGCCATCAGCAGCCACGGCACCGTCACCAGCAACGTGGTCCAGCCCTGTGCCAGCCCGGCCTCGCCACCGCCCCACAGGGCCAGCAGCGAAAGCAGAGACGGCCACAACAGCCACCACAGGAACTGCGCGATGCGCGCCACGCTGTCGCCCCCCTGGCGCAGGCAAAGCAGCGTGCGCACGCCCATCACCGCGAACACCGCCCAGGCCAGCGCACCGTAGCCGGCGAACGGCTGATGGTGCGCGTCGCTCTGCATCAGCGCCAGCGGGAAGCCCAGCGCCAGCATGGCCAGCGCGGTCACGCCCAGTGCGCGTGCCGGCTGACGGCGCTGCATTTCGGCGGCCAGCCAGGCAGTGACGGCGGCCAGCACCAGCAACGCGTCCACTTCGGTGCGGTACGGGAAGAAGCGGGTGATCTCATGCACCATGCCGCCCAGCCACCACAGCAGGCCCCACAGGTAGTAGACCAGGGCGATCTCGTGGCGTGACCTGCGCTGGTAACTCCAGGCCGACGCGAAGCCGGCCAGGGCCAGCAGCAGCGCCCCGATGGCGGTCGGATTGATCAGGAAGCGCAGGTCCTCATGCCAGTGATCGCCACCGGCCACGAAGGCGAACGCAGCGCCCATCTGCAGCAGCGCGCCGGACACCTGCGGCAGCCAGCGCTTCTGGCGCAGGCCCAACCAGGCCAGTCCGGCGCCTTCCAGCGCGAAGACCGCGCCGGTGGCCCGCGCCGACAAGGCCAGCGGCACCGCCAGCGTGGCAAAGCCCACCGCCAGCACCGCGTGCGACTGCGCCAGCACGGTGTACGACGCGCGCCTGATCAACGCCCACGCCAGCGCCGCGTAGATCGCGGCCAGGCCCAGTGCGCACAGCGCCAGCGTCATCGGCTGCTGGTACAGCATCCCCGCCTGCAACGAGAACGCGACCAACGGCGTACCGAACACCAGGCTGCCATCGACCAGGTCACGCTGCCCGGCGGGCTGCCGGCGTGCGTAGAGCAACGGGATCAGCAGGTAGAAGGCGAAGAACAGCAGCAGGAACGGCTCGGTGCTGCTGAACTTGTCAGGCGCGTACTGCAGCACGCCCCAGAACGTGCCGATACCGAAGGTGAAGGCGAAGCCCAGCAGGTTCAGCGCGCGCCACGGTCGGAACCAGGCAATGGCGAAGATGCCGGCGTTGAGCACGGCGTAGTAGCTGAACAACCCCACGTGGTTGCCGCTGCCGGTGGACAGCCACAGCGGTGCCATGAAGCCGGCGAGGATGCCCAGCACCGCCAGCGTGCGCGAGTTCTGCACCACCGCCAGCACGCACAGCGCGGCCACCAGTGCAATGGAGCTGACGAAGGCGAAGCCCGGCGGAATCAGCTCGAAACGCTTGAAGGCCGCGAAGATGGTCAGCAGCAGCACGCCGATGGCACCACCCTGCAAGGCCAGCGCAAACAGGCGCCGGCGCTCGCGCTGGTGCCAGCCGAACGCCAGCAGGCCCAGTGCACCGACGGTGACACCGGCCAGGCGCAGCTCGATCGGCAGCACCAGCCAGCCCTGGTCGCTGACGTACTTCAGCAGCGCAGCGACACCAGCCAGCAGCACCAGCATGCCGATCTTCACCGGCACGTTGCCCTCGGTGAACCAGCGCTTGACCGCGCCAATGCCGCGCTCGATGAAGTTCGGCAGCGCCGGGCCGGAAGGCAACGGTGGCTGCATCGGCGCGGGTGGCACCGGCGGTGGTGCGATCGGGCGCGGCGCCTCCGTTGCCGCAGGCACCGCTTCGCGCACCGGCGTTGGCTGAGGCGGAGGCGGAGGCGGTGCAGCAGCCGCCACCGGCCGCAGGAACGGTGGATCGGCACTGGCCAGAGGGGGGGCCGCAGGCCGTTCAGGCGCGTGCATGGCGGCGACCGGCGCGGCAGCCATGGCGCTTTCCAGCGCGGCGACGCGGCGGCGCAGGCCGGCAATCATCACCAGCGCCACCACCAGCAGCAGCGGGATGGCCAGCAGGACCAGTACGACCAAGGCAATCAGTGCTTCCATCGCGTGCTTCCATAGCGTTCCCGCGCCCCAGCGGCAGCGGTCGACCGGCCCATGCTACGACAGGGCCGGCCCCATAAACGACGAACCCCGGCCAGGCCGGGGTCCGTGTGCGATCTTCGCCGGCCTTACTTGGCGGCGATGACCTTGGCCATTTCCAGGCACTTGTTCGAGTAGCCCCACTCGTTGTCGTACCAGGTGACCAGCTTGACGAAGGTGCCGTCCAGGGCGATGCCGGCGTCGGCATCGAACACCGAAGTGCAGGTCTCGCCGCGGAAATCGGTGGCCACCACCTTGTCTTCGGTGTAGCCCAGGATGCCCTTCAGCGGGCCTTCGCTCTGTGCCTTCACTTCGGCGCAGATCTCGGCGTAGGTGGCTTCCTTTTCCAGCTCGACGGTCAGGTCGACCACCGACACGTCCGAGGTCGGGACGCGGAAGCTCATGCCGGTCAGCTTCTTGTTCAGTTCCGGAATGACCACGCCGACGGCCTTGGCCGCACCGGTGGACGACGGAATGATGTTTTCCAGGATGCCGCGGCCACCGCGCCAGTCCTTGTTGGACGGGCCATCGACGGTCTTCTGGGTGGCGGTGGCCGCATGCACGGTGGTCATCAGGCCGCGCTTGATGCCCCACTTGTCATTGATGACCTTGGCCAGCGGAGCCAGGCAGTTGGTGGTGCACGAGGCGTTGGAAATGATCGCCTGGCCGGCGTAGGTCTTGTCGTTCACGCCGTAGACGAACATCGGCGTGTCGTCCTTCGACGGCGCCGACATGATGACCTTCCTGGCGCCGGCATCGATGTGCTTCTGCGCGGTTTCCTTGGTCAGGAACAGGCCGGTGGCTTCCAGCACCACGTCGGCACCGACTTCATCCCACTTCAGGTTGGCCGGGTCGCGTTCCTGGGTCAGGCGGATCTTCTTGCCGTTGACCAGCAGGTCGTTGCCCTGCACTGCCACGTCGGCCTTGAAGCGGCCGTGCACGGAGTCGTACTTGAGCATGTACGCCAGGTAGTCCGGCTCCAGCAGATCGTTGATGGCCACGATTTCGATGTCGTCGCCGAAGTTCAGCACCGCCGAGCGCAGGACGTTACGCCCGATGCGACCGAAACCGTTGATACCAACCTTGATTGCCATTTCTCAAGCTCCTGCGGCCGCTACGGGTGCGGCGGGATGGATAGGGCCCACAAGTCTAGCAAACCGGGGCTGGCCACCGTGGGCCAGCGCCCGGGCCAGAGGGCCGGCGGACAGGATTTGATCCGGATCAAAGCGTTAGCACGGCGTGAGGCCGAGACTGTCGCCATCCACCCAGCAACGAGATCACCCCCATGCGCAAGACCTCCCCCCTGATCCTGGCCGGCCTGGCTGCCGCCCTGTCCCTCGCCGCCGCCCCGGCCATGGCCCAGTCAAAGGGCGACTGGACCGTCTCGGCCGGCGTCCACCAGGTGGCGCCGAAGTCGAACAACGGCTGGCTGGCCGGCCACACGCTGAAGGTCGACGTCGACAACGACGTCAAGCCGACCATCACCGGCGAGTACTTCATTGCCGACAACCTGGGCATCGAAGTGCTGGCCGCGCTGCCGTTCAAGCACGACATCAACATCAATGGCCTCGGCCGCGTCGGCAGCACCAAGCAGTTGCCGCCGGTGGTGACCCTGCAGTACCACTTCAACAGCAAGGGCAAGGTCTCGCCGTTCGTCGGCGCGGGCGTGAACTACACGACCTTCTTCAGCGAAGACACCACCGGTGCGCTGGCCGGCAGCAAGCTGAAGCTGCAGGATTCGTGGGGCCTGGCCGCGCATGCGGGCATCGACTTCGCGATCGGCGAGAAGGGCGCCCTGCGTGTGGACATGCGCTGGATCGACATCGACAGCAAGGTGAAGTTGAACGGCGAGAAGATCGGCACGGTCAACATCGATCCGCTGGTCTACGGCGCTTCGTACGTCTTCAAGTTCTAAGCGGTGTATTGGGCGCGGGGGCTTCGCTCCCGCTCCCCCGCCATACGCAAGACCCTCGCAGCATGTTGCCCCGGTGATTGCCGGGGCTTTTTTGTGCCTGGGACTGAAGCGGTTCCGGAGCCGGGGCGAGGCGGGGAGCAGAGCCGGGACACGCCGCCCCTCCCGCTGCGCTCCCGCTTCGGAACAGGAACGCGCCGCTCTTCAATCCACCTACCCCGCTAGAATGTGCACATGAAAGCCCTGCATTCCCTGTTCCTCGCCGCCGCCCTGGCGCCGGCCCTGCTGTCCGCTTCCGCCCCCGCCCATGCCTGGGGCGCACAAGGCCACCGCCTTGTCGCCGAAGTCGCCGACGCCCGTCTCAACCCCACTGCCCGCGCAGAAGTGGACCGCCTGCTGGCCACCGAACCGGACGCCACGCTGGCCAGCATCGCGCCCTGGGCCGACCAGCTGCGTGCCAAGGATCCGGGCCTGGGCCGTCGCTCGGCCGGCTGGCACTACGTCAACATCGCCGAAGACAATTGCCATTACGAAGCACCGAAGCACTGCAGGAACGGCAACTGCATCGTCGAAGCCCTGAAGGCGCAGAGCACCATCCTCGGCGACCGCAGCCTGACCGATGGCGAGCGCCTGCAGGCGCTGAAGTTCGTCGTGCACCTGGTCGGCGACATCCATCAGCCGATGCACGCCGGTTACGCGCACGACAAGGGCGGCAACGATTTCCAGCTGCAGTTCGGCAACCGCGGTACCAACCTGCACTCGCTGTGGGACAGCGGCATGCTCAACACCCGCAAGCTGGACGACGCGGGCTACCTGCCGCTGCTGCAGAGCCAGCGCGCGCCGAAGCTGGCGCGCCAGTCCAACCCGCAGCGCGACCCGCAGACGTGGGCCGAGGCCAGCTGCCGCATTTCCATGCAAGCTGGCGTTTATCCGGCCACGCGTAAAATCGGTGACGAATACACCGAGCGCTACCGGCCGCTGGCCGAAGCGCAGCTGCGGCTGGCCGGTGAAAACCTGGCGCAGTTGCTGAACCGCGTGCTCGGCGCGCGCTGAGGAGGGTTCCAATGTCGGTCCAGGTGCAGTCGTTCTTCCACCGTGACAGCAATACCTTCAGCTACCTGGTCAGCGACCCGGCCAGTAGCGAGGCAGCGCTGATCGACCCGGTCCTGGACTACGACCCGGATACCGACGCCAGCAGTGAAGCGCCGCTGCATGCCGCGTTGCAGGCCATCGAGCAACACGGCCTGCAGCTGCGCTGGCTGCTGGAAACCCATGCCCACGCTGACCATGTGTCGGCCGGGCGCCGCCTGAAGCAGCGCTTCCCGCAGGCCACGCTGGCCATCGGCGAAGGCATCCGCGCGGTACAGGCAACGTTTGCACCACGCTATGGCCTGCAGCTTCCTGCCGCAGATGAAATCTTCGATCACCTGTTCAGCGACGGCGAAACCTTCGCTCTGGGCGAACTGCGCTGCCAGGTGATCGCCGTGCCCGGCCATACCAGCGACAGCATCGCCTACCTGATCGACGATGCGCTGTTCACCGGCGACTCGCTGTTCATGCCCGATGGCGGCACCGCCCGCTGTGACTTCCCCGGTGGTGATGCCGCGCAGCTGTACCGCTCGATCCAGCGCCTGCTGGCCCTGCCCGATGCAACGCGCGTGTTCGTCTGCCACGACTACGGCCCGGGTGGACGCAGTTTCGCCAACGAAACCACCATCGGCGAACAGCGCGCGCACAACATCCACGTGCATGACGGCGTGGCCGAGGCGGAGTTCGTCAGCGTGCGACAGGCCCGCGATGCCACGCTGGAAGAACCGAAACTGATGCAGCCCGCAGTGAAGGCCAACATCCAGGGCGGGGCCTGATCGACGCCGCTGTATTGGCCGGGCATGGCCCGGCGCCACCCGGCATCACGCGCGATCATTTTCCCTGCGTGCGGACCGTCTGCCGGCCCTTCACGACCTCGAAGGTGAAGGCGTACTGCAGGGTGACGGCCACCGGTTCGACCCGCTCGGCACTGCGGCAGTCGCCGCGATCAGCCGGCACTTTGCCTGCCGCGAAGTCGCAGACTGCGGCGGACGAGTACTTCCACATGGCAACCGCCTCCTGCGCTGCCTGCAGCAAGGGCGCATTCTCCGGTGCCTCACCCGCACTGCATTCGCTGCGGTCGGTCAGCGGGATGCTGCGCTCAACGCTACCCTGCGCATCCACCACCACCTGCAGGCAGACCGTAGTCGGCGGCAGCGAGGTGCGTGGATCACGCTCGCCCACTACCGGGTCCGGTGCCGTATGCAGTTGTGGCATGCGGTAGCCTTCGCTGGCGGCCAGCGCGTAGGGCTGGATCTGGCCGGTCCCTCCCCCCGCATCGGGTCGCAGGCGCTGGTGACCCACATTCTCGCTGCGGGTATCGGCGGTGGTCAGGCGATCCTGGGTTGCACATCCCGCCAGCAGCACCGCCATCATCAGCAGCGGCGCTCGCTTCACTTCGTGTCCTCGGTGTCATCCATGGCGTAGGTAATCGGGACGCGCACGGCACCGGCCACCGGCTTGCCGTTCTTCACTGCGGGCCGATAGGTCCAGCTGCGCGCCGCAGCAATCGAGACAGCATCGAACACCCCCGGATTGGTGGCGCTGAGCACCTGGACGTCGGTGGGATGGCCTTGGGCATCCACTTCCACGCGCAGGTTCACCACGCCCACCTGGCGCTGCTCGACCGCAGATTTCGGATAGGACGGCGGCGGCATCTTGTCGACCTGGATCTCCCGATCCATGACGGCCCCTGCCGCGCCTCCCGCGCCTCCGCCCTGGCTGGCCCACGCCACCGCTCCCATCCCCAGGCACACCCCGACCACCAGTACCTGTCCCGACACCCACGGCAATGCCTTCCGCTTGGACTGCTTCAACATGGCGATGCGCTCCTTCAACACGGGTTGGCTGCGCCAATGGCAGACCGCGGGCGCAACCGGGTGGACCAGCTGCGCCTTCAGCAGCGTGCTGGCGTAGAGGCCGCGCAGCGCAGGCTGCGGGCCGATGGTGCGGGCATCGCAGGCCAGTTCCTGGTCGCGCAGGAAGCGGCGTGCGGCCCAGGGCAGCAGCGGGTGGAACCAGAACACCGCGCGCACCAGCAACAGCGCGCCGTTGGCCCAGTGGTCGCCATTGCGACGGTGGCTGCGCTCGTGCTGCACGATCAGGTGCTGTTCCTGTGCACTGAAGTGCTGGTCGAAGTCAGGGCCGACCACGATGCGCGGCCGCCACAGGCCAACCAGCGCTGGCAGGCCCGGGTCGGCGCTGGCCTGCCAGCTGCCATCGGTGCGCGGCGTCAGTGGACCCATGCGCCGTTCGAAACGGCGCTGCGCACGCAGGTCGCGCAGCAGGCAGAGGCCCATGCCCAGCGCCCATGCCAGCAGCAGGGGTGCCCATGGCAGCGACTGCCCGCTCAGTCCATCCACGGCACCCGGCACGACTTTCAGCGGCAGCGTGGGTACCTGCTGCAACAACGCAACCTGCGGCAACGGCAGCATCAGTGCCAGCAGCAGCATCGGCAGCAACCACCAGCTGCGATAGGCCAGACCAGCGCCCCCCAATCGCACCAACAGCGGCCGCATCACCGCCAGCAGGACCGCGCCCACCGCCAACCACAGGCTGGCCTGCCACACTCCGTTGAGCAGCTCAGTCATGGTCCAGCTCTTGGATCAGTTTCTTCAGTTCGGCGATGTCCTGCGCACTCAACTGGCCGCGTTCGCTGAAGTGCGCGACCAACGGCGCAACGCGCCCTTCGAAGACACGGCCGATGAAGTCCTGGCTCTGCGCCTCCACCCACGCCTGGCGCTGCAGCAGCGGCCGGTACAGGTAGCGGCGGCCATCACGCTCGGCAGCAATCGCGCCCTTGGTCAGCAGACGATTGAGCAGGGTCTTGATGGTCGGTTCGGCCCAGTCGCGGTGGGCCAGTGCGGCGACCACTTCATCGGCGCTACGCGGTGCCTGCTGCCACAGCACCTCCATCACAACGGCTTCGGCTTCGCTGATCGGGGTCATGGTTTACATCCGTAATCGACGCAAAGATTACGCGCGTAATCGAATCCCCTGTCAAGCCCCTCGACTCCAGGTTCATCCCGGCTGCGCCAGCATCGATGCCTCCCGCCCCAGGCCCCGGATGAAGCCGCTGCCCAAGAAGGATTTCCCCGTCGAGCAGGCCCGCCGCTTCCTCGAACCCGGGCCGATCGTGCTGGTCAGCACCGCCTGGCGAGGCCAGCGCAACCTGATGACGCTGGGCTGGCACATGGTGATGGGCTTCTCGCCCTCGCTGGTCGCCACCTGCCTGTGGGACGCGAACCACAGCCACGCGCTGGCCCTTGGCAGCGGCGAGTGCGTGATCAATGTGCCCGGCGTGGAGCTGCTCGACACCGTGGTGGACATCGGCAACTGCAGCGGCCGCGAGGTCGACAAATTCGCCCGTTTCGAGCTCGATGCGCTGCCCGCGCGCGAGGTCGGCGCGCCGCTGGTCGGCCAATGTCATTCGTGCTTCGAATGCCGACTCTACGACGACAGCCAGGTGCAATCGAGCAACCTGTTCATCTGGGAAATCGTGCGCGCCCACGTCGCGCCCCGGCCGAAACTGCCGCGCACGGTGCATTACCGCGGCGATGGCCAGTTCATGGTGTCCGGCGCCGAAGTCTCGCGTCGACGGCGGTTCAAGCCCGACATGCTGTAATGCCAGCACTCCCCCACACGCAGGACCGCCGCGCATGACCGAACACCTCACCGACCTGGACGCCGCCGTCGACTGGTTGTTTGCGCGCGTGGACGGGCCGCTGCGGATCGGGGCACCGCTGGCACTGGGCAAGCCGCATCGGCTGCTCAATGCCCTTTATGCACGCGTCGAGCACGATCCGTCGCGACCGCTGCAGCTGTATACCGCGCTGTCGCTGAACCCGCCGAAGGCGCGCGGCAACGGCCTGGAAGCGCGCTTCATGGCGCCGTTCGCGCAGCGCCATTTCGGCGACGATTTCCCGCGCCTGGCCTATGCCGATGCGATCGCGCGCGATGCGCTGCCGGCACATGTGCAGGTGGAAGAGTTCTACATGCAGTCCGGCGCCCTGCTCGGTTCGCGCCAGGCGCAATCCAGCTATACCAGCCTGAACTACACCCACGCCGCCGATGCGGTCGCGCAGCGCGCGCCGCAGGTGATCGTGCAGAAGGTGGCGATGCGGCCGAACGATCGCCGGCTTTCGCTGTCGTGCAACAACGACATCACCCAGGACACGCTGGATGCGATGACCGCGCGCGGGCTGCCGCGCCCGTTGCTGATCGCCGAGATCGATCCGCAGCTGCCTTACATGGGCGGCTCCGCCACGGTCGATGTGTCGTTCTTCGATCTGGTGATCACCCCGCCGCCGCCCTATCCGGCGCTGTTCGGGCTGCCGCGGCAGCCGGTGGGCGATGCCGACTACGCCATCGGCCTGTACGCCAGCACGCTGGTGCGCGACGGCGGCACCCTGCAGATCGGCATCGGCACGCTGGCCGACGCGCTCAGCCATGCGCTGGTGCTGCGCCACACCGACAACGCGCGCTACCGCCGCGTGCTGCATGCGCTGGATCCACACCTGGCCAGCCACCCGCTGGTGCAGGAGATCGGCGGACTGGATCCGTTCGAGGTGGGCCTGTACGGCTGCAGCGAGATGCTCAACGAAGGCTTCCGCCGGCTGGTGCAGACCGGGGTGATCAAGCGCAAGGTGCACGACGACCTGGCGCTGATGCAGCGCATCGAGAACGGCAGCACGCTGTCCATCGACCACGCCACCCTGGCCGCCGAGGGCGAGTACCTGCACGGCGCGTTCTACCTGGGCTCGCCGGAGTTCTACGAGTGGCTGCGCACGCTGCCGGAAGACGAATGCCGTGCGATCGGCATGCGCCGCATCAGCGAAATCAACCAGCTGTATGGCGGCAACGAGACGCTGGAGCGCCTGCAACGCCGCCATGCGCGCTTCTTCAACTCCTGCATGATGGCCACTGCACTGGGTGCGGCCGTGTCGGATGCGCTGGACGACGGACGTGTGGTGTCCGGCGTGGGTGGCCAGTACAACTTCGTGGCGATGGCACATGCCCTGCCGGAAGCGCGCAGCGTCTTGATGTTCCGCGCGGCGCGCGATGACAAAGGCCAGCGCGAATCCAACGTGCGCTGGAACTACGGGCACACCACCATCCCGCGCCACCTGCGCGACATCTACCTCAACGAATACGGCATCGCCGATCTGCGCGGCCTGACCGACGAGGACTGCGTGCATGCGATGACCGCGATCACCGAAGCCCCGTTCCAGAGCGGCCTGCTGCAGCAGGCACACGCCTCGCGCAAGCTGTTGGCGGCGTCCCAGCCCGACCCGCAGCGCCTGCAGCGCAATACGCCGCAGGCACTGGCCGCGGCACTGGCACCGTTCCGCGCCGACGGCAGCCTGCCGGACTATCCGCTGGGCAGCGACTTCAACGAGATCGAGCAGGTGCTGGTGAAGGCGCTGGGTTGGCTGAAGGCCAACACGCAGACCCGCGGCGACAAGCTGCGCACGGTCTGGGCGGCTCTGCGGCAACCGGCCGGCGACGGCGATGCGGTGTACCTGCAGCGCATGGGTCTACAGGCCCCGAAGGATTTCGCCGAACGTCTGGACGCGCGACTGCTGCGGCTGGCGCTGGCGCGTACCGCCTGAGAAAAGGGGACGGAGGGGATTAAGTCGCATGTGCACAAACGACTTAATCCCCTCCGTCCCCTTTTTCCTGCGGCAAAGAAAAGGCCGGCGTGCGCCGGCCTTTCCTCATTACGTCGCGAAGCTGCTTACAGCGACTTGGCCGCTTCCACCACGTGGGCAGTGGTGATGCCGAAGTGCTTGTACAGCTGGTCGGCCGGGGCCGAGGCACCGAAGGTGTCGATACCGATCACGGCACCGTCCAGGCCGACGAACTGGCGCCAGAAACCGGTGACGCCGGCTTCCACCGCCACGCGCTTGCGCACGGCGTTCGGCAACACCGATTCACGGTAGGCCGCATCCTGGCGCAGGAACACGTCGGTGGACGGCATCGAGACCACGCGGGTCTTGAGGCCGGCCGCGTCCAGCTGGGCCTTGGCTTCGGTGGCCAGCGAGACTTCCGAACCGGTGGCGATCAGGATCACGTCCGGGATACCGGCAGCGTCGGCCAGCACGTAACCACCGCGCTCGATCTGGGCGATCTGCTCAGCGTTGCGCGGCTGGTGCGGCAGGTTCTGGCGGCTGAACACCAGGCAGCTCGGGCCGTCCTGGCGGGTGATCGCAGCCTTCCAGCTCACCGCCGACTCGACCGCATCGCACGGACGCCACACGTCGTTGTTCGGGATGTAGCGCAGCGAGGCCAGGTGCTCCACCGGCTGGTGGGTCGGACCATCTTCGCCCAGGCCGATCGAGTCGTGGGTGTAGACGTGGATGGCGTGGGCCGGGATCAGCGCGCTCATGCGCACGCCGTTGCGGGCGTAGTCGCTGAACACCAGGAAGGTGGCGTCGAACGGAATGAAGCCACCGTGCAGGGCCAGGCCGTTGGCAATGGCGGTCATGCCGAACTCGCGCACGCCGTAGTACACGTAGTTGGCGTTGGCGTCGTCGCTGGCGACCGACTTGCTGCCCTTCCACAGGGTCAGGTTGGAGTGCGCCAGGTCGGCCGAGCCGCCGACGATTTCCGGCAGCAGCGGGGCGTAGGCTTCGATGGCCAGCTGCGACGCCTTGCGCGAGGCGATCGTCGGGCCTTCGGCGGCCACCTGGGCGATGTAGGCATCGGCCTTGGCAACGAAGTCGGCCGGCAGTTCGCCATGCGAGCGGCGGGTCAGTTCGGCCGCTTCAGCCGGGTACTGGCTGGCGTACTTGTCGAACAGCTGTTCCCATTCGGCCTGGCGCAGCGTGCCGGCGCCGTTGGCGCGCCAGCCGTCGTAGATCGCCTGCGGGATCTCGAACGGACCGTATTCCCAGCCCAGCTGCTTGCGGGTGGCTTCCAGTTCGTCCTTGCCCAGCGGTGCGCCGTGGCTGGATTCCTTGCCCGCCTTGTTCGGCGAACCAAAGCCAATGGTGGTGCGGCAGCAGATCAGGGTCGGCTTGTCGCTCTGCGACAGCGCGGCCTCGATGCCGGCCTTGATGCTCTCCGGGTCATGGCCATCGACATCGCGCACCACGTTCCAGCCATAAGCCTCGAAACGCTCCGGGGTGTTGTCGGTGAACCAGCCTTCGACGTTGCCGTCGATGGAGATGTGGTTGTTGTCCCAGAAGCAGACCAGCTTGTGCAGGCCCCAGGTACCGGCCAGCGAAGCGGCTTCATGCGACACACCTTCCATCAGGCAGCCATCGCCCATGAACACCCAGGTGCGGTGGTCGACCACTTCCAGCTCCGGGCGGTTGAAGCGCTGTGCCAGCAGCTTCTCGGCCAGGGCGAAGCCCACGGCATTGGCGAAACCCTGGCCCAGCGGGCCGGTGGTGGTTTCCACGCCCGGGGTCTCGTGGCGCTCCGGGTGGCCGGCGGTGTGGCTGCCCAGTTGGCGGAACAGCTTCAGCTGCTCGATCGGCAGGTCGTAACCGCTCAGGTGCAGCAGCGCGTACTGCAGCATCGAACCGTGGCCGTTGGACAGCACGAAACGGTCGCGGTTGAACCAGTGCGGGTTGCTCGGGTTATGGCGGAGGTAGTCGTTCCAGAGGACTTCGGCGATGTCGGCCATGCCCATGGGCATGCCGGGGTGGCCGGACTTTGCGGTTTCAACCGCATCGGCGGCAAGGAAGCGGATGGCGTTGGCCAACTGGCGACGGGTAGGCTGCGTCATGGTTCTGTCGGAATCGGGAGGCGGCCGCGGACGTGCGGGCGGCCTATTGTCCCATAGTCGCCGGGCGGGGGGTCGGTTCAGCTTGCCCGGTCGTGCCGGCCGCTGGCCGGCAGTTGCGCAGAATTCAATGAAGATCATGAAGTTGCCGGCCAGCGGCCGGCACTACCCGCCCCCGGAGTCCGGGGGCGGGAATCCGGACTCAGTCCTGCTGCGGGCCCAGCGCCGGGCCGTCGTGCGATTCGCCCTTGGCCACCAGGGTGGTCAGGGCCAGGTCGCCGGTCACGTTCAGCGCCGTACGGCACATGTCCAGGAAGTGATTCACGCCCAGGATCAGGCCAATGCCCAGCGGGTTCACGCCCACCATCGCACAGATCATCGCCACCACCGGCAGCGAGCCCGACGGCACGCCGGCGGTGCCGATGCCACCGAGGATGCAGACCGCCATCACCATGATCTGCTGGCCGATGCTCAGGTCCACGCCGAAGAACTGGGCCAGGAAGATCACCGTCACGCCCTCGAACAGCGCGGTGCCGTTCTGGTTGGCGGTGGCGCCCACGGTCAGCACGAAGCGCGACACGCGCTGCGGCAGGCCCATCTGGTCGGCCACGCGCAGCGCGGTCGGCAGGGTGGCGTTGCTGGAGGCGGTGGAGAACGCCATCACCGTCGCTTCCTGGGTATCGCGGAAGAACGACAGCGGCGAACGGCCGGACAGCCACACGGCGGTACCGTAGGTCACGATCATGTGCAGGCCGAGTGCCAGCACCACCACGCCCACGTAGGCACCGAGGCGGATGATCAACTCGAAGCCGAACAGCGCGGCCAGGTTGAACATGAAGCAGGCCACCGCATACGGGGCCAGGCGGATGACCAGGTTGATCAGGGTCATCGAAATTTCGAACACGCCTTCAATGGCGCGACGCAGCGGGGCCACCTTCTCGTTGTCGGTCAGCACCATGCCGATGCCGAACATCAGCGCGAAGAACATCAGCGACAGGATTGCGCCGTTGTCGGACGCGGCCTGCAGCACGTTGCTCGGCACGATCGACAGCAGCATGTCCATGCCCTTCGGCGTGCCATGGATGCCAGCAACGATTTCCTTGCTGCGCTCGGCGTTCTCCGAGAGCATCATCGCGGCGACCTGCGGATCGACGCCGGCACCCGGCTTGAGCAGGTTGACCAGCACCAGGCCGATGCCCACGGCAATGCCGGACAGCAGCACGGTATACGCCAGGGTCTTCCAGCCGATGCGGCCAAGGGCGCGGATGTCGCCCATCTCCGACACGCCCATGATCAGCGCCGAGAAGATCAGCGGCACGATCAGCATGAAGATCAGGTTGAGGAACAGGCCCGACGCCGGGGTGGTGATGTAGTCCATTACCCACTTGGCACCGGCCTGCAGACCATCGACGCTGCCGCCCAGGGCGTGCACGATCAGTCCCAGGATCAGGCCGATCGCAAAGCCGATGCCCATCTTCCAATGCAGGGGCAACTTCTTCTTGTCGGCAGCAGCTGCTGTCATGCGCGGGTTTCCTCGAAAAATGAATGCACTCTAACAAAGCGCGCAAGCGGCGCCGGTTCAGGTTCGCCGCGTTGGATACAGCGGCGCCAGGCCAGTGTCAGCGGCGCCGGTAGCCGCCGACCAGTGCGGTCCGTCACGGAAGACCTCGCGCAGACGCGCGCGCAGCGATGCCAGGTCGCCCTGCCCGCCCCAGCGTGCCTGCTGCAGGTCCTGCAGCACCTGGCGCTGGCGAGGGTCATCCAACCGCGCGATGACCTGCTCGATGCGCTCAACCCCGGCCATCGCGCACAGCTGCGCTTCCACCTGATCGAAGCCTTCGCCATCCAGCGTGCGGCGCAGTTCGGTCAGGCCGGCACGTCCGCGCGCCACAGTCGGCACAGAGGGCTTGCCGGCTGCAGGCGTCGCCGCACGCGGTCGGCGGCCTCGCCGCCAGCCCCACAACAGGGTCAGCAGCCACAGCAGCGCCAGGCCGATGGCCGCGCCCATCCACGGCCAAGGGCGTTCGGCCAGGCCGCTGGCGCGCGGATCGGTCGCGGCGATGCGGCTGTCCTGGCCATCGCTGCCGGGCAGCGCGGCATTGGTGTCGATCGGCGGCAGCGGCGCAGGTGAAGCACTGCCACCGCCATTACCGGCTGCGACAGCCAGTGTCAGGTCCGGCAGCTTCGCTTCCTGCGCCTTGCCCGCGCGCACATCCCACCACGGCAGGCGCGGCCCCGGCACCACCAGCGAGCCTGGCTGGCGCGGCACGATCGAATAGCGGCGGGTGATCTTCAGCCGCGGCGTGCTGCCATTGAACGATTCTTCGTACTGCGCAGGTTCGGCGAATACCTGCGCATGGGTGCCCAGATCCGGCACCGGCAGGTCGGTGAACTGTGCGCGGGTTGCCCCTTCGGCAATCGCCTCGACCACCACAGTGGCGGCCTCACCGGTACGGGCGCTGGTCGGCGCACTGGTGTAGCGCAGCTGGAGGCTCTGCAGCGGAAGCCATGGCTGCGGCGCCTGTGCCGGTTGCGCCTGCACCTGCAGCGTGCGATCGGCGCCGGTGGCATTCATGCGGCCGTCGCCGCCGCCGAAGAAGTCGTCGAAGAAGCCACCGGCACTGCGCCCACTGAAGCGCGCACCGGCCAGCCGAAGTGCACCGCTGCGCTCGGGGATCAGCAGGAAGCGGCGCTCGACCACGTTGTAGCGGCGGCCGTTGACCTGCCGCACATCGGTGCGGTCATCGCCTACCCGCTGCAGCGACGCACCCGCCGGGGTATCCAGCACCAGTTCGCCAGAGGCCAGCTGAGAGGCGAAGAACAGTCTGACCACCACGCCTACGCTCTGCTGCACATACGGCGTTTCGTCATCGACAACGGTTTCGATGAATGCCACCGCATTGCTGTCGGGGCCGGCCACGGCAGCGGCATCCACCTGCAGGGCCAGCGGCGCGGTACGGACGCTGCCCACCTGCAGGCCCGGCACCACCAGTGCACCACTACGCCGTGGCGTCAGCGCCACGCCATACAGGTTGCGCTGCTGCATGCTGCCGTTGCTCCACTCCACCTGGCGGCTGCTGGTCTGCCCGCTGAGGTCGAAGTCGGTACGCAACGGTGTGAAGTCAGGGGCACCCTGGTCGCTCTCGACATTGAGCGTGACCGTGTCGCCCATCGCGATGCGGTCGCGGTCCAGCCACGCGCGCGGCTGCGCCCAGGCCAGCAGCGGCAGCCACAGCAGCAGCGCCGCCAGTACCTGTCGGGGCCAGTGCCCGTGCATGTTGATCGCCCGCGTCATCGCCCTTCCCTCTTCCTGCGTTCATTTTCCAGCTGGAACTTGGCCCGCAGCAATGCGCCCGGATCATCCGGCACGCGCCGCATCCACGCCTCCACCGCCTGTTGCTCCTCGCGTTGGCGCGGAGTAGTGCCGTCACTGCCTGGCACGGGTTTGCCATCCTGTCCGCCCTTGCCCTCACGTGCCTGCTGCATCGCCTGCTGCATGCGCTGGCGCTGCTGCTTATCAGCCTGGGCCTGCGCCTTGGCATCCTCCACCTGTGGTGGCGCCTGCTGTCCATCTCGGCCACGCTCGCCGGGCTGAGGCGCCGACTGCGCGTCGTCGTCACCCGCCTTGGGCTGCCCCTGCTGGCCCTGCTGAGATGGTGGCTGACCCTGTCCTGGATCCTTCTGGCCCTGCTGCGGTTGCTGGCCCTGCTGCGGTTGCTGGCCCTGCGGGTTCCGCTGGCCCTGTGAATTGTTCTGCTGCTTCTGCTGCCCGTTCTGCTGCGGTTTCTGCTGGTCCTGGCCCTGCCCCCCCGACTGCTTGCGCTTGCGTGCGGCATCAACCACGGCACGGTTGGCGACCGCATCGGCCATGCCGGGATGCAGCGCCAGCGCGCGGTCGTAGGCGGCGATGGCTTCGTCGTAGCTGCCCTGGCGCGCCAGCGTGTTGGCCAGGTTGTACCAGCCCGCATCACTGTCGATGCCCTCGAACTGCTTGCGCGCAGTGGCGAAGTCGCCCGCGCGATAGGCCTGCACGCCGTCGGCCAGGCGCTGGTGCTGCAACTGGTCGGCGCGCTTCCACAGCGTGCCCTGCGATGGCGGCGAAGCGGGCGCTGGAGCTGCCTGCGCCTGCACATCCCCCATCCATGGCAGCAGGCCCACCGCCAGTACTGCGGCCAGCAGCGCGCGGCGTCTGAAGGCGAGCAGCGCCAGCAGCATCACCGGTGGCAGCAGCCAGAATCCTTCATCGCGCCATTGCCTGCCCTCGCCGGGCCGCTGCGCCGCAGTACCTTCGCGTGCATCAAGCACACCCAGTGCGCGCAGGTCACTGCCATCGGCGGTGATGCGCGCATAGCGACCGCCACCTGCCGTGGCCACCGCACGCAGGCGACCTTCGTCCAGCGCAGCCTGACGGATCTGTCCGCTGTCGTCACGATACGCCGCACCCGCCGGTGTACCGAGCCCCAGCACCGACACCTGCAGGCCGAGACCACGTGCCTGCGCGGCCGCCAATGCAGCTTCACCATCGGCTTGATCGGTGACCAGCAGGATCTGTCCCTGCGGTGCAGCGATCTGCCGCATCAGCCGCGTGGCCCAGTCGATGCCACGGTCGGCACGCTGGCCATCACGCGGCATCACATCCGGCGACAAGGCATCCAGATACAGCGCGACGTTGCTGCCGTCATCGGTCAGCGGCGCGACGGTGTAGGCATCTTCGGCGTACACCACCAGCCCCACCTGCCCACCCTTGCGTGCGCGCAGGAGCTCGCCGACCTTGGCCCTTGCCTGCAGCAGGCGCGACGGTGGCAGGTCGGTGGCAGTGATGCGGCTGGACAGATCCAGCACGATCAGCAGCGGTGCGCTGGGCTGGAACATCGGCTGTGCCTGCTGCCGCCAGCTCGGCCCCGCCATCGCCAGTGCTGCCAGCGTCCAACCCAGCAGCACTGCCAATGGCAGCCGCACGCGACGGCGAGCACCGGCGGCCAGCAGATGCGGCAACAGGTGCGCATCCACCGCCTGCCGCCACGCATCGCTGCGCCGCTGCCGGTACAGCGCCACGGCGAGAATCACCGGCAAGGCCAGCAAGGCCCACAGCCATTCCGGGCGCAGGAAGTGCAGTGCATTCCAGTCGGGAAGATGGGATGCCAACGCGATCATCGACGGCGCTCCGGCCACACCCATGCCAATGCCCCCAGCAGCAAGGCCAGGCCCAATGGCCACGCATAGCGCTCCTCGCGCGGGCGCAGGCTCGGCCCCTTCGCAGCGATCGGCTCCAGACGATCCAGTTCGGCGTAGATGCCGGCCAGCTGCGCGGTATCGCGTGCGCGGAAGAACTGGCCACCGGTCAGGCTGGCAATCTTCTTCAACGTGGCCTCGTCGACCGGGTCCTGGTCAGCGGAAATCGGAATACCGAGGAAGCGCATGCTGCCATCGCCACCGAACGCGACGGTGTGGATGCGCACCCCTTCAGCTTGCGCGACTTCGGCCGCACGCAGCGGTTCCAGCACGCCGGCATTGCTGACGCCGTCGGTCAGCAGGATCAGTACACGTTGCCCTTCCGGCTGGCTGCGCAGGCGCTTCACCGCCAGGCCGATGGCATCACCGATGGCCGTCTCGCGCCCGGCCAGGCCGACCACGCTGTCGCGCAGCTGGTCGCGCACACTGGCCAGGTCCGCAGTGAGTGGCGTGAGCGTATAAGCGCGGTCCCCGAAGATCAGCAGGCCGATGCGATCGCCGGCACGACGATCCAGGAAATCGGCCAGCACGGCCTTGGCTGCGGTGAGGCGATCCACCGCCTGCCCCCCCAGCACCATGTCGCCCTCGCCCATGCTGCCGGACACGTCCATCGCCAGCATCATCTGCCGGCCCTGCTGCGGTGGCGTGATCGCTTCGCCCAGCTGTTGCGGGCGAGCCAGTGCGACACACAGCGCGCACCAGCCCAGCCACAACAGCAGCCTACGCAGCCACGACCCATCGACGCGGCCGCCACCGGCCAGCGCTTCCAGTTCCGTCGCCGCATAGGGCACGCGCAGCGCAGCGCCGGGATCGGCACGACGCTTCCACCAGCGCATCAGCAACGGCAACGGCAGCGCCAGCAGGGCCAGCGGCCACGCCAGCTGCAGGTCGGGCCATGGCCAGTAACTTGCCAGCAGGTTCATCGGCGGCGCTCCAGCAGCATCGCCAGGTAGCGCTCGCGCGCCCAGCTACGCACGGCCGCCACTTCGCTGGCGTCCACGCGGGGACGATAGGCACCTTCGGCCAGGAGGTTGCGGCGCGCATCCGGCAACGTGCCCTTCGGATCCACGCGCTGCCACCAGGCATCGTCACGCAGGGATTCACTGCCGGGCTGTGCCTGTCGCGCGGCGCGACGCAGCAGGCCGGCGATCGCCGCCAGTTCCGCGGTGGCATCGGCGGTGGTGGCCAGCTCCTGGTCGAACGCCTGTAACCAGCGTTGGCGACGACGGCGGCGCTGCCACCACAGCAGGGCCAGCGCCAGGATCACCAGCAACACCGCGCCACCGACCATCAGATAGCCGGGGGCCGGCGGCCACCACGACGGTGCCGGCGGCAACTGCACATCGCGCAGCGGAAGGTTGGCGCTCATGCCGGCACCTCGGTTACCGGTGGTGCCAACCAGGCGTCGCTGGGCGCATCGGTGGACAACACCTGCACGTCAACGCGGCGTGCGCCGAGCTGGCGGCGCAGCGCCTGCAGTGGTTCGACGAAGTGCGCCTGCCAGTGCGCCTGCACCTCGCTGCGACGCAGGTCGAGGCCAATGCGCTGCTGCGCGGTCTGGAACTGCAGGGCCGCCGAGGGCGGTTGCAGTTCGAGGGGATCGACCAGCAGCACCAGGCTGAGGTCATGGTGCTGGGCCAGCGCGCTCCAGCGCACGACGGGAATCCGCGCGGCCTGCTGCGGATCGGCCAGCACCAGCATGCGCGCCCCGGGGCGCAGCACGCGGGCGGCATGGTCCAGCGCGCGTTCCAGGCCGAGATCGTCGGCGGGTGGCTGTGCGTACCAGCGGGTGAGTGCGTCGAGCACACGCAGTACACCACGCGGCCCACCCGCAGGTGCAATCGGCGCTTCGCGGTCACTGCCGCGCAGGGCACCCACGCGGTCACCGCGACGCTGCGCCGACCACGCGGCGACGGCGCCCGCGCGTGCCGCCTGCACCGACTTGAATCGCACGCGGGTGCCGAAATACAGCGCCGGCGACGTATCGGCCACGATCAGGCTGACCCGCTCGCGTTCGGCCTGGAAAAGCTTGGTATGGGCACGGCCGGTCCGCGCGGTCACGCGCCAGTCGATATGCCGTGCATCATCACCGGCCACGTACTCGCGTGACTCGGCGTACTCCATGCCACGCCCACGCAGCGGCGACGGCGCCTGCCCGGCGTTGCCGGCACGGCCACGGCGTGGCGGCGGCGGCCGCTGTGCCAGCCGGCGCAGGGCTACCAGTTCGGACAGGTGCGGGCGCAGTCCGTCGCCATCACTGACGGTGGATGCGGCTTCCAGGGATGGATCGGTCATGCGCGGGCTCAGGGTGCCGGCACCCGGGCCAGCAGCTCCTGCACCAGGCGTTCGCCATCCCAGCCTTCGGCGGTGGCTTCGTAGCTGGGCAGCACGCGATGGCGCAGCACGTCGGCGGCAACCGCACGCACATCGTCGGGGGTGACGAAGTCACGGCCGGCCAACCAGGCGCGTGCACGGGCGCAGCGTTCCAACGCAATGGAACCACGCGGGCTTGCGCCCCAGGCGATGCGGCGCCCGAGGCCGGCGTCATAGCGCGACGGATCACGCGAGGCCAGCACAAGTTCGACCAGGTAGCGCTCCAGCGCCGGCGCCATGTGCAGGTCCAGCACTTCGCGGCGGGCATCGAACACATCCTGCATCGGCAGCTTCTCCGGTGCGGGTGCCGCCTCGCCCAGGGCGCCACGGGCACGCTCGCGGGCGAGCCGCAGGATCTCCGATTCGGCGGCCTGGTCCGGATAGCCGATGCGTACGTGCATCAGGAAACGGTCCAGCTGCGCTTCCGGCAGCGGGAAGGTACCTTCCTGCTCGATCGGGTTCTGCGTGGCCATCACCAGGAACAGCGGCGGCAACGCATAGGTGTGGCGGCCAACCGTGACCTGGCGCTCGCCCATGGCCTCCAGCAGCGCCGACTGCACCTTGGCCGGCGCACGGTTGATCTCGTCGGCCAGCAGGATCGGGTGGAAGATCGGGCCAGGTACGAATTCGAAGCGCCCTTCCTGCGGGCGCCAGATCTCGGTGCCGGTCAGGTCGGCCGGCAGCAGGTCGGGGGTGAACTGCACGCGGGCGAAATCCGCCTCCAGGCGCGAGGCCAGTGCGCGGATGGCCGTGGTCTTGGCCAGTCCCGGGGCGCCCTCCACCAGCAGGTGCCCGTCGGCCAGCAATGCGATCAACAGGCGTTCGACCAAAGCCGCCTGGCCGACGATTTCGGCCGACAGCGCGTCGCGCAACTGGTTGAAGGCGCCATGCAGGCGGGAGGCGGCCGGCGCGGGCGGCGGCGAGACGGTTTCGGGCATCGGCGGTGGCAGGTTCATGGGGGCCTTTGACCGGCGCGGGACGGCACGGGTTCCCCACATCATCGCAGGGTGCCCTGCGATTGGCATCAAGAACGGCTGAACGGGCCTCTCCTCCACGCATGGCGTGGATCTACCGGATCATCCGCGGACTACGTCCGGCATGAACGAAGAAGGGCCGCACATGGCGGCCCTTGTTCGTGTCGCGGGTTCGCTGGCTCAGTTCTGCCTGGCCACGCGCAGCACCTTCGGGGTGACGAACACCAGCAGCTCGGCCTTGTCCTTGCTGCGGCCACGCTTCTTGAACAGGTTGCCCAGGAACGGTACATCGCCCAGGAACGGAACCTTGCTGATGCTGTTGCGGTCGGTGAACTCGTACACACCACCGATGACCACGGTCTGCCCGTCCTCGACCAGCACTGCGGTGTTCACTTCGCGGCGGTTGATCGACGGCACGGTGCCATAGCCTTCCAGCTGGATCAGCCGGTCCACTTCGTCCTTCTTCACCTGCATGTTGAGGAACACGCGGTTGTCGTTGGTGATGGTCGGGGTGACCTTCAGTTCCAGCACCACTTCCTTGAACTGCACGTTCGGCGTAGCGACACCGCCCGCACCGGCGCTGATGGTCACATAGCCGATTTCCTTACCCTGCTTGATCAGGGCCTCGCGCTGGTTGGTGGTGACCACGCGCGGGTTGGAGATCACTTCACCACGCGACTCCTCCTGCATGGCCGACAGCTCGACGTCCAGCAGGTAGCCGGCATTGAGGATCGACAGCGCAAGCGAGCCTGCCGGGTTGGTGGACGCCGCCGGCATGGCCCAGTTCAGGCCACGGGTGATTGCCGAGCCGACCGGCACCGGCGCCGGGCCCGTACTGCCACCGGCCAGCCAGTCGCGGTAGGCCTTGGCGTTGGTCGCATTGGCTTCGACCTGCGACTTGCGGGTTGCCTCGTTGGCTTCCAGATTGCCGCTGAAGTAGGCGTTGTCGCGGCTGCCACTGATGCCGAACCGCGCGCCCAGCTCACGCGCGAACGTATCGGTGGCGATCACGATGCGGCTTTCGATCAGCACCTGGTCGACCGGGCGGTCGATCACGTTGATCAGCTCACGCATGCGCGCGATCTTCTTCGGAATGTCGCTGATCATCAGCGTGTTGGTGCGCTCGTCGGCAACGATGCGGCCACGGCCGGACAGGAAGCCACTCTCCTCCTGCGACGACCCACCACCACCGCCACCTGCGCCACCACCGCCACCACCGCCGATGCCCTTGGCTTCGGTCAGGGCTTTGAAGATCTGGGTGGCGCTGTGGTAGTTGATCTGGACGTAATCGGTCACCAGGTCTTCGCGGTTCTCGATGGCGATGCGCGCGTCTTCCTTCTCCTGCTCGAACTTGGCCAGCTCGGCCTGCGGGCCGACCCAGATCACGCTGCCATCGCGTCGCTTGTCCAGGCCCTTGGCACGCAGCACGATGTCCAGTGCCTGGTCCCACGGCACGTTGACCAGGCGCAGGGTCACATTGCCCTGCACCGAGTCGGAGGCCACCACGTTGAGGTTGGACTCTTCGGCGATCAACTGCAGCACGGTGCGCACTGGCACGTCCTGGAAATTGAAGGTCACCGGCTTGCCGGTGAAGCCACGCTGGCCGACGGCCTTTGCGGCCTGGGTGACGCTGCCGGCGGTCACTGCACCGACGGCGGCCGGAGCCTGCCGCGCGCTGATCTCCACCACGTATTCGTTGCCGCTCTGGTAGGCCAGTGACTCCACCGCACCGCCGGTGCTCAGCACCAGCTGGGTGCCGGCGCCGGACGGCTTGGCGTCGATGCGCTGCACCGGCGTGGCGAAGTCGACGACGTTCAACGGCTTCTGCAGGTTGGCCGGCAGGCGGGCATTGCCCACGTCGACCACCACGCTGTTGCCCTGCGTGCGCAGGTCCGGGATCGCGCCCTGGCCGTCAAACTGCACGATCAGGCGGCCCGCGCCATCATCGCCGCGCTTGAAATCGATCTTGGCCACCGACAGGCCGGCCGGTGCCGCGGCCGGTGCGACGGTGGTGCCCACCGGCTTCTCCGCCGGTGCGGCGGCCAGCGCCGGAGCGCAGGCCAGCATCAGCGCGACTCCCAACGCGCTGACACGGTTCAAGGTAGAGCGCCGGTTGGGACGCAGCCCCTTGGCTTGGTGAAAGGTCATCGTGCTATCCCCAGTAAACGATCATTGATCTTCAAGCGAGAGCGTTGCCGGCCGTTCCAGCCAGCCACCCGCGCCATCCGGCACCAGTTCGATCAGCTCCACACGGTCTTCGAAGACCGCAGTGACCCGCCCGTCGCTCTGCCCCAGGTAACCGCCCGGGCGCACCCGGTAGGTCACCTTGTCCGGTCCCATCACCAGTGCGACGGTGCCGCCGCCGGTGCCGATGGTACCGACCATGTCCAGTGCGTCCAGCGGGAAGCCCTCCAGGGGCTCCTTGCGCCGGTTCGGATCCGGCCGCAATCCGCCATTCCCCTGCGGATTGGTCCAGGCATCGGTGAACGGATCACGCAGGCCCTGCGCGGAGTATTCGAAGGTCTCGAACTGCTGCATCACAGGCAACGGTTCCAGCGGCTGCGCCGGCCGGGCACGTTCGCCTTCCACCCACTTCTCGAGATTCGGCGCATCGCCCGGCGTGCTGGTCACGCCACGGCCGCAGGCGGCCAGCAGCAACACGGCAGCGGCCATCCCGCAGCGTGCAAAGAAGGAACGGATCACTTGCTGCCCTCCTTGCCGGCTTCAGCCTTCTGCTGTTCCTGCACCTCGGTTTCGTCGAGATACCGGTAGGTCTTGACCGTGCCGGACAATTCCAGCGCACCGGCACGCGAACCACCTGAAGCCTTGTCCGCCGGCTTCAGGTTGATGTCGTGCATGGTCAGGATCACCACGCGCGGCAGCGAGGCCACGCCACTGACGAACGCACCGAACTGGTGGTAGCTGCCCACCATCTTCAGCTTGATCGGCTTCTCGGCGTAGAACTCCTTGACCTGCTCCTGTTCCGGTTCGAACAGCTGGCTGGTCAGGCCGCTGGACAGCGCGGTCTGCGAAATGTCGATGATCAGGTCCGGCATTTCGGTCTTGCTGGGCAGCTGCCGCAGCATCTGCTGCAGGACCTGCTCCATCTGCGCCAGCTGCTGCTTCAGCGGCCCCAGGTTCACCGCGCGTTCCTGCTGCTTGGAGAACTCGGTACGCAGATCGCTTTCCTTCGACTCCAGGCTGGCCAGTTCATCGCGCTTGCCGCTGATCAGCAGCATCCACGCAACGAACATGATGACCAGGGCCAGCAACGAACAGAAGACGATCTTGGCCTTCTGCGGCCAGTTGCCGATGTCGTTGAAATCCAGGTTCTTCAGATCGATTTTCTGGCTCATGCGCGACCCCCCTGCAGCGGGGCGTAAGAGGCCTGCGGCGGCTGCGCCAGGCGGCTGCCCTCAGGCCTGGCGGCCGGTGCCGGTGCGGCGGGCTGGTTCGGCTTGGCCGGTGCAGGTGCAGGCGCCGGCGCAGTAGCCGGAGCGCTGGCGGGCGCTGCTGCCGGGGCCGCCGCCGGTTGGGCCGGGGCCGGTGCTGTTGCAGCAGCCGGGGCCGCGGCATCGGGGCCGGCGGCAAGCGGCGCCACGGCAGGCGTCGCAGCCGGCGTGGTCGCCACGCTGCCATCGGCGTTCAAACCGGGGGTGCCGGTCTCTTCACTCTGCGCAGGCAGCTTCACCGTGACCTTGAACATGTACGGCAGTGCCTTGATGTCCGATACCGGGCCGGCTGCACTCTTGTCTCCGGCGCTGGCCTGGATGATCGACAGCTCCGGGTTGGTCATCCAGCCGGAGGTTTCCAGGTTGCGCATGTAAGCCGACACGCGGGCATTGGACTGGGTGCGTCCCTCGAGGGTGAGCATGTCCCCCTCCTGCTGCAGGGCGGTCAGCACCACGCCGTCGGGAATCGTGCGCACCAACGCGTCGAACAGGTGGACCATCTGCGAGCGCTTGGCCTGCAGTTCCTCGATCACCTTCTTGCGGGCCAGCAGGCGGTCCTTCTGCGCATCGAGGCGATCGATCTCCTTGTTCTGTTCCTTGACCTTCTCGATCTCGGCTTCCAGATAGGCATTGCGGTCCATCTGGCCGCTCACCTGCCGGTCGTAATAGAACCAGATCAGCAGCGACAGCAGCAGGCCACCGATTGCGGCCATGCCCAGCATTGCGTAGAACTCGCGCTGGCGTTGCTTGCGCCGCTCGGCGCGCCAGGGCAATAGATTGATGCGTGCCATCAGTCGAAGCTCCTCAGCGCCAGACCGGTGGCGATCATCAGCGCGGGGGCATCCTGGGCCAGCGCATGTGCGTTCACCTTCGGGCCCAGGGTCATCTGTGCCAGCGGGTTGGCGACCACGGTCGGCACGCCCAGCTGTTCCTCGACCATTTCCGGCAGCCCGCCCAGCACGGCGCAGCCGCCGGCCAGCACGATGTGATCAACGCGGTTGAACTCACTGCCTGCATAGAAGAACTGCAGCAGGCGGCTGATCTGCTGGACCGTGGCTTCCTTGAACGGCTCCAGCACTTCCATCTCGTAGCTTTCCGGCAGCCCGCCCTGACGCTTGGCCAGGCCGGCCTCCTCGTAGCTCAGGCCGTAACGGCGCATGATCTCGTCGGTCAGCTGCTTGCCACCGAACACCTGTTCGCGGCTGTACAGGCTGCGGCCGCCGCGCAGGACGTTGAGGGTGGTCATGGTGGCGCCGATATCGACCAGCGCGACCACGCCGTCGATGGACACCGGCAGCTCGCTGGCGACCAGTGCGTAGGCGTTCTCGACCGCGAAGGCCTCCACGTCCATCACCTTGGCCTGCAGGCCACCCAGTTCCAGGGCCGACTGGCGCAGTTCCACGTTCTCCGAACGCGACGCGGCCAGCAGCACCTGGACCATCTCCGGGTTGTTCGGGATCGCCCCGATCACCTCGAAGTCCAGGTTCACTTCCTCGATCGGGTACGGAATGTAGTTGACCGCTTCCAGCTCGATCTGGGCTTCCATGTCGTTCTCGTCGAGCTCGGCCGGCATCGGGATCACCTTGGTGATCACCGCCGACCCGGCGACGGCGGCAGCGGCCAGCTTGGCCTTGCTGCCTGAACGGTTCATCGCACGGCGGATGGCCTCACCCACGGCCTCCACTTCCACGATGTTCTTCTCTACCACCGCATTCGGCGGAAGAGGTTCCACAGCGTAATGTTCCACACGGAAACGATTGCCGCTGCGGGACAGCTGCAAAAGCTTTACCGCAGTCGAACTGATGTCGACGCCTACAAGCGGCGACTGACTTTTTGGGATGAGCCCCACGGTTTCTCCCCTGCCGACGGGCACTTGGACGCAAGACCTGCGCCCGAGCATTAATAACGTATTCTTAGCAAATGGCAACGGCCCCGCTGTGAAGTTCCTCACGGATTCACGATGCAGCCCCTGACTGTTCCCCTTGCGCTCCCCGGTGCCGACCCCAGCCGCCACCTTGCGTAATCTATACTCTGCGACCACGAAATTCGCAATCGGAATCTGAACCCGATGACTCGACTCCGCCGCTGGCTGCGCTGGATCTTCCTGATTGTCCTGGTCCTGGCGCTGATCGGCGCGGCCGCCGTGGGCGGTCTGTACTACGCTGTGTCCTCCAAGCTTCCCGACGTGCAGACCCTGCGCGACGTGGAAATGCAGGAGCCGATGTACGTCTATGCTGCCGACGGCAAGCTGATGGCGGTGTTCGGCGAGACCCGGCGCACCCCGATCACCATGAAGGACGTGCCCGAGCGCCTGAAGCAGGCCTTCCTGGCCACCGAGGACGCCCGCTTCTACGAGCATGGCGGCGTGGACTACATGGGCATCGGCCGTGCGGTGTGGCTGCTGGCCACCACCAACGACAAGCGCGTGCCGGGTGGTTCCACCATCACCCAGCAGGTGGCCCGCCAGTTCTTCCTCAGCTCCGAGTACAGCTACACCCGCAAGCTGGCCGAGATCCTGCTGGCGCGGAAGATCGAGTCCGAGCTGAGCAAGGATGAGATCTTCGAGCTGTACCTGAACAAGAGCTTCTTCGGCAACCGCGCCTACGGCGTGGCCGCCGCGGCCGAGTTCTACTACGGCAAGAAGCTGAACGAGCTGGACCTGGACGAGATGGCCTCGCTGGCCGGCATCCCCAAGTTCCCGTCCTCGGGCAACCCGATCTCCAACCCGGAGCGCGCCCGCCAGCGCCGTGACAACTATGTGCTGCAGCGCATGGCCGACCTGAAGTTCGTCAGCCAGGCCGAGGCCGACGCGGCCAAGGCCGTGCCGATGCATGCCACCGCGCATGAGCCGCCGGTGCAGGTCGATGCCCCGTACGTGGCGGAGCTGGTACGCCAGGAAATGATCGCCCGCTTCGGCGGTGATGTGGTCAACAAGGGTTACCACGTCACCACCACCATCGACTCCACCCTGCAGACCGCCGCCAACCAGTCGGTGCGCGACGGCCTGCTGCTGTACGACCACCGCCACGGCTGGCACGGCGTGGAGAAGCAGGTGCAGGTGGGTGCCGGCGAAGACGCCGCTGCCCTGGCCGAGCACCTGCGCGGCATGTACGGCCAGGCCGGCCTGCTGCCGGCCATCGTCGCCAGCACCGGCGCCGATGGCAGCGCCACCGTGGTGCTGGCCAACCGCAGCGAGATCGTGCTGCCGGCCGGTGCCGCCAAGTGGACCAACAAGACCCCGGGCAAGCTGGTGCAGCGCGGTGACATCGTGCGCGTGCGTGCCGGTGCCAAGGAAGGTGAGTGGCTGCTGGACCAGATCCCGCGCGGCCAGTCCGCGCTGGTCTCGCTCGATGCCCACAACGGCGCCCTGAAGGCGCTGGTCGGTGGTTTCAGCTTCTCCGGCAACAAGTTCAACCGCGCCACCCAGGCCCGTCGCCAGCCGGGTTCGAGCTTCAAGCCCTTCATCTACGCCGCGGCCTTCGACAAGGGCTACAACCCGGCCTCGATCGTGCTCGACGCCCCGGTCGTGTTCCGCGACCGCCGCGGCAAGACCTGGGCCCCGCAGAACGACGGCGGCGGCTTCCGCGGCCCGATGCGCCTGCGTGAGGCGCTGGTGCAGTCGCGCAACCTGGTCTCGGTGCGCCTGCTCGATGGCATGGGCGTGGACTACGCGCGCAAGTACATCAGCGAATTTGGTTTCGCCGAATCCGAACTGCCGCCGAACCTGTCGATGTCGCTGGGTACCGCCTCGCTGACCCCGCTGTCGGTGGCCCGTGGCTACGCTGTGTTCGCCAACGGCGGCTCGCGCGTGGACACCTGGCTGATCGACCAGGTCAATGACCGCGACGGCAACCTGGTGTTCAAGGAAAACCCGGCGCTGGCCTGCCGCGACTGCGCCGGCAGCAGCGACCAGCCGGTCAACCAGGTGGTGGACGGCTTCAACTTCGGCGCCCCGGCCCCGAAGGTGGACCCTGCTGCAGCCGCCAAGGCCGAAGCCAAGACCGAAACCCCGGCCGCGCCGGCCAACCCCGATGCCCGCACCGCTCCGCGTGCGATCGACGCCCGCACCGCCTACCAGCTGGTGTCGATGATGCGCGACGTGGTCCAGCGCGGCACCGGCGTGCAGGCCAAGGTGCTCGGCCGCGAGGACGTGGGCGGCAAGACCGGCTCCACCAACGACCACCGCGACGCCTGGTTCTCCGGCTTCGGCGGCCCGTACGTGACCACCGTGTGGGTGGGCCGCGACGACTTCCGCTCGCTGGGCTACCGCGAGTACGGTGGCAAGGCGGCCCTGCCGATCTGGATCGACTACATGCGCACCGCGCTGAAGGACACCCCGATCGCGCAGAACGAGCCGCCCAGCGGCATGGTCCAGGCCACGCTCAACGGCGCGACCGAGTGGGTGAAGGTGGAAGACATGGACCGCCTGACCGACTACGACCTGAACCTCAATACGCCGCAGGCCGACGCCGCCGCGTTCGATATCTTCTGAGGAACGGTCCGGTGGGTGCCAACCTTGGTTGGCACCGATGCGGCTCCGGTAGAGGCCAACCTTGGTTGGCGCCTCGTGCCGACCAAGGTCGGCACCTACCAAAGCGTTGGTGGGTGCCAACCGTTGGTTGGCACCGATGCATCCGCCGGGCACGGTCCCGCGCTGCTCTGGTAGCTGCCAACCTTGGTTGGCTCCCTGTGCCGACCAAGGTCGGCACCTACCAGAGCGTTGGTGGGTGCCAACCGTTGGTTGGCATCTCCGCGCCATACCCACGCAGATGTCACATCCGTGCGCTAATCTGTAGCCAGGTCGCAACAGGGAGTCATCGCATGCACCGTGCTCGTCAGCATGCTGCCAGCCAGACCCGCGAGCGGCGCCACCGCCTCGCCCACGAAGCCGCCCGCCTGATGGCTGAAGGCGGCATCCGCGACTACCACCAGGCCAAGTTGAAGGCCGCCAGCCGGCTCGGCATCCACGACGATGCCTCCCTGCCCCGCAACACCGAGATCGAAGACGCCCTGCGCGAGTACCAGCGGCTGTTCTCCGGCCCCCAGCACGGCAACGAACTGCAGCGCCGCCGCGAGGCCGCCATGCGTGCGCTGGAGTTCCTGCACGGCTTCGCCCCTCGCCTGGCCGGCCCGGTGCTGGAGGGCACCGCCGACGCCAACAGCCCCGTGCAGCTGCACCTGCACAGCGACGACCCGGAAGCCGTGCACCGCTTCCTGGACGAACACGGCATTCCCGCCGAATCGCGGACGCGTCGCCTGCGCATGGATCGCGAGCGCAGCCTGGATGTGCCGGTGTGGGTGTTCAGTGCCGAGGAGCTGACCTTCGACCTGGCCGTGCTGCCCTACGATGCCCTGCGCCAGGCACCGCTGTCGCCGGTGGATGAGAAGCCGATGCGACGCGCGTCGGTGGCGCAGTTGCGGCAGCTGCTGGCCGAAGCGGAAATCACCGCGTATATCGGCGGGTGACGGTAGCGCAGCGGTGCCTGCCTTGGGTGGGTGCGGACCGTTGGTCCGCACTGTGCTTCGGGCATTTCGATGGCTGAGCGAAGAGCAGTCGAGCAAGCTCGCCTCTACAAAAGCGGTGTTACCTGCCCTGGCAGATGATGCCGATCATGCTCCCGCTACCAGACAAAACGGGTATCGCGCAGCGGATCGCTGAACAACCGCGGCAACCACGGGGCGGGAGCTCGCCGCGGATACTCCCGCATCATCTGTGCGTGCATGACCTGCAGATCCCGCAGCAACCAGGACTGGTAGTAGATGTCGTCGAATCCATCCGACCACCCGCTCTTCACACGCTCATGCTCGTCTGCCTCCAACGGCGGCATCTGGTCCAGCGGCACCTCCAGGACTGTCGACAGCGCCGCGTTGATCTGCGCGTTCTCAACCCCCGCCTGGCGCACGTAGTCCAATCGATCGAGGACCCGCCGGCAGTTGTACGGGAAGCACCCGCCCGTGGCGGTGATGTAGTCAGCAATATCCGCCAGCATGTCGGCTTTCAGCCGCCACACCACTTCGCTGTCCATCACTTGGCGTACCCGCATCGTGCGTAACGTGCTTGCCCGCACCTCTTCCGGCGTAGTGAACGGGGCCCCCGGCGTGCTGCCCGCGTGGCGCACCAGCACTATGCGATGGATCGCCTCGCTGGTGACGCCGTCGATGCGCAGCGCCGCTGCCTGAGGGTGCACGCGCGGCGGCGGCACGCCCAGCATCTGCCACAGGTACCACAGCACCAGCAGCAGACCGGCGATGCACAGCCCGCTCATCAGCGTCCACAGGTCCAGGTTCCGGGTGTAGTAGCGAAAGCGCGCCCGCCAGATATAGAACGTGCGATAGCTGACGATTCCACTTACCCATCTGTACATTGCCTTCTCCTCGGCAAGGACCCCGGCGCGGCGGGGTTCATTACGCGCACCACGCCGGGGCCGCATGGCTTACCAGCCGATGCCCACGCCGACGCCCATGCTGCGTTCACCGCTGTTGGTGAACGCGCCATTGAGGCTGAAGGTGGCCGAGCCCTTCTCGTTGAGCACACGCTGGTAGCCCACCGCCATCGCCGACTCACCCTCGCTGTAGCCCACGCCCGCACCCAGGCGGTTGTAGGTGGCCAGGCCGGCGGTGTTCATCGCCATCGCGGTCTGCGCGCTGCTCATCGCCGCCATGCGGTTGAAGCGCTTGTCCATCTTGTCCAGGCGACGCTCGAAGGTGCTGATCGCGCCATCGGTGTACTCGTTGGCACGGGCCAGCATCTTCTCCAGTTCAGCGGTATCGACCTGGGGCTTCGGGGTGTCCTCCTTCGTCTTCGGCTGCGGTGCAGGTTTCTCACCCTCGCCGACCGACGCCACCTGCTGGCCGCCTTCGGCCTGCGGCACCGGCGCTTCCGGCTCCGGCACCGAAGCCACCGCCATTGCCTGCGACTGCGTCGCATCGATGCGCTGCTCCAGCCCGTCCATGCGGCCGTTGAGCTGCTGCTGCATCGAGTGCAGCTGGCCGCCATTGACTGCATCGCGGCTGCCGGCCGCAATCAGGCCATTGGCCACGTTGGAAATGACCATGCCGTGGGTTCCGGCCAGGGTGAGCTGGTTGAGACCGTCGGCGCGGACGGAGGGCGTGTCCTGGAACACGCTGCGCAGCTGCGACTCGACCTGGTTCACGCGCGAGCGGTTGCTGACCACTGCGCCGTCGAGTGCTTCCAATGCACCATTGAGCGTGGACTGGGACTGGCCCTGCACGGTGAAGCTGGGGCCGACGATGTTGCCGTTGGCATCGACTTCACCGCCGAGCGCGGACAGCGCACCGCGCAGCTGGCCGACGGTGGCGGCGTTGTGGTTGGCGGTGCCGTTGGCGATGTTTACGAGACGGCGCTTGATCCCAACACCACCAAATGACGCGACTCCCTCTTCATCTGCTTGGGAGCCATTTCCAAGTGCTAGCGAGCCGTGCGCCCCGCTTCCGACTCTTGCGCCAGCACCAATTGCGACACCCTCATTCGCGCCGCCCGCGTCTCCGCCGACCTGTGCACCGACTCCCATTGCGAATCCATTCGCAGAATCCACAGAGACAGTCGCCGCTCTACCAATTGCGGTCGAGTTCTTTCCCATGGCCCCCGCAAACGTCCCTACCGCAGTTCCTCCCTCTAGGCCCGTCTTCGCCGAATTTCCCAACGCAACGCCTGCCACACCCGCTTCCGCGCGTTCACTGAAGGGCGCTGACCCGATACTCACAGACTGTGCGACGTCCTCAAGTTCCGAGACTCGGCTGTTGGTCCCATAGAGCTGACTGCCGCGCACGACGTCCGAGCTGTCAGCCGACAGCTTCGCCTCCGCCACGCCAGTCAAACGCGCACCACCGAAATCAATCGGACCGCTCGCATCCAATCCACGCATCGCCTGCTGCCCCGTCTCCCTCTCCTTGCGCATCGCCTCCAGATCATTCCGATTCTGCGAGATCTTCTGCTCTGCAGCGTACAACTGGCTGCCAGTCACGGCATCACGGCTTCCTGGCGCTACCCGACCGTCAGCCAAGTTGGTCAGCACCATGCCGTTCGCGCCACTGAGCGCGATCTGGTTCATGCCATCGGCACGGGCCGACGGCGAGTCCTGGAAGATGGAGCTGAGCTGATCTTCCACCTTGTCCGCGCGGCGGCCTGCGGTGATGACGGCGCCATCAAGCGCCATCAGTGCGTCTTCGACCGTGTTCTGCGTTCCAGCCTGCACCGAGTAAGTTGGGGCGATGATATTGCCGCTGGCATCCATGCCTGCGCCAGCGCCGAGGGTGACGAGTGCGTCCTTGAGCTGAGAAACCGTGATCGCGTTGTGGTCGGCGGTGCCACGAGAGACATTCACGAGCCGACGTCCCACACCAGAGGCCCCAAAGGACGCGGTCCCCGCTTCGGTAGCTTCGGAACCCGCTCCAAGCGCAAGAGATTCATCAGCTGTTGCGGCAACCTTTGCACCAGATCCGATCGCGACGCCGTTGTTTGCGTGTACGTTCGATCCTGCTCCCATTGCAAATCCATTGGCTGCCCCCCCCCGCGACAAGGGATGCGCGGCCAATCGCTACTCCATTTCTCCCAAGTGAAGTAGAGAAGGCACCTACTGCCGTTGCACCCTCAGCACCAGCCTTTGCAGAATCACCGATTGCGACGCCAGCCTGCCCGGCCACAGCATCCCTACTGAACGCATCCACTCCGACGCTTATGTACTTTCCTGCACTTTCCAAAGCCCCCAAGCGGACGTTTGTCGCAAATAGCTGACGGCCCGAAACACCATCGCTACTGCCTGCACTCAAATCCCCATCCGATACACCATTAATTCTTCTATTCTCATTCTTGTTGTTACGGACGTCCAAAAGCGTTCCGCTGTTCTCCTCACCTAGGCGTACATTGCCGGTTGCCGACACCTGCCCCACCAGGCCACCCAGCGTCACCGCCTGAGCCAGTGCCTTGCCTGCTTCCACCTTGGCGGTGTCCGCAGCGGCCTGTGCCTTGGCGACATTCTCGTTGGTCGTGTTCAACTGCCTGCCGGTCACCGCTTCAGCACTGGACGTGCTCAGCGTGCCGTCGGCCACACCAGTCAGCTTTCGACTAGCATTCGCGCTATTGCGCACATCCAGCACCGTTCCGCTGTTCTTCTCACCCAGGCGGACATTGCCGGTTGCCGACACCTGCCCCACGAGGCCGCCCAGCGTCACCACCTGAGTCAGCGCCTTGCTCGCATCAGCTTTGGCCTCTCCCGCAGCGGTCTGTGCCTTGGCAACATTCTCATTGGTCGTGTTCAACTGCCTGCCGGTCACCGCTTCCGTGCTGGAGGTGCTCAGCGTGGCATCGGCCACACCGGTCACCTTGCGGTTGGCATTGGCACTGTTGCGGACATCCAGCGAGGTACCGCTGTTCTTCTCGCCCAAGCGGACACTGCTGGTGGACGAAGTCTGGCCGATCAGGCCGGTCACCGTGGTGACCTGGGCCAGCGCCTTGCTGGCATCAGCCTTGGCCGCATCCGCAGCGGTCTGCGCCTTGGTGACATTACCATTGGTCGTGTTGAGCTGGCGTCCGTTCACAGCGTCGGTGCTAGTCGTCGTCAGCGCGCCATCGGACACGCCGCTCACCTTGCGCGTGGCCAGCACCGCGTTGCGCATGCTGACTTCCGAGCCGGTGTTGCTGTTGGCGATGCGTACGATGCCGCCTGCGGAATCCTGCTTGATCATGCCGTCAACCCGCTCGTTCATGGCATGCAGCTGCTTACCGGTGACCGCATCGGTGCTGGAGGCGGTGACACGACCATCGGCCACGTTCACGATGCGACGGCGCACCGAGGCGCTGCCTACCGACACCGTATTGGCTTCCGTGGCCACCGAGCGGACACCCAGGGCTACAGCGCCCTGTGCGGACACAGACGCCGCATAGCCCAGCGCAACGCCGTCGATGTACGCGCGCGTATCGCCGCCGATGGCGATGGCACCGGTGTAGCCCAGGCTTCCCGCACGGGCACCGCCACCGATGGCGACACCACCCGTGCCTGCACCGGTGTCGACCATTGCCTTGGCACCAAGCGCCACCCCACCAGCACCGTTTGCGATCGTGCTCGCGCCCAGGGCAACTGCGTCCTCCTGCTGCGCCACGGAACTCAACCCCAGGGCGATGGCATTTGTACGGCTGGCAGACGCCTTTGCACCAACCGCCATCGAACCCGCGGCCGAAGTGCTGGAGTTGGCACCGAGCGCAAGGGCATCCACGCCACGCGACGACGAGCCGCTGCCGAGTGCGATGGCATTTGCTGCCCTGGCCTCTGCCTTGTTCCCCAAGGCAGTGGCACCAATGTAGGCGGCATAGGCATTGGCACCAACGGCCACGTTGTGGCCGCCATCAGCGGTGGTTCTGGCGTTGTAGCCCACCGCCACGCTATCCACGGCATAGGTGCTTGCCTTGAATCCGAAGGCAGCGCTGTTCTGACCGTTGATCCGGGCACCAATGCCAAATGCGGTGGTGTTGTCGCCTTTCATGTTCACGCCTGCACCGTAGCCAAGCGAGTTCAGGCCGTTGGTCAGTGCATAGCCGACGAACATGGTGTCGTCATAGCGGCCAGCAATGGGCGAGCAGGAAACAAACTCGCCATTTCCCAGATTGAAGGGATCGCACCCAATGTAGTAACGGGTCTTGGCGTGCGCATCCCCGCCCGCCAACAGCAGCGCGACCATCAGCAGTCCACCGGCGCCGGTTGCGCGGCTCGATTTCCTGCCACAGGGCCTGGTCAACTCGCTGGCCACCTCCCAGCAGCCTTTGGCGTGATTCCAGATACGACGATAGATTCGATTCATGTGTTTCTCCTTAACAGGACAAGGAAAGTGAGGCCCCGTTCCGGGCACGGGGCGGGCAAAGTGCGGGCTCAGGTCGCCGTCGGTTCGATCGTCCGCACGTGTTCGCGATAGCCATCGCGGGTGAGCCGGTAACGCAGTTGCAGCGAGTTGCCCGGCTGAAGCTGGAACGGCAGCGTCAGTGCGGCATCGGGATAGAGGCTGTGCGACACGGGGTGTGGCGTGCAGGTGCCCGCGGCCGTGCACTCCTCGGCACCGATGATTCCCACGCGCAGCGTGCCGGTGTTGTGCAGCGTGTTGTCCTGGAGGCGCAGGTCCACCACACCGTCGTCGGGGGTGACGTTGACCAGCGCCCCCCAGACCAGGCTGACGCCGATGTTTGCCTGTGCGCCTTCGCCGTCTTCGAGGGGAGCGTCATCCGGCCCGCGCACGCCTTCGAAGTAGAGGCGGTAGGCCGTTTCCTTCTGGACCTGCTGCAGCGGAATCACCCGAATCAGCCGGTTGCCGCCGCCGGAAAGTGCGAACTTGCCGGGGGTGATGGCAATCGCCGCATCCGAGGCTTCCATCTCCTGTTCTTCTTCGGCAGGCGTGGCAGGATTGACGATGCGCCGCAGGCGGGTCTGCACGTACTGCGGAATGGTCGACTGCGAGTACACGCGGATATGGGTGCCGCGCTTGGCATCCACCGCTGCGCGCATCGGGTGGATGGATAGATTGGCGTATGCCGGCAGTGCAAGCAGGGCGCTCACCGGCAGCAGGCAGAACAGCAGCTTCTTCATGGCAGGCTCCTCGGGATCAGGGTTTGGCAGTGGGGACATCGAGCACCACGGTCAGCTCGCCCTCGTACAGGCCGGGGCGCTGGCTGGCGATAGGGGTAGGCGGTGTTTCCAGGGTCAGCGGCGTGGGCACGCAGTACACCGGCTGGCTGATGCCCGGCAGCATCACCAGCCGCAGCTGTGCGCTGTCGATGCCGCGCAGCTGCTGCTTGACGTTGTGCTTCATCGCCAGGCGGTGGCCGCCGTAGTCCAGGTGGACGCGGTAGTCCAGGCGCTGGCTGGCATCGCTGCCGCCATCGCGGTGCCAGAGCGAGAAGTCCGACCCTGCAGGTGGGCGTGGACCGCTGTCGCGAACCGTGACGTCGAGGTATTCGCTCTGCGAACCCAGGCCGTCGTACAGGCACATATCCAGCTGTTTCCTGCCACCCACCACCTTCTGGATGGGGTCGTAGCGCAGATCGAGATTGACCAGCGGCGCGACGGTGTCGAAGGTCGGGAAGTAGATCGAGATCGCGTCGTAGTCGGTGACGGTGAAATCGAAGTTGAAGGTGGCTGTGGCGACGGGTGCTGCGGCGGGGTCGGCCTTGATGTTCAGGCGCATCGTGGCCTTCCAGTGGCCTGCGACAAGCTTTGCGATCTCGCTTGCAGGAATATCCAGTTTTGCGCCGGTTCCAAGTGGCTGGTCGACCGTACAGATGAACCATGATGCGGCGTGCAGCATTCGACGCGTGCCAATGTCCTCCCAGAAATCGAGTCCGCAAGCACGCCCAGACATCGCCCTCTGCAGGTAGCCGAGTACGCGAATCTCCGCACGCAATCCTGTCCGCTCCTCAACGAGCTCCAAACCGATCTCGGTCACTCCTGGAACCTGGGTCAAAGAACCCTCCGTCGGGCACCGACCGAATTCACTGTCAGAAGCAGACTCACAAACCACATGGATCTGCCCATACTTCAGCGCCAGGTCGTGACTGAATCCCAACACCGTCCGCGGCGCCCACAACTCCACATCACCGGGTACCGCCGAGCGATCCCAGCTCATCACGATGTCCCGGCTCTGGTCGGCCGGATGCGTTTCTGGCGGCCACTGCGCCCACGCCCGCGGCATCACCAGCACCAGCGCACACACCAGCATCAACACGAACATCCAACGCCGGTTCATGGCGTACCTCCTGCAGCAGCGGTCCGGGGCGTGGCGGCAATCAACGCGCGTTCCTGCAGCAGGCGGGTCACGCGGGCCTGCTGGCGGATCTCGGCCGGCAGCTGGGCCACGGCCAGCGGCTCGCAGTGCACGGCACCGACCAGCAGCACCACCTGGCGGCGCTCGCGCACCTGCAGCGGGCAGTGCAGCAGGCGGTCGTCCTGCAGCAGGTACAGCGTCGTTTCGCGACGCGGGAAATCGGCGACGAAGCCGCCGTTGGCGCTGGTGCCGGGCACCGGCGCGTTGAGAATGCGGGCGCCGCCCAGCGGCGCACCGGCCAGGTCACGGGCATGGCCGATGAAGGTGTAAGTCACTTCGATCGGCACCGGCATGCGCATCAGCTTGCCGGGCGTGAGGAACATCGGTCGTGCACCGCCCACGCCGGTCACGCGGATGGCGGCGATGCTGTCCAGCGTGCTGGCGTCCTGCACTTCGGCACGTTGCGATTGATAGGCCGGTAGTGGCAGCAACCGGCGTTCACCGATCTGCAGGCGTTGCCTGCGCAGCCCGCCCACCTGCAGTTCGGCGGCCACGCCGCGCAGGTCGGCGTCATCGGTATCGGCCACCTGCACGGCAAGGCCGGCATCGGCGCCGTTGGCACCGCTCCAGTAGAAGCCGCGACGGCCGAGCGCGAAGCCGGAACTGTGTGCGCCGCTGTAGCCGGTTTCGCTGCGGCCACGCTGCTGGTAGCGCGCCACGCTGGCGCTGGTGTGGCCGACGCCATTCTGCAGCTGGCCACCCAGTGAAGCGCTGTAGCGCTCGTTGTTGTTGGCGCGCAGCTCGCCGGACAGCTCGCGGTACTGTGTATCCAGTTCCTGGCGCAGGCTCTGGCCAACGCTGTAGTCGATCGCCGGGCGCTGATGCTGCGGCTGGCGCACATCCACGGCATAGCGGCGCTGCCCATCACCGGCAGCGCCGCGGTGCCGACGGCTCAGGCTGAGGTTGACGTAGATGCCACGGTCGCGCTCGGTACTGCCACGCACGCTGTCGGTGCTGTTCTGCCGCCACACGCCCACGCGCGTGGAGACACTGAAATCCTGCCAACGGTGGCTGCGGCTGAAGCTGGCCTGCCAGGTGCGGCTGAGCAGCGGCTCGCGGCGCGGTTCCAACGGCCCCGGCGGCAACAACGGCTCAAGCCCGAACAACGGATCCTGCTCGAACGCCGGTCGGTGCCAGCCGGTGCGCCAGGTCTGGCGCCGGGTGTAGCCCACGTAAACATTGCCGCCCGCCAGCGGCAGCGACATCGAACCACTGAGCGCGTTGGTGCACCCCAACTGGTCGCGCGCCTCGGCCTCGAACTGGCAGGCCTTGCCACGCATGCGCTGCTGGTAGAGGTTCCACGACGCCGTGCGCCGGTACGACAGCTGGTGCTGCTGCCCATTGCTGCCGTCGCTGCCGCGCATGCCGCTGAAGGTGACGCGGACTTCCTGCGTGGCCATCACCCGGCGCAGGTCCAGGCGCAGCTCACCGTAGCGGTGCCCGCCGAACGTGGCGGCACCGGCGGTCATGGCCGCGTCGCGGCCCAGCGGCACGCGCACGCCGGCCATCGCGATGCGCTCGCCATCGAAAGCATCGCTGCGGCGTTCGTTGCGGTGGCCACCCTGCACGAACCATTGCCACTGGCTGTTGGTCCAGTCGCCGCCCTTGTCGAAGGGCGCCTCCTCGGTGCGCACCAGCACACCGTCCTCGTAGATGCGCATGCGGACCAGGTAGTTGCCGAACGGGAAATTGCGGGTGTCGATCTGGTTGATGCCGGCCTGCAGGTAGAAGGTCTGCAGCAGGCGCTCGCCATCGAATACGTCCACCCGCGCATCGCGCGCCAGCAGCACGGTCAGCGGGCTGGCCTGCACCGCCGCGTCGGTGTCCACATAGGCCTGGGTGGTACCCAGGCGTGCGCCCTGGAAGCGGTCCAGCGGCAGCATGCTGAAGCTGAAGGTGCCGCCCTGCGGGCTGGACAGGTTGCGGCGGTCCATGCGCCCGGCCTGCAGGTAGTGCGCCGGCCCCAGGTCGTGGCGGTAATAGACGTTGTCGAACTGGAAATCGTCGTCGCTGTGGCTGCGATAGCGCTGCTGGTTGTAGTACCACTCGGCCGACAGGTGGCCGCGTTCGAACAGGCCCAGCGTGCCGACGCCGCGTGCCGACAGCGACTGGTAGTCACGGCCACCACTGAGGTTGAGCGTCTGCTGATGCAGGAACGCGTTCTCGGCATTGGCGGTGACCGTGTGGAAACGCTCGGCGGCAGGCTTGCCGGGAATCCACTGGCGCGCCACGAACAAGCGCACCGCGCCCTCGCCTTCGTCATACAGCGCGCGCACCTCGTCGGGAGCTTCCGGCGGATCGATGTAGCCGCAGCCGGCACTGGCACCACCGAAGCGGCAGGCCAGATGGCTGTTGCGCGGCAGCGGCTGCGACAGCGCAGGCAGCAGGGCGGCCTGCGCCTCGGCAGGCAGGTCCAGTGACTGCAGCACGCGCGCGGGATCTTCCAGCTGCACGTGCTCCAGGGTCACGCGCACCGGCGACAGCCCGGCCGAGCGGCCGAACAGCTGGATGTCGAGTTGTTCGGTCTGGCCTTCGACCAGATCTTCAAAACCGGGCGGGACGCCGCGCGCGGCCGCCAGCGGAGTGGACAACGCCAGGGCGAGCGCGACCGCCAGCCGGGTGACGGCGGGGGCGTGTAGGGTCATGGGGGCACCGCTGCAAGCGGCCGGCCCGGGATGCGGGCCGGCGCGGGGGATTACGGCGTAGCCGCCTTCTGGTTCAGCACGACGTTGACCAGGCCGCTGTACGCGCCCTTGGTGAGGATCGGCGCCGGCGTGGTCTGTGCGATGGTCAGCGGCATCGAGATCGAGGCGCCCGGGGTCGAGCCCGCACCGTTGAACAGGTCAGTTGCCTTGTACTCGATGGCGGCTGCACCCAGCGCGCGGTTGTTCAGGCTGATGGTCATCGGCACGGTCACGGTGCCGGTCTCGTTGGCCAGGAAGAAGCTGCCATCGATACGCGCTTCGATATCCGCCTTGTCATCGTTGGAATGGATACGCACGCGCTGCGTGTTCGGAATCAGGCCACGCAGCGGATCGTGGGTCAGGGTGACCATGTCCGGCAGCGGGGTGCCGTCATCGCGCAGCAGCGCCAGGGTCGGGTCGACGTCGGCGTAGACGGAGATCTTGGTTTCCACGGCGTGCGCGGACAGCGAAGCAGTGGCCAGCGCTGCAGCGAGCGCGGCCTTCTTGATAATGGCGTGCATGGGTGTCTCTCTCGGACAGGGGGAATATGAAAGCCCCCCTCCCCTAAGGAGAAAGGGAGGGAGGCGCCGCCCGCAGAGGTGGTTGCGGGCGACGGAGAGAATGTTAGGAATCCATTGCCATGCAGGCCATTCAAGCATTCCTAAAACGTTGGAGGTTAAGGAGGATTCTTGAAGGCGCTCAATGTTTGAGGGTTATGCAAACTCCCTCACTGCTTGAATGCAATAAACCTCATTGCCTTGGGTTTGTAGAGTCGGCTGTTAGTCGACTGCTCTTCCGATACTGCGCGAAGCACACACGCTGCGCGCGTGAGTCGAGTACGGCTCGACTCTACAGCGGGTCATCCACGCATGGCGTGGATCTGCTGGATGGCATCAGGCCGCCCTTCGGCGGCCTGATGAGACATCGCGTTGGCGCACGATCAGAAGAAGATCGCGTACAGGATCAGCAGCGGAATCGGTACGCCCAACAACCAGAGCAGAATCATTTTCATTGCAGGTCTCCTTGCGTGGAAGGCGGGTTACAGATCGCGGCGGCGGCCGCCCCAGGTGGCGCTGAGGCTGGCGAAGAACGCACCGATCAGCAGGGTGATGAACAGCCACAACGCGGCATAGGCGGTCGCCTTTCGGGCATCGTCGGCGGCCTGCTTGGCGGTGTTCCTGGCCTTCTCCAGCGCCGCACGCATGCGCGTCTGCACATCGGTCACGCGCGCCTGCGCTTCGGCCGGGCTCATGCCGGTTTCGCGCGCGATCAGCTGCGCCAGGTACTGGGTGTCGGCCGGATCCAGGCCATCGCCCTGCAGGCTGTTGACGATGATGCGGTTCACTTCGGCACGCACTTCGCGGCGGTCACCCATCGGGCCATTACCCGGCATCGGGCGCGGCGGCAGGCCTACGCGCACATCGCGCGGCCCGACGCTTGCAGCCGGCGGCGGTGGGGCCGGATCTGTCGCCGCCACGCCGGACGCTGCATCAGGCGCGCCCGGGGCCGGCGGCGCGCCTGCAGCTGCCGGACCCGCATCGGTAGCGTTGCGGAACAATGAATCCACCCAGTAGTTGAGGTCGCCTTCCGGGGCCGCCGCGGCAGTGCTGCCCGCGCCCGCGGCAGCAACGCCGGCCGTGGATGCGGCAACGCCCGCGGCGGCACCGGCCACCTTTGCGCCGGCGCCCAGCACGCCACCGATTGCCGATGTGAGCAAGCCCGCGGTCAGCAGCGTGGCGACGGCCCACGACACGAAGCCATGCGCGGTATCGCGGAAATAGGTTTCATCGCCATGGATCTGCGTCCACTTGGTACGCAGGCGGCCCGCCAGATAGCCACCCAGGCCGGACGCGGCCAATGCGGTGAAGGTGAGCCAGATGATGCTGGACCAACCGAAGGTCTCTTTGCTGACGCCTTCGAACGACCATGGCGACACCGACGACAGGCCGAGGCCAACACCGAGGATCAGCAGGATGAGGGAGAGTGCAGCGGCAGCGGTGGCGCCAGCGAAGATCGCGCCCCAGGAAACGGCGCTTTCGCTGGGAGGGGCGACGATCGGGGCGGTGACGACGGCGGCGACGTCAGGGCCGAGCGGTCCGCGCTCGGGTGGGTCGAATCGGGTACTCATCGGGATGGACGCTCCATTTCAGGTGCTGCGGATGCAGCTGGCGTCCTGAGGCTGCGCGAGCGCTTGTGAAGCTGGCGAGACCCTTGAATCACGCGGTCTTGGCACGATGAAGCGCGTGCCAACCAAGGTTGGCACCTACCGAAGGCGGGTGCGGCGGTAGATCCGCGCCATGCGTGGATGGGAAAGCGTGCCAACCAAGGTTGGCACCTACCGAAGGCGGTTGCGGTGGTAGATCCGCGCCGTGCGTGGATGATTTTTCGCGGGCGCCGAAATCGTGCGGACCAACGGTCCGCACCCACCAGGTCCGCTCAAAAAAAAACGCCCCGCGGATGCGGGGCGTTCTCGGCACAACCTACGCGGGGCGATCAGCCCTGGTAGTCGCGCACGTCGCTGCCGGTGTAGACCTGGCGCGGACGGCCGATCTTCATTTCCGGATCAACCTGCTGTTCCAGCCAATGCGAGACCCAGCCGGAGGTACGGCCCAGGGCGAACATGACGGTGAACATTTCGGTCGGGATCTGCAGCGCCTTGTAGATGATGCCGCTGTAGAAATCGACGTTCGGGTACAGCTTGCGGGCGACGAAGTACTCGTCCTGCAGGGCGGCCTGTTCCAGCTTCACGGCCACGTCCAGCAGCGGATCCTGCACGCCCAGCTGCTTGAGCACCTTGCTGGTCATCTCGCCGATGACCTTGGCGCGCGGGTCGAAGTTCTTGTAGACGCGGTGGCCGAAGCCCATCAGGCGGAAGCCGGAGGTCTTGTCCTTGGCCTTGACCACGGCGGACTCGACGTTGTCGGCGCTGCCGATTTCTTCCAGCATCTTCAGCACGGCTTCGTTGGCACCACCGTGGGCCGGACCCCACAGCGCTGTGACACCCGCAGCAACCGACGCGTACGGGTTGGCACCGGTCGAACCGACCAGACGCACCGTCGAGGTCGAGGCGTTCTGCTCGTGGTCGGCGTGCAGGATGAACAGCAGGTCCAGCGCCTTCACCACGTCCGGGTTCAGGTCGTACTGGCCGTCAGCCGACTCGAAGGTCTGCTTCAGGAAGCGGCTGACGTAGTCCAGCGAGGTGTCCGGCTTGTTGGCCGGCAGGCCCTTGCCATGGCGGTAGATCAGCGCCGACAGGGTCGGCACCTTGGCGATCAGGCGCACGGCGGCCTGGCGGCGCTGTTCGGCGTCGGACAGGTCCAGCGAGTCGTGGTAGATGGCCGACAGCTGCGCGATTGCAGCGGCCAGGATGGCCATCGGATGGGCATCCTTGGCGAAGCTGCCGATCAGGGTGTTGATCGACTCATCGACGTTGGCTTCGGCGGTCAGCTCATCGGTGAAGGCCTTCAGCTGCTCGGCGCTCGGGCGCTCGCCGTTGATCAGCAGGTAGGCCACTTCGACGTAGCTCGACTTTTCCGACAGCTGTTCGATCGGGTAGCCGCGGTACAGCAGCACGCCCTTGTCGCCGTCGATGTAGGTGATGGCGGACTTGCAGCTGGCCGTCGCGGTGAAGCCGGAATCGTAGGTGAAGAACCCCGTTTCCTTGGTCAGCTTCGCGATGTCGACGCAGTCGTTGCCAAGGGTGGGTTTGATGACGGGCAGAACGACCGACTTGTCGCCGGCGTTGAGCGTGACCTGATCAAGATCGGACACTGTGTGCGCTCCTTCATGGGAAGGCGCCTGCCCAAGCGCATTGGTCAGGCACGTGAATGACGTCCTCGGCCTGTGCCGGGGATCAGGTCATTATCGCACAGCAGCATTTGCCCGGCGCTAGACAGAAGTCGTATACGACAGGCAGCCAGACACCGGCCATTGAGCGGCCCGGATCGGCAAAAGCGTTGTCACACGAACGCAGTGTTCCGCCCATCCAAACGCCCGTTGGGTTGGCGTTGGGGAAAAACAAACGGCCGCGCAGAGCGCGGCCGTTGGTTCGAAGCTGGATCGACAGATCAGCGCGCGTAGCGCTTCTGGAACTTGTCGATACGGCCCGAGGTGTCGATGACCTTGTGCTTGCCCGTGTAGAACGGGTGCGAAGCCGAGGAAATTTCAACCTTGACCAGCGGGTATTCGTTGCCGTCTTCCCACTGGATGGTTTCCTTCGTCGCCATGGTCGAGCGGGTCAGGATCTTGAAATCGGAGGTGACGTCATGGAAGACGACGTCGCGGTAGTTCGGATGGATATCGGCCTTCATGGGCTCACACCGTAAATGGGCTGGTGGTCAAGAGCGGCATTATAAGCACCGGTTGCCGCCCGGGGCAACCGGTGCCGGTCAATCGACGTCAGTCCGCACCCAGGGCCTGGCGCACCAGGGCCTCGAAACGCTGCTGGTCGTAGGCCATCAGCAGATCGCAGTTGTCCGACTGGCCGGTCTGGCGGTTCCAATCGACGATGGTGGCGCCGCGGCTGAACGTGCCGTTCAGCTCCACGTTCAGCGGGCGCGACTCGACCCGCAGCTGCCCTTCGGGGTTCAGCGCCCAGGCCATGGCCACCGCATCGGCGGTGTACCAGCGCCCGCCCTTGCTGTCTTCGGACAGGCCACGGGTCTTGCGCGAGATCAGTTCGTAGAAGCGGGCGCGATCGGAATCGGCCTGCAGCCACTTCTCGGCGTCCTGCAGCGGCAAGCCATGGGCGACGGTGGCCTCCCAGTCCGACACCAGCAGGTGCTTGAACGAGGTGAACACCACGTGCGCCGCTTCCGGGTCGAACGCAATGTTGAATTCGGCCGCCGGGGTGATGTTGCCGTGGCAGGTGACCGCGCCGCCCATCACCACGATGCGCTTGATGCGCTCGGGCAGGGTCGGGTCCAGCTTCAGTGCCAGGGCAAGGTTGGTCAGCGGGCCCAGCATCACCAGCATCAGTTCGCCGGCGTGCTCGTGCGACAGGCGCAGGATGGCCAGTGCGGCGTGTTCGGCTTCAGCCTGGCGGCTCGGCGGCGGCAGGTCCACGTCGCCGTAGCCGTCACGGCCATGCACGTGGGCAGCGTCAACGGAGGGATGCAGCAGCGGATCCGGGCTGCCGGCAAACACCGGTACGTCGGTGCGGCCGACGATGTCGCAGAGCTTGAGGGCGTTGCGGACGGTGTACTGCAGGCCGACGTTGCCGGCGGCGATGGTCAGGGCGACCACGTCATGCCGTTCGTCGGCAAAGGCCATCAGCAGGGCCAGGGCGTCGTCCACACCGGGGTCGGTGTCGATCAACAGGGGGATCTTGTGGGTCATCGTTGCCGTCTTCAGATCGGCAACGAAGTGTGGACCGGGATGATGACCGTTGCAAGTACGGGGGTTGGGGTTCGGCAGGGCTGCGCCCTGCACCCGCCGAATCAACGGCAAACGCCGAATCAACGGCAAAAGCTGGTTTCCTGAGGGATGGCGGGGTGGATCCGGTTGCGGGGGACGCTGCAAGTACGTCCATGTAAGCTCGGTCGCCGCATCCATGCGGCTCACGCCCCCGCAACCGGATCCACCCCGCCTTCGACAGATTTCCGCGGCTGTTGATGGGTGTCGACCTTGGTCGACACATCCATGCAATGCGTGGATGAACATGGAAATGATCCAAAGCGCTGTCTGTAGAGTCGAGCCTTGTCCGACTCCCGCGCGCAGCGCGAGGTAGATCCACGCCATGCGCGGATGAGCATCCCGGAAATGGGGTCAGAGCCCTTTGCTGCACAAAGGGATCCGACCCCTGGGTACTTACGCCGAGGCGTAACGCACGGCGGTGCCGATCCAGCGCTGCACCACACGATCGGCCAGCGTGGGTTGCTGGTCCAGCAGGCGCTCGGCCAGGTCATGCACGCCGGGCAGCAGGCCGGCGTCACGGGCCAGGTCGGCGATGCGGAAACCGGCCAGGCCGGTCTGCCGGGTACCCAGCAATTCACCGGGACCACGCAATTCCAGATCCTTCTCGGCAATGACGAAACCATCGTTGGTTTCGCGCATGGTCTGCAGGCGCTCGCGTGCCATCTGCGAAAGCGGTGCCTGGTACAGCAGCACGCAGCGCGATACCGCAGAACCACGGCCGACGCGGCCGCGCAGCTGGTGCAGCTGGGCCAGGCCCAGGCGCTCGGCGTTCTCGATCACCATCAGCGAGGCGTTCGGCACATCCACGCCCACTTCAATTACCGTGGTCGCCACCAGCAGGTCGATGTCGCCGGCCTTGAACGCCACCATCGTCGCCAGCTTTTCGGCGGCTTTCAGACGGCCATGCACCAGCCCCACGCGCACGCCCGGCAACAGCGCCTGCAGCGATTCGTAGGTGGCCTGCGCCGGGGTGGCATCCAGTTCTTCGCTTTCCTCGATGAGGGTGCACACCCAGTACACCTGCCGCCCTTCCTGGCAGGCCAGTGCGATGCGCTCGATCAGCTCGGGACGACGATCATTGTTGAGCGCGACGGTCTGCACCGGGGTACGGCCCGGCGGCAGTTCGTCGATGGCCGACACATCCAGGTCCGCGTATTCGGACATCGCCAGCGTGCGCGGAATCGGCGTGGCGGTCATCACCAGCTGGTGTGGCACGCTGTTGCCGCCCGCGCCCTTGTCGCGCAGCGCCAAGCGCTGGTGCACGCCGAAGCGGTGCTGCTCGTCGACGATGGCGAGCGCCAGATCCTGGAACACCACCGCCTCCTGCATCAGCGCGTGGGTACCAACCACCACCTGCGCTTCGCCGCTGGCGACCTGCTCCATCACCTTGGCGCGCGCCTTGCCGGTGACTTTGCCGGCCAGCCAGGCGATGCGCACACCGAGCGGTTCCAGCCAGCCGCGCAGGTTGTTGAGATGTTGTTCGGCCAGCAGCTCGGTGGGCGCAGCCAATGCAACCTGCTTGCCCTGCTCCACCGCCAGCATCGCCGCCAGCGCGGCGACCACGGTCTTGCCGGAGCCCACATCGCCCTGCACCAGCCGCAGCATCGGGCTGGGCCGCGCGAGGTCTTCGCGAATCTGCTTGAACACGCGCGCCTGCGCGCCGGTGAGCGCAAACGGCAGCTGCTTCAGCAGCGCCTTGGCCAGTTTGCCGGGGCCGGCCAGCGGCGGCGCATGGTGTGCCTGCAAGGCAATGCGCTGGCGACGCAGGCTGAGGTGGTGGGCCAGCAGCTCTTCCATCGCCAGGCGGCGCTGCGCCGGGTGGGTGCCGGCGGCCAGCGCGGCCAGATCGGCATCTGGTGGCGGCCGGTGCACGGTCAGCAGCGCGCTGCGCAGTGACGGCAGGCCGAGGCCATCGAGCCAGCCGCTGGGCAGCAGTTCCAGCGCGCTTTCCTCGGGCAGGCGGTCCAGCGCCTGGCCGATCAGCTTGCGCATGGTCATCGGACCGACGCCTTCGACGGTGGGATACACCGGGTCGAGGCGGTCGCCGAGTTCGGGATCGTCGTTGCGGCCGAGCACCTGGTAGCTGGGGTGGACGATTTCCAGGCCGAGCTGGCCCGGTTTGGGCGTGCCGAAGCAGCGCAGCCGGTTGCCGACCGCGAACTGGCCGACCTGCTGCTGGCGGAAGTGGAAGAAGCGCAGCACCAAAGTGCCCCGCCCTTCGTCTTCCACCGCCACTTTCAGCATCGGCCGGTAGCGCATGCCGCGCTCGACCGCGACCACCCGCCCTTCCACCTGCGCCGGTACGCCGTTGCGCAGGTCTTCGATGCGGGTCAGCCGGGTCCGGTCTTCATAGCGCAGCGGCAGATGAAGCCAGAGATCCTGCAGGGTGGCCAGGCCACGCGCCTGCAGTTTGGCGGCCACGGCCGGACCGACGCCCGCGAGCATCGCCAGGGATGCTTCGCCGGACGGTGACAGGACCGGGGTGACCGCCGCCTTGCGTGCCACGTGGCGGTCAGTCGATGACCATCACCGCGTCGACCTCGAAGTTGGCGCCCTTGGGCAGGCCGGAGACTTCGATGGTGGAACGGGCCGGGTACGGGGCCTGGAAGTAGTCCTGCATGACCGCGTTGACCTTGGCGAACTCGCCCAGATCGGTCAGGTACAGGCCCAGACGCACGACCTTGTCCAGCGAGCCGCCAGCGGCTTCGGCCACGGCCTTGAGGTTGTCGAAGGCGCGGCGGGCCTGTGCTTCGACGTCGCCGGCGCCGACGATGTCGCCGGTGGCCGGGTCGAGCGGGATCTGGCCGGAGAAGTACACGGTGTTGCCGGCGCGCACGGCCTGCGAGTACGGGCCGATGGCGGCGGGGGCCTTTTCGGTGTTGATGATCTGGCGGGACATGGGTCGCTCCGGTGCTTGGGGGAAAACAGAGCGGTGATTGTACCGGCTGGGGGTGCATCCACGCATGGCGTGGATCTACCGCACCGCTCCGGTAGTGCCGGCCGCTGGCCGGCAACCTCATGAACATAGGAAGCACCGCGAAGTTGCCGGCCAGCGGCCGGCACTACCGGTCCGCGCAGGACCTACTGGCGGCGTACCGACTGCACGACCGACAGGCGGCGCAGGCGGCGCATCACTTCGGCCAGGTGGTTGCGGTCGCGTACCTGGATGTTGAACGCCAGCACGGCGGCGTTGAAGTCGCGGTCCAGGTAGTCCACGCGCTCGATGTTGGAATGGCTCTGGGCGATGGCGGCGGCCAGCTGCGCCAGCACGCCGGTGCCGTTCTCCACTTCCACCACCAGCGAAGTGTCGTAGTCGCCGGAAACGGTAGTGTCCCAGCCGATCGGCACCCAGCGCTCGGGCGACTTGCGCAGCTCGGCCAGGTTCGGGCAGTCCATGCGGTGCACCACGATGCCCTTGCCGGCGGTGTGGTAGCCCATGATCTCGTCACCGGGAATCGGCTGGCAGCAGCCGGCGAAGGTGACCACGCCGCGCTCGCTGCCGTTGATCAGGATCTTTTCCTGCGAATGGTGGCGCGAATGCGGGCCGCCACGCAGTTCGGCGTAGGCCATCAGCGCCTGCGCGGCCTGGGTCGGCATCCAGTTGCCCAGCGCGACCTCGGCCAGCAGCGCCTCCAGGCGCGGGAAACGATGCTCGGCCAGGAACGCATCCAGGCGCCCCTTTGGCAGCCGTTCCAGCGATGAATCCATCGCCTCCAGCGCACGGTCGAGCATGCGGTGGCCCAGCTGCACGGCATCTTCGTGTTCCAGCTGCTTGAGCTGGTGGCGGATGGCAGTGCGCGCCTTGCTGGTGACCACGAATTCCAGCCACTGCGGTTTCGGCGTGGCCGAGCGTGCGGTGATGATCTCCACCGACTGCCCCGACACCAGCTTGGTGCGCAGTGGCACCAGTTTCTTGTCCACGCGCGAGGCCACCGCCATGTTGCCGACATCGGTATGCACGGCGTAGGCGAAATCGAGCGCGGTGGAATTGCGCGGCAGGGCCAGGATCTTGCCCTTCGGGGTGAACAGGTAGACCTCGTCCGGGAACAGGTCGACCTTGACGTTGTCGAGGAACTCCAGCGAGGAGCCGGCAGCGCGCTGCGAGTCGATCAGCTCGACGATCCAGGCGTGGGCACGGCTCTGCGCGCTGTTGGGCGAATCGCCACCAAACTTGTAGGTCCAGTGCGCGGCCACGCCGCGCTCGGCGATCAGGTCCATTTCCTCGGTACGGATCTGCACTTCGATCGGCGAGCCATACGGCCCGAACAGCACGGTGTGCAGCGACTGGTAGCCGTTGGCCTTGGGAATGGCGATGAAGTCGCGGAAGCGGCCATCCAGCGGTTTGAAGGTGGCATGCACCGAACCCAGCGCGTGGTAACAGCTGGGCACGCTGCGCACGACCAGGCGGAAGCCGAACACGTCCATCACCTGGTCGAAGGATTTGTTCTCGTCGCGCATCTTGTTGTAGATGCTCCACGGGGTCTTGATGCGGCTGATCAGCCGATGCTCGATCCCCTCCTTGGCCAGGCGCTGCGACAGCTGCACTTCCACCTGCGCCATCGCCTCGCGGCGCACCACCGGCTGGCTGCGGATGTGTTTTTCAATGATGGCGTGGCGCCACGGGTAGAGCGCCTTGAAGCCGAGGTTCTGCAGCTCGCTCTTGACCAGGCTCATGCCCAGGCGCTGGGCGATGGGCGCGTAGATCTCCAGCGTCTCGCGGGCGATGCGGCCGCGCGCTTCGCGGCTCTGCGCGCCCAGCGTGCGCATGTTGTGCAGGCGGTCGGCCAGCTTGATCATGATCACGCGCAGGTCGCGCGACATCGCCAGCAGCATCTTGCGGAAGCTCTCGGCGGCCGCTTCCTGGCGGTCGCGGAACTTCAGCTTGTCCAGCTTGGTGACGCCGTCGACCAGTTCGGCCACGGCTTCGCCGAACTCGGCAGCCAGCGCCTCGCGGGTGAGCGGGGTGTCTTCGATGGTGTCGTGCAGGATCGCGGCGATCAGCGCTTCCACGTCCAGGCCGAGCTCGGCCAGCACCTGGGCCACGGCCACCGGATGGGTGATATAGGGCTCACCCGACTTGCGCGTCTGCCCAGCGTGCGCGGAGGCACCGACTTCCCAGGCACGGCGCAGCAGCGGCAGCTGTTCCGGCGGCAGGTAATGGGCGGCGCGTTCAAGCTGGAGGACGTAGTCGGGTACGGCGGCAGCGGGGGCTGCGGCGACCTTGGCAGTGGGGCCTGGGTTCATGCCCGAAGCCTATTCCAGCGCGACGTTTACGGCAAATCCTGAATGCGAAACAGCCCGCACGGGGCGGGCTGTTCGGCGATCCAGCAATGACGTTGATCGATGCGATCAATCGTCGTTCTTGGACATGTCTTCGTCGGCGACCACTTCGGCGGCAGCCCACTCCAGCGCTTCGCGCTCGGCGCGCTCACGCTCGGCCTTCTCGACTTCGTCGATCAGCGCGTTGTCGATCTTGCGGGCGGCGATTTCGCGCAGCGCCAGCACGGTCGGCTTGTCCTCGGTCTCGCTGTTGTCCAGCGTGGCCTGCACGCCGTTGGCGAGCTGGCGGGCACGCTTGGAAGCCATCATGACCAGTTCGAAACGGTTGTTAACGACTTCCAGGCAATCTTCTACGGTGATGCGGGCCATACGGGCTCCCGGCGACCGGTCGGCCGCTCAGTCGAATGAGGGAAAGGGGACGGAGTGTACTGGCAGGGGCTGGACAAAATCAAGCCAACCCCCACCCGATTCTTTTGGAATCAGTCAGTTGCACCCGGATCGGGGGTCAGCAGGGCCTGGATCAGGCCGGCGTGGCGGACCTTCTGGGCCTCCCGGCGCAGGCGGCTGGCGGTGAAGATGGCGCACAGCTCGTCCACGGCGGTGTCGAACACCTCGTTGACGATGACGTAGTCGAACTCGTTGAAGTGCAGCATTTCATCGCGTGCCGCGCCCAGGCGCTGGGCGATGACCGCCTCGCTGTCCTGGCCGCGCTTGCGCATGCGGTCCTGCAGGGCCTGCTTGGACGGCGGCAGGATGAACACGGTGACCGTGCCCGGCACCAGCTGGCGCACCTGCTGCGCACCCTGCCAGTCGATTTCCAGCAGCACGTCCTGGCCGGCGGCCAGCTGCGGCTCCACCGACTGGCGGGCAGTGCCCTTCCAGTCGCCGTGCACCCAGGCGTGTTCGAAGAAGTCGCCGGCGGCGATCATCTGCTCGAACTTCTCCGCAGAGACGAAATGGTAGTGCTGGCCGTTCACTTCACCCGGGCGCATCGCGCGCGAGGTGAAGGAGATCGACAGGGCGATCTGCGGGTCACGCGCCAGGGTGGCATTGACGATGCTGCTCTTGCCGGCACCGGACGGGGCGGCAACGATGTACAGCGTGCCGCGCGCAACGGCGTCCGACGGCTTCGACGGGGCGCTCATGCGGGGGATCCAACGGGTTGATTTCGCAAAATTTTTCCTCGGTGTTCCAGATCCGGCGCGGAGGATCGCGCCAGGACGGCGGGGGCTGCGCGGAACATCCTGGAACCAGGCCCGGCAGACGCTTTCCCCGGGGGGCGGGCACGCAACTTTACCAGAGCGGCCCCGTTGCGCGCCCGTCTGGCGGGCGCCGGGCCTTGTGCCACATGGGCGTACGGGGCCTGTGCTATAACCGGGCCGTACCCAACGACAGCCCGGAGGCCTGCGCCTCCCCGCCATCCCAGGAGAACGGCATGCCATCGATGAGCCGCCGCCAGTTCCTGAAAGTGACCGGGACAACCCTGGTCGGCTCCAGCCTGGCATTGATGGGCTTCGCGCCCGGCATCGCGCTCGCGGAGGTCAGGCAGTACAAGCTGACCCGCGCGACCGAGACCCGCAACACCTGTACCTACTGTTCGGTGGCCTGCGGCATCCTGATGTACAGCCTCGGCGATGGTGCCAAGAACGCCGAGCCGAGCATCTTCCATATCGAAGGCGACCCGGACCATCCGGTGAACCGCGGCACGCTGTGCCCGAAGGGCGCCGGCCTGGCCGACATCATCCACAGCAAGTCGCGCCTGCTCTACCCCGAGTACCGCGCGCCGGGCTCGAACGAGTGGAAGCGGCTGAGCTGGGACGATGCGCTGGACCGCATCGCGCGGCTGATGAAGGAAGACCGCGATGCCAACTTCGTGCAGAAGAACGAGGCCGGGCAGACGGTCAACCGCTGGCTGACCACCGGCATGCTGGCGGCCTCGGCCACCAGCAATGAAACCGCGGTGCTGACCCACAAGGTCGTGCGCTCCCTTGGCATGTTGGCATTCGACAACCAGGCACGTGTCTGACACGGCCCGACGGTGGCAGGTCTTGCCCCGACGCTAGGCCGTGGTGCGATGACGAATCACTGGGTCGACATCAAGAATGCCGACCTGATCCTGATCATGGGTGGCAACGCCGCCGAGGCGCACCCGTGCGGGTTCAAATGGGTGACCGAGGCCAAGGCACACAACAAGGCACGCCTGATCGTGGTCGATCCGCGCTTCAACCGCTCGGCCGCGGTGGCCGACGTGTACGCGCCGATCCGCACCGGTACCGACATCGTGTTCCTGGGGGGCCTGATCAACTACCTGTTGACCGAGGACCGCATCCAGCACGAGTACGTGCTGAACTACACCGACATGTCGTTCCTGGTGAAGGACGAGTTCGCCTTCAAGGACGGCCTGTATTCGGGCTACAACGAAGAGAAGCGCAGCTACGACCGCTCCAGCTGGGACTACGCCTACGGTGACGATGGCTTCGTGCGCAGCGACCCGACGCTGAAGGACCCGCGCTGCGTCTACAACCTGCTCAAGCAGCACTATGCGCGCTACACGGTGGAGATGGTCGAACGCATCTGCGGCACGCCGGCCGACAGCATCCGCCAGATCTGGGACATGATCGCGTCCACCGCCGGCAAGGACAAGGCGATGACCATCCTGTACGCGCTGGGCTGGACGCAGCACTCGATCGGCGCGCAGAACGTGCGTGCCGGCACCATGGTGCAGCTGCTGCTGGGCAACATCGGCGTGGCCGGTGGCGGCATGAACGCCTTGCGCGGGCATTCCAACATCCAGGGCCTGACCGACATCGGCCTGATGTCCGACCTGCTGCCCGGCTACCTGACCCTGCCGAAACAGGACGAGCAGGACTACGAGGCCTACATCGCCAAGCGCACGCAGAAGCCGCTGCGCGCCAACCAGATGTCGTTCTGGCAGAACTACCCGAAGTTCCACGTCAGCCTGATGAAATCGTGGTGGGGCGACGCCGCCACCGCCGACAACAACTGGTGTTTCGATTACCTGCCCAAGCTCGACAAGCCGTACGACATGTTGCAGGCGTACGAGCTGATGAACGAAGGCAAGATCCACGGCTACATCTGCCAAGGCTTCAATCCGCTGGCCTCGGCGCCGAACAAGGGCAAGCTGATCAGCGCGTTCTCCAAGCTGAAGTTCATGGTCAGCATGGACCCGCTGGAAACCGAGACCATCGCCTTCTGGCAGAACCACGGTGCGTTGAACGACGTCGACCCGAGCACGATCCAGACCGAAGTATTCCGCCTGCCGACCACCTCCTTCGCCGAGGAGAACGGCGCGGTGGTGAATTCCTCGCGCTGGCTGCAGTGGCACTGGAAGGGTGCCAACCCACCGGGAGAAGCGCGCAGCGACATCGAGATCATGTCCGAGCTGTTCCATCGCATCAAGGCGATGTACGAGAAGGACGGCGGGGCGTGGTGGGAGCCGGTGCGCGACCTGGCCTGGAACTACGCCAACCCTGAGGTACCCACGCCCGAAGAACTGGCGATGGAATACAACGGCAAGGCGCTGGCCGATGTGTTCGATCCGAAGGACCCAACCAAGCTGGTGCGCAAGGCCGGCGAGCAGCTGGCCGCATTCGGCGACCTGCGCGACGACGGCAGCACCGCCTCCGGCTGCTGGATCTACATCGGTGCCTGGGGCCCGACCGGCAACATGATGGCGCGGCGTGACAACAGCGACCCCACCGGCATCGGCAACACGCTGGGCTGGGCCTGGGCGTGGCCGGCCAATCGTCGCGTGATGTACAACCGCGCCTCGTGCGACGTCGCCGGAAAGCCATTTGATCCACGGCGCACGCTGCTGGCGTGGAACGGGAAAAACTGGGGCAGCGTGGACGTGCCCGACTTCAAGGCCGACGAAGATCCCGCCGGCGGAATGGGCCCGTTCATCATGAACCCGGAGGGCATCGCGCGCTTCTTCGCCAAGGCCGGCATGGCCGAAGGCCCGTTCCCGGAGCACTACGAACCGTTCGATACACCGCTGCGCAGCAACCCGCTCAGCCCCGGCCAGGCACTGACGCTGAACAACCCGGCCGCCCGCGTATTCGCCAGCGATCGCGCACAGATCGGTTCGCCGGACGAGTTCCCGCATGTGGCCACCACCTACCGCCTGACCGAGCATTTCCACTTCTGGACCAAGCACGGCAAGTTGAACGCCATCATCCAGCCCGAGCAGTTCGTCGAGATCGGCGCGGCGTTGGCCGACGAGCTGGGCATCAATAACGGCAGCCGCGTGCGGGTCAGTTCCAAGCGCGGCCACATCGAAGCGGTCGCCATGGTGACCAAGCGCATCAAGGCCCTGCAGATCGATGGCCGGACCGTGCACCAGGTGGGCGTGCCGATCCACTGGGGCTTCCTCGGTGCGGCCAAGCCCGGATACATCGCCAATACGCTGACCAACGCCATCGGTGACGGCAACTCGCAGACGCCCGAATCGAAGTGCATCCTGGTCAAGGTCGAGAAGGTGTAGGAGACACGCCATGTCACTGCAATCCCTGGACATCATCCGCCGCTCGGCCACCACCACGCCCTCGCCGGAGGCGCGTGGTGCGCACACCGGCCAGGTCGCCAAGCTGATCGATGTGAGCAAGTGCATCGGCTGCAAGGCCTGCCAGGTCGCCTGCATGGAGTGGAATGACCTGCGCGACGAAGTGGGCAGCTGCGTTGGCAGCTACGACAACCCGCCCGACCTGAGCGACCAGTCGTGGACGGTGATGAAGTTCCGCGAGTACGAGGACGAGAAGGGCAAGCTGGAGTGGCTGATCCGCAAGGAAGGCTGCATGCACTGCAGCGATCCGGGCTGCCTGAAGGCCTGTCCGTCGCCCGGCGCGATCATCCAGTACGCCAATGGCATCGTCGACTTCCAGGAAGAGAACTGCATCGGCTGCGGCTACTGCGTGACCGGTTGTCCGTTCGACGTGCCGCGCATCTCCAAGAAGGACCACAAGGCCTACAAGTGCACGCTGTGTTCGGACCGGGTGGCGGTGGGCCAGGAACCGGCCTGCGTGAAGACCTGCCCGACCGGCGCGATTACCTTCGGCAGCAAGCAGGCGATGACCGAGCACGCGGCCGGACGCGTGGAAGACCTGAAATCTCGCGGCTACGAGAACGCCGGCCTGTACGATCCGCAGGGCGTCGGCGGCACCCACGTGATGTACGTGCTGCAGCACGTGGACAAGCCGGAGCTGTATGCCGACCTGCCCAAGGACCCGCGCATCAGCCCGATGGTGGAGGTGTGGAAGGGCGTGGCCAAGCCGCTGGGCGTGCTGGCGATCGCCGCCACCGCCTTCGCCGGCTTCCTGCATTACATCGGCATCGGCCGCAACACGGTCAATGACGAGGAAGAAGAGGAAGCCGAGCACGAGGCGAAGAAGATCGAAGAGGAGCAGCGGCCATGAAGTACGCCCCGCACCCGCGCCAGATCATCCGCTACCGCGCACCGACCCGCATCAACCACTGGATCGTGGCGATCTGCTTCGTGCTGACCGCGCTGTCCGGGCTGGCGCTGTTCCACCCTGCCCTGTTCCCGTTGACCCAGCTGTTCGGTGGCGGCCCCTGGACGCGCATCCTGCATCCGTTCATCGGGCTGGCCATGGTGGTGGGCTTTGCGCTGCTGGCGTTCCGCATGTGGCGCGACAATCTGCCGACCGCCGACGATCGCGCATGGATGCGCGGCATGCGCGATGTACTGCGCAACGAGGATGAGAAGCTGCCGCCGGTGGGCCGTTTCAATGCCGGCCAGAAGCTGCTGTTCTGGGCCATCATCGGCTGCCTGTCGGCGCTGCTGCTGACCGGCTTCGTGATCTGGCGGCAGTACTTCAGCCACTTCTTCCCGATCGGGGTGATCCGCTTCTCGGTGCTGGCCCATGCGCTGTTCGGCTGGGTGCTGGTGTGCGCGATCGTGGTGCACATCTATGCGGCGATCTGGATCAAGGGCTCGGTGCGGGCGATGACCCAGGGCAAGGTGACCTATGGGTGGGCGTACAAGCACCACCGGCAGTGGTTCAGGGACATCCTGCGTGGACGTCGGGAAGAGGGTTAGCGGCAGGGCCTGCGGCCCTGCACCCGCAGAGGCAAGGTCAACGTCAACGTCAACGTCAAAAGCGGGCTTCCTGAGGGGTGGCGGAGTGGGTCCGGTTGCGGGGGACGCCGTCAACCCGTCCTTGGGGGCTTGGCCGCGGCATCCATGCCGCGGACACCCCCGCAACCGGACCCACTCCGCCTTCGACAGTTTCCCGCTGCTGTCGGAATGGCATGAGCTGCTCTTGGTGGGTGTCGACCTTGGTCGACACGATGAACATGGCAACGACCGAAACCGGTTTTTGTAGAGTCGAGCCGTGCTCGACTGCTTTGCTCGACTGCGTTGTTTGAACACGCTGGACGCCAGCGCCGACAACGGCGAGGATGGAGGCTGGTTCTTCTGGCTGGCCCTGCATGGCGCAACGCATCCTTGAACCCGGTGAGATCGAGACGCTCGCCTCGCGCGATGTGCCGCGCATCATCCTGCCCGATATCGAGTCACTGTTCGCTGAGCGCGCGACGCGCCTGCGCAGACTGGCCGCGCACAGTGCCATCGGCGGTTACCTGCAGCTGCTGGCGGCGTTGGCCGATGCACAGCAGGCGCTGCTGGATGAGCTGACACCGCAGCAGCGCGAGGCGCTGCAGTCGCAGGCGCGTGCGCAGCAGTCGAGTGCGGCGGCCGGTGCCGGCATGCCGTTGCGGCCGGCCAACACGCTTCAGCTGGATGGATGCTGGCGCGACTGGCTGCGCACGCTGTGCCAGCACTGTGCCGACGAAACGGGGCTGCCGCTGGAAACCCGACAGGAGCTGCAACGCGTCGCGGCTGCCGACGACGCCTGGCTGGATGCTCAGGCGCACGCGGTGCTGGAGCGCGATGACGCGCCGTCGGTGGATGCGGTCGCTGCGCTGCTGGTGATGAACGCACTGCAGGTTTACTGGGCGGTGCTCGCAGCCAGCTTCCGCCCTACCGACCTGAAGCCGCTGGCTGATGCGCCAGGGCTGTGCCCGCTGTGCGGCACGTTGCCGGTGACCAGCGTGGTGCAGGCGCGGCCACCCTATGCATCCTACCGTTACCTGTCGTGCTCGCTGTGCGCCTGCCAGTGGCACTACGTGCGCGTGCAGTGCAGCCAATGTGGTGCCGCCGGCAAGGACATCGCCTATCGCGCCCTGGCCGATGTGGACGGCGACAGCGGCGAGGCGGTGCGCGAGAGCGCGGTGCGTGCCGAGACCTGCGACCACTGCCACAGCTACCGCAAGATCCTGTATCTGGAAAAGGACCCGTCACTGGAGCCGGTGGCCGATGACCTCGGCACGCTGGCGCTGGATCTGCTGCTGGCCGAGGAAGGTTATGCGCGTGCCAGCCAGAATCCGCTGCTGTGGCAATCCGACGGCGACTGACCGATGCCAGCCACGCCCCCCACCCCGGCATCGGCCGCCACCCTGCCCTCACTGGACCGGGTGCTGCGCCTGCCTGCACTGGTGGCGCTGATCGAAGGCCACGGTCGAAACCGCATCACCCAGCTGCTGCGTTCGCACCTGCAGGTGCTGCGCGACCGTATCAGCGCCGGCCAGCTGTCGACCGCGCAGCTGCAGGAGGCGGTTGAGGGCCCGACGCTGGTGGCAGCGGTCGAGGCCGCACTGGCAGCCGATGCACGGCTGGACCTGCAACCGATGTTCAACCTGACCGGCACCGTACTGCATACCAACCTGGGTCGCGCATTGCTGCCCGAGGCCGCGGTGCAGACAGTCACCCGCGCGATGACCGCGCCGGTCGATCTGGAGTTCGACGTCATCCGTGGCCGTCGCGGCGACCGCGATGCGCGGGTACAGGCACTGATCTGCGAGCTGACCGGTGCCGAAGCCGCCACCGTGGTCAACAACAATGCGGCAGCGGTCCTGCTGCTGCTCAACAGCCTGGCCAACCGCCGCGACGTGGTGGTGTCGCGCGGCGAGCTGGTGGAGATCGGCGGCGCTTTCCGCATCCCGGATGTGATGCGCAGCGCGGGCGCTCGGCTGCTGGAAGTGGGTACCACCAACCGCACCCATGCGGCCGACTTCACCAACGCCATCGGCGCGCGCACAGCGCTGCTGATGGAGGTGCATGCCAGCAACTACGCGATCACCGGATTCACTGCCAAGGTCGACACGGCGGCGATGGCCACGATCGCGCACGAGCATGGCCTGCCGCTGGTGGTGGACCTGGGCAGTGGCAGCCTGTGCGATCTGGCCACGTTCGGCCTGCCGCACGAACCCACCGTGCAGGAAACGCTGACGGCCGGCGCCGATCTGGTTTCGTTCAGCGGCGACAAGCTGCTGGGTGGTCCGCAGGCCGGCATCATCGCCGGCCGCGCCGACTTGATCGCGCGGATCAACCGCAACCCGCTGAAGCGGGCACTGCGCATGGACAAGATGGGCCTGGCCGCACTGGAGGCGGTGCTGGCCTTGTACCGCGAACCCGAGCTGCTGGCACAGCGGCTGCCGACACTGCGCACGCTCTCGCGTACGCAGGATGACATTGATGCGCAGGCCCAGCGCCTGCTGCAGCCGATGCGTGCCTCGCTGGCGGCGGACTACACCCTCGAGCCTGCTTCGATGCACAGCCAGATTGGTAGCGGCGCGCAGCCACAGGCGCAGCTGGCCAGCGCCGGACTGCGCATTACCAGCGCGCGCCGTGGCGGACTGGATCGCCTGGCCAAGCGCCTGCGTCAGCTGCCGCGACCCGTGCTGGGCCGCATTGCCGATGACGCGCTGTGGCTGGACCTGCGCTGCCTGGAACCGGCCGACGAAGCGCGCTTCGTCGACCAGTGGAGCATGCTGCAGGCATGATCGTCGGCACCGCCGGGCATATCGACCACGGCAAAACCAGCCTGGTACGCGCACTGACCGGCATCGAAACCGATCGCCTGCAGGAAGAGCGTACGCGTGGTATTTCCATCGAACTGGGCTACGCCTATGTCCCGGTGGAAAGCGGGGACGTCGAAGGCCCGGCCGCGACCCTGGGTTTCGTCGACGTGCCGGGCCACGAGCGCTTCGTGCACACGATGGTGGCCGGCGCCACGGGTATCGACGTCGCGCTGCTGGTCATCGCTGCCGACGACGGCGTGATGCCACAGACCCGCGAACATCTGGCCATCCTGCAACTGCTGGGCGTGAACCGCGGTGCGGTGGCGCTCACCAAGATCGACCGTGTGGATGCGGCGCGCCTGGCCCGGGTCGAGATCGAGGTCGCTGCCCTGCTGGCCGGCACGCCGCTGCAGGATTCCCCTGTGTTCACCTGCAACAGCACCGCACCCGACGATGCTGGCATCAACGCGCTGCGTACCCAGCTGCACGCGTGGGCGGCGGACGACGCCAGCACGCGCCAGGCCGAACTGCGCAGCGAGCTGTTCCGCATGCCGGTGGACCGCGTGTTCTCGCTGGCCGGCCACGGAACGCTGGTGACCGGCGCAGTGCACGGCGGCATCGCCTCGGTGGGTGAGCATCTGCAGCTGATGCCGGCCGCCACTGAAGTGCGCATACGCAGCATCCACGCGCAGAACCAGGCCAGTGACCACGCGATGGCCGGGCAGCGCTGCGCGCTGAACCTGGCGGCCATCGCCCGTGATGACATCCGCCGCGGTGACTGGATCGCCGACGCAGGCGCACTGCTGGCCACCACCCGCGTTGATGTGCGGTTGCGGCTGTCCGCGTTGGCCGCACCGTTGCGCGACTGGGCACCGCTGCATATCCACTGGGGCACGATGCACCGGCAGGCCCATGTGGTGCTGCTGGAGGACCATGACCACGGTGATGGGCAGTTGGTGCAGCTGGTGTTCGATGCTCCGGTCTGTGCGATGTGTGGCGATCGCTTCATTGCCCGCGATTCAGCGGCCACCCACACGCTGGGCGGCGGCCTTGTGCTCGATCCGGACCCGCCACAGCGGCGCCGGCGCAGTCCTGCACGGCTCGCATGGCTGGGAGCCCTGGAGCAACTGGCCGCGGGTGCGGGAATCGGCCCACTGTTGCAGCAGGCGCCCTTCGGCGTTGCCATGGCCGCGCTGCAGCGCTACTGCCGGCGCGCCGCCGACCGGATCGATCTTCCTGCAGACACGCGACGCATCGTCACCCGCGAAGACACGGTAGTCATCCTTGTCCCGCACTGGCAGGCATTGCGCGAGCAGGTGATCGCCTCACTGCGTGGATGGCATGAGCGACGCCCGGACGAACCCGGTGTCGACAGCGGCCGCCTGCAGCGCGGCACCCTGCCCGCGCTTGCAGCGAGCCTCTGGAATGCGCTGCTGCAGGACCTGCTGGACGACGGCAGCGTGCAACGCGTGGGTGCCTGGTGGCGCCTGCCCGGGCATGACCATGCGCCACCGGAACGCGAGCGTCTGCTGCTGGAACGCGTGCTGCCGCAACTGCACGCAGGTGGCTTCGATCCGCCGTGGGTGCGCACCCTTGCTGCCGAGATCGGCCTGGCCGAAGACGAAGTCCGCGCCGTCCTGCGCCGCGCCGCCGCACGTGGCGAACTGTTCCAGGTGGTGCCGGACCTGTTCTATGCACCGGCGCGCATTGCGGAACTCGCCGCCATCGTCGCGCAGCTGTCACAAGCCAGCGGCACGGTGGATGCGGCGGCCTTCCGCGATGCCATCGGCCTGGGCCGCAAACGCAGCATCCAGATCTTGGAGTTCTTCAATCGCGTTGGCTACACTCGACGCGTCGGTGACCAGCATCGGCCGCGCGGCGACCTGCAGTGGAACGCAGTCCGCGACTGAGCCCACCGGTACCGCCGTACTTTCGGAAGGCATGCGCATCCGGGCATGCGGCTGGGCTTCAAACCCAGTAGGGGGCGTCGATCGTTCCCTGGTAGGTTCGACTCCTGCTGCCTTCCGCCATTCGCGTTCCCGCAGGAGATGTCGGCATGGTCACGCACGCGCAGTCCCCCGCCCCTTCAACGGCCGATGCCCCGCAACGACTGACCTCTCTCGCGCATGGCGGCGGCTGCGGCTGCAAGATCGCGCCGGGCGTGCTGAGCGAACTGCTGCGTGGCGTTCCAGCGCTTCCCGCTCCGGCTGAGCTTCTCGTCGGGCGCGAGACCAGTGACGACGCTGCGGTGTACCGCCTCGATGATCGCCAGGCAATCGTCGCCACCACTGATTTCTTCATGCCCATCGTCGACGACCCGTTCGACTTCGGCCGCATCGCGGCCACCAACGCGCTGTCGGACCTGTATGCGATGGGCGCGCGCCCGCTGTTCGCACTGGCCATCGTCGGCATGCCGATCAATACGCTGCCGCAGGACACGATCCGCGGCATCCTGCAGGGTGGCGAACGCGCCTGCGCCGATGCTGGCATCGTGGTCGCTGGTGGCCACAGCATCGATTCGGTGGAACCCATCTACGGCCTGGCCGCGATCGGCGTGCTCGACCCGCAACGACTCAAGCGCAACGCCGATGCCCGCGCCGGCGACGTGCTGGTGCTGGGCAAGCCGTTGGGCGTGGGCGTGTATTCGTCGGCGCTGAAGAAGGAAGTGCTGGATGCCGACGGCTACCGGCAGATGATCGCGTCGACCACCCGCCTGAACACCGTGGGCGTGCCGCTGGCCGCGCTGGACGGTGTGCATGCCATGACCGACGTCACCGGCTTCGGCCTGCTCGGCCACCTGCTGGAAGTGTGCCGCGCCAGTGGTGTCGCTGCCGAGGTGGACAGTGCACAGGTGCCGCTGCTGCCGCAGGCGCTGGAGCTGCTGCAGCGTGGCTGCGTGACCGGCGCTTCCCACCGCAACTGGGCCTCGTATGGCGCCGAGGTGCGCTTCGCCGATGGGTTGCCGGCACACTGGCAGCCACTGCTGACCGACCCTCAGACCAGCGGCGGCCTGCTGGTGTCCTGCGCCCCGGAAGCGGCGGATGCGGTGCTGGCCTGCTTCCACGACGCGGGGTTCGGCCAGGCAGCCGTGGTCGGGCGTTTGAGCGAAGGAGCGCCGGGCGTCAGCGTGGTTTGAGACGTGAAGGTTTGCCAACGTGTCACTTCCGGGCACTTGAATCATGTCCAAAATATTGGACACTAAAGCCATGAACCTGATCGACATCGGCAAGGCGGTTCGTACCCGCCGTGAGCAGCTTGGCCTGTCGCAAGGCCAACTGGCTCATCTCAGCGGCCTTTCCCGGCAGACCGTGGTCGGCCTGGAAGGGGGCACCCTTAGTGATCTGGGCGTCAATCGCGTGGGACAGCTGATGGCCGTGCTCGGTCTGGATGTTCCGGCACCCACCACCGAAAACCGGCTGCGCAAGCAAGGCCTGAAAATGGCCGCGCGAACCGCGAACGTGAGCTACGCAAGCGAATTGACTGCGGGCGAGCTGGCCCGCGTACTGGTCAGCGGGGAAGTTCCTGCCACCTACGCGGCGCAGATGGCGCACCTGCTGGATGAAGCCCCTCCCGCCATGGTGGTGATGGCGGTCGAGGAAGCTGCAATCGGCGCGCAGATGCCACCACGGCGCATCTGGCGCAACGTGGCGAAGATGGCCAACACACTTTCTGCTCACCGCAAGGACCTGTGGATGTGAACCGCGAATTGCCGGCCGGCGCCTGGCAGGCGCTGCTACCCCGGGCGCTTGTCCTCATCGGGGAGATCCGGCGCCACGGCGGCATCACCGATCCGTTCTGGACGTTGGGTGGCGGAACGGTACTGATGTTTCGACATCGGCACCGGCTCAGCAAGGACATCGACATCTTCGTGCCGAACCCCCAGTACCTGGGCTTCGTCACTCCCCGCTTGAGCGATGTGGCCGCGAGCCTTACCGGCGACTACAGCGAAGATCCCAGCGCATGGGTCAAGCTGCAGTTCGAGGAAGGCGAGGTGGATTTCGTCGCAGCTCCCAATCTTCTCGATGACGCCTGGGAGGAATGGACGATCGATGGCCGGCGCATACGCGTGGAAACGTCGGCGGAAATCATCGCCAAGAAAATGTTCCATCGCGGGCATCGAACAACGGCCCGAGACCTGTTCGATCTTGCGCTGGTCATCGAACGCGAGCCGGACGCGCTGGCGGCCGCAGCAGACGCACTGGTCCGCCATCGATCAACGTTTCTTGATCAGATCCGCAATCCCCATCCGACATTGAAGATTGCGTTCAAGGCCATCGACACGCTGGACTAATCGCCAGACTTCGACCACTGCGTCGCGATAGCTGCGGACTACCTGGAAGGACTGTGATCCTCCCAGGCGATTGCGCAGAACATCACTCGATGTTCTGCACCTGTTCGCGGATCTGGTCGATCAGCACCTTCAGTTCCACCGCGGCATTGGACGTGCGGCTGTCCACCGACTTCGAGCCCAGCGTGTTGGCTTCGCGGTTGAACTCCTGCAGCAGGAAGTCCAGGCGGCGGCCGACCGGCTCGCGCTGCTTGAGCACGCGACGAATCTCGACGATATGGCTGCCAAGGCGGTCCAGCTCTTCATCCACGTCCAGCTTCTGCAGCCACAGCACCAGCTCCTGCTCGGCGCGGCCGGGGTCGACCGGGTGCGGCAGGTCAGCCAGACGGGCGGCCAGCTTGGCGCGCTGGCCGTCGCGAATGGCCGGAATCAAGGTGCGCACTTCGGTGGCGATGCGCTCGATGCCGTCCACACGCTCGCTGATGGCCGCAGACAACTTGCCGCCTTCGCGCTCACGGGCCTCGACGAAGCCATCCAGCACCTGGTCCAGCAGCGCCAGCGCCTCGACCTGCAGGGCGGCGGCATCGGTGGCCTCGCCACGGGTCACGCCCGGCAGCTGCAGCAGGTCGGTGAAGCTGACCTGCAGGTTGGGGAAATCGGAGGTCAGGCGGTGCGCCAGGCGGCCCAGCTGGGCCAGCAGGGCCTCGTCAACCTGCAGGTTGGCCGCCGCTTCCGGCGCGCGCAGGCGCATCACCAGATCCAGCTTGCCACGGCTCAGGCGCGCGGCGATGCGCTCGCGCAGCTGCGGTTCCAGCGCCCGCAGCTCCTCGGGCAGGCGGGTGCCGACCTCCAGGAAGCGGTGGTTGACCGAGCGCAGCTCGCAGCCCAGCGTGCCCCACGGGGTGACCCGCTCGCCGCCGGCATAGGCGGTCATGCTTCGAATCATGGATTGTGTCCGGTGCGTGCAAAGGGGGAATGGTACCCTAGCGCCCTCACCAGAGCCCCCTTGCCCGCCCCGTGAAGGCTGCGGGCGTGGCGGCGTACTCCCTTGCCATTACGGAACCCGCACCATGTCCGATTCCCGCCCCAGCGGCCGCCAGCCCGACCAGCTCCGCCCGGTCGTCATCCAACGCGGCTTCACCCGCCACGCCGAAGGTTCGGTGCTGGTGTGCTTCGGTGAAACCCGTGTGCTGTGCACCGCCAGCGTCGAGAACCGCGTGCCGGGCTTCCTGCGCGGCAAGGGCGAAGGCTGGGTCACCGCCGAATACGGCATGCTGCCGCGCGCCACCCACACCCGCAGTGACCGTGAAGCGGCCCGTGGCAAGCAGGGTGGCCGCACGCTGGAGATCCAGCGCCTGATCGGCCGCAGCCTGCGCGCCTGCGTGGATCGCAACGCGCTGGGCGAGCGCACCATCACCCTCGACTGCGACGTGCTGCAGGCCGACGGTGGCACCCGCACCGCCGCCATCACCGGCGCCTACGTGGCGCTGGTCGATGCGGTGAACGTGCTGATGAAGCGTGGCGACATCAAGCGCAACCCGATCCTGGGCGCAGTGGCCGCCGTATCGGTAGGCGTGTACCGCGGCACCCCGGTGCTGGACCTGGACTACGCCGAAGACAGCGACTGCGACACCGACATGAACGTGGTGATGAACGACGGTGGCGGCTTCATCGAGCTGCAGGGCACCGCCGAAGGCCACGCCTTCCGTCGCGATGAACTGGATGCGCTGCTGGGCCTGGCCGAAAAGGGCGTGGGCGAACTGCTGGCCGCACAGCAGGCGGCGCTGTCGGCATGAACCGCCGCATCGCCCTGACCACCCTGGTGGTGGCCGACTATGACGAAGCCATTGCCTGGTACACCGGCAAGCTCGGCTTCGCACTGTTGGAGGACATCGACCAGGGTCACAAGCGCTGGGTGGTGGTCGGCCCGACCGACGGCAGTGCCGCCGCCCTGCTGCTGGCCCGCGCCAGCGACGAGGAACAGCGCAGCCGCATCGGCAACCAGACCGGCGGCCGCGTCGGCTTCTTCCTCAACACCGACGACTTCCGTCGCGACCACGCGGCGATGGTCGCCGCCGGCGTCGAGTTCCTGGAAGCGCCGCGCGAAGAACCCTATGCAACGGTTGCGGTGTTCCGCGATCTGTATGGCAACACCTGGGACCTGCTGGAGCCCCGTCAATGAAGAAACTGGTACTGGCCAGCCACAACGCCGGCAAGCTGGTGGAGATGCAGGAGATCCTTGCCGATCTGCCGCTGCAGATCACCTCGGCCGCCGAACTGGGCCTGGGCGATGTGGAAGAGACCGGCCTGACCTTCGTCGAGAACGCGCTGCTGAAGGCACGCGCGGCCTGCGAAGCGACCGGCCTGCCGGCGCTGGCCGATGATTCGGGCCTGATCGTCGATGCCCTCGGCGGTGCGCCGGGCCTGTACAGCGCACGCTATGCCGGCCACCCGACCAATGCTGCGGCCAACAATGCCAAGCTGCTGGACGCGATGGCCGACATTCCCGATGGCCAGCGCAGCGCCCGCTTCTATGCGGTGATCGTGCTGCTGCGCCACGCCACCGACCCGCAGCCGCTGATCTGCGAAGGTCGCTGGGAAGGCCAGATCATCCGCGAACTGCGCGGCACCAATGGTTTCGGCTACAACCCGGTATTCCTGGACACCACCCACGGCCTGACCGCCGCGGAAATGGAGCCGGCACTGAAGAACGCCATCAGCCACCGCGCCATTGCCCTGCAGCAGCTCAAACAGCAGCTGGCGACGCTGTACTGACGCTACCCGATCGACCCAGGGAAGCCGGCCAGCGGCCGACACTACCGAAGAAGCCCATGCCGCACGCCCACGACCACTGCAACCACCTGCCCGGCGAAGCCTGCTCCGCCGACCACGACAACCCGCCGCGGCTGGTGCCGCCACCGCTGTCGTTGTACGTGCACCTGCCGTGGTGCGTGCGCAAATGCCCGTACTGCGATTTCAATTCGCACCAGGCCAAGGGCGAGCTGCCGTTCGACGCTTATATCGATGCGCTGCTGCGCGACCTCGACCAGGACCTGCCGCTGGTCTGGGGCCGGGTGGTGCACAGCGTGTTCTTCGGTGGCGGCACGCCCAGCCTGTTCCCGCCGGAGGCAATCGACCGCTTCCTGCAGCAGGCCAGCGCACGCCTGCGTTTCGCGCCCAATGCCGAAATCACCCTGGAAACCAACCCGGGCACCGCCGAACATGGCCGCTTCGACCGCTACCGCGCGGCCGGCGTGAACCGCCTCAGCTTCGGCATCCAGAGTTTCGACGATGCGATGCTCAAGCGCCTGGGCCGCATCCACGACAGTGGCGAAGCCGAGCGCGCGGTGAAGATGGCGCAGGACGCGGGCTACGACAACTTCAACATCGACCTGATGTACGCGCTGCCGGAACAGACCCTGGCCGGTGCCGAGGCCGACCTGGAACGCGCGTTCGCGCTGCAGCCGGCACACATCTCCCACTACCAGCTGACCCTGGAACCGAACACGGTGTTCTTCGCGCGGCCGCCGCAGGGCATTCCCGATGAAGACAACGCCTGGGACATGCAGGAACACTGCCAGGCATTGCTGGCACAGGCTGGTTTCGGCCAGTACGAGGTCAGCGCCTATGCGCGCCCCGGCCGGCAGAGCGCGCACAATCTGAACTACTGGCGCTTCGGCGATTACCTGGGCATCGGTGCCGGCGCGCACGGCAAGATCAGCTCGGGCGCCGAGGAACACGTGCTGCGGCGCTGGAAGCTGAAGCATCCGCAGGCCTACCTGGACAGCGCCGGCACGCCCGCCTCGTTCGGCGGCGACGATGTGATCGCGCCGGAGCGCCTGCCGTTCGAGTACATGCTCAACCTGCTGCGCCTGCACGAAGGTTTCGGCCTGCGCGATTTCGAGTCGCGCACGGGGCTACCGCGCAGCGTGCTGGACGCTCCCCTGGCCGAGGCCGTGCAGCGCGGCTGGCTCGACGTGACCGATGGGCATGTGCAGCCGACCGAGCTGGGCCGCCGCTTCACCAACGATGTGGTGAGCCTGTTCCTGGAAGATTGATCCTCGCCTGGCAAAGGATCGTTCCGGCCGCTGGCCGGCAATCCGGTGAAGACATATCTGCCGGCCAGCGGCCGGCACTACCGTTCATCGGTCGGGCCAGGCCCGGCGGATGCGATTCACGTTCAGCCTAAAGTAGCGCCGACATCGGCCGACACGGTAGATTCACCAGATCGATCCGCGGGAATCCGGGTACCGCCTGCCGATGTCAGCTGTCTTTTCCATCACTCCTGCCGACAAGAACCGCCTGGCCGCCAGCGATCTGCCACCGCGGGTACGTGAGCTGCTGGGCGCGCTGATCGGCCTGTGCCGGCAGACGCTGGCGGCGCCCCTGATCCTGACCGTCGAGGCGCTGGAGCAGACCCTGCTGCACGACGCCGACCACGCACGCAATCCGCAGCAGCAGGCCGAGCTGATGGCCCAGCGTGGACAGCTGCACGCCTTCGCCGGCCATTTCGCCGATCGCATGCTCGATGCCGTGGCCGACGCCCTCACGCGGTTGCGCGAACCGGTCAGCGGTGTCAGTACCAGTGCCAGGCCGCCAGCGCTGCCGGGCATGCTCGGGCTGTCGCTGGTTGATGAGCACGAAGTGGATCGCGACCTGCTGCTGACCGAGATGGTGCGGCGCGAAACCCTGCGTTCAACCAACACACTGAACCTGCTGGGCCAACGCCTGGGCGTACTGGCGGCGGCGCCGGCCTTCGAGGCCGACACCCTGCCGCTGGCACCGCAGGCACTGTGCGCGATGGTGCGCCGGATTGCCGAACAGGACGCGCTGAGCGTCGAGGTACAGCTGGCGCTGTATCGCAGTTTCGAACGGCAGGTGCTGGAACGGCTGGGCGATATCCTTGACCGTGCCAATGCCCTGCTGGCCCAGTCCGGTGTACTGCCGGGGCTGGTCTACACCCCCTACCTGGCACGCTCGTCGAGCACGCGGCGGATCATCACCCAGTCGGTGGGGGGCGGCCGCACCACGCAGCCGGCCAAGCGCACCGCAGCCCCCTTGACCGGCTGGAACGGTTCGGCACCGGCCGGCTCCTGGTCCAGCCTGGTACAGGACGCCTTCCACGAGGGCGGCGCAGCCGGCCCCGCCACGCCGGGTGTGACCACCTCCACCGGCAGTGCACTGCATGAGCTGCTGCAGCAGGCGCGGCACGACAGCCCTGCCCCGGCGGACAGCGGCGCTGTGCCCAGCGCGGCAGTCGACGCGGTACTCGCGCGCCTGCAGGCCCAGTCCAGTGCGGCAACCGGTGTGGCCGACCTGCAGGCTGCCGTGGTCGCGCAGCTGCGCAGCGAGCATGGTGCGCAGGCCCAGCTGGGCAGTCACGACCGGGACAACCTCGACCTGCTGCGCATGCTGATGCAGCAGGTGCAACAGCAGCAGCGTCCCGATCCAGTGCCGGCCGCGCTGCTGGCCCGCCTGCAGGTACCCCTGGCACGCGCCGCCATGGCCGATCCGGGCTTCTTCGTGCGCGACGAACACCCCGCGCGTGAGCTGCTCAATCAGATCGCCGAAGTCGGCGCCAACTGGCTGGGCGATGAGGATGTCGACCCGCAGCTGCTGCAGCGCATGGCGCAGAGCGTGCAGGGCCTGCTGGGGCAGGATGCGCGTGCGCCGGAAGTCTTTGCCGCCGCCAGTGAAGACGTGCAGCAGCACCAGCGCGCGGCGGCCCATCGTGCCGAACTGGCCGAGCGCCGCCATGTGGAAGCCGCGCGCGGCAAGGAACGATTGGAACTGGCCCGTCGCCAGGCCACCGCACAGATCGACCAGTGCTGCGACACCCGGTCGCCACCGCGTTTCGTGCAGACCTTGCTGCGCCAGGCCTGGGCCGATGCACTGACCCTCACCCGCCTGCGCCATGGCGACGATTCACCGCAATGGCAGGAGCGCCTGCAACAGACCGAGCGCATCGCTGCCATCACCGCGCAGGCCATCGACGCCCCCGGCGGCACCGATACCGCACTGGCAGCGGACGTGGAGGCCGCATTGCTGCAGGTCGGCTACCACGCCGAGGAAGCCGCCGCTGTCGCGCGCAGGCTGGCCACGCCCGGCGGCGAGGATGAAAGCACCTCGCGTACCGAGCTCAGCGCACGCCTCAAGGCACGTGCGCGCCTGGGCGAGCACGCCGGCACGAACGGTGGCGCCGCACCTGCCACGCCGCGCAGCAGCGCCGAAGAAGCGGCCTACCAACAGCTGTCCAGCCTGCCGTTCGGCAGTTGGTTCGACATCGACATGGGCGATGGCACGATGCGCCGCCAGCGCCTGTCCTGGTACAGCCTGCTGACCGGCCACGCGTTGTTCGTCAATGCGCGCGGGCAGAAGATCACCGATACCGACCTGGATGCGCTGGCACGGCAGATCAGTGCCGGGCGCGCGCAGCTGGTCACCGAAGACAAGGGCCGGCTGGTCGACCGTGCCTGGGAAGCCAGCCTCGGTGCGCTGCGCGCACTGGCCACGGCTCGCGCACAGGAGACCCCCGCATGAAAGCCGTACCGCCGCAGGACACCCGCCGCGCGCCGCGCCGCCAGGTCTCGGACCTGGTGCCGGTTACCGACCAGATGCGCGAGTGCGTGGTCGGGCGCCTCGGCAATGTCTCCGAAACTGGCATGCTGATGCTGGCCAGCATGCCGCTGCGCGAGGATGCGCTGTACCAGCTGCGCTTTCCCTTGCCATTGGGTGATGGCCGCCAGCAGGCCATCGACGTAGGCGTGCATCTGCTGTGGAGCGAGCCCGCACACGTTCCCGGGCAGAGCTGGACCGGCTTCCGCTTCCTGACCCTGTCGCGCGAACATCGGCAGCTGCTGCGGCAGTGGGTGGGCGAAGACAGCGACGAGGGACCGGTTTCGACGGCCTGAGTGCCGGTTCCGGCACAGCGGTTTTTCGCGGTATGCGGCAGAATCTAGGGCCGTTTTCCGTGTCGAGCCACCGCAATGATCCAGCAAGACCCCGGCGCTCTGTATTCCGACCACCTGGCCGTGCTGTGCCGACGCGCCGAACAGGCGCTGGCCCGCGGCGGCTTCGACCATCTGGTGGTGCCCAGCGGCACCCTGCACTACCAGGTGTTCGACGACCGCGACTACCCGTATGCGGTCAACCCGCAGTTCAAGGCCTGGCTGCCGCTGACCCGCGTGCCCAACAGCTGGATCGTGTTCACCCCGGGCAAGCGACCGGCGGTGATCTTCCACCAGCCCTTCGACTACTGGCACGTGGTGCCGGACGCCCCCAGCGGCTGGTGGGTGGAGCACTTCGACATCCACATCATCCGCAAGCCCGAAGAGGCGCTGGCCCTGCTGCCGGCCGACCCGTCGCGCTGCGCGATCCTGGGCGAGCCGCAGAGCGCACTGGGCAACTACGTGCCGAACAACCCGGCGCCGGTGGTGAACTACCTGGAATGGCACCGCGGCAGCAAGACACCGTATGAAATCGCACTGATGCGCCAGGCCCAGGTGCTGGGCGTGCGCGGCCACCGCGCCGCCGAGGCCGCGTTCCGCAACGGTGCCGACGAATTCAGCATCCACATGGCGTACTGCCAGGCCGTCGGCCAGGATGCCAACGAGCTGCCCTACGGCAACATCGTGGCGTTGAACGAACACGCCGCCGTGCTGCATTACACCGAGCTGGGCCGCAAGGCACCGCAGCCGCTGCGCAGCTTCCTGATCGACGCCGGCGCCAGTGCGCACGGCTACGCCAGCGACATCACCCGCACCTACGCCGCGCAGGGCCACGACGAATTCGCCGCGATGATTGCGGCCGTCGACGCCGCCCAGCAGCAGATGTGCGCAGCGGTGCGCCCGGGCTTCGACTACAAGCAGCTGCACGTGGACGCACATCTTTCGCTGATGGGCGTGCTGAAGGACTTCGGCGTGATCAAGGTGTCGCCACAGACCGCGCTGGAGACCGGCGTCAGCGCCGCATTCTTCCCGCACGGCATCGGCCACCTGATCGGCCTGCAGGTGCACGACGTGGCCGGCTTCGCCGCCAGCGACGAAGGTGGCCGCATCGAGCGCCCGGCCGGCCATCCCTACCTGCGCCTGACCCGCGTGCTGGAACCGGGCATGGTGGTGACCATCGAGCCAGGCCTGTACTTCATCGACATGCTGTTGAACGAAGTGAAGGACGCCGGCCATGGTGATGCGATCAACTGGGAGCGCGTGGATTTCTTCCGTCCGTATGGTGGCATCCGCATTGAAGACGAAGTGCTGTGCACTGATGGCGAGGCGGACAACCTGACGCGGCCGGCGTTTGCGGCGGCGAACGGCTGAGCCCCTCGTGGTTGGGTGCTGAATTCAAAAGCCGCGCTTTGCCGGGCGGGGTGGGTTTGCAGGACACGCCGTAAACCCATCCATGGGGGCTCGATGGCGCCATCCATGGCGCCAACGGTCCTGCAAACCCACCCCGCCCGGCCTTTGACAGTTTCCTGCGCGCGTCCAACCACGGAAAAGAAAAAGAAAAGCAAAAGCGGGTCGCTCGCTGCGCTCGCTCTGTGTCGACCAAGGTCGACACCTACCAACAGCCGCAATTGCCCGTAGATCCACGCCATGCGTGGATGATTCATTCGATATCTGACAGATGTGCCGACCAACGGTCGGCACCCACCAACAGCCACAGGAATCTGTCAGGGGTGGGGCGGTGTGGGTGGGCAGGACCGTTGGCGCCATGGATGGCGCCATCGAGCCCCCATGGATGGGTTTACGGCGTGTCCTGACCACCCACACCGCCCCGCCATCCCACGGAATGCCGCTCTGGCATTGGCAGTTGCCGTTGATTGCAGCAGGTGCAGGGCTGCAAGCCCTGCAGAACACCCCTTACCCCGCCATCACCGCTTCAATCTCGTCGGCGCTGCGCGCCAGGCCTTCGGTCAGCACGCGATGGCCGTCGTCGGTGATCAGCACGTCATCCTCGGTACGGATGCCGATACCGCGCCAGCGCGGCTCCACCGTCGTGTCGTCCACGCCGATGTACAACCCCGGCTCGATGGTAAACGCCATGCCCGGCTCCAGCAGACGCGAGTCACCGGCCAGGCGGTAGTCGCCCACGTCGTGCACGTCCATGCCGATCCAGTGCCCGGTCTTGTGCCGGTAGAAGCGCTGGTACAGGCCTTCGGCCAGATTCTTTTCCAGCGTACCCTTCAGCAGGCCCAACCGCAGCAGGCCCTCGGTCAGGGTCTGCACTGCGGCGAGGTGACCGGCTTCGTACGGCACGCCCGGCTTGGCCTGGGCCAACGCAGCGGCCTGCGCGTCTCCGACCAGGTCGTGCAGTGCACGCTGCTCGGCGCTGAAGCGGCCATTCACCGGGAACGTGCGGGTGATGTCACTGGCGTAGCCACGGTACTCGGCACCGGCGTCGATCAGCACCAGCTCGCCGTCGCGCGAACGCGCGTTGTTGTCGCGGTAATGCAGGATGCAGCCGTTGCGGCCGGCACCGACGATGCTGCAATAGGCCGGCACGGCGTCGTTGGCGCGGAACACGCGTTCCAGCTCCGCCTGCAGTTCGTACTCGTGGATGCCGGCCCTGGCGGCCTTCATCGCGGCCAGATGCGCACGCACGCTGATCTGCGCGGCGTGGTGCATCAACGCCACTTCGGCACCGGACTTGAACAGGCGCTGCTCGTGCAGCAGGTGGCCCAGTTCGAGGAACTCGTGCGGCGGCTGCGCACCGTGGCGCACCTGCGAACGCACGCGGTTGACCCAGCCGATCAGCTTCAGGTCGAAGTCGGCATCCCGGCCGAAGTGGTAGTAGACGCGCGAACGGCCTTCCAGCAGGCCCGGCAGGATGTCGTCCAGATCATCGATCGGGTAGGCATCGTCCATGCCGTACTGCGCCACCGCGCCTTCCTGGCCGGCGCGGCTGCCGTCCCAGGCTTCGCGTTCGGCATCGCGCTCGCGGCAGAACAGGATGGCCTCGCCGTGGCGTCGGCCCGGGATCAGTACCAGCACTGCTTCCGGCTCCGGGAAGCCGCTCAGGTACTGGAAATCCGAATCCTGCCGGAACGGATAATGGGTATCGAGGCTGCGCACCTTCTCGGCCGCGGCCGGCAGCACCAGGATCGCGTCCTCGCCGGCCATGTCCATCAGCTGGCGGCGGCGACGCTTGTACTCGCCGGCGGCAATGCCGGTGCGCTGCTTGATATCCATCAGTTCAGGCGCTGACGATGGCGCGAGGCCAGCACCACGTCGCCGTGCAGCAAGAGCACCGCCACGCGGATGAATTCCTCGATCTCCGACAGAGCTTCGTCGTCATCATCGCCACCGGCCTCGAAATCCTCGCTGGAGGCACGCGCCAGGCTGGCCATGTCGGTCAGCGCTTCCTCGCCCTCTTCGGACAGGGTCGGGCGGCGGCCGCCGCTGCCCAGGCCGAAGCCGCCCAGGAAGGAACGGGTCCAGCTGAACATGGCATCGGCCTGCGCGGATACGTCGTCGCCGTCGGTCAGCAGCAGCTCGAAGGCGAAGTCGCGGTCTTCCAGCTGCTTGATGGTGGCCTGCAGCAGCTGTCCCAGCACGCTGTCGGCAGCCACCGGCGGCAGGTTGTCGTCGGCCAGCACGCGCGCCGGCCAGTCGTTGCCGGGGGCACCGCCGGCAGCCAGCCAGCCGCACAGCGCGCCGTGCAGCTCGGCAGCGGTGGCGCCCAGGCCCAACGCCTGGCTGGCGCGGGTAACGTCGTCGACGGAGGGAAGTTCGGTCATCGTGCGGCTCGTTCGGAAAGGAAACCCTGGGCGCGCACGCGCGCGCCCGTGAGACCCCGTAGTGTAGCAACCCGACGGCATCCTCTCCGCAGGCGTCCAGCCTTGCTGCGACAACGCTTGACCGCCCTTACCCGGCTTGCCTATCGTGCCCGCATGAAACCCGCCGATCCCCTTGCCCAGCTGCAGGACTTCGCCGCCCGCGTGGAAGCGTTGCTTGAACGCAACCAGCGCCTGGCCGAGGAGAACCGCAGCCTGCGCCACCAGCAGGAACAGCTGGTGGCCGAGCGCTCGACGCTGCTGGCCAAGAATGAGCAGGCACGTTCGCGGGTGGAAGCAATGATCAGCCGGCTCAAATCCCTGGAGCAGCACACATGAGCGCCGAACCGGTCAGTGTCCGCATCCTCGATCGTGAATACACCGTGGGCGTCGGCGGCGATGAACGTGACAGCCTGATGGCCGCCGCACGCCTGCTGGATGCGCGCATGCGCGAGATCCGCGGCAGCAACCGCATGGCCGCGGTTGATCGCGTTGCCGTACTGGCCGCGTTGAACCTGGCCCACGAACTGCAGCTGCTGCGCGACGAGAACGCCCGCCAGGCGGTGGCGCTGCAGCAGACCCTGGCCGACCTGAACCGGCGCCTGGACCGCGCCATCGACGGCACCCCCTAGAAAAAGGGGACGGAGGGGATTAAGGCGCATTCGCCCCCATCCGTGCCGGAAACGTCTTAATCCCCTCCGTCCCCTTTTCGCATATCTGAATTGGCACGGACTGTTGCCGACGAACGGCCTATCCAGATCCTGCGTGCTGGCTATAATGGTCACGCGTTCTCTGCGGTACTCGACGGCATGTGCAAACATTCGCCTTGTCCCTTAAGAACGACACCGGGAGCGCGACAGCGCCGGGAGTGCAGGTCCGCCTTGCAGCGGGAAGCCCGATGGTTCTCCAGCGTTCCCACTTGAGCCCCCGGGTTCAAGGTCGTTTCGCATGCATCGACATTGCGGAGAATGCAATATTCCAGCAAGGGCGGCGTCTTCGGGCGTCGCCCTTGTTCTTTCCGGCACAATGACGGCTGATCCTTGCCGCACGCTGCCATGACCGACCCGCGCCAGGCCCTGCGCCACGACCTGCGGCAACGCCGCCGCGACCTTTCCGCCGCTGAGCGCATCGCCGCCGCCGAATCGCTTGCCGATGCCCTGCTCGCCCTGCCGTTCGCCCCGCGCGAAGGCGCCGTGGCCGGCTACTGGGCGCTGGATGGCGAGATCGCCCTGCACCGCTGGCAGTTGCAGTTGCCCGAAGGCCTCACCTACTGCCTGCCGGTGCTGGCCGGCGACGTGCTGCGCTTCGCGCCGTGGCGGCCGGGGCAGCCGCTGACCAGCAACCGCTACGGCATTCCCGAGCCGGACGTGGCGCTGGAAGACACCCTGGAACCAGCACAGATGGCGCTGGTGGTGGCCCCGCTGGTGGGTTTCGACACGCAGTGCCGGCGGCTGGGCATGGGGGGCGGCTGGTATGATCGCAGCTTCGCCTTCCGCCACGACCGGCCGGCGCCGCCCTGGCTGGTCGGTGCTGCGTTCGCGGTGCAGCAGGTCGAGTCCTTGCCGGTGGCGTCGTGGGACGTGCCGGTGGATGCGATCTGCACCGAAGACGGCACCCTGTTCCCCTCCGCTGCCCCCGTGAACGCATGACCGCCCGCAAGCGCTACTGGCTGATGAAGTCCGAACCGGACGCCTTCTCCATCGATGACCTGGCCAAGGTCAAGGTCGAACCCTGGAACGGGGTGCGCAACTATCAGGCGCGCAACTTCATGCGCGATGGCATGCAGGTGGGCGACGGCATCCTGTTCTACCACTCCAATACCAAGGTGCCCGGCATCGTCGGCCTGGCCACCGTGGCCAGTACGGCCTACCCGGACGACACCCAGTTCGATCCGAAATCCGACTACCACGACCCCAAGAGCACGCGCGAAAACCCGCGCTGGATGCTGGTGGACGTGGCCTTCGACCGCAAGCTCAAGCAGGTGATCGCGCTGGACGAGATCAAGCTGCACGCCGAAGAACTCGGCGAGGGCTTCCCGCTGGTTGCCAAGGGCAACCGCCTGTCGGTGTTCCCGGTGACCGCCGCGCAGTGGAAGCTGCTGCTGTCGCTGGAAAAGAAATCCTGATTCCCTGCCTGAGAGTTCTCCCATGTCCGAAGCCAAGCGCCTGGCCGCCGAGAAAGCCATCGAGTACGTTGAAGACGGCATGATCGTCGGTGTCGGCACCGGTTCCACCGTGGCCTATTTCATCGATGCCCTGGCCCGCATCCAGCACCGCATCAAGGGCGCTGTGTCCAGCTCCGAGCAGAGCACCGCGCGCCTGAAGCAGCACGGCATCGAGGTGATCGAGCTGAACCACAGCGGCAACCTGTCGCTGTACGTCGATGGCGCCGATGAGTGCGACGCCAACAAGTGCCTGATCAAGGGCGGCGGCGCCGCGCTGACCCGCGAGAAGATCATCGCCGAGGCCAGCGAGCGCTTCATCTGCATCATCGACCCGAGCAAGCAGGTGCCGGTACTGGGCAGGTTCCCGCTGCCGGTGGAAGTGATCCCGATGGCGCGCAGCCTGGTCGCCCGCCAGATCCGCGACATGACCGGCGGCCAGCCGACCTGGCGCGAAGGCGTGGTCACCGACAACGGCAACCAGATCCTGGACATCCACAACCTGCAGATCACCGATCCGGAAATGCTGGAGCGCGAGCTCAACCAGCTGCCGGGCGTGGTCTGCGTCGGCCTGTTCGCCCGCCGCCGCGCCGATGTGGTGATCGTCGGTGGCGAGCCGCCGGTCGTGCTCTGACCCTTTCGAAGGATCCTGACGATGTCGCTGTTGCGTTCGCTGCTGATGCTTCCGCTGCTGGCCCTGGCCGGCTGTGCCACCGACGCGGCCCGCCACTGGGTCGAGCTGGATGGCGCCCGCTACCAGGTCGAGCTGGCCACCAACGATGAAACCCGCGCACGCGGTCTGATGTTTCGCGACCAGCTGGCAGCCGACCACGGCATGCTGTTCATCCACGACCGCGAGGAAATGCAGGCGTACTGGATGAAGAACACCAAGATCGCGCTGGACATCCTGTATTTCGACAGCCAGCGCAAGCTGGTCAGCCAGCAGCGCGACGTACCGCCGTGCTCGGCCGGCGACATGTGCCCGCCCTACCCCAGCGGTGGCCCGGCACGTTACGTGCTGGAGCTCAACGCCGGCCAGGCCGAGAAGCTCAAGCTGAAGGATGGCACGGAGCTGAAGTTCGGCCCAGGCATCGAGTAACAGGGTTCTGCCCGCGGTAGTGCCGGCCGCTGGCCGGCAACCCTGCAGGGGTCAGATCCCTTTCGCACGCGTAAGGGATCTGACCCCCGGATTTTTCACGCGGCACCGCTTGAAACCGCCTGCGAATGACGCCAGTCTGTGGTCATGCAGGACCGGATCACACTCCCCGACTGGGATGCACTGGCCGACCTCGAAGACGAGGCGCTGCCCTTGTTGCCGACCGCGCTGCTGATCGCGCGCGATGAATACCCCGATCTGCAGCCGTCCACCTACGACGCGCTGATCCAGAGCCATGTCGACCACCTCCGTTCGGAAGTGGAGAGCATCGACAACAGCCCACTGAAAATGGCGGCGATCAACCGCCACCTGTTCGACGAGTTGGGCTACAGCGGCGACCACGACGAGTATTACGACCCGCGCAACAGCTACCTCAACCAGGTGTTCGAGCGGCGCCTGGGCAATCCGATCTCGTTGGCGCTGGTGCAGATGGAAGTCGCGCGCCGGCTCGGCATACCGTTGGATGGCGTGTCCTTCCCCGGCCACTTCCTGGTGCGCTTGCCGGTGGACGACGGCGTGCTGGTGATGGACCCGTTCAACGGTGGCCGGCCACTGGACGTGGACGAACTGCGCGAACGCGCCAAGTCACACCTGGGCGGACAGATGCCCGATGACCAGGTGCTGGCGCAGATCCTCGACCCGGCGCCGGCGCGCGCGATCCTGATGCGCATGCTGCGCAACCTGCATGGTGTCTACGCCGAAGCCGGTGAATGGGATCGTGCCGCACGCAGTGCCGACCGCCTGCTGAAACTGGCGCCCGAGCAGGACGACGCGCTGCGCGACCGCGGCCTGGCGTACCTGCAACTGGAGTATCTGGCCGGTGCCCGCCATGACCTGGGGCAGTACCTGAAGCGCAATCCAGAGGCCAGCGATGCGCAGTGGCTGCGCGAGAAGCTGATCGACCTCGGCGGGCCGGTGCCGCGGCTGCATTGAGGGTGTCGGTGTGTGGACCAACGGTCCACACCCACCCCAACGGTCCGCACCCACAGGATGGGCCGGGTGGCCCGCCGGTCAGTCGACCTCGACCATCTCGAAATCGGCCTTGGTCACCCCGCAGTCCGGGCAGGTCCAGGTCTCGGGAATGTCCTCCCAACGCGTCCCGGGCTCAATACCCTCCTCCGGCAAGCCTTCCGCTTCGCTGTACAGGAAGCCGCAGACCACGCACATCCAGGTTCGCAGGGTGGTGGGGCTGGCGTCGCTCATCGGATAATCGGGGCTGGATTCACGGGCCGCCATTGTCCCATTGCAGCCCACGCACCGGTAGCCATCGATGACTTCTGCTTCCCCTGCGCCCCGCGGCGTCTACCTGATCACCCCCGACGAGCCAGATACCGCGCGCCTGCTGGCCCGTACCGCGCCGCTGCTGGCCGCGGGTGCCACCTGGCTGCAGTACCGCAACAAGACCGCCAGCGACGCGCTGCGGCAGGAACAGGCGGCGGCCCTGCAAGGCCTGTGCGCCGCCCACGGCGTGCCGCTGATCGTCAACGACGATCCGGTGCTGGCCAAGGCCGTGGGCGCCGCCGGCGTGCATCTGGGCGGCACCGACGGGGACATCCCCAGCGCGCGCGCGCTGCTCGGTGCCGAGGCCATCATCGGCGCCTCCTGCTACGACCAGCTGGCCAATGCCGAGAAGGCCGTGGCGGCCGGCGCCAGCTATGTGGCCTTCGGCGCCTTCTTCCCGACCACCACCAAGGTCACCAGCAGCCGCGCCCACACCGACCTGCTGCGGCAAAGCGCCGCACTCGGCGTGCCGCGGGTGGCGATCGGCGGCCTGACGCCGGACAATGTCGGTCCCATCATCGACGCCGGCGCCGATCTGGTGGCCGTGGTCAGCGGTATCTATGCCGCATCGGACCCGGTCGCGACCCAGCGCGCCTATCTCGCCCAGTTCGCGTAGTGCCCAGGAAAGCCCCATGAACCACGACCAGTCCCACGCCCTGTTCTCCCGTGCCCAGCAGCTGCTGCCGGGCGGCGTCAATTCGCCGGTACGTGCGTTCAAGTCGGTCGGCGGCGAGCCGTTCTTCGTTGAACGCGCCGATGGCGCCTACCTGTACGACGTCGATGGCAACCGCTACATCGACTACGTCGGTTCCTGGGGCCCGATGATCGTCGGCCACAACCACCCGGCCGTGCGCCAGGCGGTGAAGAAGGCGATCGACAATGGCCTGTCCTTCGGTGCGCCGTGCGCGGCCGAAGTCACCATGGCCGAGACCATCACCCGCCTGGTGCCATCGTGCGAGTTGGTGCGCATGGTCAACTCCGGCACCGAGGCCACGCTGTCGGCGATCCGCCTGGCGCGTGGCGCCACCGGCCGCAACCGCATCGTCAAGTTCGAAGGCTGCTACCACGGCCACGGCGACTCGTTCCTGGTCAAGGCCGGCAGCGGCATGCTGACCCTGGGCGTGCCGACCTCGCCGGGCGTCCCGGCCGGCCTGAGCGAACTGACCCTGACCCTGCCCTACAACGACTTCGAAGCGGCCACCGCCCTGTTCGAACAGCAGGGTGACGACATCGCCGGCCTGATCATCGAACCGGTGGTCGGCAACGCCAACTGCATCCCGCCGCGCGAGGGCTACCTGCAACACCTGCGTGCGCTGTGCACGAAGCATGGCGCGCTGCTGATCTTCGACGAAGTGATGACCGGCTTCCGTGTTGCCCTTGGCGGTGCGCAGGCGCATTACGGCATCACCCCGGACCTGACCACTTTCGGCAAGATCATCGGCGGTGGCATGCCGGTGGGTGCCTATGGTGGTCGCCGCGAGCTGATGCAGCAGATCGCACCGGCCGGCCCGATCTACCAGGCCGGCACGCTGAGCGGCAATCCGGTGGCAATGGCCGCCGGCCTGGCGATGCTGGAGCTGGTCCAGCCGCCGGGCTTCCATGCCGACCTGGCCGAGCGCACCGCACGCCTGTGTGCGGGTCTGGAAGCGGCCGCCGCCGACGCCGGTGTGGCCGTGACCACCACCTGCGTGGGTGCGATGTTCGGGCTGTTCTTCACCAGCGAGAAGGTGGAAACCTATGCGCAGGCCACCGCCTGTGACATTCCGGCGTTCAACCGCTTCTTCCACGCGATGCTGGAGCAGGGCGTGTTCCTGGCCCCGTCGGCGTACGAGGCCGGCTTCCTGTCCAGCGCGCACGACGATGCGGTGATCGAGGCGACGCTGGCCGCAGCACGCGTGGCGTTCAGGGCTGCCAAGGGCTGATCGCAAAAAAGGGGACGGAGGGGATTAAGTCGTTTGTGCACAAACGACTTAATCCCCTCCGTCCCCTTTTTTTCAACCGAAGACGAACTTGCCCTTCATCATCGCGAAGTGGCCGGGGAACGAGCAGAAGAAGGTGTAGTCACCGCCCTTCTGCAGGCCCTGGGTGGAGAAGCGCACGCGCGTGGTCTCGCCACCGCCGATCACCTTGGTGTGCGCCAGCACGCGCTTGTCGGCCTTCGGCAGGTAGCTGTCGGCCAGGGTCATGCGCATGCCCGCCATCGCCACCGGCTGGTAATCGGCGGTACGGGTCAGCACCCAGTTGTGGCCCATCGCGGTGACAGCCAGCTTGCCGGTGTGGCGCAGGGTCAGGTCCACGGCGGTGCAGTCGGCGGCGACCTTGATCTCGCGGCTGCTGAAGCTCATCTGGTCGGTGCTGTCGATGCTCACCGCACACACCCGCGCCATCGCCGACGGCGCCAGCATCAGCACGCCCAGTCCCACTGCCACCATCCAAGCCTTCATCGTTGCATCTCCTGCGGATTCAAGCGCCATTCTAGGCAGCCTCCTGTGGCCGCGTCTGCGACCGTCTGTCGCACGCGCACTCCAGGGTTTCCGCGCATCCACCGCGATGGCATGCTCGGCCGATGCGGATCGATCTGTTGCTGCTGGATGTGGATGGCGTGCTGGTGCAGTACCTGCGCGCGCAGCGCGTGCTGCATCTGGCACAGGCGCTGGATGTCGCGCCGGAAACCGTGCAGGCCGCGCTGTACGACAGCGGGCTGGAAGCGGCACATGACAATGGCACGCTGGATGGCCCGGCCTATCTGGCGCAGCTGAGCACACAGCTGGGCCGCACCGTTGATGTACACACGTGGATCGCGGCGCGACAGGCCGCCAGCCATCCACAGCCGGCCGTGCTGCAGCGGCTGCAGGCCCTGCAGCTGCCGATGGCGGTGCTGACCAACAATGGCGCACTGATGCAGCAGGCCTTGCCGACTCTGCTACCGGAACTGTTCCCGGCCCTGCATGAGCGCGTGTTCTGCAGCGCGGAGTTCGGCCTGCGCAAACCGGCGCCCGCGGTGTTCCTGCGCACGCTGGAAGCACTGGACGTGGCACCTGCGCGCACGCTGTTCGTCGATGACCTGTTCGCCAACGTGCGCGGCGCACGCGCCGCCGGCCTGCACGCGGAAACCGTGCGCGATGGCCGTGGGCTGGGCAAGGTGTTGAAGCGTTACGCGGTGGGCTGATCGGGGCCAGAGCCCTCTCCGCAGGAGAGGGATCCGCCCCCGACGCCAAGGCGTCAGCGCGCGGCGATGAACGCGGCAATTGCCGCGCGCAGGCGCTTGAGGCCTTCAGCCACTTCTTCGTCGGTGATGTTCAGCGACGGCACGAAGCGCAGCACGTCCGGGCCGGCCTGCAGGGTCAGCAGCCCCTGCCCGGCAGCGTGGTCGAGGATCGCACCAGCCTGGCCGGCGAAATCCTTGCTCAGCACCGCACCCAGCATCAGGCCGCGACCACGCACCTCGCTGAACACGCCGAACTCTTCGTTGATGCGCGCGAAGCCATGGCGCAGCGCCTTCGACTGGCGGCTGACGTTGGCGGCGATCTCCGACGACGCCAGCTTGCGCAGCGCCACGCGGGCCACCGCAGCGGCCAGCGGGTTGCCACCGAAGGTGGTGCCGTGCGCGCCAAACTGCATGGTCTCGGCCACCTTCGGGCCGGCCAGCATCGCACCGATCGGGAAGCCGCCACCCAGTGCCTTGGCCAGGGTGACCATGTCCGGCACCACGTCGTCCTGCCAGTGCGCGAAGAGCGTGCCGGTGCGGCCCATGCCGGCCTGGATCTCGTCCAGCACCAGCAGCGCGTCGTGCTGGTCGCACAGTTCGCGCACGCGCTTGAGGAAGCCGGACTTGGCCGGCATCACGCCGCCCTCGCCCTGGATCGGCTCCAGCATCACCGCCGCCACGTCACCGGCGGCCATCGCGGTTTCCAGCTGCACTTCGTCGTTGAAATCGATGTAGCGGAAGCCCCCCGGCAGCGGCTCGTAGCCTTCCTGGTACTTCGGCTGCGCGGTAGCGGTCACCGCGCCCATGGTGCGGCCGTGGAAGCTGCCACGGAAGGTGATGATGACGCGCTTGTCGGCCGGGCGGCCCTGGCTGGAGGCCCACTTGCGGACCATCTTGATCGCCACTTCGTTGGCTTCGGCGCCGGAGTTGCACAGGAACACCCGCTCGGCGAAGCGACTGGCCTTCACCAGTTCCTCGGCCAGGTGCAGCGGCGGTGCGCTGTAGAACACGTTGCTGGTGTGCCAGAGCTTGCCGGCCTGCTCGACCAGCGCGGCCACCAGGTCCGGATCGTTGTGGCCCAGGCCGCACACGGCGATGCCGGCAGCCAGGTCGATGAACTCACGGCCCTGGCTGTCCCATACGCGGGCGCCCTGGCCTCGCTCCAGTACCACCTGGCGGGGCTTGTAGACCGGCAGGTAATAGTGCGAAAGGGAGATCAGCGGATCGGTCGCGGCGGTCATGGCAGTCGGCAGGGTTCAGGAACGCCCATTCTCGCGCCGGAACCCCTGCGGCACAATGCGCCCATGCGACCGTTTTCCGCCCCCCAGCTCAACCCCGCCACCGAGACCGGCTGGCGCCGTCGGTGGTTCGACATCATCTACCGCCATGACACCCGCCCTTCGCGCAATTTCGACCTGATCCTGGTGGTGGCGATCGTCGCCAGCATCCTGGTGGTGATGATCGACAGCGTGCAGCACCTGCATGCCGAATGGTCCACCGGCCTGTACATCCTGGAATGGGGATTCACGATCATCTTCACCGCCGAGTACCTGCTGCGGCTGGCGGTGGTCAAGCGCCCGCTGCGGTATGCAGTGAGCATCTGGGGTATCATCGACCTGCTGTCGATCCTGCCCGCCTACCTGTCGATGTTCATCCCCGGCGCGCAGAGCCTGCTGGTGGTGCGCGCGCTGCGCATCCTGCGGGTGTTCCGCATCCTGAAGCTGACCCGCTACATCGAGGAAAGCGGCGTCCTGATGACGTCGCTGTGGCGCAGCCGGCGCAAGGTACTGGTGTTCCTGTTCACGGTGATCACCATCACCATCATCGCCGGTGCGCTGATGTACGTGATCGAGGGCCCCGAACACGGTTTCACCAACATCCCGGCCAGCATGTACTGGGCGGTGGTGACCATGGCCACGGTCGGCTTCGGCGATATCGTGCCGCAGACCGTGCTCGGCCGCTTCGTCACCTCGGTGCTGATCCTGATCGGCTACAGCATCATCGCCGTGCCCACCGGCATCTACACCGCCGAACTGGCCAGCACCATGCGTGAAGCCGAGCAGGCCGCACGCCGCGATGCGCGTGGCTGCCCGGACTGTGGGCTGGAAGGCCATGAACCGGATGCACTGCACTGCCGCAAGTGCGGCGGCAAGCTGTCGGATGCGTTCAGTCATTGATGCGAGCGCCGGCGATGTACACCGGCGCACGCTGATCACGCCATGAGCGGGAGCACTACTGGCGGTTGCTCTGGAAAACGAGCGTGTTGTATTCCTGCATCAGCTTGCTGGCCGATCCACGCGGCGCCATCGACGGCGAATCAAGCATGCGTCGTTCGAAATCGGTGTAAGGCTCTTTCTCGCTGACGCGCTGCAGCCGCGCCTTGCCTTCCCGACGGAAGTTCTCGGCCTCACGCTCGAAGCTGTTCCAGTCCAGCTTGCCCGGTTCCTGATCAGCCACCTTCGCATGTGCTTCGTCGGAAATGCGGTTGAACGCATCCAGACGCTCGCGGGCCTTGGCCTGATCGAAATCATCCTCGCTCATCAGATCCATGATGGCCTTGGCTTCCAGCATCATCGCCAGGCGGTAGTACTCGCGCGTGCGACCCTCGGCCTGCTCCAGTGCCTTGAGCTGCTCGCGCTGGGCGGCGTCGTTCTGGCGCTCCAGCTCGGCATTGAACGTTTCGCTGGCAGCCACGAAATCCTTGAAGGCGGCCATCAGGGGCGCGTGCAGCTGCTTGCCCTTGGCGAACTGGTCGTCTTCGTAGTCCTGGCGATCGTAGTAGTCGTGCGCGTCCTTGCTGATCGGCACCAGCGCCTTCAGCGCCTGCTGGTAGTGGCCAGCAGCAGCATCGAGTTCGGCCAGCACTGGCTTGGCAGCGATCGCCTCGGTCACGGGGGCATCGCACTGCTTCATGTCGTAATCGCTGATCTCGAACGGACCGTACACCTGTGTCTCGCGACCGGTCGGGCCGGCGGCGACATCCTTGATCCAGCGCGTATAGGACTCGATGCTGCCGTGGGTCTTCGAATCAAGCGCGTTGAAGCAGCCGATGTAGGCGTTGAGCTTGGCGGTCAACAGCTGCTGTGCTTCGGACGGCGCCGCGCTGGCGTCCGGCGTGCCGGAGGCAGCGCCGCCGCCCGCAGCGGCGGGTGCTTTGCCACCGCAGGCGGCCAGGATCAACGACAGCGAAGCGGCCAGCGCCGCGACGGAAAGAGTGCGTGACATGTGTTCACATCCCTGTTGAAAACGATTACAGCCGCACATTCTAGCGCAGCAGGCCGAAGGTCGCAGCCCTCGGCCTCTTCCGGCGACGTACGATCAATCCAGGAACAGATCCGGCAGCAACGGACGCGATGGATCCACTGCGTAGCCCGAAAGATCGGTGATACCCGCCTGCGCCAGCACGTCATCGTCGATCAGGAACTGGCCATGGAAGCCCGCCGCTTCGCGCACCAGCACCGCATGCGCGGCGTCAGCCATGATCTGCGGCGTGCGGCAGCCGGCCGCATCCACGCCCGGGATCATGTTGATCGCATCGGTGGCGATGACCGTGCGCGGCCACAGCGCATTCACCGCCACGCCCTGCGGGCCGAATTCCGCGGCCAGGCCCAGGGTAACGAAGCTCATGCCCATCTTCGCCAGCGTGTAGCCGGTATGCGGTGCCCACCACTTCGGCTCCAGGCTGGGCGGCGGTGCAAGGGTGAGGATGTGCGGATTCGGCGCCTGCAGCAGGTACGGCAGGCAGGCCTGCGCGCACAGGAAACTGCCGCGCGCATTGACCTGCTGCATCAGGTCGAAACGCTTCATCGGCGTATCCAGCGTACCGCGCAGCCAGATCGCGCTGGCGTTGTTGACCAGGATGTCGATGCCACCGAAGGTATCGACCGTGGCCGCAACCGCCGCGTGCACCTGCTCTTCCTCGCGGATGTCGCACTTCAGGGCCAGGCCCTGCCCGCCTGCCGCCGTCACCGCTTCAGCCGCGGTATGGATGGTGCCCGGCAGCTTCGGATTCGGCACCGACGACTTGGCCGCAATGGCCACGTTGGCGCCGTCGCGCGCAGCGCGCAGTGCGATGGCCAGGCCGATCCCACGCGAGGCTCCGGTGATGAAAAGCGTTTTGCCCTGCAGACTGCCCACGTTCCACACTCCAGCGTATGCAATGAGCCGCTAGTATGCCGCGCCGACGCGGAGTTCACCCGGCCTTGACGATACTCGGGCCTCCAGCCAACGCACGAGGTCCACGCCATGCGCCGTTCCCGCCTGTTGCTGCCTGCCCTGGGGCTTGCCCTGCTGACTGCCTGCCAGGGCCGTTCGCCGGAACCCGGCAAGGAGCCAGCCGCCGGTGACGCGCCCAGCGCGGAGAAGGCCGCCGCTGACGGCAAGATGCGCTGGAGCGAGGCCGTGGTCTGGGATGGCGATCTGAACGCATGCCGCCAGGGCGAGAATGCCGCCACCCGGGATTGCCTGCGCGATGCGATGCGAGCGGGGGGAGCAAGCGCCGAGGCGATCACCGCGGCCGAGCAACTGTCCAGCGCCGGGGAACTGGCGTATGTCACCGCCTGGCATGAGAACGAGGGGCTGGGCATTGCCACGGTCGAGTATCCCTTCCGGGCCAACACCAACGAAGGCACCCGCCTGGTCGACGCCAGCGGCAAGCGCATCGATGTGGATGCCGTACAGCTGGACGACACGCTGCGTGCCGACCCGGCCGTGCAGGAGCTGTTGAAGGCCAACCCGCAGGCCACGCCATTCGCGCCGGCGCAATCGGCCGGAGCGACACCGCTGGAGGGCGGCGGGATCCGCCTGCTGTACCGCACACCGCTGCGCGACTGCCACGCCTGCCCGGACGTGGGCCAGCTGCAGATCGCCTATGACTTCGATGCCAAACGCAACTTCATCGGCCAGCAGGTGGTGCCGGCGACGCCGTAATCCGGAAACGCCGCGTGTCGCCTGGCATGGCCCGGCGAGCGCAGTGTCGAATCATCGGTACGCCTGCACCTGCTTCTGCAGCAGATGCGGCACGATCAACCTGTGTACGGGCGCGACCGGCAGCATGTAAAGGCGCCCGAATGCGTTATGCGTATGCACCACCGTCACCACTTCCAGCACATCGCCCTGCCATTGCAGGGCCAGCTGTACGCGCAGGTGGCGATCATCGTCTTCCAGCACGATGGCATCGTCATCCAGCGACTGCAGGGTGAAGATGCCCAGCCGCTGGCCGGCAGCCGGATCGTCGGTGTCGTGCACCGCACGCAATGAGCCAAGGTGCTTCATCCCAAGCAGGCGCATGCCGTGGTTGCGCAGCGCCATCAGACCATCGAACCAACCGGGAATGCTCGCGGCCATGTCGCGATAGGCCTGCAAGGCCGAGCGCCCATCACGACGGGTGGTCGCATGGCACGCATGCACGAAGTCCGCACCGGGCAGCTGAGTTCGCAGCACGCTGCCCGCGCTCGGCGGCGCGTTCATCCCCTGCGATGCACTCACGGCTTCGGTCCCTGCCCCTCGTTGTCTTCCCAGTGCAGGATGCGGCGGGTGACGAAGCGGTAGACCGGCTTGCCGGTGGCGAACCACAGGTCGCGCACCCACGACGTACGCTTGAGCACGCGCTTCTCCACCGGGGTGAGTGATTCGCGGCAGTACATGCGCTTGTGCTTGAGCAGGTGGCGCAGGTCCTCGCGGGCCAGCAGCCGCATCCAGCGCGAGCGCGGGTTGCCGATCACCGCCAGCTGGAAGTCGATCAGCGCCGGTCGTCCATCTTCAGTGACCAGCCAGTTGGCTTCCTTGGCCAGGTCGTTGTGGGCCACGCCATTGCGATGCAGCTGCTGCAGCAGGCGACGCGCGGCGCGGAACCAGGCCAGATCGCCGCGCGGCGGACGCTGGTACATGGCATCGCCGGCCATGAAGCTGCGGTCGAGGTGGCGGCCATCCCAGGCCAGCAGCTGCGGCACATCGGCCATGCCATGGATATGGCGCAGCGCGCGTGCTTCGCGACGTGCAAGCCACCACGCGGGCAACCGCAGCCACAGCGGCGTGGCCCCCAGATCGCGGCGTACGAACGGGCCATCGGGCCCTTTCACAAGAAGGATCCGGCCGAAGCTGTCGGCCTTCAGAGCATGGTGGGGAGCGTCTGGCGTATGCGGCATGACTCCATTCTAGGCGATGGCGCCGGTTGCAAACGGTCACGAAGCGGCTGGGAACCAGTCACCTTCACGCCCCTATAATCGGGCAATGGACTCTTCATGGATCGACGCCACGCTCGCGTGGATTGCCGCTCACCCCGTGCTGGCGGGCGCCGTTATCTTCCTCATCGCCTTCTGCGATGCGGTCATCATTCTTGGCGCCATCGTGCCGGCGCTGCCACTGCTGTTCGCGGTGGGCGTGTTCATTGGCCTGGGCCAGATCTCCGGGCCGTACGCGGTGGCGGCTGCGGCATTGGGTGCGTTTGCCGGCGATGGCATCAGTTACTGGATCGGCCGCCGCTGGGGCGACCGCCTGCGCGGCGTGTGGCCGTTCAGCCGTTACCCGCAGCTGCTCGACCGGGGCGAAAACCTGTTCCGCCGCAATGCCTTCAAGAGCATCCTGGTGGCACGCTACGTCGGCGCGATCCGCCCGTTCGTGCCGGCCATCGCCGGCATGATGAAGATGCCCGCCAGCCGCTACGTGCAGGCCAGCGGCATCGCCAGCATTTCCTGGGCGGTGCTGTTCCTGGCGCCGGGCTGGATCCTCGGCGAAGCGTACGACGCGGTGGCTGCTGTGGCCGGGCGGCTGGTGGTGGTGGTCGGCCTGCTGGCGGTGATCCTTGGCCTGGTCTGGGCCATCGTGCTGTACGGCTACCGCTGGTCGGCCGCACGCATGGACAACTGGCTGGCACGCCTGCTGGACTGGTCCAACCGCCACCCGACGCTGGGCCGCTACACCGTTGGCGTGCTGGACCCGAAGCGGCGCGAATCGGTGCCGCTGGCGATGCTGGCGCTGATGCTGCTCCTGCTGGGCTGGGGCTGGTTCGCGCTGTTGACCGTGGTGGTCGCACACGGCGAGCCGCTGGCGATCGACCTGCTGGTGCACCAGGCCATGCTGGCGCTGCGCAATCCGCTGGCCGACTACCCGATGGCTGCGCTGGCGTCGCTCGGGGCCTGGCAGGTCCTGCTGCCGGCCACCGCCGCGGCGATGGGCTATCTGATCTGGCGCCGACGCTGGATGGCCGCTGCGCACTGGCTGGCGGCACTGGCCTTCGGCCTGGCGCTGACCATGCTGCTGGGCGCCACCGTGGATGTGGTGCGCCCGATCGACGCCAGCAGCGGCTTCGGCTTCCCGTCGGTGTCGGTGACCATGGCCACCATCACCTTCGGCTTCTTCGCGGTGCTGATCGCACGCGAGATGCCCGGCCGCACCCGCGTCTGGCCGTACCTGGTTTCGGGCATCGTGGTCAGCCTGATCGGCTTCTCGCGCCTGTACCTGGGCGCGCATTGGCTGAGCGACGTGATCGGCGGCATGCTGTTCGGCACGTTCTGGCTGCTGGTGCTGGGCATCGCCTATCGCCGCCGCTTCAACCGCTCGTTCTGGGTGAAGCCGGTGGCCTGGCTGTTCTACGGCGTCTTCGCCGTGGCGGCGATGTGGTACGCACCGCGCAACATCCCGGTGAAGCTGGAACGCTTCGAACCGACCCTGCCGGCCCCGCAGGCGATGGACATGCAGGCCTGGTGGCAGCACGACTGGGCCACGCTGCCGGCGCGCCGCAACGAGTTCGACGACGACCAGCGCTGGCCGCTGGACGTGCAGGTGGCCGGGCCATTGGCACCGCTGCAGGCGCAGCTGGAAGCGCGTGGCTGGAAGCGGCAGGAACAGGCCGGCTGGCAGCAGGCGCTGCTGATGCTGGACAAGAACACCGGCGCCGATGAACTGCCGGTGCTGCCGGCGACGCTGGACACCCGCGTGGAAGCACTGCTGATGGTGCGCCAGGGTGCGAAGCCGGACGAACGCTATGTGCTGCGCCTGTGGCCGGCACCCGCGCAGCTGCAGGCGGGCAACACGCCGCTGTGGCTGGGCAGTGCACAGACCCTGCGTTACGAACGCCACTTCGAGTGGATCGGCATGTGGCACCCGCTGCGTGGCGTCGACCCGGCGTTGAACGCGGTGAAGGACGCCGTGCAGGACCTGCCGCAGCGCGAGGACGTGCACAGCGAAACCGGATTGCCGGTGCTGCGGTTGAAGACCACCACGCCCTGAGGAGGCCGCCGGGCATGACCCGGCGCTGCCGCAACACGGACAGGTAGCGCCGAACCATGCCCGGCGGAGTAGATCCACGCCATGCGTGGATGACATTCCCCGCATGCACCAGCGTGTGCACCAAGGTGCACACCCACCCAAAGCAGGCTGCTACGGCATCCAGCCCAGCAACTGCTGCAACCGCTGGTGCGGGTCGTCCATCTGCAGCAGCTGCAGGCGCTGCTGCTCGCTCAGCGGCAGCAGTTCGGCCAGCCGCCAGCCAACCCAGCTGGCCTGGTCCAGCAACGCCGGATTGGCCGGCGCATAGGCCTCACCGGCCTGCTCGATGATGTGCCCCAGCACCGTGGCCAGCAGCGCATGCTGCGGCCGCAGCTCATCGTCGGGGTCTTCGTCGCACCAGCGCACGTCGGCCACCACCAGGCCGTTGTCGCGTACGCGGGTGCGCTCGACATGGAAGCGGCGGGTGCCTCGCAGGCGCAACTGCAGCACGCCGTCGGCGCCGACATCGAAGTCTTCGATGCGTACCTGCACGCCATACGCTGCCGGTGTCGCCGGGGCTCCCACTTCCTGGCCGTCGAGGATCAGGCAGACACCGAAGCCCTCGCCACTGCGGCCGCTGTCGCGGACCAGATCCAGGTACCGCCGCTCGAACACGCGCAGCCCGACCGCTGCACCCGGCACCAGCGTGGTGTGCAGCGGAAACAGCGGCAGTGACGTGTCGCTGCTCATCGGGCCTGCAGCGCGGCGAGGAAGCGACGCGGTGCGCCGTCGAAGCCCCCATTGGACATGAACACCACGTGGTCGCCGCTGCGCGCGCTGGCCTGCAACTGCGCCAGCAGCGCGTCGGTATCGGGCACCGCGTGCGCTTCGCCGCGCACTGCGGCGATCACCGCGGCTGCATCCCAGGCCAGTTCCGGACGATGCAGAAACACGACCTCGTCAGCCAACGCCAGCGACGGGGCCAGCGCCTGCGCGTGCGCCCCCAGCCGCATCGAATTGCTGCGCGGCTCCATCGCGACCACGATGCGCGCGTCCCCCACCTTGGCACGCAGGCCTTCCAGCGTGGTGGCGATCGCGGTCGGGTGATGGGCGAAATCATCGTAGATGGTGATGCCGTCATGGCGGCCGATCACTTCCATGCGGCGCTTGACGCTGCGGAAGCGCGCCAGCGCAGGAATCACGTCGGCCGGCGCCACGCCCACCGCATGTGCGGCAGCCAGCGCAGCCAGGCCGTTGAGCACGTTGTGGCGGCCCAGCAACGACCAGTGCACATCGCCCATTGCCTGCCCACGGTGGTGTACGCGGAAGGCGCTGCCATCGGCGGCCAGCAGCTCGGCATGCCATTCCAGCGACGGGTCGAAGCCGAAGCGCTCGACCGGGGTCCAGCAGCCCATCGCCAGCACTTCGGCCAGATGCGGGTCCTCGCCGTTGACGATCAGTCGGCCACGCGCCGGCACCGTGCGCACCAGGTGGTGGAACTGGCGCTGGATCGCGGCCACGTCCGGGAAGATGTCGGCGTGGTCGTATTCAAGGTTGTTGAGGATGGCCACCAGCGGCCGGTAGTGCACGAACTTGCTGCGCTTGTCGAAGAACGCGGTGTCGTACTCGTCGGCCTCGACCACGAACTCACGGCCCTGGCCCAGCCGGGCGGAGACGCCGAAATCCTCGGCGACGCCGCCGATCAGGAAACCGGGCGAACGACCGGCGCTTTCCAGCAGCCAGGTGAGGATGGTGGTGGTGGTGGTCTTGCCATGGGTACCTGCCACGGCCAGGGTGTCGCGACCCGGCAGTACCTGTTCGGACAGCCATTGCGCTCCGGAAATGTAGCGCTGGCCGGCGTCGAGCACGGCCTCAACGGCGGCATTGCCGCGCGAGAGGGCGTTGCCGATCACCACGTCATCGGTGCCGGCCGGCACGCTGTCGGCGCGGTAGCCCTGGTCCAGGGCGATGCCCAGCTGCTCGAGCTGGGTCGACATTGGCGGATAGATGGCCTGGTCGCTGCCGCTGACCGTATGGCCCAGTTCCCGCGCCAGGGCGGCCACGCCGCCCATGAAGGTGCCGGCGATTGCAAGGATATGTACGCTGCTCATGACCGAGGATTGTGACCGATGACGGCTGTATAGGGCCAATGTCCGCCCCCGGGTAAGACAAGTCCTACACGGGATGTGAGAAAACTCCAATCACCTGTCAGGGAATTCCCGATAGCGATGTTCTGTGAACCCGGACACAATTCGAACTGCCAGCCGCAGTACCCGAACCGGTCCTACTCCCCAAGAGGCCATCCCCAAGGGAGCTCATGCTGCGGGGCCCTGAGCAAGCCCTTCGCTGGCGCCTGTCAAACGACACAGGCCTGATCCTCACGGACCAGGCCTGTGTTTTTTTGCGCCCGAAGGGCCGGCAACAGACCGGCCCCGCCGGATCAGGCCTTGATCGCCGCCAGGATGCGGGCTTCGATCTCGTCCAGCTCACCGACGCCATCGACGCGGGCCAGGGTGCCACGGCCGGCGTAGAAGTCGACCACCGGGGCGGTCTGGTCGTTGTAGACCTGCAGGCGCTGGCGCACCGCTTCCGGCGTGTCGTCGGCGCGGCCCTGTTCCTTGGCACGACCGGCGATGCGCTCGACCAGCAGCTCGGTGGCCACGTCCAGCTGCACCACGGCATCCAGCGGCTGGCCGATCTTGGCCAGCAGGCCGTCCATCGCATTGGCCTGGGCCACATTGCGCGGGTAGCCATCAAGAATGAAGCCCTTGGCGACATCGGGCTGGGTCAGGCGCGACTCCAGCATGCCCAGCAGGATGTCGTCCGACACCAGGTTGCCGGCATCCATCACCGTCTTGGCCTGCTTGCCCAGCTCCGTGCCCGCGGCGATTTCCGCGCGCAGCATGTCACCGGTCGAAATGTGGGCGATCCCCAGCTTTTCCTTCAGGCGCGTCGCCTGTGTCCCCTTGCCCGAACCGGGCGGTCCCAACAGAACCAATCGCATTGACCTGACTCCAACGTGTTGAAAACAAAGAAGGTTCGCGTCCCGGACGGACCGGTATCGCTGCACCGCAATAGCGCCACTTTACCGCATCCGGGTAATGTCCCTGCAATGTCCTTTCCCCCGAGCAGGTAGACGCATGCGCAACGGTACTCTCCTCTACGCCCAATCCGGTGGTGTCACCGCGGTCATCAACGCCACGGCGGCGGCGGTGATCGAGCAGGCCCGGGCCAAGGGCATCAAGGTCCTGGCCGCGCGCAACGGCATCCTCGGCGCGCTGCGCGAGGAACTGATCGACACCAGCAAGGAGAGCGCTGCGGCCATCCGCGCCCTCGCCCATACCCCGGGCGGCGCGTTCGGCTCCTGCCGGGTCAAGCTGAAATCGCTGGACGCCGACCGCGCCCGCTACGACCGCCTGCTGGAGGTGCTGCGCGCGCACGACGTGCGCTGGTTCCTCTACAACGGCGGCAACGACTCGGCCGATACCGCGCTGAAGGTCTCGCAGCTGGCCAAGGCCTCCGGCTACGACCTGACCTGCATCGGCGTGCCCAAGACCATCGACAACGACCTGGCAGTGACCGACACCTGCCCCGGCTTCGGCTCGGCGGCCAAGTACACCGCGGTGTCGGTACGCGAGGCAGCGCTGGACGTGGCGGCGATGGCCGAGACCTCCACCCGCGTCTTCATCTACGAGGCGATGGGCCGCCACGCCGGCTGGCTGGCCGCGGCCGCGGGCCTTGCCGGCAACGGCGATGACGAAGCGCCGCACATCATCCTGCTGCCCGAACGCGCCTATGACGAGGCGGCGTTCCTGGCCAAGGTGAAAGCGGTGGTCGAGCGCGTCGGCTACTGCGTGGTGGTGGCGTCGGAGGGCATCGCCACCGCCGATGGCCGCTTCGTCGCTGACGCTGGCGGCGGCAAGGACTCGTTCGGCCACTCGCAGCTGGGCGGCGTGGCCGCGCACCTGGCCGGCCGGGTCAAGGACCAGCTGGGCCTGAAGGTGCACTGGGCGCTGCCCGACTACCTGCAGCGCTCGGCCCGGCACCTGGCCAGCAGGACCGACTGGGAGCAGGCGCAGGCGGTCGGCAAGGCCGCCGTGCAGCTGGCGCTGAAGGGCCAGAACGGCGTGATGCCGGTGATCGTGCGCAGCAGCGATGCGCCCTACCGCTGGAAGATCGAAGCGGCGCCACTGTCGAAGATCGCCAACCATGAAAAGAAGATGCCCGCCGGCTTCATCCGCCGCGACGGCTTCGGCATCACCGCCAGGGCGCGGGCCTACCTGTCGCCGCTGATCAAGGGCGAAGCGCCGCTGCCGTATGGCGCCGACGGCCTGCCGAAATACGTCACCCTGAAGAACGTGGCGGTGAAGCAGAAGCTGCCGCCGTTCGAGGGCTGACCCGAAAAAGGGGACGGAGGGGATTAAGCCGCATACGCCCCTCTGTCATCTCCAACAGCGTCAGCAGTGGGTCGGATACGACTTAATCCCCTCCGTCCCCTTTTAATGGAGGAACACCATGGCATTGCGTGTTGTTCGACTCGGTACGCCGCGCGTGCCTGGCGAGGGCCTGCGCATCGGCACCGTGCGGCGGCCGCCGCGCGGCGTTCCGCGCAGCGAGTTCGCCCGACAGGACTGGTACGACGTCTGGTTCCCGACCCTGTCACCCAGCGCGGAACTGGTGAAGCGGGCGCATGAGGCGAAGACGGCCGCCGACTGGACCGCGTTCTTCCGCCACTACAAGGCCGAGATGAAAGCGCCCGATGCCGCCCATGCACTGGACCTGCTTGCCGCACTGTCGCAGCACAGCGACATCAGCGTGGGGTGCTACTGCGAGGATGAGGCGCACTGCCATCGCAAGGCTTTGCGCGAGCTGCTGGCGGCGCGCGGGGCGACGCTGGCCGAGTGATGATTGCAGGGTTGCCGGCCAGCGGCCGGCACTACCCGTGGATGACCGCTTGGGTACACCGCCCAGGCAATTTCAGTTGCAGGCCTTGCCTTCCATCTGCAGCTGCGCGGCGAACATCGTCACCTGCGGAATCTGGCCGGCAGCGGCCTGCTTCTTCGCTTCCTCCAGATAGATGCGCGACTGGCCCTGACCGTCCAGCTCGACCTTGTTGGTCGACGGCAGGCGCCACACGCGCACCACCGCCTGCTGTGCCGGGCATGCTGCGCTGGGCACGCGGATCACATCATTGAGCTTCCAGCCCTTGTCGGCACTTGGCTGCGCCTTGGCGTAGTCGACGAAGCGCGCGCGCGGCTGGCACTGCTCACTGGTACGCACCGCAGAGAAGCGGTACGGCTCGGCCGCCTGCCCGGTGAAGGCGCCTTCCAGGCGCGCACAGGCCTCGGGGATCTGCCGCAGCGTATGCACCGCGCCTACCGCCTGCGGAGCGCCCACGGCGCGCTGTAGCTCCGGGGTTTCCGCGGCGAGTGCTGGTACAGCCGGGACCAGGGCGGCAAGCATCAACAGGGACAGGCGCATGGGAGATCTCCTACAGGACTGAGCGCAGGCTTGCAGAGCTTGGCTTAACGGGGTGCAAAGGCCTGTGACTCTCGTGCCCCTGGCCCGGCGACAGGGCCCGCGCGCATGGCGATGCCTTCCATCCTGAGGGCACCCACAGGTTCAGGAGGCGCGGCTAGTAGAAGCCAGTCGAGTACGGCTCGACTCTACAAGTGGCGGCACGCATACTGCGGGCACCAGGGAATGCTGAACACCGCCATACGTCGGACGACCGCCAAGGTCGGTACGGGTTGGTTCCAGGCTGCAGCCCGTCGTCCCCCTCGTGGTGCCGTTCATCGCCACTGGATGCCTACATCCATTCTGCGGAGGGGTCTAATGCTGGAACGTCACGGGCTGTCATTGGCGCTGGGCTGCGCCATTCTCGCGATCCTGTTCGGAATCGTCTCGGCGCGCTGGATCCTGCGCCAACCCACCGGCAATGAACGCATGATCGCGATCGCCACGGCGATCCAGGAAGGTGCGCGTGCCTATCTCAACCGCCAGTACCTGACCATTGGCGTGGCCGGTGTGGTGCTGTTCGTGCTGGTCGGTGTGTTCCTCAGCTGGTACACCGCGATCGGCTTCGCGGTCGGCGCGATACTGTCCGGCGCGGCCGGCTATATCGGCATGAACGTGTCGGTACGCGCCAACGTGCGCACTGCCGAAGCTGCACGCCACGGCATCAGCGCCGCAATGGACGTCGCCTTCCGCGGCGGTGCCATCACCGGCATGCTGGTGGTCGGCCTCGGCCTGCTGGGCGTGGCCGGCTACTACGCGCTGCTGCTGCGCATGGGCCTGCCGATGGAACAGGCGCTGCATGCGCTGGTCGGCCTGGCCTTCGGCTCGTCGCTGATCTCGATCTTCGCGCGGCTGGGCGGTGGCATCTTCACCAAGGGCGCCGACGTCGGCGCCGATCTGGTCGGCAAGGTGGAAGCCGGCATTCCCGAGGACGACCCGCGCAACCCGGCGGTGATCGCGGACAACGTGGGTGACAACGTGGGCGACTGCGCCGGCATGGCCGCCGATCTGTTCGAAACCTACGCGGTGACCGTCATCGCAACGATGCTGCTGGGCAGCCTGATGCTGGCCGAAGCCGGAACCAATGCGGTGCTGTATCCGCTGGTGCTGGGCGGCGTATCGATCATCGCCTCGATCATCGGCGCGCTGTTCGTCAAAGTGAAGCCTGGCGGCTCGATCATGGGCGCGCTGTACAAGGGCGTGATCGTCTCCGGCGTGCTGGCCGCCATCGCCTTCTACCCGATCACTGCCGGCCTGATGGGTGACAACGTGCACGGGCCGATGGCCCTGTACGGCTGCGCGTTGATCGGCCTGGTCCTGACCGGGCTGATCGTGTGGATCACCGAGTACTACACCGGCACCCAGTACAAGCCGGTGCAGCACGTGGCGCAGGCCTCGACCACCGGCCACGGCACCAACATCATCGCCGGCCTCGGCATCTCGATGAAGTCCACCGCGCTGCCGGTGGTGGCCGTGTGTGCGGCGATCTGGGGCGCGTTCGCGCTGGGTGGGCTGTACGGCATCGCCATCGCCGCCACCGCGATGCTGTCGATGGCCGGCATGATCGTCGCTCTTGATGCCTACGGGCCGATCACCGACAACGCCGGTGGGATTGCCGAGATGGCCGAGCTGCCCTCGGAGATCCGCGACATCACCGATCCACTGGATGCGGTGGGCAACACCACCAAGGCGGTGACCAAGGGCTATGCGATCGGTTCGGCCGCACTGGCCGCATTGGTGCTGTTCGCGGACTACACGCACAACCTGCAGGCTGCACATCCCGGGCAGGAATTCCGCTTCGACCTCAGCGACCACACGGTGATCATCGGCCTGCTGATCGGCGGCCTGATTCCCTACCTGTTCGGTGCGATGGCGATGGAAGCGGTCGGCCGCGCGGCGGGTGCGGTGGTGGAGGAAGTACGTCGCCAGTTCCGCGAGATCCCCGGCATCATGCAGGGCACCGGCAAGCCGCAGTACGACAAGGCGGTGGACATGCTGACCCGCTCGGCGATCCGCGAAATGATCGTGCCCTCGCTGCTGCCGGTGGCGGTGCCGGTGGTGGTCGGCCTGCTGCTGGGGCCACGCGCACTGGGTGGCCTGCTGATCGGCACGATCGTGACCGGCCTGTTCGTGGCCATTTCGATGACCACCGGCGGTGGCGCCTGGGACAACGCCAAGAAGTACATCGAAGATGGCCACTTCGGCGGCAAGGGCAGCGAGGCGCACAAGGCTGCGGTGACCGGCGATACCGTCGGTGACCCGTACAAGGACACGGCCGGCCCGGCGATCAATCCGCTGATCAAGATCATCAACATCGTCGCGCTGCTGCTGGTGCCGTTGCTGTAGATCCACGCCATGCGTGGATGACGGCCTCGATGGGGTCAGAGCCCTTTCCCAGGAAAGGGATCCGACCCCACCGTCAATCACCGCCCGCGCAGGAAAAACGACACCGGCACCATCACGTCCACCGGGTCGCCGGCCACTTCGGCCGGCGGCGCCGGTACCGGGCTGGCGCGCTGCACGGTGTCCAGCGTCTCCTGGTCAAGCAGCGCGAAGCCACTGCTGCGGCCCAGCTTCAACCCCGAGACCGCGCCATCGCGGGCCACGGCAAAGCGCACGTAGACCACGCCCTGCTGGCGCAGCCGCTCGGCCTGGCGCGGATAGCGGCGATGCTTCTGCAGGTGCCCCAGCAAGCGACCTTCCCAGCTTGCCTCGGCGCGACTGCGCTCACCCGCCGTGGTCTGCGGTGCGGTGTAGCGCGCGGCGGCGTCAGCGGCCACCTGTGGCGGTGCGCTGGTCTGCGCGACATTGGCGTCGGCGACATCCGGCGAGGGCGTCGGCTCTGGTGTACGCGGCGGTGGCAGGTCACCCTGCGGCTGCACCGGCGCCTCCGGTTGCTCGCGCAGGGCCGGCTTCGGCGCCTGCCGCTGCTGTTGCTGCTGCAGTGGACCGGTGGCGACCTCGCGCGGCGGCACCGGCGGTGCCTGCGCCATCGGTGCCAGTTCCAGCAGCAGCGCGGCGGGCGGCGCCGTCGCAGCCAGTACCGGTGCGCGCGTCGCCCACCAGCAGGCCGCGCCGATCAGCAGCGCGTGCACCAGCAGCACGATCGCCAGGCTGGTCGCCCAGCGCCGCAGTCCACTCATCGCGCGCCCTGCTCCAGTCCAACCAGTGCCACCTTCAAGTAGCCTGCGCCACGCAGCGCGTCCAGCGTCGCCATCAGTTCACCGTAAGGCACGCGGGTATCGGCACGCAGGAAGATGCGCTGCGCGGTGTCGCCGTGGGTGGCCGCCTGCAATGCAGCGGCCAGTCCGTCACGCGCCACCGCCTGCTCGCCCACGCGCAGCGACAGATCGGCCTGCACGGTCACATACACAGGCGCCTGTTCGGGCGGCGTGGCACTGGCGCTGCTGGCCGGCAGCTGCACCGGCACTGATACGGTGGCCAGCGGTGCGGCTACCATGAAGATGATCAGCAGCACCAGCATCACGTCGATGAAGGGCGTGACGTTGATCTCGTGTGCTTCTTCCGGTGCGTCGTCGCGGTCGGACGCGGTCCTGATCGCCATCGTCGCGCCTCAGTGCACCGCGCGCAGCGGTGCCGCTGCGGTACTCGGCACGGCACGATCAAGATCGCGCGAGACCAGCTGCTGCACGGCCGCCGACAGATCGCCGAGCAGGCCCCGCAGGCCGGCCAGCACGCGGCTGAAATGGTTGTAGACCAGTACCGCGGGAATCGCCGCGACCAGGCCGAGTGCGGTCGCCAGCAGGGCCTCGGCGATGCCGGGCGCAACCACCGCCAGGTTGGTGGTGTTGCTGTGTGCGATGCCGATGAAACTGTTCATGATGCCCCACACCGTGCCGAACAGGCCGACGAAGGGCGCCACCGCGCCGATGCTGGCGAGCACACCGATGCCGCGCCGCTGCACGCGCGCGGTCTCCAGCTCGATGCGGTCCAGGCGCGAGGCGATGCGCTCCTTGATGCCGTCGCGACTATCCAGATCCTGCGACAGACGCAGTTCGGTGCGGGCGGCGTCCAGCATCGCCAGCGCGATGCCCTGCTGCAGACTTGCCTCTTCGCTCTGCGGCGGCAGCTGTGCGGACTGCAGCAACAGCGCGCGCGCCGCGCGCAGCTGCCGGGCCTGGCGGGCCAGCTCCCAGCCCTTGGCCAGCAGCACGGTCCAGGTGGCCAGCGACGCCAGTGCCAGCGCGATCATCACGGCCTTCACCACCACGTCGGCGGCCAGGTACATGCCCCATGGGGTCAATGCGGGGGCGGCCACGGGGGCCAGGTCAGCAGGCAGCATCGTCTCGGTTTCCATCAGCATCAGGGGTCGCTGCGCGACGACGGGCCGCGCGCGGATCATTGGCGTCGTCCACTTCCACGACCGGATGGGGCTCCAGCCGCGGTGCCGGTCGGCTCAGCACGTAGCCGGCGCTGACCGCGAAGAACAGGCCCACGCCCAACAGCAGGCGCCAGGACGGGTGCGCGCCCCAGCAGAACAGGGCAAAGCCCAGCGCCATGCCGGCACTGGCAAACGCCTTGCCCTTGCGCGATACCGCGCCCTGCTCGCGCCACAACCGCAGCGACGGGCCGTAGCGCGGATGCGCCAGCAGGCGCTGCTCGAACTTCGGCGAGCTGCGCGCGAAGCAGCCCACGGCCAGGATCAGGAAGATGGTGGTCGGCATCACCGGCAGCAACGCGCCGATCACCCCGAGCCCGACCATCAGCCAGCCCAGCGCGAACCAGAGCCAGCGCATCAGCGCTGCACCTGTGGGCGCGCGCCGTGCATCAGGCGAATTCCACTTCGACGTGGCCGTGCACGCTGCGGAACGCGGCGTCGGCCGCATCGATCACCTCCTGCTCCTGCTCGACACTCAGCGGTACCGCGTCCAGCGCAGCGGTGAACTCACGCCAGTGGCGCGCCGCGCCATCCGGATGCGCGGCCAGGTGGCGGGCGCCAAAATCACGGTCCAGGCCGAGCTTGGCAGCCATCTTGTACAGAATGGTGCCGCCCAGGTTGGAGCCTTCAGCCACGTACAGCCACCCCAACGCGGCGGGCAGTTCCAGATCGGACGGCAACGCCGCGATGTCAGCCCCCGGCAGGGTCTGCTCCAGGTCCTGCAGGTCGCGCGCGACCTGGGTCAGGCGGCGGCGCTCGCCCAGATCCGGCAGCAGTGCGTCCAGCGCAGGGTTGGCATACAGCGCATCGATGCTGCGGTGGAAGCGATACTGCACGCGCAGGAAACGGGCGAAATTGCTGCGGTCGGCGAAGATGTCGCCGGCCATGATGCGCTTGTCCAGGGCACCGTGGCTGTCGCGGGTGGCGGCCTTGAGCCGCAGGCTGCGGCTTTCTTCAGGGGCGATGTGTGCGTTCATGGGGGAATGCCAAGGGGGTCGTCGTGCTGTAGACGTCTGCCACGGGGCTTTCCCCAAGGCCGTCTACACCGATAATGGGCCATCCCCTTGTCCATCCGGAACCGACGATGATCACCACCGAACCGCGCATGACCAACCTGTTCCTGCAGCTGGGCCTGGATGCCAGCGCAGAGGGCATCGCCCGCTTCATCCGCGAACACCAGCTGGCCACCGATGTCGAAGTGGTCGAAGCACCGTACTGGAACGATGCCCAGCGCCAGTTCCTGTCCGAATCACTGCAGGCCGATGCGGCCTGGACTACGGTGGTGGATGAGCTGAACGAGTCGCTGCACGAAGATGCGGTGAAGGCTTCGAGCGGGCTGTAAATAGACGCCGGGCATGGCCCGGCGCTGTCGATTGCACGGCAGAAGCGGTGCGGACCAAGGTCCGCACCCACCGAGGGCGGTTGGGGCTCGCTGGGGTCAGAGCCCTTTCCGCAGGAAAGGGATCCGACCCCACCACTCATCCGCGACCGATCAGTACTTCCAGGTCAACGCCAGCCGCGCGGTGCGGCCCGGGGCCGGCATCACGCCCAGGGCCAGCGGATCCAGGTAGTAGCGGTCGGTCAGGTTGTCCACGCCGGCTTCCACCGACAGCTGGTCGTTGAAGCTCCAGCTGGCGAACAGGTCCACCAGCGTGGTTGGCCGGTACAGCTGCTGGATCGCCGACAGGCCCACGTTCCAGTCCTTGTCCAGCTTGCTGATCGGGCCGGCGTTGTGGACCACGCGGGTGCCGAAGGTCAGGCGCTCGTCGAACAGGCGCGAGCCCAGGGTCAGGTTGACCATGTAGCGCGGTGGGTTCTGGGTATTGGTGTACGAGCCCACGAAGCCGCCGTCCACGCAGTCGGGCGTGTTGGCCAGCTCGCCGTTCCTGCGCTGCGCCCCATAGGCACGGCGCTCGGCGGCGATATCCGGCGCGCAGGTCTTGGCCTTGAAGTAGTAGTGCGCGGACAGATCGGCAAACACCTTGCCGCTGTCATAGCTGGACTGGAACTCCATGCCGGAGACCCTGAACTGGTCGACGTTGCGGATCAGGCCCGCCGACAGCGTGCGGTAGTCACGGGTGATCAGGTCGTCAATGCGGGTATCGAAGTACGCCAGCTTCAGCGCCAGGCGATCGCCGGCAGTGAACAGGTCATAGCGGAGGGTGCTGGCACCGATTTCCCAACTACGCGCACGCTCCGGCTTCAACTCGCCCACCGGCTTGGCAGCGGTGAACAGGCCCAGCGTGGTCTCGAACAGGCTCGGCAGCTTGGTGCCTTCGGCGTACTTCACGTAGACCATGGTGTCTTCGCTGAAGCGGTAGGCCACGCTGGCGGTCGGCGAGAACGCGGTGTCACGACGGCGGATCGGCTGCGACCAGGTCCAGCTGACCGGCACTTCCAGGTCCTGCGCCTTGCCGGCGTCGTAGAAGTTCCAGCCACCGATGTCGCCCACCGTGCCCTTCTTGTACGGTGAGGCCAGCAGCGATTCCCGGGTGAAGTTGCCGTTGGCATCCGGATACCAGTTCAGCAGCGCGATGCGCTTGGCCCGCCACGACGGCAGCGCCGGGTTGCCATTGAGCAGTTCGGTGTAGCGGTACTGGCCCTGCACTTCATAGGCATCGGGCGTGGCCAGGCGGTTGCGGTCATGCACATCCACGCGGTTCCAGCGGCCGCCGGCCAGCAGTTCCCAATGCTCATCGGGCTGCCACTTCAGCGAGGCCACGGCGCTGTATTCCTTGCGCTCGGCGTTGCGCAGGAAACGGTTGTTGACCAGATCGTCGTGCATGACCGGCCCCGAGCTGCCCGGTGCGATGTCTTCGTCACTGTAGGACAGGCCGTAGTCGAGGGTGAACGCGCCAGCACGTGTGTCGAACTTCGAGGTGTTGCTGGCATCCAGTCCGAAGCGCTTCTGTCGCAGCGGATTGCGGTAGGCATCCTTGTAGCCGGGGTCGCCACTGAAGCTGGGCGCGTCGTACCACTCGGTACGACGATCGAAATACCACGGGGTGATGCCGGTCAGGCTGTTGTACATCACGCTGTCGGTGTCGGTGTACGCGGCATTGACGCGCAGGTCGACCAGCTCGCTGTCCGGGTTGAAGCGATAGCGCAGGGTGTAGCTGTCCATGTCGACGTGGCCCGGATCCCATTGCGGAATGCGGTCGCGATCGACGCGGATGATCTGCGAGGCCATGATCTCGCCGGCGGTGCCTTCGTAGCGGCGGTAGCCCGCTTCCAGGGTCTGTGCATCGTCGATACGCCAGGTGCCCTTGAGCAGCGCCGACTTCGAGCGCGCCGAGGTATTGAAGACCTCGGTACGCGGCGGATTCAGCGGTGCCAGCGTGCGCCGGGTCTGTGGGAAATCATCGTAGCCGTGCTTGCCGGAGAAGTAGTTGCCATTGTCGCGGTAGGCGTAGGCGGCGACCAGATCGAAGCGATCCCAGTGTCCCGCAGCGGCCACGTTGAAGAACTGACTGCCGGTGGCGCTGCGATCGTTGCGCGGCGCGGCACTGTAGGAAGGCAGGTTGTTGGCGCTGTTGTTGGCCAGGCCGCCACGCACGCGCACGCCGAAGTCGCGCTCTTCGCGCAGCACGTCGCCGATCTTCAGCGTCTCCATCTCGACCACGCCGCCGATGCCGCCAGAGGCGTTGGCCTGCAGGCTCGGGCCCTTGGTGATGGTCAGGCTGGAGATCAGGTCCGGGTCGAGGTAGGTACGCTGCGATTGGCCGGCATAGCCACGGTAGGTATCCATGCTGGACTGGCCACCGTCGATGATCACCGGCACGCGGCCTTGGCCCTGGATGCCGCGGATGTTGACGTCGAAGCCATTGCCGACGCGTGGGTCACCGGCAGTGACGCCGGCCACGCCCTTGACGATGTCGCCGTTGGACGTACCGCGGAAACGCTCCAGGTGCGTGCGGTTGAGCGTGGTGGTGGAACCGACGCTGCGATAGCTGTTGAGCAGGCGCGCCTCGTCGCTGGTCGCGCCACTGTCGACGCGGTCGCCGGCCACGCTGAGCGTGTCGGTGACGATCACGCCGCTGTCGGCCTGCGCCGGCGTTGCCGCTTCCAGCGTGACTGCATCTGCGCTGACCCGGCGCACCGCCAGGCCACTGCCCTGCAGCAGCTGCTGCAGCGCCTCGTTGGCCGGCAGGCTGCCATTGACCGCACGCGAGCTCACCCCGTGGGCCAGGATGGCCGGATACACGACCTGCACGCCGGACTGGCGCATGTAGCTGCGCAGCGCCTCGTCCAGGGGCTGCGCCGGAATGTCGAAGCGCTGTACGGCGGCGTGATCGCCACGGGCGTTCTGTGCCAGCACGGATGGCGTGGCACTGGCCAGGCCGGCAGCCAGCAATGCAATGCACAGGCGGGACGGGCGCGGCGCGCGGCCCGGACAGTGGGAGTCGAACATGGGGAACCTGTCAGGTAATCGGTGCCGCAGGCGCGGCGTCATCCGCAACACAGGCGGACACGGCGACGTACGTGGCGGCGGCGGGTACGTTCGCGGGGTAAGACGGTTGGGCGCGCGGCAACCCCAAGGGCGATTTGCGGCCGCAGAGGGTGCCGACCGTTGGCCGGCACATCGGGAACATCATCCACGCATGGCGTGGATCTACTGTTGGATGATGGCGACGCCGAGCGGCAGGCGGGTGACCTGCAGACCTGCCGTCGCCGCCAACGCATCCAGCGCCTGCTCCGGGCGATCGATGCGCAGCGCCGCACTGATCGCCGGCAATCGCGACAGATCACCCCGCACGAACGTCGGGCCGGCACGATAGCGCCCCACCCATTGCACGGCGTCGGCGACGCTGGCCTGCTCCAGCAGCAGCTCGCCCTGGCGCCATGCACCCACGCTGTCGGCCGCCACATCCTGCAGGCGCGTCACGCCGCTGCGCTCGCCATAGACGGCGCGCTGGCCCACCTGCAGGTAGGTCCAGCCACCGTCGGCCGGGCTGGCCACACGCACCCTGCCCTGCCCGACCTGGGTTTCCACCCGGTCATCGCCACGCGCGACGGTGAACGCGGTCGAGATGTCCTCAACCACGCCATTGCCGGCACGCACGCTGAAACGCCGCTGCGCATCCGGGCTGACCTCGAACCAGACGCGCCCGCGCAGCAGCTCGACCTCGCGTGCGTGCGCATCGAAGCGCACGGCGATCGCGCTGTCCGCATCCAGCACTGCGCGGCTGCCATCGGGCAGCGTTACGTTCTGCACGACGTGCGAGCTGCGATGGTCGGCCTGCAGCCGCAACCAGGCCTCCGGCCATGCCACCAGCATCGCCAGCACAGCTGCAGCGGCCATCGCCCAGCGCATTCGATGCGGGCGGCGGTGTTCGGCGGACCGGGCCTGCGGGCGTGGCCCGACACTGCGCCACAGCGCTCGCTCGTGCTCGAAGGCCCGGCGGTGCCCCGGCTCTGCCAGCCAGCGCTCGAACTCGTGCATGCGCCCCTCGCCGATGTCACCCGAGGCCAGCCACGCAATCCAGCCCCGGGCCTGTTCGGCCAGGGCATCGTCATTGGCGGCGGGCAGCGTGTTCGGCGGGCTCATCGGCTGGCGGACAGGCGCATTCAAGCGCGGGCGGGGGAACTAGACCGCATCCACGGTCCAGTGATCAAGACGTTTCAGCGAGGGCCAGCCCCAAGCCGGGGCGATCATCGGCCGCTGCGCGCCCAGGCCAGGCGTTGCAACGCGGTGCGCACATGGTTCTCGACGGTGGTCACCGACACCCCGAGGCGGCGGGCGATCTCGGCCTGTGTCAGCCCCTGAAGGCGGTTGAGCCGGAAGATGGTGCGGGTCGGCTCCGGCAGGTGTCCGGCCGCATCCAGCACACGCTGCAGCTCGTCCTGGGCCATGGCCTGTTCCTCGGTCGAGATGACCTCGTCCGCTCCCCACAGGTAGTGGTCGGCCAGCAGGCGGTTGCGCCGGGTCGATTCGCGGCCGTGGTCGGTGGCCAGGTTGGCGGCGAGCCGGTACAGATAGGCCCGCGGATTGTCGATGGCCTGGCTGTCATCGACGCCACGCGCCTTGAACCACACCGCCTGGATCACGTCCTCTGCGCCGTTGTCGCCCCCCAGGATGCGCTGCACCCGGCGCAGCAGCGCAGGCCGCTCGCGGATCAGCAGTTCGGTGAGGGAGGCGGCATTGGAGGACATGCGCGGAACCGGGACGACAGACGGAAGGCGCCGCGCATGCTACTCGGTTAATGAGAATCAGTCACGTTCGCATCAATGGATGCACCCGGTCAGCCCGTCATAGACGCTCTGCGAGGTCCCCGGCAACGGGTCATGCAGTGGATTGCGGGCGGCGAGCGCGGCATGGAAGGCCTCCACCGGTGTGCCAGGCACCAGCGGCAGGCGGCACAGCCAGGTCGGTTGCCGGGCGACGATCGCACCGTCATGCCGCGACACAGCCAGGTCACTGGCGGCAAATGCCCACAGGCACTCATGCACCGTGCCGCGTACCGCGTCCACCGAGCAGCGCAGGCGCAGGGCGCGGATATCGCTGTACTCGCCTTCGCAGAAGGTATCGCCGCAGATCGCGTCGAACCCGTACTGCAGACGTCCCTCCAGGGCAAAGAAGCGGTCCCAGTTGGCTTCCTGCCGCGGGTAGTCGATCAGGTCGACGTAAGGAGAGGCCTGGGCCAACGGCGCAACCAGCAGCATGCAGAACAGGGCGAACGGCAGGGCAGACACTTTCATCGGCGGACTCCTTGGCAAGGTCGATCCAGCCTGCGCCCCCGCACCGGCCGGCCCTATCAGCCAACCCCGGCCTGCCGCGTGGGTCCCTGCCCCACGCAGCGGTCAGCCCCTCCCTCTGCACAGCGCCCGGCAAAGGCATAAAATGGGGGGCTATCCGTCTATATCCCCCACCTGGAGCACGACCATGGGTCTGGAACTCGTCTCGCCCGGCAAGAACCCGCCGGAAGAAATCAACGTCATCATCGAGATCCCGAAGGACTCGGAGCCGGTGAAGTACGAAGTGGACAAGGAAACCGGCGCGATCTTTGTCGACCGCATCCTGTCCACCCCGATGCGTTACCCCTGCAACTACGGCTACGTGCCGAGCACCCTGTGCGGCGACGGCGATCCGGCCGACGTGCTGGTGGTGCTGCCGCTGCCGCTGGTGCCGGGCTCGGTCGTGCGCTGCCGTCCGGTCGGCGTGCTGAAGATGAGCGATGAGGCGGGCAGCGACGAGAAGATCCTGGCCGTGCCGGTCTCGAAGATCTTCAGTGGCTACGCCCACGTTGAAGACATCGCCCAGGTCTCGAGCCACTGGCTGGAGCGCATCGGCCACTTCTTCGAGCACTACAAGGACCTGGAGAAGGGCAAGTGGGTCAAGCTGGACGGTTGGGGCGGCGCCGCTGAGGCCAAGCAGATCCTGATCGAGGCGCACCAGCGCCACCTCGACAGCAAGGCCTGAGCCTGAACCGGATCGCTCCGGCGGTACCCTGCCGGAGCGATGCGGGTCACGTTTCATGATGACGGCACATCACTCTTGCTGCCGTATTAGGTAAATTGCGTCACTTCACACGTCATCGACATCCATCGTCGAGACAGCCAGGGGAATGTGTCGTGCGTATTCTGCTTGTTGGGGATGCAGCCAGCCTGCCGGCTGAGCTGACCGAATTCATTGCCGATCTTGGGGAAGACTGGCAGCCGCTGACCGCCACCGATGGCCAGACCGCGATGACCGCGGTTGCCACCCAGGGCGTGGACGCGGTGATTGTCTGCCCGCAGCTGCCGGACCTCAATGCCACCACGCTGCTCGGCCAGATCAGGACCCTGCGTCCGGAAACCATCCGCATCGCGCTGGTGGACGCACAGCATGGCAACCGGCCGCCGCCGGCACGCCTGATCGGTGTCGCTCACCGTTTCCTGCCGTTGCCACTGGCACCGGAAGTACTGCTGGAAGCGCTGACCAGCCTGGAAGAGCTGCGCGAAGTGCTGGACAGCCCGCGCCTGCGCGATGCCATCGGCCGCATCGAGAAACTGCCGTCGCCGCCGCACCTGTACCTGAGCCTGACCCAGGCGCTGGAGCATGATGACGACGCCGACAGCGCCGACGTGGCCAAGCTGGTGGCCGCCGATCCGGCCATCGCCGCCAAGGTGCTGCAGTTGTCGAACTCGGCGTTCTTCAGCCAGGGCCGCACCATTGCCGACCTGCGTACTGCAGTCACCCGGCTGGGCCTGGCCACGCTGCGTGACCTGGTGCTGGCCAGTGAAGTGTTCTCGGCGCCGACGCTGTCGACTGCCGAACGCAACTCGCTGCAGCAGCGCGCCCTGCTCGCCTCGCGCCTGGCCGCACGCCTGCTGCCCGAGTCCAGTGCCGAACTGGGCGCAACCGCGGCACTGCTGGCCGACATCGGCCTGCTGCTGCCCGGCGTACGCAACGAGCGCACCGAGCCGTCGCTGGCCGGTGATACCCGCCCGGGCCATGCCGAAGCCGGTGCCTACCTGCTGGGGCTGTGGGGCCTGCCGATGCCGATCATCGAAGCGGTGGCATTCCACCTGCAGCCGCAGCGCGCCAACACCCGCAGCTTCTGGGTGACCGGTGCGGTGCACGTGGCCCTGGCGCTGGTCAACGGCGACCCGGTGGATGAGGACTATCTGCAGCGCGCGGGCGTGCTCAACAAGCTGCCGCAGTGGCGCGAACATGCCAACAGCCTGATGGGGCTTACGCCGAGCGAAGCCTGAGCTCCACCGGCAATCCACACGATGAAGGCGCGTCCGCAGGGACGCGCCTTCGTTGCATCAGGGCTGCGCGCAGTGGTCGTACACGCAGCGCTCGAACAGGAACTGGCAGTACGCCGCATCCTCACCGGCCTTGATGCAGTTGCTGCGCACCTCCGCGCAATAACGGCCATTGGCACACACCAGCGGACCGGCCGACACACTGCCGGCCAGGCTCAGGACGGCGAGAACTGCAGCAGCAAACATACGTGGCATCGCGTTGTTCATTTCGCGCTCTCCTTGGTCCGGAATGGACCTCTGCGAACCTACCAGCGGTCCAGTTGCGACAAGCGTGACTTTTGTCGCTGAAGCGCCCGATTCAGAATTTCCCGACCCGGCTCTGCCAAACGCAAAGAGGGCGGGCCTTGCGGCCCGCCCTCCTCGTCTTGCCTTCAGGCTTCGATGGATCAGAAGCGCTGGTTGTACTGGATGAACAGGAAGCGGTCGTAATCCAGCATCGGGTCCAGCTGCACGGCACTGGCGTTGGTCACCGCGTAGGTGATCGGCGGGGTCTTGCCGAACACGTTGCGGGCACCGACGGTCACGCTGCCGTTCCACGGGGCCTGCCAGGTGGCCGAGATGTCGTGATAGACGATCGCGCCCTTCTTGTTGGCACCCAGGCCACCGCTCCAGCCACCGTTCTCGGTGTAGTAATCCGGCTGGTTGCACTCCAGGCCATTTTCCTGGTCGTAGCAGAAGTCGCGGAAGCCGCCGTAGTAACGCATGGTCCAGGTGGCCGACAGGTCGCCCTTGGTCCAGGTGCTGGCCAGGGTGCCGCGGACACGCGGGTAGTTCCAGTAGCCTGCGTAGTCATCCCATGCAGCACCCTTGGTGGCCTGCTGACGGAAGCTGGTCAGGTAGTTGGTGTCCAGGTTGAACGACAGGGTACCGAAGCTGTATTCCGGCATGCGGTAGCGGACGCCGAAGTTGTAGCCTTCGGTTTCCAGCGAGCCCAGGTTCGCGTTGCCGCGGCTCAGGCCGGTGACCTGCTGGCCGTTGGCGACGTCGCCACGGCTGTACTGGTCACAGAAGGCCTGCACACCGTTCTGGTAGCACTGGTTCAGCACGTAGTTCGCCGACAGCGCGGTGATCACGTTGTCGACAGTGATCTTGTACCAGTCCAGCGAGACGTTCAGGCCGCTGACGAAGCTCGGGCTCCAGACCAGGCCCGCGGTGCGGGTCTTGCTGGTTTCCGGCTGCAGCTTGTCGTTGCCCACACCCGAGTTGAACGGGTTGTTACCCTGGGTGTCACGGGCACTGATCGGACGACCGGCAGCGTCGGTCTGACGGAAGTCGGACGCCAGGCCTTCAGCACCGCAACGGGCTGCAACGGCCGGGTTGCTGCGCTGGCCGAACACGGCATCACACGGATCGGTGAACTTGTCGAAGGTCTGCGAACCACCACCGAACGTGTCGTCCAGGGTCGGGGCACGGAAGCCCTCGCCGTAGGTCGCACGCACCAGCAGGTCGTCGATCGGCTTCCAGGTCACGCTGAACTTGCTGTTGACCGTGTTGCCGAACTTGTCGTAGTCCGAGTAGCGGCTGGCGATATCCAGCGACAGCTCCTTGGCACCCGGCAGGTCACGCAGCAGCGGCACCATCAGTTCCAGGTAGAACTCGTTGGTCTTGTACTTGCCTTCGGTCGGCTGCGCGGCCAGCTCGGTGGTGTAACCCGAGGAGGACAGTGCGTCCGGGTGATCGTAGCCCGACACTTCGCGATGCTCGTAACCGGCAGCGAAGGCGAACTCGCCCGCATCGCCCGGCATGTCGAACAGCGAACCGGTGATGTTGGCGAAGTACTGCTTGCTCTTGCTCTGGCCGGTCGAGTTCAGCAGGGTGTTGATGTACTTCAGCGCATCCGGGGTCGCGGCGCTGGCGCCGCCCAGCAGGTCGAACGGGACGCAGCTGCCCGGGCTGGTGCCCAGCGCGATCGGGTTGGCAGCGGTGCCGCACTGGGCGACGCCGTTGGCGTTGATGAACGACGGGCCGAGGGCGTTCTTCAGGGCCAGCAGGTTGATGTTGCCCGAGCTGGTCTGGGTCACGTCGAACTGGTTGTAGTTGATGCCCACATCCCAGTCGAACGGACGGTTGTTGAAGTCGAAGTTGCCTTCCAGGGCCGCGTCGAAGTGCAGCGACTTGACGTTGTTCTGGGTGATGCGCGGCAGTTCGAAGATACGACGGCCCCAGCCACCGATGTCAACGCCGGCGCCCGGGTTGGCCCAGTTGCCCAGCGGGTTGTAGATGCTGTCCTTGCTGATCGCCACCGGGAACTGCGGCTGCGAGGTGCCGGTCAGCGGGTAGCCGGCGATCTGGCGCTTGGAATCGCGCTCGGAGTACATCGCCGTCGACTTCAGACGCAGGTTGTCGTTGATGTCGTAGCTGGCCGAGGTGAACATGGTCTTCGACTCAGCGCCCTGGTTCAGCATCATCTGCTGCGAGGCGTTGTAGTAGTCGTCCAGACCAATCAGGTGGTAGTTGTTGAAGTTGTTCGACGGCTGGCCAACGCCGACCGGGGTGTCCCAGGAACCGGTGTGGTTGACCACCCAGGTGTTCGGGACCCACTTGCCAGCCTTGTTGTATTCGCCAGCACCGGCGGTGCCTTCGGCACGCGGATCGGTGAAACGACCCCACGGGCCAGCCGGGCTCAGACCGTCTTCCTTGTGGCCCTGGCCATAGGAGTACTTGGTCAGGCCACGATCCTTGGCCCACACCGGATCTTCCTTGATGTAGTTCGCGCCGAACACGATCGAGGAGCGCTCGCCGCTGGCACCCAGGGTCAGGCTGTACTGGGTCTTGGAACCGTCGCCGTGGCTGTTCTGGCCATAGTAGGCACTGGCCTCGGCGCCGTCGAAGTTCTTGCGCAGGATGATGTTGACCACGCCGGAGATGGCGTCGGAACCGTAGATCGCCGAGGCGCCGTCCTTCAGGACTTCAATACGCTCGATCAGCGAGGTCGGGATGGTCGACATGTCGGTGAAGCCGGCCAGGCTGGTGCTCCAGCGCTTGCCGTTGACCAGCACCAGCGTGCGCTGCTCACCCAGGTTGTACAGGCTGACGTACTGGCCGCCCTGTTCCGGGTTGGACGCCAGCACGGCCGCCTTGCTGAAGGTCTGGGTGCCCGCCACGGACAGGTTCTGCAGCAGGTCGCCGACGCTGACCAGGCCCGAACGCTGGATGTCCTCATGGCTTACGGTGAGGACCGGCTGGGAGGTTTCCACATCCACCGAGCGGATGCGGGAGCCGGTGACTTCCAGGCGATCAAGGGTGGTCGGGGCACTGGCTTCCTGTGCGGAAGCAAATGCCGGTGCCAGCGCCAGCGCGATGCCGGCGGGCAGCAGGCCCAGCCGCACGGCAGGGGTGCGAACGTTCATCAATCTCTCCAAGGTACGTGTTAGTAGCGTGTTAAAACGCTCCAGCACGTTACGATTGCGTTGCGATGCTGTATTTGCGCGACCCAACCGTAGACTTTGCAGAGTGTGGCGGGAGCAAGCCGCCGTTTTCCCTGAACCGGGAAGCAGACTGCCCGTAACGGGCGCGGAAGGCCCGCGCGAAGCTGCAGCAGTTGTCGAATCCGCTGGCCGCGGCGACCTCGCCCACCATCATGTCGGTGTCGCGCAGCAGATCGGCGGCCCGCTCCAGGCGCAACCGTGCCGAAAGCGACTGGGGGCTCTCTTCATACAGGCTCTGGAAGGTCTTGGAGAGATACCAGCTGGAGAAGTTGGTCAGCTCGGCCAGTTCACCGATCCGCACCACGCGGTGGCTGTTGCCCTCCAGATAGAGACGGGCGCGCTGCATGCGGCCGAACACCTGGCGCTTGCGGCTGCGTGAGCGACCGGGGCAGCGCTGTACGTTGTCGGCCAGGTCACGCTGCAGGCCGGCCAGATGCAACAACAGCGGGCGCAGCGCCTGCGCTGGCAGGCCGCTGTCGAGCGCATCGCGCCACAGGCGCAGGGCAACGCGGGCGTCGCCGCGGCTCATGCGACCACGACCGGCATACAGGCCGCAGTCGGCCATCTCGGACAGCACCCGCATCGCCTCCGCAGTCAGGCTGAGGCCCACGCACAGTCCGTTACGGCCGGCCTGCACCAACGGGCGCGACTCCTTCTCGAAGGCAATCCACTCGCCATGGCGCAGGCGGAAACGCCCTTCCTTGGCTTCCACCCAGGAACTGCCCCGCACCTGCAGCCAGACAGTGAAGCTTGACCCTGCGGTCTGCAGGCTGCCGAGCCGGGCCACGCCCATGCAGGTCGGCGCGAGATCGTCCAGCGCCTTGTCGAGGGAGACGGTTTGGCCACGATCGGCCAGCGAGAGTTGACGCATGGGGCACCACGGGTTTGCCTGATACAGGCTTCCGTTTTGCCTAATCAGGCGTCAGCCCGTCAGGAAAATCCGCCGAGATCGCCACGAATTCGCGGCGAGAACTCCACGAAAAAATCACGAAGAGATATTTTTCTTCAGGATCAATGACTTGAGAAAGGCCGGGAACAGTGCCGGCGTCGACCGGGGCAGCTGCATGACGCCGATGTCGGCACCATCGCTGACCGCCAGGGCGACGTACAGATCCCGGCCATCGGCGCTGGCACTGATGCCGTTGCCCGCGCTGAGCCGCTGCCGGTCCAGGCAGCGCTCGGGGGCTTCGGTGCCGGCCTGGATATGGATCAAGGTCGTACCGCATTCGGTCGAGTTGCCGAGATAGCCGATGCCACCGGTGCCCGCCACCGTCCAGGTGCGATAGCGCCATCGGCTGGGCCGGTCTTCACTGACCTGCTGCACGCTGGCCGGGGACAGTGCCGCATCCACCGACCACAAGCCGCCGGATGCCAGGCGTGTGAACAGCACGCGGCCATCGCCCCGATCGAAACGCGCCTGGGAGACGCCGTCGATACTGGCCAGGCGGCGCCAGGGGGTCACGCTGCGATCGAACAGGCTCAACCGGGTGCGTTGCTCTGCATCGCGCTCGACTACCAGCAGCTGCTCCGGGGTTGCCCCGTACAGGGCCTGCAGCGGCTGATCCACCGGAACCGGCAGCGGTTGCAGGTGCTCGTCGCGCGGGGCGATCTCGTAGACAACGGTACGCCCATGCTCGTCACGCCCGACCACCAGCAGCTGGCGGCTGTCGGCCGACCAGTCCGGCGCCTGCCGCCCCTCCGGACGCAGGCCCTCGATCGGCCGCAGTGAGTCGGGCCGCTGCATGTCCGCCCACCACAGCGCGAAACTGCCGGAACGATCGGAGGTGAAGACCAGCTGGCGACCGTCGGGCGCCGCCATCGGCTGCCCGTCGCGCCCACTGGACGCGAACAGCCGCTCGGCGCTGCCGCCGGCCATCGGCACCTTGAACACACCGAACTGGGCACGGCGGTGAACGAAGGCCAGCACGTCGCCGTGGCGCGACACCGCAGGCCATTGTGCGTCGTCGAGGCCGGCATCACGCAAGGTGCGGCGCTCCACGTCCAGGTAGTACAACCGCACCTCGCTGTCCACGCGCCGGCCGAACACGATGCTGCGCCCATCGCCCAGCCAGGCCCAGCCACGCTGTTCGGCGGATTCGTTGGTCAACTGCTCCAGCTCACCGCCTCCGGCCGGCATCCGCCACAGGTCGCCCATCTGTGGATTGCGCACGAACACCAGCCACTTGCCGTCGGGCGAGTAGCGTGGCGCGTAGTCAAAATCATCCTGATCGACCGCGTAGTCCAACGCCCGCCACTGGCCGCTGGCCAGGTCGAGCACACGGATGCCGCGATGGGCATAGCGGCCCACCATGCTGCCAAAGACCAGGCCGCGGCCATCCGGTGTCCAGTCGAAGCTGAGCAGCTCGGTTCCATCGCAACGGGTCGCCTGGCGCACGCCGCCGCCAGTGGCGCTGGCGATCAGCACCTGGCAACCGCCGTCGGCTCCAAAGCGGGCAAAAGCGATCTCGCGCCCGTCCGGTGACCAGCTCGGGAAACGGTCACTGGCCCCCTTGGGCGGCAGCGCCAGCTGCCGGGCCGGCGCATTGCCCGAGGTCTGCACCTTGATCACACCACCTCCGGCGCCATCCTCGTTGGCGCCTTCGTAGGCAACCTGGGAGCCGTCCGGCGAAAGTGTGGGATAGGTTTCAAAACCACTGGTGGCGGTGATCAGGCGATAGGGACGCTGCGGGCTGCCGATCACCCGCACGCCGTTCTCGACCGCTGCATCCACCGGTGAACTCGGATCCGGCCCGCGCCGCAGCAACAATGTGGCCATGACCAGCAGCGCGGCCAGCATCATCACACCCAGCACCCACAACAGCTGGCGGCGCAGCTGGCGCCAGCCGCGCCGGCGTGAAGGCGCTGCCGGCACGGCCAGCGCCGGAATCGTGCCGGCACCGTCCGGCGACGGCATCACATCCGCAACGGCCAGCGCGTCCACTTCCGCCGCCGGCTCGAAGTCGTCCAGCGCCTGCACCGGTACCAGCAGCCGATAGCCGCTCTTGGCGATGGTCTCGATGTAGGCCTGGCCATTGTCGTCGTCGTTGGCGAACGCCTTGCGCAGCTGGGTGACGGCCTGGGTCAGCACGTCATTGGTCGGCAACGTATCGGGCCAGACCTCGGCAAACAGCTCTTCACGGGTGACCACGCGCCCAGGCTGCCGCATCAACACGCGAAGTACGCCCAGCGCTTTCGGCGTCAGCCGCCGCGGACGGCGCGCGCCTTCAACCTCGACCTCACGCGAGGACAAGGTAATGACACAGTCGCCGACCTGCACGCGGTCGGCGTCAATGGGCGTGAGTTCGCTGCTGTTCATTTTCCGCTATACAGTAGGGACGGGACCTGGGCAGGGCTCACCAGCAATACCGTCCCCACCGTCCCTGGACAGGGCCATCGAAAAGCCAGATTCCGCACAAAGCATCGGCGCATACCGCAAAAACACTAACGCCCCCGGATATTAGCCTAAGCCGGTTACCCCGCCTATGACGGGGTCGACACTCAGGCTCTCTCTCGCCGACGCATTCACATAATCTGCATCACCATTCGCGCCCTTTTGGGCGCGAAATTTTTATCTGGCGTTCATTTTCACATGCGCCGAAGCATGGTCAATCCGACCAGACGCGACACCACAAGGCCGATATACATGACGCCTGCGAACTGTTCGAGCATCACCAGGGCCCGTGCCTGCGGGTGCAACGGCACGACGTCACTCAATCCAACTCCGGACAACAAGCTGAAGCTCAGATAAAGCAGCTCCATCCAACTGCGCTCGGGGCCAGCCGTCGCACCCTGGAAACTGCCTGGATACCACTGTTGGCACACCGCGAATGCAAAGGCGAACCCCCAGGCCAGCAGGGTGAAGGTTGCCCCGGCCGCGAACAGTTCGTCGCGTGTTACTCGATGGTCCTGCAGCATGTAGGCGATCAATGCCCCGGCCGTATAGAAGTACAGCAGGCTTTCCAGCAGCTGCGCGGTGGTCAGCAGCGCACTGCGGTCCAGCAGGGCGCCAGCCAGCGAGAACACCACCGATGGAATGGCCAGCAGCAATGCCAGCCACGTGCCCAGCGGACTGCGCTGGACCACCCACAGCGCCAGGCCGAGTACCGCCATGCCGACCATGCCCAGCGCCGCCCGGCCAGCGGCGGTGTCATCGAGGGCGGGATACAACAGCACCGCGATCAACTGGGCGGCCAGGAGCCAGGCCGAAGGATGGCGGCGGGCGATGGCCAGCCAGCGGGTGGTCGTGGCAACGGGCATGGCGTCCTTTCCCCTGGGCGATGCGCGGAGGATAGCCGGGCGCGGCGTGATGAACGGTAGTGCCGGCCATTGGCCAGCACTCTCCCCGGTCCCGTGCACGACGGAATGCCGGCCGGCGGCCGGCACTACCCGTTACCCGTCACCCCTGGCGGTAGACCTCGGCCCCGCCAGCACGGAACTCCTGCGACTTCTCCTTCATGCCGGCCTCGGCGTAGTCGCGCACGTCCTGGGTGATCTTCATCGAACAGAAGTGCGGTCCGCACATCGAGCAGAAGTGGGCCAGCTTGTGCGCGTCCTTCGGCAACGTCTCGTCGTGGAATTCCTTGGCCTTTTCCGGATCCAGGCCCAGGTGGAACTGGTCTTCCCAGCGGAACTCGAAGCGCGCCTTGCTCAGCGCGTTGTCGCGTACCTGTGCGCCCGGATGCCCCTTGGCCAGGTCGGCCGCGTGCGCGGCAATGCGGTAAGCCATGATGCCGTCGCGCACGTCCTGGCGGTTGGGCAGGCCCAGGTGCTCCTTCGGCGTCACGTAGCAGAGCATGGCCGTGCCAAACCAGCCGATCATCGCCGCGCCGATCGCACTGGTGATGTGGTCGTAGCCCGGCGCGATGTCGGTCGTCAGCGGCCCCAGCGTGTAGAACGGCGCTTCGCCGCATTCGCGCAGCTGCTTGTCCATGTTTTCCTTGATCAGCTGCATCGGCACGTGGCCGGGGCCTTCGATCATGGTCTGCACATCGTGTTTCCAGGCGATCTTCGTCAGTTCACCCAGCGTTTCCAGTTCGCCGAACTGCGCCGCGTCGTTGGCATCAGCGATGCAACCCGGGCGCAGGCCGTCGCCCAGCGAGAAGGTCACGTCGTAGGCCTTCATGATTTCGCAGATGTCTTCGAAATGCGTGTAGAGGAAGTTCTCCTTGTGGTGCGCCAGGCACCACTTGGCCATGATCGAGCCGCCGCGGCTGACGATGCCGGTAACACGCTTGGCGGTAAGCGGCACGTAGCGCAGCAGCACGCCAGCGTGGATGGTGAAGTAGTCCACGCCCTGCTCGGCCTGCTCGATCAGGGTGTCGCGGAAGATCTCCCAGGTCAGTGCCTCGGCGCGGCCGTCAACCTTCTCCAGGGCCTGGTAGATCGGCACGGTACCGATCGCAACCGGCGAGTTGCGGATGATCCATTCGCGCGTCTCGTGGATGTGCTTGCCGGTGGACAGGTCCATCACCGTGTCACCGCCCCAGCGGATCGCCCACACCAGCTTCTCCACTTCCTCGGCGATGCCGGAAGACACCGCACTGTTGCCGATGTTGGCGTTGATCTTGGTCAGGAAATTGCGGCCGATGATCATCGGCTCGCTTTCCGGGTGGTTGATGTTGTTGGGCAGCACCGCACGGCCACGGGCGATTTCGTCGCGCACGAACTCCGGGGTGATGATCTTCTGGATCGACGCGCCGAACGCCTCGCCCGGGTGCTGCTGCAGCAGGCCGGCATCGCGGATCGCGTCCAGGCGCTGGTTCTCGCGGATGGCGACGAATTCCATTTCCGGCGTGATGATGCCGCGGCGCGCGTAATGCATCTGGGTGACGTTGGCACCGGCACGTGCACGGCGTGGCAGGCTGCGCGCGGGGAAACGCACCGCGTCAAGCTTCGGGTCATGCTCGCGATCGCGACCGAACGAAGAACTCAGTCCTTCGAGCTGCTCGGTATCACCGCGCTCTTCCACCCAGCCGCGACGCAGTGCCGGCAAACCGGCGGAAAGATCGATGCGCACCTCCGGGTCGGTGTACGGGCCCGACGTGTCGTAAACGGTCACCGGCGCATTCTCTTCGCCGCCGAACAGCGTCGGCGTACGGGTCAGCGCGATCTCGCGCATCGGCACCTGCAGATCCGGGCGTGAACCGGGCACGTGGATCTTGCGCGAGCCGGGAATGGGCCGGGTCACGGATGCGGAGAGTTGCTGGGCCTGTTGCTGCAGGGCGGAGAGCTGTGCGTTCATCGGGCATCGTCCAGGAAGGTCAGGGACGAAGCGGCGGCGCACGGCACCCGCGCACGGACGGTCCTTGGGCGGAGTCCGGGCACGGCTGCATTGCAAAGCTTCCCTACGCCGGTATGAGCCGGATCAGGTTCCAAGGGACTGTCTCAACCGTGGCCACATGGCCCGGTACCCCCGCTTCTTGGTGCGCATTAGAGCATAGACCGCCCGCCTCCGGGACCAGGTCGCCATTCGTTAACGGAACCATGACGTCGCGTTCAGTAACGTGCACGCCATCGCGTTGCTGAGATCGATGCGTTCCCCGCCGCCTTCGCGGCCCCTGCCCGGTCCGTGCTGCATGCCGCCGGCCCTTCGCCGCAAGCTCTGCTCGCTCCCCTCAATCCCCCTTGATCGGAGAAGCTCCTTCATGGTGTTTCGCGTTTCCATCGCACTGGTTCTGCTGCTGGTGCTGCTCGCCGGTATCGCCCCCGGCCCCTTCAACACCGTGGTCCAGTCGATGCTGGCGGAAGTCATCCGCAGTGTCGGCTGGCTGTACCTGCTGGTGGTGTTCCTGGCGCTGGTGTTCCTGATGTACCTGGCGTTCGGCCGCTTCGGCAACCTGCGCATCGGCGGCGAGGACGCCGAACCCGAGTTCTCGCGTGCCAGCTGGATGTCGATGCTGTTCGCCGCCGGCATGGGCATCGGCCTGGTGTTCTGGGGTGCGGCCGAGCCCATCTCGCATTTCAGCAAGCCGCCGGAAGGCCTGGCGCCGCAAAGCCTGGATGCGGCGCGCGCATCGATGCGCTATGCGTTCTTCCACTGGGGCCTGCACCCGTGGGCGATCTACGCACTGATCGGCCTGGCGATGGCCTGGTTCCAGTTCAACCGCAATGGACGCGGCCTGGTCAGCGACATGCTGCAGCCGATCATCGGCCGCCACCATCGCGGCTGGATCGGTCGGGTGGTCAACATCGCCGCCGTAGTTGCCACCGCGATCGGTGTCGCCACCACGCTCGGCTTCGGCACCATCCAGATTGCTGCCGGTATCGAACGCGTCTTCAGCGTGCAGGCTACCGTCGCCGTGCAGATGACCATCATTGCCGTCGCCTTCGTGTTGTACATGGCCTCCACCGCCAGTGGCGTGGAGCGAGGTGTGAAGTGGCTGTCCAACTTCAACCTGGCGTTGGCTGCCCTGCTGGCAGCCATCCTGCTGGTGCTGGGGCCGACCGGCTTCATCTTCGATACGTTCACCACCACGCTGGGCTCCTACCTCAACCAGCTGGTGACGATGAGCCTGCGCATGTCACCGTTCTCCGGCAGCACCTGGGTGGCGGACTGGACGATCTTCTACTGGGCCTGGTGGATCTCGTGGGCGCCGTTCGTGGGATCGTTCATTGCGCGCATCTCGCGCGGCCGCAGCGTTCGCGAGTTCGTGATCGGCGTCGTGCTCGCACCGACGCTGCTGGGCTTCTTCTGGTTCGCGGTGTTCGGCGGCACTGCGTTGTGGGCACAGATCTTCGGCCACGCCGATCTGGTGCAGGCGCTTGGCAATGGCTACGAGACGGTGTTGTTCACACTGTTCGACAGCATGCCGCTACCGTTGTTGCTGTCGTGCATCGCGCTGGTGCTGCTGATGATCTTCTTCGTGACCTCGGCCGATTCGGCGGTCCTGGTGCTGGCCAGCATGTCCACCGACGAGGCTGGCGACCCACCGTTGAAGCGCAAGCTGGCCTGGGGCATTGCGGTGGCACTGATCGCAGCGGCGTTGCTGCTGGCCGGAGGCCTGGACGCGCTGCAGGGCATGATCACGATCGCGGCATTGCCATTCGCGCTGCTGATGGTGCTGGTGATGGTGTCGCTGTACCGGGTGCTGGACCAGGAGTACACGCGCGAGCGGCGGCAGGCGCAGCGCCAGCGGCACATGATTGATGCGTGGATCGCACGCGAGATGGCGGCGCAGGAGGAGACGCAGGCCGAGGCAGCGCGCGCGCACGATCAGGATTGAGGGTGTTTTGCAGCCTGCGGCTGCACCGCTTTTTCAGGCAAGGGCCAAGGTCAAATTCAAAGGCGGCTCTGGATTGCTGCTGGTTGGGTGGGGCGGTGTGGGTGGGCAGGACACGCCGTGAACCCATCCATGGGGGCTCGATGGCGCCATCCATGGCGCCAACGGTCCTGCCCACCCACACCACCCCACCCCCGACAGTTTCCCGGTAACGGTTGGTTTTCCACGCTTTGCGTGGAAGAGGTGTATCGGAAAACAAGAAGGGGTCGGATCCGTTTTCCTGCGGAAAACGGATCCGACCCCAATACACAGCGCGCGGCTGTTGCCGTTGCCTTTGCTCTTGCTCTTCTTTTTTTCTTTTCCTGCGGTGACGGCCACGGAAACTGTCCGTGGCCGGGCGGGTGGGTTGGCTGGGGGCGTGAGCCGCATGGATGCGGCGACCGAGCTTACATGGACGTACTTGCAGCGGCCCCCAGACAATCCACCCGCCCGGCCAAGCCCCGTATCACTGCCACCACCGCAGAGGGGGCTCAGCCCGTTGGCCGGGAAACTCAGTACCCCGCCGCCTGCCCATCCTTGCGACTCTCCGAAGCTCCGTAATAAACCCCGCTCTCGGGATCGCGCATGATCGCCTGGTACCCGCCATAAGGCCCATCGGCGAACACGATGCGATGCCCCTTGCGCATCAGCGCACGCACCGTCTCGTAGGGGAAGCCGGTCTCCAGATTCACTTCGCCGCCATCGGTCATCGCCGTGGCCTGACCCGTCGGTTCAGTCGAGCCTTCGTGCTGGATGCGCGGCGCATCACCGGCTTCCTGCAGGTTCATCCCGAAATCCACCAGGTTCATCACGATCTGCGCATGGCCCTGCGGCTGCATCGCGCCGCCCATCACGCCGAAGCTGGCATACGGCTTGCCGCCCTTGGTGATGAACCCCGGAATGATGGTCTGGAATGGACGCTTGCCCGGCGCGTAGCCGTTGGGATGGTTCTTCTGCAGCACGAACATCTCGCCACGGTCCTGCAGGATGAAACCCAGACCGGGCGGTGCCATGCCGCTGCCCATGCCACGGTAGTTGGACTGGATCAGCGAAACCATCATGCCGTCGGCGTCGGCCACGGTCATGTAGATCGTGTCGCCCTCCTCCAGCTGCTTCGGCGTGCCCGGCTGCACTTCCTTCAACGCCTTGTCCATCGAAATCAGCGCGCGGCGCTGCGCGGCGTACTCCTTGGAGATGAGCTTCTGCACCGGCGCCGGCTGGAACGCCATGTCGGCGTAGAAGCGTGCACGGTCGGCGAAGGCCAGCTTCTTCGCTTCGACAAACAGGTGCACGTGTTCCGGTGAACCGAACGGGATCTTCGAGAAGTCGTAGCCTTCCAGCACATTGAGGATCTGCAGCGCGGCGATGCCCTGGCTGTTCGGCGGCAGTTCCCAGACGTCGTAGCCGCGGTAGTTGCTGCTGACCGGTTCGACCCACTCGCCATGATGGTCAGCCATGTCCTGGTAGCTCAGGTAGCCACCGTTGGCCTTGAAGTAGTCACCGATGGTGTGGGCGATCTCGCCCTTGTAGAAGGCGTCGCGGCCACCATCGGCGATCTTCTGCAGGGTGCTGGCCAGGTTCGCGTTCTTCCACATCTCGCCCTTGCGCGGGGCGTGGCCGTTGATCGTGAACTGCTCCTTGAAGCCCGGGTACTGCGACAACTTGGGCACCGAGCGGTCCCAGTAGTAGGCGATCACCTCGGCCACCGGGTGACCCTCGCGGGCGTAGCGGATGGCCGGCGCCAGGTTGTCGGCCATCGGCTTGCGACCGAAGCGGTCGTGCAGCGCGAACCAGCCGTCGACGGCACCCGGCACCGACACCGGCAGTGGACCGGTGGCCGGGATGTCCTTCAGGCCACGGCGCTGGAACTCGGCCAGGGTGAGCGACTTCGGCGAGCGGCCCGAGCCGTTGTAGCCGTAGAGCTTCTGCGTCTTCGGATCCCACACGATGGCGAACAGGTCGCCGCCGATGCCGTTGCCGGTCGGCTCCATCAGGCCGAGCGCGGCGTTGGCGGCAATCGCCGCGTCCACTGCCGAACCGCCGCCCTTCATCACGTCCAGCGCGATCTGGGTGGCCAGTGGTTGCGAGGTCGCGGCCATCGCATGCGGGGCGATCACCTCCGAACGGGTGGCGAAGGTGTGGCCGGTGATGCGGTCGGCGGCGAAGGACAGCGCGGGTACGGCAGCCAGTACGGCGGCGGCGAGCAGGGAACGGGCAAGGCGTCGGGACACAGTCGGGTTCCGATGGACGGGTGGTTCCCCGATCTTCGCCGCTGCGGCCTTCACGCGGTATCGGACAGACGTCATGGACGTTGATCCTTGGGCGGAAAAATCCACCGGATTCCGCGCAAAAACCGCCCCGAAAGGAGTGAATTCGGGTTCACCGAAACACTTTCAGCAGCAACCATCCTTGTGCCGCAAGCGATTGCGCTGGATGCAGCGGAAACCGATAGAAAATCCGTCGCGAGGGTTGACACCGTCGAAATGGCTGTGTTTCTCTCGATCACATGTTGCATCACAACACGCCACCGCGAACCCACATCGAAGCCGCCGACACCGGCGCCGCCTCGCTGCGTTCGATTCTTGTGCTCGTACTTATTACCCAACCAACAGGTGCGGGACGAGCCAGCGTGTAAGCAACACACACACCGGAACTCTTCAAAAACCCGCACCCGCCCCGGTGCGGGTTTTTTCATTTCAGAACCTGGTTTCAGACGCAACCACCATGACCAACGCTCATCGCACAACCCGGACCTGCACCACCACGCCTTGTGGTGGCTGTGCCTGTGCGATGCGCGGCGCCTCCTCCACCGCTTTCCCCTGACCGGCCGGCACGTCACCTCGACGACCGGCCGTTCTTTTTTCTTCCCACCGCAAGGAACCTCCCCCATGAGCACCAACGACCTGCCCCAGACCAAGATCGCCGTCATCGGCTACGGCAGCCAGGGCCGCGCCCACGCACTGAACCTGCGCGAATCCGGCTTCGACGTGGTGGTAGGCCTGCGTCCGGGCGGCCCGACCGAAGCCCAGGCGCAGGCCGATGGCTTCACCGTGATCGCGCCCGCCGAGGCAGTGAAGGATGCGGACCTGGTTGCCGTGCTGACCCCGGACATGGTGCAGAAGAAGCTCTACAACGACGTGCTGGCGCCGAACATGAAACAGGGTGCATGCCTGCTGTTCGCGCACGGCCTGAACGTGCATTACGGGATGATCGAGCCGCGTGCCGACCTGGACGTGGTGCTGGTCGCGCCGAAGGGCCCCGGTGCGCTGGTGCGCCGTGAGTACGAGATCGGCCGTGGCGTGCCGTGCATCTGGGCGGTCTACCAGGACATCAGCGGCAAGGCCGCGCAGCATGCGCAGGCCTATGCGGCCGGCCTCGGCGGTGCGCGCGCCAACCTGATCCAGACCACCTTCAAGGAAGAGACCGAGACCGATCTGTTCGGTGAGCAGGCGGTGCTGTGCGGCGGTGCCTCGGCGCTGGTGCAGGCCGGTTTCGAGACCCTGGTCGAAGCCGGCTACCAGCCGGAGATCGCCTATTACGAAGTGCTGCACGAACTGAAGCTGATCGTGGACCTGTTCTATGAAGGCGGTATCTCGCGCATGTTGGAGTTCATCTCCGAGACCGCGCAGTACGGCGACTACGTCAGCGGCCCGCGCGTGATCGATGCCGGCACCAAGGAACGCATGAAGGAGGTGCTGAAGGACATCCAGGACGGCACCTTCACCAAGAACTGGGTGGCCGAGTACGAAGCGGGCCTGCCGAACTACAACAGGTTCAAGCAGGCCGACCTGGAGCACCCGATCGAGAAGGTGGGCAAGGAACTGCGCGCCAAGATGGTCTGGTTGCAAGGACAGGCCGCGTAACCACGCGGCCCTCCCCCACCCGCTTTGCAAGGTTCCCCCATGAACTCTTCGACACATCGCAGCGCGCCGCCCAACGGCGCGCGCTGGCTGACCCAGGCGCTGGAGGCCGAAGGCGTCCGCACGCTGTTCGGCTATCCCGGCGGCACCATCATGCCGTTCTACGACGCGCTGGTGGATTCGTCGCTGAAGCACATCCTGGTACGCCATGAGCAGGGCGCGGCGCTGGCCGCCAACGGCTTCGCCCGCGCCAGCAACCAGGTGGGCGTCTGCGTGGCCACCTCCGGCCCGGGCGCCTCGAACCTGGTCACCGGCATTGCCGATGCGATGCTGGATTCGGTACCGATGGTCTGCATCACCGGCCAGGTCGGCACGCCGCTGCTGGGCACCGACGCCTTCCAGGAACTGGATGTGTTCGGCCTGACGATGCCGATCGTCAAGCACAGCTGGCTGGTGCGCAGCGTCGATGACCTGCCGCGCGTGGTGGCCGATGCGTTCCGCATTGCCCGTGAGGGTCGCCCCGGCCCGGTGCTGATCGACCTGCCCAAGGATGTGCAGCTGGCCGATGCCAGCCATCTGCCGGCGCACGTGCCCAGCAGCGTCGAACCGCCGCCGGCGCCGGCCGAGGCCGCCATCGCCGAGGCCATCGCCGCGCTGGCGGCGGCCGAGAAGCCGGTGGTCTACGCAGGTGGCGGCATCGCCCTGGGTGATGCCGTGCAGGACCTGCGCGACTTCGTCGAGGCCAGTGCCATCCCCACCGTGATGACCCTGCGCGGCCTGGGTGCACTGCCGGCCCACCATCCGCAGTCGCTGGGCATGCTGGGCATGCACGGCACCCGCGCAGCCAACATGGCGGTGCAGGAAAGCGACCTGCTGCTGGTGCTGGGCGCGCGCTTCGACGACCGCGCGACCGGCAAGCTGGCCGAGTTCGCGCCATTCGCCCGCGTCGTCCACATCGATGCGGACGCCTACGAGATCTCCAAGCTGCGCACTGCCGACATCGCCGTGCCGGGCAACGTCGGTCACGCCATCCGTGCCCTGCGTGCGGCCTTCCCCTCCCCCAGGGCCCACCAGGACGCCTGGCGCAAGCGCTGTGCGCAGCACCGCGACCGCTTCGCTGCCCGCTACGACGCACCGGGCCAGCACATCTACGCCCCGGCGCTGCTGAAGCGCCTGAGCGAGCTGGCACCGACCGATGCGGTGATCGCCTGCGATGTCGGCCAGCACCAGATGTGGGTGGCCCAGCACTGCCGCTTCAACCATCCCCGCAACCACCTGACCAGTGGCGCACTGGGCACGATGGGCTTCGGCCTGCCAGCGGCGATGGGTGCGCAGTTCGCCTGTCCGGAGCGCACCGTGGTACTGGTGTCCGGCGACGGCAGCTTCATGATGAACGTGCAGGAGCTGGCGACCATCGCCCGCTGCCGCCTGCCGGTGAAGATCGTGCTGCTGGACAACAGTTCGCTGGGCATGGTGCGGCAGTGGCAGGAACTGTTCTTCGCCGAGCGTTACAGCGAGATCGACCTGTCCGACAACCCGGACTTCGTAGCCCTGGCGCAGGTGTTCGGCATTGCCGCCACCCGCATCGACAACCGCGACGACGTGGAAGGCGGCCTGGCCGCGCTGCTGGCCGAACCGGGCCCGGCACTGCTGCACGTGGCCATCGATGCACGCGCCAACGTGTGGCCGCTGGTGCCGCCGAACACCGCCAACAGCACGATGCTGGAAAGCAACCCCGCCCATGCCCGCCAGGAGACCCCCAATGCAATACCGGCTTGACCTGGTGCTGCACCCGGCCGAGGGCGCGCTGCTGCGCGTGATCGGCATGGCAGAACGCCGTGGCTTTGCGCCGCGTGCGATCAGCGGCGCACCGGTGGCCGCCGACGATGGCCGCTGGCACCTGCAGCTGGTCGTCGATGGCCAGCGCCCGGCGGAAACGCTGTGCCGGCAGATCGAGAAGATCTACGACTGCGTGTCCGTGCAGGTCACCGCCGTGGAAGGAGTATCGCCATGAACACCCGTACCGTAGCGACCACGGTGCCGGTACGGAGGCGTCTTCTTCGCCGCCCGTGCCCGCATGCGGCGGTCTTCCGCACCGCGGTGGTGGCCCATGCCGGCCGCTGACACCAGCCAGGAAAGCGATGTCGGCGACGTAAGCGTCGCCGACGTCCTGGCAGCGCAGGCCCGCCTGCGCCGCTTCCTGCCGCCCACCCCGCTGCACCACGCCGAACGCTTCGGTACCTGGCTGAAGCTGGAGAACCTGCAGCGCACCGGTTCCTACAAGGTGCGCGGCGCATTGAATGCACTGCTGGCCGGCCGCGAACGCGGCGACACCCGGCCGGTGATCTGCGCCTCGGCCGGCAACCACGCCCAGGGCGTGGCCTGGGCCGCCTATCGCCTGGATGTGCCGGCCATCACTGTGATGCCGCATGGTGCACCCGCCACAAAGATCGCCGGCGTCGCCCACTGGGGCGCGACCGTGCGCCAGCACGGCAACAGCTATGACGAGGCTTACGCCTTCGCGGTCGAACTGGCACAACGCCACGGCTACCGCTTCCTGTCCGCGTTCGACGATGCCGACGTGATCGCCGGCCAGGGCACGGTCGGCATCGAGCTGGCCGCGCACGCCCCGGACGTGGTGATCGTGCCGATCGGTGGCGGTGGCCTGGCTTCCGGCGTGGCCCTGGCGCTGAAATCACAGGGCGTGCGCGTGGTCGGCGCGCAGGTGGAAGGCGTTGATTCGATGGCACGTGCGATCCGCGGTGACGTACGCGAGATCGCACCCGTCGCCTCGCTGGCCGACGGCGTGCGGGTGAAGATCCCCGGCTTCCTGACCCGTCGCCTGTGCACCTCGCTGCTGGACGATGTGGTGATCGTGCGCGAAGCCGAACTGCGCGAAACCCTGGTCCGGCTGGCACTGGAAGAACACATCATTGCCGAGGGTGCCGGCGCGCTGGCGCTGGCCGCTGGCCGCCGCGTCGCGGGCCGCCGCAAGTGCGCGGTGGTCTCCGGCGGGAACATCGATGCCGGCGTGCTGGCCGGCCTGCTTACCGACATCCGACCGCGCCCGCCGCGCAAGCCACGGCGACGGCGCAGCGAAACACCCCGCTCGCCCGCCAAGGCCAGCGCGCCGCCCTCCCCCATGCCTTCCCCTTCCCACCTGCAAGCCGCAACGCCCGCTGTCGAGGAGATTTCCCTGTGACCACCATCGAACGAATTACCACCCCGCGCATCCGCATCTTCGACACCACCCTGCGTGACGGCGAGCAGTCCCCTGGCTGCAGCATGAGCCCGCCGCAGAAGCTGGTGATGGCGCGTGCGCTGGACGAACTGGGCGTGGACATCATCGAGACCGGCTTCCCGGCCAGCTCGCAGTCCGACCGCGAAGCGATGGCACTGATCGGCCGCGAACTGCGCCGCCCGAGCCTGACCCTGGCGGTGCTGTCTCGCTGCCTGCAGGCCGATATCGAGACCTCGGCACGCGCACTGGAAGCCGCAGCCAACCCGCGCCTGCATGTGTTCCTGTCGACCAGCCCGCTGCACCGCGAGCACAAGCTGCGCATGACCCGCGAACAGGTACTGGAGTCGGTACGCAAGCACGTATCGCTGGCCCGCTCCTACATCGACGATGTCGAATTCTCGGCCGAGGATGCCACCCGTACCGAGCTGGATTACCTGATCGAAGTCGCGCGCGTGGCGATCGCCGCCGGTGCCACCACCATCAACCTGCCCGACACCGTCGGCTTCACCACGCCGGAAGAAATCCGCGCGATGTTCCAGCAGGTCATCGCCGGCGTCGCCGACGTGCCGAACGCCGCCAATGTGATCTTCAGCGCGCACTGCCACAATGATCTGGGCCTGGCCGTGGCCAACTCGCTGGCCGCCATCGAAGGCGGCGCGCGCCAGGTCGAGTGCACCGTCAACGGCATCGGCGAGCGCGCCGGCAACTGTTCGCTGGAAGAGATCGCCATGGTGCTGAAGGTGCGCCAGGCCTTCTACGAGCAGGACAGTTCGATCAACACCCCGCGCATCGTCGGCACCTCGCAGTTGCTGCAGCGCCTGGTCGGCATGCCGGTACAGCGCAACAAGGCCATCGTCGGCGCCAACGCGTTCGCCCACGAATCGGGCATCCACCAGCACGGCATGCTGCGCCACCGCGGCACCTACGAAATCATGCGCCCGGAAGACGTGGGCTGGGAGGATTCGCAGATGGTGCTGGGCCGCCACAGTGGCCGTGCCGCTGTTGAAGCGCGCCTGCGTGCGCTGGGCTTCTGGCTGGACGAAGACGAACTGAAACTGGTGTTCGAGCAGTTCAAGGGCCTGTGCGAACAGCAGCGCGTGGTCACCGATGCCGACCTGCAGACGTTGATGCAGGGCGGCTCCAACGCGCAGGGCTACCGCCTGGCCTCGATGACCATCAGCGATGTCGGCAGCCGCGCCAACGCGCTGGTCGAACTGTCCGACCCGGACGGCAACCGCGTGGCCGAGACCGCGCAGGGCGATGGCCCGGTCGATGCGCTGTTCGGCGCGCTGTCGGCCGCTACCGGCGTGCAGCTGATGCTCGACAGCTACCACGTGCACAGCGTCGGCATCGGCGCCGATGCGCGCGGTGAGGCCAACCTGAGCGTGCGCCACGAAGGCGTGGAGTACGACGGCACCGGCACCAGCAAGGACATCATCGAAGCCTCCGCGCTGGCCTGGCTGGATGTGGCCAACCGCCTGCTGCGCCAGCGCCAGGCCACCGCCCACAACAGCACCGACGTTCCCACCCCTGCCACCGCCTGAGGAACCCGCCATGAGCGCCTTCGACACCTTCATCCCGGCCAGCGCCGCTGGCCAGCAGTGGAACGCCCAGGACTATGCGATCGACGCCGGCTTCGTCCCGCTGCTCGGCGGCGCGGTCTCGCGCCTGCTCGACCCGCGCGCCGGTGAGCGCATCCTCGACCTGGGCTGTGGCGATGGCGTACTCAGTACCGAACTGGCGCTGAGCGGCGCACGCATCCACGGCGTGGATGCTTCGCCGGAACTGGTGGTCGCCGCCCGCGCACGCGGTGTCGACGCGCAGGTGATGGACGGCCACGCGCTGTCGTTCGACAGCGAGTTCGATGCAGTGTTCAGCAATGCCGCACTGCATTGGATGACGACTCCGGACCGCGTGCTGGAAGGCGTGCGCCGCGCCCTGCGCCCCGGCGGCCGCTTTGTCGCCGAATTCGGTGGCCACGGCAACGTGGCCACGATCATCGCGGCGGTACAGGCCGCGCGCGTGGCCCACGGCCATGGCGCCAGCACCTTCCAGTGGTATTTCCCGACCGCCGATGCCTACGCCGACCGCCTGCGCCAGCATGGCTTCCAGGTGCAACTGATCGAGTGCACGCCGCGCCCGACCGCACTGCCGACCGGCGTGGCCGGCTGGCTGCGGGTCTTCGCCGCACCACTGCTGGACGACCTGCCGGCCGAGGCCCGCGCTACCGTGCGCGAGGCCGCCACCGCGTTGCTGGCCGAGCTGTCGCGCAATGCCGCCGGCCAGCCGCTGGCCGACTACGTGCGCCTGCGCGTGCTCGCCCGCCGTCGCTGACTTGACCGTTCCGTTTTCTTTACTGATGTTCGCTATTTCGTACTTCTGCCAGGCATACGCATGACTTCCGCACCCCGCACCCTGTACGACAAACTGTGGGACGCCCACGTGGTGGTTCCCGAAACCGACAGCGCCCCCGCCGTGCTGTACATCGACCTGCACCTGATCCACGAGGTGACCTCGCCGCAGGCGTTCACCGAACTGCGCGAGCGCGGCCTGTCGCCGCGCCGCCCGGACCGCACCAAGGCGACGATGGACCACTCCACGCCAACCCTGCCGCCTGCCGCCGACGGTACGCTGCCTTACGCCAGCGCCGCCTCCGAAGCGCAGGTCGCCACCCTGGCACGCAACTGCGCCGAACACGGCATCGAACTGTTCGACATGGCCTCGGACAATCGCGGCATCGTCCACGTGATCGCGCCGGAACAAGGCTTCACCCAGCCCGGCATGACCATCGTCTGCGGCGACAGCCACACCTCCACCCACGGTGCGTTCGGTTCACTGGCCTTCGGCATCGGCACCAGTGAAGTCGGCCACGTGCTGGCCACGCAGTGCCTGCTGCAGCGCAAGGCGAAGACCTTCGCGATCACCGTCGATGGCCCGCTGGCGCCCGGCGTCGGCGCCAAGGACGTGGTCCTGCACATCATCGGCGTGATCGGCGTCAACGGCGGCACCGGCCACGTCATCGAGTTCCGTGGCAGCACCATCGAAGCGATGGACATGGAACAGCGCATGACCCTGTGCAACATGTCGATCGAGGCGGGTGCGCGTGCCGGCATGGTGGCGCCGGACCAGGTCACCTTCGACTTCGTCGCTGCTACCCCGCGCGGCCCCAAGGGTGCCGACTTCGATTCGGCCGTCGCACGCTGGCAGCAGCTGCGCAGCGATGACGGCGCGCGCTTTGACAGCGAAGTGCACATCGACGCCGCCGACATCCGCCCGACCCTGACCTGGGGCACGCATCCGGGCACCGCCATCGCGGTGGATGCACCGATTCCCGCCGCCAACGATGCCGCCGCACAGAAGGGCCTGGACTACATGCATTTCCAGGCCGGCAAGGCGCTGGCGGGCACGCCGGTGGACGTGGTGTTCGTCGGCTCGTGCACCAATGGCCGCCTGAGCGACATGCGCGAGGTGGCGCAGGTGCTGCGGGGCCGTCGCGTCGCCGAGCGCGTGCGCATGCTGGTGGTGCCGGGCTCGGAGATCGTCAAGCGCGAGGCCGAGGCCGAAGGCATCCACGAGATCGTGCGCGCGGCCGGTGCCGAGTGGCGCGAGCCGGGCTGCTCGATGTGCATCGCGATGAACGGCGATCTGGTCGCCCCCGGCCAGCTGGCCGTGAGCACCAGCAACCGCAATTTCGAGGGCCGCCAAGGCCCCGGTTCGCGCACGCTGCTGGCCTCGCCGATGAGCGCCGCGTGGGCCGCAGTGAACGGGCACGTTGCCGATACCCGCGAACTGTTCGCACAGGAGGTGGCGTGATGGCCGGTTTCCGTACCCTGACCTCGGCCAGCGTGGTGCTGCGCCAGACCAACATCGACACCGACCAGATCATCCCGGCACGGTTCCTGTCCACCACCGAGCGTGCCGGCCTGGGCCGCAACGCGTTCAACGACTGGCGCTGGCAGGCCGATGGTTCACCGGTGGCCGACTTCGCCTTCAACCAGCCGCACAACGCTGGCCGCAGCATTCTGCTCGCCGGCCGCAACTTCGGCTGCGGCTCCTCGCGTGAGCATGCGCCGTGGGCGCTGACCGACCTCGGCCTGCGCGCCATCGTCAGCAGCGAGATCGCCGACATCTTCCGCGGCAATTCGCTGAAGAACGGCCTGCTGCCGATCGTGCTGGACGAGGCCGACGTGCAGGCGCTGATGCAGCGCCCGGACGATGCGCTGACCATCGACGTGGCCGCGCGCGAACTGCGCACGCCGGACGGCCGCGTCTATTCCTTCCCGCTGGATGGCTTCTCGCAGACCTGCCTGCTGGAAGGTGTCGACCAGTTGGGGTATCTGTTGGGCCGTGTCCCTGAAATCGAACGCTACGAGAGTGAGCATGCACGCTGAAATTGTTGTCCTGCCCGGTGATGGCATCGGCCCGGAAGTGGCCGCCGCGGCAGTCGCCGTCCTGAAGTCTGTCGCCACGCGCTTCAACCACACCTTCACCTTCAGCGAGCACGACATCGGTGGCATCGCCATCGACCGCCACGGCGAGCCGCTGCCGGCCTCGACGTTGACTGCCTGCCAGGCCGCCAACGCGGTGCTGCTGGGTGCGGTCGGCGGCCCGAAGTGGTCCGATCCCAACGCCAAGGTGCGCCCGGAACAGGGCCTGCTGGCGATCCGCAAGGCGCTGGGCCTGTATGCCAACCTGCGCCCGGTGCGTACCCACGAAGCCGCACTGCACGCCTCGCCGATCAAGGCCGAGCTGCTGCAGGGCGTGGACTTCGTCGTGGTACGCGAACTGACCGGTGGCATCTACTTCGGCGACAAGACCCGCGACGCCGACAGCGCCAGCGACCTGTGCCGCTACACCGTGGCCGAGATCGAACGCGTGCTGCGCAGTGCCTTCCGCCTGGCCCGGCAGCGCCGCGGCAAGGTCACCTCGGTGGACAAGGCCAACGTGCTGGAGACCTCGCGCCTGTGGCGTGACGTGGCCGCGCGCATCGGCCGCGAGGAATTCCCGGACGTTGCGCTGGAGCACCAGCTGGTCGATTCCATGGCCATGCACCTGCTGGCCAAGCCGCGCGAGTACGACGTGATCGTCACCGAGAACATGTTCGGCGACATCCTCACCGATGAGGCGTCGATGCTGGCCGGGTCGCTGGGCCTGCTGCCGTCGGCCTCGCTGGGCGAGCCGGGCGCGGTGGGCATCTACGAACCGATCCATGGTTCCGCTCCGGATATCGCTGGCAAGGGCATCGCCAATCCGTACGCGACGATCTTCAGCGCCGCGATGCTGCTGCGCCATTCGCTGGGGTTGGAAACGGAAGCCGCTGCGGTGGAAGCCGCCGTGCACGCCGTGCTGGACGATGGCGTGTTCACCACCGATCTGGCCGCCAACGGCCAGGCGGTGAGCACGGCAGCCGCCACCGACGCGGTGCTGGCCAAACTCAACTGATCCGATAGCGCCACGCCACCTGTGGCGCCTCTCCCTTCGCACATTGCGGGCAGCCACCCATGGGGTGGCTCTACTGTAGAGCCACGCCATGCGTGGCTGCATTATTTGGTGGTGTACCCACCATTGACCAGGATGGTCTGCCCGGTCATCCACCAGCCGTCGGTGACCAGGAAGCGGATCCACGGCACGATGTCGGCGATGTCGGTCAGGCCGGTGCGGGTGAACGCCGAGAGCGCGGCCGCGGTCTTGTGGTACGCCTGCGCATCGGCACTCTCGGCCGGGTAGAAGAACGGCGTGTCCATCGGGCCCGGCCCGATCGCAGTCACCGAGATGCCGCGCTCACCGAACTCCTTCGACGCGGCGCGGGTGAAATGCTCGACCGGCGCCTTGGTGCCGGCATAGCTGGAATAGAACGGCGTGAACGCACCCAGCAGTGAGGTGACCAGAGTGCAGATGCGGCCACCGTCGTTGACGTGGCGTCCAGCCTCCTTGAGGAAGAAGAACGCGGCCTTGGCGTTGACCGCGCTCATCTCGTCGTACTCCGCTTCGCTGATCTCCAGCAGCGGCTTCTTCAGCACCTTGCCGACCGTATTGATGGCGATGTCGGGACGGCCGACTGCGGCCACGGCATCGGCGAACAAGCGCTCCATCGCTGCCGCCGACGTCAGGTCGCCCTGCAGGGCAACGGCCTTGCTGCCAGCGGCCTGCACGGCGGCGACGGTCGCCTCTGCATCGGCCTGGGTGGCGGCGCTGTTGTAGTGGATGACGATGGCTTTGGCGCCCTGGCTGGCGAAGTCGCGGGCGATCAGTCCGCCCAGGTTCTTGGCGCCACCGGCGATCAGCACGGTCTTGCCCTTGAGGGAATGGTCGGTCATGGCCTCGGTCTCGGAAGTGGGCTGTCCGGGGTGGCAACCCTGCCCTGACGACGATATCGTGCAGAAAATGCGGATAAAGCCCGCCGCATTGACTTAACCTTCCAGAGCCAGCGAACAATGGACCGGATCGATCGCTTCCGCATCTTCACCCGGGTGGTGGAGTGCGCCAGCTTCACCCGCGCCGCCGACCAGCTCGGCCTGCCCCGCTCCACCGTCTCGGCAGCCATTGCGGAGCTGGAGCAGCGGCTCGGTACCCGCCTGCTGCAGCGTTCGACCCGCAGGGTGTCGACCACCCACGACGGCGACGTGTTCCATGCCCGCTGCCTGCGCCTGATCGCCGAGGTTGAAGACGCCGAATCGCTGTTCCGGCAGGACGATGCGCAGCCGGTGGGTCTGCTGAAGATCGACGTGCCCAGTCGCATCGGCCGCCGCATCATCGCCCCGGCGCTGCCCGACTTCTTCGCGCGCCATCCGCAGGTGGAAGTCGACCTGGGCATGACCGACCGCGCGGTGAACCTGATCGAAGACGGCTGCGATGCGGTGCTGCGGGTCGGGCAGCTGGGCGATTCCAGCCTGGTGGCGCGCACACTGGGCCAGCTCGACTTCGTCAACGTTGCCGCGCCGGCCTACCTGCGCGAGTACGGTGTGCCGCAGCAACCTGCCGACCTGCAGCAGCATCGGGCGGTGAACTATGCATCGCCGACGACAGCGCGGGTGGAAGCGTGGGAGTGGCAGGAGGACACGCAGCTACGCACATTGCCGATGCCCGGCTGGGTGCGGGTGAACAGTGCAGAAGCGTCGATCGCGTGCTGCGTGGCGGGGCTGGGGCTGCTGCAGATTCCGCGCTACGACGTGCAGGCCGAACTGCAGTCAGGCGCATTGGTGGAGGTGATGCCGCAGCATGTGGCGCAGCCGTTACCGGTGACCCTGCTGCAGCCGCATCGGCAGCACCGCGCACAACGCGTGCAGGTATTCATCGAATGGCTGCTGCCAGTGCTACGGAGCGGCCTGCAGCTACAGTAGATCCACGCCATGCGTGGATGGATGCATCCGTGCCAACCAAGGTTGGCACCCACCACATCATGGATGGGGTCAGATCCCTTTCCCTCCGGGAAAGGGATCTGACCCCGGTCGTGACCCCGGTCGGGCGTTACGCCCCGGATTCGTCCGGCTTGACCCGGAACCACGCCGCGTAGAGCGCCGGCAGGAACACCAGGGTCAGCACCGTGCCGACGATCAGGCCGCCCATGATCGAGATCGCCATCGAGCCATAGAACGCGCTGCGCGACAGCGGAATCATCGCCAGCACGGCCGCCAGCGCGGTCAGTACGATCGGGCGGAAGCGGCGCACCGTCGCATCGATGATCGAATGCCAGCGGTCATGCCCGGCATCGATGTCCTGCTGGATCTGGTCGATCAGGATCACCGAGTTGCGCATGATCATGCCGGCCAGCGCGATCGTGCCCAGCAGTGCCACGAAGCCGAACGGCGCGCGGAACAGCAGCAGGAACAACGTCGCGCCGATGATGCCCAGCGGCGCGGTCACCAGCACCATCGCCGCACGCGAGAAGCTGCGCAGCTGCAGCATCAGCAGCGTGGCCACCACCACCAGGAACAGCGGCATGCCGGCCTTGATCGAGTTCTGGCCACGTGCCGAATCCTCCACGGTACCGCCGGTTTCCAGCAGGTAACCGTTCGGCAGCTCGGCACGGATGCCATCCAGCGTCGGCAGGATCTGATGCACCACGTCCAGGGGCTGCATGCCATCGCTGATGTCGGCACGCACGGTCACCGTCGGCAGGCGGTTGCGGTGCCAGATGATGCCGTCCTCGAAGCCGTACTCCATCGTCGCCACCTGCGACAGCGTGATGCTGCCGCCGTTGGCGGTCGGCATCGACAGGCTGGACAGCAGCTCCAGCTGGTTGCGCTCATCGGCCGGGCCACGCAGCAGCATCTCGATCTGGCGGTTGCCTTCGCGGTACACGCTCACCGACTGCCCGGCCAGCGAACTGGACAGGAACTGGCTGACCTGGGCACTGCTCACGCCCAGCGCCCGCGCACGCTCCTGGTCGATCACCAGCCGCACCACCTTGCTCGGCTCGCTCCAGTCCAGGTTGACGTTCATCACGTGCGGGTTCTCGCGCACCTTGGCCTCGACCTGGCGCGCGATCGCCTGCACCCTCTCGATGTGCTCGCCGGAAATGCGCATCTGCACCGGATAGCCGACCGGCGGGCCGTTCTCCAGGCGGGTCACGCGCATCTGCACGTCCGGGAACTTCGGAATCACCTCGTGCAGCAGCCAGTCACGGGTGCTTTCGCGCGCCTTGATGTCCTTGGCCAGTACCACGAACTGGGCGAAGTTGGTGGCCGGCAGCTGCTGGTCCAGCGGCAGGTAGAAGCGCGGCGAACCGGTGCCCACGTAGGACACGTAGTTGGCGATGCCCTCGCGGCTGGACAGCAGCTTCTCCAGCTTCTCGGCCTGGGCCTGGGTCGAGCGCAGCGATGCGCCCTCGGCCAGCTCGATGTCCACCATCAGTTCCGGCCGGGTCGAATCCGGGAAGAACTGCTGCGGCACGAAGCGGAACATCATCAGCGAGAACACGAACAGGGCAATGGTCGCGGCAATCACCCACCAGCGGTGGCGCAGGCAGCCATCGAGGAAGCGACGGAAGCTGCGGTAGAACGGGCGCTGGTACGGATCGTGGTCGTGCCCGTGCTGCGGCGGCGCGATCAGGTTGGCCAGCGCCGGATAGCGGTCGGCCCACTGCTGGCGCTTGGCATGCCAGCGCGCGGACACGCTGCCCGGCTTCGGCGGCTGCGGATTGAACAGGTCCGGCAGCATCTTGTCGCCCAGGTACGGGATGAACAGCACCGCCGCGATCCACGACACCACCAGCGCGATGGTCACCACCTGGAACAGCGAACGCGTGTACTCACCGGTGCTCGAGGCCGCCGTAGCGATGGGCAGGAAGCCGGCCGCCGTGATCAGCGTGCCGGTCAGCATCGGGAACGCCGTGGATTCCCAGGCGAAACTGGCCGCGCGCAGGCGGTCGTAACCCTGCTCCATCTTGGTGGCCATCATCTCCACCGCGATGATCGCATCGTCCACCAGCAGGCCCAGCGCCAGCACCAGTGCACCCAGCGAAATCTTGTGCAGGCCGATGTCGAAGTAGTGCATGACGAAGAAGGTCATCGCCAGCACCAGTGGAATGGTCACGCCCACCACCAGGCCGGTGCGCAGGCCCAGCGAGAAGAAACTGACCAGCAGCACGATCACCACCGCTTCGGTCAGCACCTGCACGAACTCGCCGACCGACTCTTCCACCGACTGCGGCTGGTCGGACACCTTGCGCAGCTGCATGCCCGCCGGCAGGGTCTTCTGCAGGCGCTCGAACTCGGCATCGAGATTGGCGCCGAGCTTGAGGATGTCACCGCCATCCTTCATCGCCACTGCCAGGCCGATGGCCTCTTCACCCATGAAGCGCATCTTCGGCGACGCCGGATCGGCGAAGCCACGCTTGACCTCGGCGATGTCGCCCAGATGCACGGTGCGGTCACCGGCGCGGATCGGGAACTGGCGGATCGCTTCGATGTCGTTGAACTGGCCGGTCACGCGCAGCTGCACGCGGTCGGTGGCGGTCTCGAAGAAGCTGGTGCCGGTGACCGCATTCTGGTCGGCCAGCGCCTGCTGTACCTGCTGCATCGACACACCCAGCGTGGCCAGGCGGGTGTTGGACAGCTCGATCCACACCTTCTCGTCCTGCAGGCCGACCAGGTCGATCTTGCCGACATCGGGAACGCGCTGCAGTTCCAGCTGGATGCGGTCGGCGTAGTCGCGCATCACCGCGTAGTCGAAGCCCTTGCCGGTCAACGCATAGATGTTGCCGTAGGTGTCGCCGAACTCATCGTTGAAGAACGGACCGACGATCTCGCGCGGCAGCGTCGCACGGATGTCGCCCACGCGCTTGCGCACCTGGTACCACAGGTCCGGGATCTGCCTGGAACGCAGGCTGTCGCGGGCCATGAAGATGACCTGCGATTCGCCGGGGCGCGAATAGGAGCGGATGAACTCGTACTCGCCGGTGTTCATCAGCGCCTTCTCGATCGGCTCGGTCACCTGCCGCGAGACCTGTTCGGCGGTGGCGCCCGGCCACAGCGTGCGCACCACCATCGCCTTGAAGGTGAATGGTGGATCCTCGGACTGGCCCAGATGCTTGTACGACCACGCGCCGATCAAGGCGAAGGCGAGCATCGCAAACAGCACCAGCGGGCGATTGGCCAGCGCCCACTCGGAAAGATTGAAGCGGCGCACCGGCTTACTCCTTGGCCTTGGCGGCAGCGGCCGGCGCGGCCGGCTTCAGCACCGGGCGGTTCTGCCGGTCCACGGCGATCACCGGCTGGCCCGCTCGCAGCAGGTGGCCACCGGCGGCAACCACCCAGTCACCCGCGTTCACGCCGGACAGCACCGGCACGGTCTCGCTGCCAAACGCACCGGTGGTGACCGGGGCGGCCTTCAGCGTGCTGTTGGCCGGATCGACCACCCACACGCTGGCGGCACCGTTGGCACCGCGCTGCAGCGCGCCCAGCGGCAGCTGCAGGGTACCGTGGCGACCGGCGCTGCTGTAGACGCGTGCGCTCTGGCCCAGTTCGACATCGGCCAGCGCATCGGCGGCCAGGCTGACGCGGGTGGCATAGGTGCGTGCCTGCGGATCGGCGGCGGCGGCGATCTCGCGGATCGTACCGGGCAGGCGCTGGCCCGGGCGGTTCCACAGTTCCACCTCGACCGGCTGGCCGACCGCGTAGTCGCGGATGGTCGCCTCGGGCAGGTCGATCAGCACTTCGCGGCCGCCATCGGCGGCCAGGTTGAAGATGGTCTGGCCGGCGGACACCACCTGCCCGGCTTCGGCCTCGCGGCTGGCGATCACGCCATCGGCCGGCGCGCGCAGCTGCGCGTAGTCAGCCTGGTTGCGCAGCACATCGAGGTTGGCGCGGGCCGCATTGGCCTGGCCCTGCGCGGCCTTGAACGCCGCGGACTGCTGGTCCAGCTGCGAGCGGCTGACCAGTTGCTGGTCGGCCAGCACCTGGTAGCGCTTCAGGTCATCGCGGGCACGCACCAGGTCGGCCTCGGCCGCAGCCAGCTGCGCCTGCGAGGCACGGGCCTGCAGCGCGAAGTCAGCCACGTCCAGTTCGGCCAGCACGTCGCCCTTCTTCACCCGCTGGCCAGCATCGACGTGGCGCTTGACCAGGTTGCCTCCGACGCGGAACGACAGCGGGCTTTCCTGACGGGCACGCACCGTGCCCGGGAATGCCGCCGGCGCCTGTCCGGCCTGTTCGCCGGGGTGAACCACCAGTACCGGCACGGCCGCCTGCGGCGCCTGTTCCTGTCCCGAACAGGCTGCCAGCGCAGCCACCCACACCATACCGCCCATCCAGCGCACGATCTTCATCGGTCAACGTCCTGAAAACGCAGGGTTGCAACAAGGGGGAGCCGCGACTGCCGGCCCAATTTAATAAACCGGCCGGTATAGTATAAATATCGAACCGCTTGGTCTAGTATTGTTGCGATGAGTTCTTCCACTTCCCGCAAGCCGTCGGCCAAGCCCGCTGCCAAGGCCGCCGGACCCGGGCGCCCCAAGGATCTGGGCAAGCGCGCGGCGATCCTTGAAGCAGCCAAGGTACTGTTCATCGAACAGGGGTATACCGGCGTGAGCATGGACGCCATTGCCGCCCAGGCCGGCGTCTCGAAGCTGACCGTGTACAGCCACTTCGGCGACAAGGAGACCCTGTTCTCCGAGGCCGTGCAGTCAAAGTGCATTGAAATGCTGCCCGATGCCCTGTTCGTGGCCGACGCGGACGGCCCGCTGCGCGACCAGCTGATCGGCATCGGCCTGGCCTTCTTCGAACTGATCACTTCCGATGCGGCGATCTCGATCCAGCGCATGATGATGGCGCCGGAGACCGACGAACGCCTGCGCGAGCTGTTCTGGAAGGCAGGACCGGAACGTACCTGCGAGGCCCTGGCTGACTTCCTGCGGGCACGCGCCGAGCGCGGCGAGCTGGAAATCACCGACTATTCGCTGGCTGGCGAGCAGTTCCTGACCCTGGTCAAGGGCGAAGTGCACATGCATATGATGTGCGGCATGCCACTGTCACCGGTGGAGTGCGACCCTCTTGCCCACGTGACCGCCAGCATCGACTTCTTCCTGCGCGCCTATGCGCCGCGAGGGGCCGGGACGGCTGAATAACCAAAACTGAACGAACCGGAGGTCGCGATGACTTCCGGCACTGCGACCCCGGCCACCCGGCAGCTGATGCTCTGGGCGCGCCGCCGGCCTCCGGCACCGGTAAAATGGCCGGCCCACTGCGCTGGATTTGAACCTCATGACGATTGATTACGCCCACGCCCGCGAACTGATGGTGGAACAGCAGATCCGTCCCTGGGACGTGCTGGACATCAAGGTGCTCGACGTCCTGGCCCGCCTGCCGCGCGAGGCTTTTGTCGCCGATGCACACCGGGCGCTGGCCTACGCCGATGTCGAACTGCCGATCGGCCACGGCCAGAAGATGATGAAGCCGGTCATCGAGGGCCGTACCCTGCAGGCACTGGATCTGCAGCCGGGTGACGAAGTGCTGGAAATCGGCACCGGCAGCGGCTTCCTGTCCGCCTGCATCGGCGCGCTCGCGCGCGACGTGCTGAGCCTGGAGATCGACCCGGAGCTGGCCGCCGCCGCGCGTGCCCGCCTGGACGACGCCTCCGGCCTGGGCACCAACGTCCGCGTGGAAGTGGCTGACGCCCTGTCCTGGCAGACCGAACGCCGCTTTGACGTGATCTGTGTCACTGGTGCGGTCGACGTGGTGCCGTCACAGTTCGCCTCGTGGCTGCGTCCGGGTGGTCGCCTGTTCGTGATCCACGGCCGCTCGCCGGCGATGGAGGCCCTGCTGGTCAAGGCCGACGGCAGCACCGAGTCCCTGTTCGAGACCGATATCGATTACCTGCGTGGTGCCGCCCCGGCACCCCAGTTCCACCTCTGAGTCCAAGGAAGCCGCAATGATCCGCCGATCCCTCGCTGTTGCGCTGGCCACTGCCCTGCTGCCGTTGTCTGCCCATGCCGCCGACCTGCTGCAGGTCTACGAAATGGCACGCAACGGCGATCCGCAGCTGTCCGCCGCCGAATCGACCCGGCTGGTCGACAAGGAAGGCGCCGTGCAGGCCCGCGCCGCCCTGCTGCCGCAGATCAACGGCCAGGCCACGCTGAACCGCACGCGCAGCGAGCCGAACGCCGACATCAACTCCGGCTCGTTCACCAACAAGCGCCGCAATTACACGATCGATGGCAGCCAGACGCTGTTCAACTGGACCCAGATCAACAACCTGCGTTCGCAGCGTGAGCTGAGCAAGGCGGCGGACTTCACCCTCGAATCCGCCAACGACAGCCTGATCGTGCGCACCTCGGCGGCCTACTTCAACGTGCTGGTGGCGATCGAATCGCTGAACGCCGCACAGACCAATGAAGCGGCTGCGAAGAAGCAGTTCGACTTCGCCGACAAGCGCCTGGAAGTGGGCCTGGCGCCGATCACCGACGTGCACGAAGCACGCGCCCAGTACGACCAGGCGCGTGCCAACACCATCGTTGCGCAGAACACCCTGGCCGATAACTACCAGGCCCTGACCGAACTGACCGGCCAGCCGGTGGTCAACCTGCGCGGCCTGCCGGCCGACTTCCGTCCGGAAGTGCCGGCCAACCGTGGCAACATCGATGAGCTGGTGCACCAGGCCACCACCCAGAATCCGGCGCTGAAGGCGCAGGAACTGAAGGTGAGCGCCGCCGAAGCCGGCGTGCAGGCCGCGCGTGGTGGTCACTACCCGACCCTGTCGCTGGGCGGCAGCTGGGGCAAGACCGCGACCTGGGGCGACAGCACCGGCTCCGGCTCGCTGTCCCCCGATGCCCGCACCAACAGCATCGGCCTGACCCTGAACGTGCCGATCTTCGCCGGCGGCGCTACCCAGTCCGGCGTGCGCCAGGCACTGGCCCAGCGTGACATTGCCCAGGACGGCTACGAGCAGCAGAAGCGTGCCCTGGACCGCAACACCCGCAATGCCTACCAGACCCTGGTACAGGGCATCAGCGAAGTGGAAGCCCGCCGCCTGGCGGTGGTCTCGGCACAGAGCGCCTATGACGCCTCGCAGGTCGGCCTGGAAGTCGGTACCCGTACCGTGCTGGACGTGATCCAGAACCAGCGCATCCTGTTCTCGGCGCAGCTGGACTACGCCCAGGCCCGTTACACCTTCCTGCAGAACCGCCTGCTGCTGAGCCAGTCGCTGGGTGCGCTGGACGTGGCCGAGCTGCAGGACGTCAACCGCCTGCTGACCCAGGACGCGGGCAACCCGGCAACCACCACGCACTGAGTCGTCAGCCTGCCGGTCACGAAGAAGCCACCCGCGAGGGTGGCTTTTTTGTTGGTCGCGCGGACGGAAGCATGCACCCACCGACCGTCAGCCGGGCCAGACCCGCATCCGTTCGACTGCGGCCAGCAGACACAGTGCGATGGCGACGGGAGCCAGCACCGGCAGGGCGCGTGACCGCGGTGCCCGTCCGCGCAGCACGGCCACGCACACGGCCCCCATCACCAACAGGGTTGCCGGACCAGGCAGTACCGGCAGGCTGCCCATGGGCGCCCACAACGCCAGCAATGCCGCCGACAGGACGACGGCGACCGGCACCAGTCTCTCCCGGAACTCCAGGGATCGGTCACCTGCCGTCGGCCACAGCTGCATCGCCACCCGCGCAGCCAACATCAGCAGCACCAGGATGAGCGCCACCAACCCTGCCACTCCCGCCAGCGGCAGCAAGGGCATCACCCAGTACAACTGCGGGTGATGCTGCAGGGCGACCGACAAAGGCCGCGTGCTGGCCAGGGCCGGAAATTCGACCAGGCCAGCCTGCAACGCGGCCAGTACGATCAGCAGCACCATGGCCAGCAGCACGCACGCCGGCAGCAGCGGCGGCCGTGCCCCCGCCTGCCTGCCGACGCCAGGAAATCCCAGCGCCAGGCCAACGGTGGCGAACACACCGTACAGCGGCACGCTCGCCGCCAGTACACCGCCGATCCCGAAGCGATAGGGTGCCGTTGCCGGCGGCAGCCATGGAATCCAGTACGCGTAGTGCACATGGCGGGCTGCCAGCACCAGCAACAGCAGGCCGGCGCCGACCTTCACCGTCAGCAGCACGCAGGCAACCAGCACCACACGGTGTGGCCGCAGCAATCCGACCACTGCAAGCAACAGCAGGCTGGCAGCAGCCATCAGTTGACCCGGCATCCCGTTGCTGGCCTCGATTCCACAACCAGCCAGCAGTACATGCAGATGGTTGGCGACGGACTGCGCAACGCCAGCGGCAGTCACCACCAGTTCCAGCAGCAGCGCGCCACCGAGCAGAACGGCCGGCACGCCTCCCCAGCAGTCCCGCACCACGCCATGCAGGCCATCGGCAGCGGGCCTTTGCTGGTTCAGAACGTGCAGGCAGTACAGCAGCGGCCCTGTGCCCAGCGCGGCCAGCAGCAGGCTCAGGACGATGGCCGGGCCTGCCTGGGCTGCGGTGTGCTGGCCGACCAACGCGACCACGCCGCCTCCCAGCAGCAAGGTCAGTGCCACCACCACAAGGCGATCGCCGTACCCGGGCTCATCGATGCCGGGGCTGCTGTCGCTGTCCATCGCAAGTTCCCTTGATATCCGCCCAAGCGCGGTCGACAGCAGACTGACAGCCTGTGCCGGGAGGCGGTATCGGAATACGCGCCATGCGCATCACGATGTGACGGCAGGCACGTTGGCAAGGAAGCTCACGGTCCCGCTACGACAGATTCCAGGTCGCTAAGCAGAATTGACGCGGTCTTTCACGACAGTCACGTCGCGTGCGCCGGCCCTTCGGACTCAGCGGCAAGGCGGCGGCAGGTGCGGGCCGACCAGCGCCAGCGTACGCTGCAGGGCACCGCGTCCGTTGCTGATCAGCGTGCAGCCTGCCCGCGCCATGTCCTCGCGTGCCTGTGGATCTTCGAGCAGGTGCTGCAGCAGTTCGCCGACCGCCTGCACGTCTTCGCCGATCAACAGCGCGCCCGCCTCGCGCATGCGGCGGGAAATCTCCGAGAAGTTGTGCAGGTGCGGGCCCGTCACCGCAGCGGTGCCCATCGCCGCCGGCTCCAGCAGGTTGTGGCCACCGATCGGCTGCAGGCTTCCACCGACAAACGCCACCTGCGCGCAGGCATAGAACGGCATCAGCTCGCCCAGGGTATCGATGACGAACACATCGGTTCCAACCTCCGGCCACTGCTTCGCGCGCCGGGTTGCCACGTTCCAGCCCTGCTCCCGCGCCAGCGCCTCCACCTTCGGGAAGCGCTCGGGATGCCGGGGCGCCCACAGCAGCAACAGGTCGGGGTGCTGCCGGCGCAGGCGACGATGCAGATCGATCACCGCCTGTTCTTCACCATCATGGGTACTGGCGGCGATCCACACCGGCCGCCGGGCCGGCACGCGGGCATGGAACTGCTCGACGAAGCCCTGCACGTCCGGCGTAGTGATGTCGAACTTCAGGTTGCCCAGCGCCTGCACCTGCTCCGGCGCGGCACCCAGCTGCACGAAACGCTCGGCATCGTCCTGCGACTGCGCGGCCACGCAGGTGACCGTGCGCAGTGCGCGGCGGATCAACGCCGCCAGCAGCCGGTAGCCCCGCAGCGAACGCGCCGAGAGGCGCGCGTTGAGGATGTAGACCGGAATGCCACGGTCACGGCAGCCGAACAGCATGTTCGGCCACAGTTCGGTTTCCAGGATCAGCGCCAGGCTGGGCTGGAAGTGGCCGAGGAAGCGGTTGACGCTGCCGGGCACGTCATACGGCAGGTAGACGTGGTCCAGGGCGTCGCCCCACAGCGCACGCACGCGCTCGGAGCCGGTCGGGGTGATGGTGGTGATGACCCAGCGGATGTCCGGGCGCTCCTTGCGCAGCGCGTTCACCAGCGGCGCAGCGGCATTGACTTCGCCCACCGAGACCGCGTGCAGCCAGACCCGCGGTTGGCCGGTGGGCTGCGGATAGGAGGCATAGCGCTCATCCCAGCGCCGGAAGTATTCACGGACCCGGAAGCCGCGCCAGACCAGGTGGTACACGGTGATCGGCAGCAGGATGTAGAGCACGACCGAGTACAGGCCGCGCAGGATCCATTCGACAGGGTCTTTACGCATGCGGCAAGGATACGGGAGCCCCCCGGGAAAGACACGCGGCCGCCTTGGTAGAATGGGCCAATGTCCGATGCCACCACCGCCGTCCGCCCGTCGCTGCGCGATCCCCGCAACTGGCCGATGTTCGCCGCCATGCTGGGCGCCTTCGCCATCGCCCGCCTGCCGTGGATGCTGCAGCGTGCGCTGGGCCGGGGCGTCGGCTGGATCACCTGGCGCCTGCTGGGCAGCCGTCGCCGCGCCGCCGAGGTCAACCTGCAGCTGTGCTTCCCCGAGAAGGACGAGGCCTGGCGCCAGCGCCTGGTGCGCGACAGCTTCGATGCCCTGGGTGTGGGCGTGTTCGAGTGCATCCGCGCCTGGTGGGGCAGCATCGACAGCATCCGCCCGCAGGTGCAGATCGAAGGACTGGAACATCTGCGGCAGATGCAGGCGGAAGGTCGTGGCGTGCTGCTGGTGTCCGGCCATTTCATGACCCTGGAAATGTGCGGGCGCCTGCTGTGCGACTACGTTGATCTTTCAGGCATGTACCGCAAGCACAAGAACCCGGTGTACGAGTGGGCGGTGAAGTTCGGCCGCCTGCGCTACGCCAAGGCCATGTTCGCCAATGAGGACATCCGCGCCACCGTGCGCCACCTGAAGAAGGGCGGCTTCCTCTGGTACGCGCCCGACCAGGACATGCGCGGCAAGGACACCGTGTTCGTGCCGTTCTTCGGCCACACCGCTTCGACCATCACCGCCACCCACCAGCTGGCGCGGATGACCGGCTGTGCGGTGATCCCGTATTTCCATCGCCGCGAAGGCGGGACGTACTTCCTGAAGATCGGCGCGCCACTGGAGAATTTCCCCAGCGACGACGTGGAAGCCGATACCACGCGGGTCAACCAGGCCATCGAAGAGATGGTGCGCGAGGCGCCCGACCAGTACCTGTGGATCCACCGCCGCTTCAAGCGCCAGCCAGGCGGGCGGAGCGATTTCTACAAGTAGATCCACGCCATGCGTGGATGCTTTTCGATTCCGTGCCGGGATTCACAACGGCCAGCGGCACCAGGCGTACGGGTACTCCCCCACCACGCACGCCAAGCCCGCACGGACCGGATTGGCCAGGATGTACATCGCCTTCTCGTGAAGTGATTCGTCGGTCCGCACTGCATGGTCGTGATAGCCGCGCTGCCACTGCGCAGTTCCATCAGCCAGTGCAGATGGTCGGGCATCACCACCCAGGCGAGACTGTGGCTGAAGCCCCTACGCTCGACGAAGCGCAGGGTGTCGATCAGGATCGCCATGTTCGCCGCATCCGCGAACAACGGTTCACGGCCAAGGGTTGCCGTGGTCAATGAGTACACGTTGCCGGATCGGGAATATCGACCGTAGCGGAGTCCTGGGCTGGCCATGCCTCAAGCGTGCGATACGCATGGAAACACAGGTAGTGGTGGGTTACCTGTGTTTGCGTCGGGAAAGCTCCATCCACGCATGGCGTGGATCCACCACAGCAATCTCCGTTCGGTACGCGCAGTAGAGCCACGCCAGGCTGGATGGACGATCACACCGCCGTCGGCGTGTCGTCCGCGTCGCGCGCCAGCAGGCTGCCGGCGAACAGCGCGGCCAGCAATACGGTCAGGCCACCCCAGAAGGCCGAATAGAACGCCAGATGGGTGTTCAGCGGGAACACGGTCACCGCCAGCGCCAGCATCGCCGGACGCGCGCGTTCGCGGGCCATTGCCGGCGCGTAGCGCCATGCGCGCCAGGCCTGGGCCACCGCCGCCAGCCACAGCAACAGACCAATCACTCCAGTCTCTGCGAGGATTTCCAGCACGATCTGATGGGCATGAAGCGCCGGGGCATTGCCCCACACGGCCGGCCCTTCCTCCGCCACGCAAGCGGGATAGGCATCGCGGAAACCACGTGCACCCACGCCATTGATCGGGTGCTCTTCAATCATGCAGGCGGCGGCTTCCCAGATCCGCGCGCGCCCTGACAGGGCCTCGTCGACACCACGCTCGCCCCCATCCAGGGCCATGGCCGTACGCGCGAAGCGCTCGCGCAGCTGCGGCACGCTGGCGGTCAGCGCACCGGCGCCGAGCACCGCCACCAGCGCCAGCGCGGCCAGCCGTTTCCAGCCGAACTGGCGCACGCCGCTGTAGGCCAGCACCAGCGCGAAGGTGATCCACGAGGCGCGCGAACCGGCCAACAGCAGCACGCTGCCCAGCGCTGCCGCAGCCAGCAGCCAGCCCGTATTGCCAAAGCGCCGCGCGGCGGGCAGCAGCAGGAACGGCGACAGGCTGGCCAGCACCTGGCCGAACTTCAGGTTGCACGGTCCCAGTGCGCCACTGAGGCGATCTGCCAGTGCGGCCTCGTCGGCCGGGCACAGTGCGTGGCCACTGACCGCCAGCTTCAGGTGTTCCAGCGACCAGAACCATGGGCTGGTGCCGGCCACCGCCTGCACCAGCGCATCCAGCGTCCATGCGCCGGTGATCAGTGCCAGCCCCGCGAAGGTCAGCCGCCGCCGCTCCGGCGTAGCCACTGCGATCGCCACCAGCCACATGAAGGGTAGATAGCGCAGGCCCGCAGCAGCCTTGGTCCACGAGGCCGCCGGATCGATCGCATCGAATGCGGAGAATGCCTGCGGCAGCCAGTAACCAAGGAACAGGATCGAAGTCAGTGCCCAGGCCGCCGTGCTCAACAGATGCGGGCGGCGCTGCAGGCGGCGCGTCACCATGCGCGCCGCCGCGTACAGCGCGCCCAGGCCCAACACGGTTTCGGCGATGCCTGGCAACGGCCACATCGCCACGTACGCCAGCACCCACCAGGGCGCCCAGCGCCCGGCGCGGTCGTCGCGCACGATGACGGCGGGGTCAGCCGGCGAGGTCGGCATAGAGGCGGAGGGTATCGCGCTGCATGGCCTGCAGGGTAAACGGGATGCGGGTCGGCAAGGACGGGGGCTGGGCCAGCAGGGCCAGCGCACGTTCACCCAATGCCCGCGCATCGCCGAGCGGCACGGCACCTGCGGGTTGCAGCTGCCGAAGCAGCTCACCGACGCCGCCATGGTCCCAACCCAGCACCGGCCGGCCCACCGACAGCGCCTCGACCACGGTGCGGCCGAACGCTTCGGGCTTATCCGACAGCTGCAGTATCAGGTCGCTGGCCGCGTAGGCCTGGGCGATGCGTGCGGTCGGCGTGCTGATGTGCACGGCCTCGGCCACGCCGAGCGCGGCCGCCTGCCGGCGCAGGTCCGCCACGTAGGCTTCACGGCCGGGTTCATCGGTGCCCAGCATCCACAACTGTGCCGGCACGCCGGCGGCGCGCACATCCGCCAGCAGCTGCAATGCGTGTGCGTGGCCCTTCAGGCGGGTGCCACGCCCCGGCAACAGCAGCAAGGGGCCTTCAACCTGCGCCAGCCATGGGTACTCTGCCGCAAGCGCCATCCGCGGACGGCGATCGGTACGCGCCACGCGCGGGAACTGGGCCACATCGACGCCACGCGGAATCACCTGCAATGCCTGTTCGGGCACGGTCGGGTAGTGCCGCTGCACGTAATCGCGCACGGTGTTGGACACGCAGATCACGCGTTCGCCGCTGGTCATCACCGCGCTGTAGCGGCTGGGCGAATTCAGCCCATGCACGGTGGTCACCCAGTGCGGGCGTTGCGCGGCAGGCAGGGCACGGATTGCGTACAGGCCCAGCCAGGCCGGCAGCCGCGAGCGGGCATGCACGATATCCGCACCAACCTCGGCAAACAAGCGACGCAGGGTCGGTAAGTGGCGCAGGGTCAGCAGCGACTTGCGGCCGATGTCCAGGGTGAGGTGCTCGGCACCGCTGTCGAGCAGCGGCTGCACCAGGCGGCCACCGGCGGAAACCACCAGCGCGCGATGGCCGGCGGCGACCAGGGCCGCAGCGATTTCCAGGGTCGAGCGCTCGACGCCGCCGGAGTGCAGCGCCGGCAGCAACTGCACCACGGTCAATCGGCGCATCGAAGGGGCGGCCGCTTAGTCGGCCAGCACGAACACGGAACCGCAGTACGGGCACTGCGCTTCGCCATTGGGCTCGTCTTTGATCGGCAGGTACACGCGCGGATGCGAGTTCCACAGCGCCATTTCCGGGGTCGGGCAGCTCAGCGGCAGATCGCTGCGGTGCACGGTGTAGCGCTTCTCGGCGTTGGCGGGCGCAGTGGCGGTATGGCTCATGGCGGATGTCGATGAACGGGTTACGAGGCCTGTGATTCTAGCATCCAGGCCGCCCCGACATTGCGCCGCAACGGGTGTTTGCGCGTACCGGGCCGATTCCCTGCGACCTTGCATGCCACTTCGGGATGAGGTGCCGGCGGGAATGCCCGACCGATCCTGCAGATTCACCCCGGGAAACCACCGACAACGATATTTACCGCATTTGGATCGAACTAAATGGCACTTGTCAGGTTGCCACGGCTGTTGCAGGATCGGGCCAGGTCGTGAACCGGCCTACCCCAATCCGACCCGATCGCATGGCCCGCCCCCACCGGACCGGCATCGCCTCTTCCACTGCCATCGCGGCGGGCGGAGCGATGCTGTCCGTGGTGTCCGCCGATGCGGGTTCTGCCCGCCGCCAGCCCTTCCGGGAGACCCTTGCATGACCCTGTCCGATCCACGCCGCGCCCTGCTTCCGCTCGCCCTGGCCCTGGCCTGTGCGACTACCGCGATGCCGGTGCTGGCACAGGGACTGCAGAGCTCGTTCGAGCCGGGCCAGCCGGCTCCGGCACCGGCCGCAGGCGCATTGCAGGTCACGATCGGCAATGGCCCTGCGGCGCCCTACGCCGCCAAGCGCAATGTCGGCTACGGCGGCCTGCACGCACTGCGCTACAGCAGTGAAGGTGGCAATGTGCGGCGCGAACTGTTCAAGGCGGACGTGACCATCGAGGCCGATACCACCCTGTCGTGGTTGGTGCTGCCGGAGATCGTCGGCAAGGACACCGTGGCGTCAACCTATGTGTCTCTGGACCTGCTGCTGGACGATGGCAGTCGGGTTTCGGCCGGCGCTGCGCGTGACCAGCATGGGGTGGCCCTCGGCGCCCGCGCGCAGGGCGACTCGAAGACGCTGTACCCGCAGCAATGGGCGCGCAAGGCGGTGCGGCTGGGCGATGTGCCCGCGCTGAAGGGCCGCCGCGTGGTGGCGATCGAACTGGAGGTGGCCAGTGCCGACGGCGCACCGGTCTCCGGCTGGATTGATGACGTTCGCCTGGACACCGTGCCACGGCAGCAGCCAGCGCGCGTCTCCGACTGGGTGCTGACCACCCGCGGTACCCAGGCCAACGGCACCTTCTCGCGTGGCAACAATTTCCCGGCCACGGCGGTGCCGCACGGGTTCAACTTCTGGACCCCGGTCACCGATGCCGGTGCGCTGAACTGGCTGTACCGCTGGAACGAGCAGAACGACGCGCAGAACCGTCCGCAGCTGCAGGCGCTTGCGCTGAGCCACCAACCCAGCCCGTGGATGGGCGACCGCCAGACCTTCCAGGTGATGCCATCGGCCAGTCGTGGCGTGCCGGAGGCTGACCGCCGCAAGCGTGCCCTGTCGTTCGACCGCAGCCATGAAAGCGCCCGCCCTTACCGCTACGACGTGCGCTTCGACAACGGCGTCGCGGCATCGATCGCGCCGACCGACCATGCCGCGCTGTTCCGCTTTGACTTCCCGGAGGACGGCGACGCCAACCTGCTGTTCGACAACGTCGATGCACGTGGCGGCCTGAACCTGGATGCCGCCACGCAGACGCTGTCCGGCTACACCGACACGCGCAGCGGCCTGTCCAACGGTGCCAGCCGCATGTACGTGGTGGCCCGCTTCGACAAGCCGTGGCGCAGCAGTGGGCGCCTCGACACCGGCCGCCCGACCGGCTACATCAAGTTCGATGCCGGCAGCGACCGGCGGGTGACCATGCGCATCGCCACTTCGCTGATCTCGGTGGAGCAGGCACGACACAACCTGGCGCTGGAAATCGCCGCCACCGATACGCTGGAGAGCGTGGCCGGCCGTGCGCAGGATGCATGGGACGCACGCCTGGCCCGCTTCGACATCGGCGATGCCAGCGACGACCAGAAGACCACGCTGTATTCCAGCCTGTACCGGCTGTTCCTGTACCCGAATTCCGGCCATGAAAACGTGGGCAGCGCCGCCGCACCGGAGTGGCGCTACGCCAACCAGGCCAGCGCCAGCGATGACAACACCGAGGGCAGCGCGACCCGCACCTTTGCCGCCGTGCGCGATGGCAAGGTGTTCGTCAACAATGGCTTCTGGGACACCTTCCGCACCACCTGGCCGGCCTACGCGCTGTTCACGCCCGACGATGCCGGGCAGATGGTGCAGGGTTTCATCGAGCAGTACCGCGCTGGCGGCTGGATCGCGCGCTGGTCATCGCCGGGCTACGCGGACCTGATGGTCGGCACCAGCTCGGACGTGGCCTTCGCCGATGCGTGGCTGAAGGGCGTCGGCGGCTTCGATCCGGGCGAGGCCTACGCCGCCGCGCTGAAGAACGCGACCGTGGTACCACCCGACCGCCATGTCGGCCGCAAGGGCATGGACCGTTCGACCTTCCGGGGCTACGCCAGCGCCGACGTGCATGAGGGCATGTCGTGGACGATGGAAGGCGCACTCAATGACTTCGGCATCGCCAACATGGCCGATGCGCTGGCCAAGCGCGCGACCGCACCCGCCGCACGCGAGCGCTACAGCACCGAAGCCGACTACTTCCGCCACCGCGCTGCCAGCTACGCGACGATGTTCGACCCTGCCGCCGGCTTCTTCCAGGGCCGCAGGGCCGATGGCCGCTGGCGCGTGGACGCCAAGGACTACGACCCGCGCGTGTGGGGCCACGATTACACCGAATCCAACGGCTGGACCTTCGCCTTCACTGCCGCCCATGACGGCGAAGGCCTGGCCGCGCTGTACGGTGGCCGCGACAAGCTGGCGGCGAAGCTGGATACCTTCTTCGCCACGCCGGAAACCGCAGACCCGGCACTGGCCGGCTCCTACGGCGGCACCATCCACGAGATGACCGAAGCGCGCGACGTACGCATGGGCATGTACGCGCACAGCAACCAGCCGGCGCACCACATCCCGTGGATGTACCTGTATGCCGGGCAGCCGTGGAAGACCCAGCAGCACGTGCGCGAAATCCTGTCGCGGCTGTACGTCGGCAGCGAGATCGGCCAGGGCTATCCGGGCGATGAGGACAACGGCGAAACTTCGGCATGGTACGTGCTGGCCTCGCTGGGCCTGTACCCGCTGCGCATGGGCGCCCCGGAGTACGTGATCGGCTCGCCGGCCTTCGAGCATGCACGCGTGGAGCTGCAGGGTGGCGCGGTGCTGACCGTGAACGCGGCCAACAACTCGCGCGAGAACGTCTACGTGCAGTCGCTGAAGATCAACGGCAAGCCGTGGACGAAGACCTGGGTGCCACACGACCTGATCGCCAAGGGCGCGACCCTCGACTTCGTGATGGGACCCCGTCCCTCGCGCTGGGGCAGCGGCGTGGACGATGTGCCGCGCTCGTTGACCGCGCGCGGCCAGCGCCCGCAGCTGCTGCACGACCTGCTCGGCAGCGGCGCGAAGGCGACGCTGGCCGATGGCCGCGCCCTGCCCGCACTGGTCGATGACGATGCGAGCACCACCGTGGGCCTGGGCGGCGGCGCAACCATCGCGCTGACCGGACTGAGCGACGGCACGCCGACGATGTACACGCTCACCAGCGGCGACGGCCGCATCCAGGGCGGTGAGTGGACGCTGGAGGCGCGCAACGGCGGCGGCAGCTGGACCGTGCTCGACCAGCGCAGCGGCGAAGACTTCGAATCCGCCCGCCAGACCCGTCCGTTCCGCATCGCCAGACCCGGCCGCTACAGCGAATACCGCCTGCGCCTGGCGGCACCGGCACGGCTGCCACTGGCGGAGATCGAACTGCTGGCGGCCGGCACCGTACAATGAGCGGCATGCGCTACCGTCTTCTGCCTCTGGCCCTTGTTGCCCTGTCCTTCTCAAGTTTCGGCCAGACCCAGGCGTTCGATACGCAGCTGACCCGCGACGGCGTGACGCTGAACTACCAGGACGCCCGTGGCGCCCTGGCCGCGCCGCAGCGCAAGCGGGTGATCGATACGTTCTTCTTCGCCTACCTGCGCGAACGCGCGGACTTCCACCCGGCCGCGCCGGCGATGGTGCGCATCGTGATCGATCCGGCCTACACCGGCATCGCCTTCGTCGGCGACAAGGACCAGGCAGCGACGATCACCATCAACCCAGGCTGGTTGGCGCAGCACCCGAACGACATCGACCTGGTGACCCATGAGGCGATGCACATCGTGCAGGGCTATCCAGGTTACGGCGATGCACGGGTGCCGGGCTGGCTGGTGGAAGGCATCGCCGACTACGCACGCGACCGCTACGGCATGGACAATGCCGCCGCAGGCTGGGTACTGCCGGGCAAGGTCGAGAAGGGGCAGAATTTCGACAGCGGCTACCGGGTGACCGGTGCGTTCCTGAAATGGGCCGAGGCCGAGTATCCCGGCCTGGTGCTGGCGCTGGACAAGGCCCTGCGCGACGGCCGCTATACGCCGGCGCTGTGGCAGAAGCACACCGGCAAGGCACTGCCGGCGCTGTGGACGCAGTATGCCAAGCCGCGTTCGGATGCACCGCCGCCGGCACCAGCGCGCCGCGGCAAGCGGCGCTGACTGGGCGATCAACTGGGTATTGCGGCGGCTGGGTAGAGCCGACTGGGTAGAGCCGACTGGGTAGAGTCGACTGGGTAGAGTCGACTGTTAGTTGTGTAAACCCACCACGTTGTTCAGCAGGACTCTGGAAATAGGTGGCTGGCCACCGATCCCCATGTGAGGGCGGTGCCAGTTGTAGTGGTGCAGCCATTGGGTCAGCACGGAATTGCGCTGG